>CASEXH010000020.1 GCA_949291945.1 uncultured Bacillota bacterium | reverse complement strand
AGTGCAGCAATGTATGGAGCTGACTGCTACTAATCGGTCGAGGGCTTGACCTAATAGCTTAGGGAGCGGCGAAGGGAAGTCTGGAACAGACGGGAATGCTTGCATTCCCGGATGAGGAAGACGGAACGAAGTCATTTGCGGAGCAAAGGACACGAAATAGACCGCAGGTCTATGAGTGGCCGATTGCTAAGCGGACGGGGCCAATACCTAAGTAAAGCGGCAAAAGTTGGATAAACAGTTTTACATGTGTGGTTTTGAAGGTACAGACCTTCTTTTATATAAACAATTGTTTATATTGGATAGGGGATTAGTTCAATGGTAGAGCACCGGTCTCCAAAACCGTCGATGGGGGTTCGAATCCCTCATCCCCTGTAGAAGCCTTTAAAATAAAGGCTTTTTTTATTTCAAAGAAAAGTGATTAGCTATATAAAATGAGAAGAGTGTTTCACCAAATTCCCATGGAGGCGGAGAAAGAGATATCCTGGAGAAAAGGGAAATCCGTACCTTCCGGGAAAAGGAGCATAGCCTGCAAAGGAGAGGATGAAATATGGAGAATATAATACAAGTGAATTGTCCAAGATGCGGCAGCAAAATAGTGGTGGACAGGGAAAAGGACACCACCATATGTCCCAACTGCAAGGTCAGTTTTCTCACTGAGGACGTGCTGAAGAAATATGAGATCCCTAACATATCCTGCGTATATGCCGCCCCGAATGTGTCTAAGAAGAAACGGGGATTTTTTTCAAGACTGTTCAAAAATGAGGATGGGATGAAGTAATGGGAGCGGCTTATTCTTTGGAAAATTGTGTGTGGGAAATTACCTTGGCCTGTTGCTTTTCCTGTGAATATTGTGGTTCCAGGGGTGGAAAGGCCAGGGAAAAGGAACTTAGCACAGAGGAATGTTTAGATGTGGCAGATCAGTTGTCCCAGCTTGGGTGCAGGAGAGTATCCCTCATAGGGGGAGAAGTCTTTATGCGCCGGGATTGGGATATTATTGTAAAAAGACTGATAAGCCGGGGAATGGAGGTGGCTATTATAACAAACGGATATTTCTTTTCCCTGGAATTGGCAAAAAAAATAAAGACAATGGGGATAGAATCCGTCGCCATTTCTCTAGATGGCACAGAAGAGATTCATGATCGGTACCGACAGAGGGGAAGTTTTCGCCGGGGGATTGAAGCTCTGGATATTTTGGCTGCCCAGGATATAGCAGTTTCCGTTATCACAACCCTTCACAGGGAAAATATTTCCTGTCTGGAAGAATTTTATCAAATACTGAAGACAAAGTCTATCTGTGCCTGGCAGCTTCAGGCCTGCTCTCCCATGGGGAATGCTGTGGACAGGGGTATGGATTACCATTTTAACTTCAAAAAAGTCCTGAAGTTTGTGGAGGGCCATATGTTTCAGGCTCCTTTTGCCCTGGGTGTGGCAGATAATATCGGATATTTTACAGAGTCTGAGGGATTCATACGGAGAAATTTAGAGGGAAAGGCACCTTTTTTGGGATGTAAGGCGGGACTGAGCACAGTGGGTATTGACAGCGCAGGAAATGTCCGGGGATGCGAGTCCTTGTACCTGGACTCTTTCATAGAGGGAAATCTTCGGGAAAAGACACTCCGGGAAATCTGGGAATCCCCGGAGGCTTTTGCCTATAACCGGAAATTCCGGGCAGAATTTCTGACAGGAAGATGAGGGGAATGTAGATATGGCGCTCTCTGCGCCGGGGGATGCCGCTCTTATAATTATTTTACCCGGGGAAAGCTTTATGAGTCCCCCTTTTGTGCCAGGGATGTTAAAGGGGGATAATTAAGAAGTTTATAGGAGAATCTAAGCTGCCAGGGGGCAGATGATTCTAATTCTGGACAATACAGTTTCGGACAGAAAATACAGGTTGGAATTTATTCGGAATTAGCGATAGTTGTTCAGGATTTACTTTAAAGAGATGGGGATTGCTGTAGAAACATCAAAATTTTGCAGTAATCCCTTTTGTATGGATAAAGTTTCCTTTAAAAGCGGTAAGGAGCATATTTATTCAATGTGGATAAATCACGCCCAGATCTTTTTCTAAAATATTCACTTCTTCATGATTGATATCATTATAAGATTTTGTACTGCTGCCGCTAATATAGAATTGTTTACCTCTTCCGCCTGTGCCTGAAATTTTTAACGAGAGAAGTTGAGATCAGAGAGGGGAAGAAGCGTTCAGATAGGTGTTTTGCTCTGTTTTTTATACATTATTATCTTTGGCGACCTGCTTTCCTACCAATGGTTCACATTTGGTTCGGCAGATGATTTTACCAGTTCATTTGGCAACCATTTTGATGGCTATTCGAATATCCGAAAAAAACAGGAATATGCAAAACAATGGGAAGGAGACCTGACAGATGAAATATTGCAGTCGATGGTCAGAGACTACCAGGAGAAGACAGGATCTAATGATATTTCTGAGTATGAAATGACCGATTGGGAGGCCTTAAATGCATGGGTCCAGACACTCTGGCCGGAACTTGAAGAAGCCGATCAGCCCTATATCATGCTCAGCTATGTGGATCCCTCACAATTAACGGGTTTTGAAGAACGGCGTGAAAAGGCATTGGATAATTTCCTCGATATGAACGGGCAGATAGGAGAAGAGAAGGAATATTTTCTGAATATGTATACAAAAGTGGATACTCCTTTACAGTACCGCTGGACAAAGGGATGGACCTTTGTCACCGCAGATTTTGTAAGCCAGTGCGGAGTGATCCTCGGGATTTTCCTTGCCATTGGGATTGCGCCTATGTTTTGCGGGGAATGGCATGATCGTACCAAGGCTCTTATTGCAACCACAAAAAACGGGTGGAAGAAAATAGCCGGTGTTAAGGTGATGGCTGCAGTTCTGTTTACTTTAGAATTGTATGGGATCATTACGGTCAGTTCGGTTTTTCTGCAAATTGTCTTTTTAGGCACAGAAGGATGGGATATGCCGATACAGTGTATAAAAATCCTGGCGGCTGCTCCCTGGAATGTACTGCAGGCAGAAATATATGAATATATTTATCTTCTGCTGGCGGCGCTTGGATATACAGGCATTGTTTTGCTGTGTTCAGCGCTTACAAAATCCAATTATATATCTCTTCTGATCAGTCTGGCGATTATTTTTGTGCCAATGGCAGTTTCACAGTTTCTTCCCCTGTGGGGGCAAAGACTGCTGGATCTCATACCTTTTGTAGGGAGTTCAACAGATATTTTCCGGACAAATACATATCACTTGTTTGGATTAAGGATCTGGTCGCCATATCTGCTGATTACGGTGCCAATCAGTTTAGGATTAATTTCTTTACCTTTTGCAGTTCATTTCTGGGCAAAAAGGGCAAAGATTTGATTTGCTAAGTATAGATGGGGATAAAGTTCTCAAATCTTCTCGATAAGCATAGGAATGTTAAGGGTTCCTATGCTTATTTCTTTAACAAGAAAATATAAAAGATATTACACTTTGTAACAAATATCTTAAATATTATGAAGTTCATGAAACCATCTTCAAAAGAAGATTTTGCATGTTATAATATCTATAAATTTTTATTTTTTTATAAAAAGAACTATAATTCGACATTATATAGATAAAAAGGCAGGAGTTTTTGTTGATGGATGAGAAGATAGAGAGAGCTATGGAACGGATTGTGGAGGAAACTTTAAAGGAGCAGCCCCTGTGGGAAGCTGATTACAGAAAGCAGAGAGAAGAAGGAGGAGCCGTAGAAATACAGAAACCGTCTGAAGAAGATGTCAGAGAGACAGAACAAAATACAGAAAACATAGAAAAGAAAATCCTGAATCGGATAAAGGAAAAATATATAGGGCTGTTTAAAGGAAAAAAATGGAACAGGAAAAAAATTTATATCCTTTCAGGTATTGCGGCCGGAGTGCTGGCTATCGTTTATTTCTGCGGAGTCTGGTATTACAGCGACAGGTTATTTGAGGGGACCAGGATCGGATCGGTCCTCTGCGGAAATATGACAGCAGAGGAAGCGGAGCAGGCCATAAAAGACCAGGTGGAAAATTATTCTGTTGAGATTGTTTTTAAGGACAGTACAGAAGAAATCCAGGGAAAAGATATCGGCTATACATATCAATCGGAAAATGCGGCCCAGGCTGTTTTGGAGGAACAGAATGCTTTTTTCTGGCCGACAGGTTTGTTTAAGAGAGAGGCTTATCCTGCAGATCACAGCGCTTCTGTAGACGAGGAAAAGCTCAGGGAAAAACTGCTGTCTTTTCCAAGTATGAAAAAAGAGAATATGACGCAGGCCAAGGATGCCTATATTGCTTTTGAAAATAATCAGTTTGTGATAAAAAAAGAGACCCAGGGAACGGTGATCGATGAAAATCTGTTTTTGGAAAGGGTAAAGGCAGGGATAGAAGAACGGAAAGAGAAGATTTCTGCAGAAGAGGAGGGGGTATATGCGGTTCCTGCTGTTCTCCAGGATGATGAAAGGCTGAAAAAACAACAGGAAGTCTGGAACAGCTGTGCGGCGGTAACCGTGACCTATCTTTTCGGAGATAAGCAGGAGGTCTTGGATGGAATGCGGGTGAAGGACTGGTTCACTTATGATGAGGCAGGAAATTATGTGGATAATCCTGACGGACTGATGGCGAATATCCGGGCCTATACGGCAGAACTGGCGGCAAAATATGATACTCTGGGCCGGGACAGGGTAATCAAGAGTACTGCCACGGGAGAAAATGTGACAGTAGAAGGGGGAAACTACGGGTTTCTGATCGACCAGGAGGAAGAGAGCCTTCAGCTTCTGAAGGATATTCAGAACCACGCAAATACTCAGCGGGAGCCGGTATATGCCCAGAGAGGAGTTGTGTACGGGGCCAATGACGTAGGGAATACCTATGTGGAGGTAGATCTTACACAGCAGCATCTTTGGTACTATAAAGACGGAAAGCTGCTGATGGATTCAGATTTCGTGTCCGGAACCTATTACAATTATGAGAGGAGAACGCCGGGAGGCACTTATTATCTGAAATATAAGCAGAGAGACCAGGTACTCCGGCCGGCGCCTAATCCCGATGGCAGCTATGATTATGAATCTCCTGTGGATTATTGGATGCCTTTTAACGGAGGGATTGGTTTTCACGATGCAGATTGGCGGTGGTATTTTGGCGGAAGTATTTATCTGTATAATGGATCTCATGGCTGCATTAATCTGCCGGTTTCTTTTGCAGGAGGATTTTATGAGAACCTGGAGGCAGGCTGTCCCATTATCTGTTTTTACAGATAATTTACTTGCAACCCTAAATACCCTGTAGTATAATAAAACCAGAGTTGGAGACAAGAGCAAGAGCCGCAGAGACGGCTTTATGGTCTTGTCTTTTTCCGTAAAGGCTGCAGACAGAGAAAGGTGCAGGATGGGAACAGCGGACTCTGAAAGGCCGATATATACAGCAAAGGAATGACAGAAATGAACCATAAGATGATAGAAATCTTTGAGGACTGTCCGGTGATCGCAGCGGTCAAAGATGAAGAAGGAATGGAGAAATGTCTGGAATCGGAGATTCCGGTGGTCTTTGTTTTATATGGAGATATCTGTAATATCGGAGAAATCGTCGGACGTTTGAAGAAAGCGGGAAAGGTGGTCATTATTCATCTGGACCTTATTACCGGATTGAGCAGCAAAGAGGTCGCTGTGGACTTTCTCAAGCAGGTTACCCACGCAGACGGTATTATCTCTACAAAGCCGGCGATTATCCGAAAAGCCAGAGAAGAAGAAATGTTTGCAATCATGCGTTTTTTCGTGATTGATTCTATTGCTTTTGAGAGTATTGAGAAGCAGACAGAAAATGTCCGGCCGGATATGATCGAAGTTCTGCCGGGAGTTATGCCAAAGATCATTAAGAAGATCTGCCGTCAGAGCAGGGTGCCGGTAATTGCCGGAGGATTGATCGCAGATAAAGAGGACATTATGGGAGCCTTGGGAGCCGGGGCAATTTCGATTTCCACTACCAACCAGAAGGTGTGGTTTATGTAAAATAAATATTTTACGCAGGAGAATGGAGACAGTGCGGATACAGGTGATCAGAGTCACCCGTATTTGTGCTGTTTTTTTATTTCTGCGGGCAATGAACCAAGGGGACATACTTGTATGGATATTTGTATGCTGAGAGTAAAGAAAGGAGAAGCAGATATGTATGATGTAGTGATCATTGGCGCAGGAGTAACAGGATGTGCTGTGGCCAGAGAGTTATCCAGATACCAGCTGAAGGTGCTGGTTCTGGAAAGAGAGGAGGACGTGTGCTGCGGCACTTCTAAGGCAAACAGTGCCATCGTCCATGCGGGCTTTGACGCAGCGCCAGGTTCTATGAAAGCCATTATGAATGTGAGAGGAAGCCAAAAGATGAAGGCTTTGTCAGAGGAACTGGACTTCCCCTATAGGCAGAATGGATCTTTGGTGCTGTGTTTTCAGGAAAAAGATATTCCAAAACTGGAGGAGTTGAAAGCCAGAGGGGAGAAAAACGGCGTAGAAGGTCTGGAGATCATTACAGGAAAGCGGATCTGGGAAATGGAGCCGAACCTGTCCCCGGAGGTAAAGGCTATGCTCTATGCTCCAACAGGGGGGATCGTATGTCCCTTTAAGCTGACTATCGCCATGGCGGAAAACGCCAATGTAAACGGCGTAGAGTTCGCTTTTGATACACAGGTAAAGGATATCGAGGCCATAGAAGAAGGATACAGGATTACTGCAGAAAATAGAGAGTTTGAGACAAAGTGCGTAGTGAATGCTGCAGGAGTTTACGCAGATGTATGGAATAATAAGGTAAGTGAAAGAAAGCTGTCCATTACACCGAGGAAAGGGGAATACTGTCTTCTGGATAAAAAGGTGGGGGATTTTGTGTCTCATACCATTTTCCAGCTTCCTACAAAAATGGGAAAAGGCGTGCTGATCACTCCTACTGTCCATGGAAATCTGCTGGTAGGTCCTACAGCAGAGGATATCCAGGATAAAGAAGGCGTAAATACCACAGCACAGGGACTGGAAAAGGTGGCATCCCAGGCCAGACTCAGTGCAGGTGAGGTTCCTCTGAGAATGGTGATCACTTCCTTTGCAGGACTGCGTGCTACGGAAAAGGATGAGGACTTTGTTCTGGGAGAATCCCCTGATGCGCCGGGATTCTTTAATGCTGCAGGAATTGAATCTCCTGGGCTTTCCAGTGCGCCGGCTATCGGAGAATATCTGGCAGAGATGATCGCAGAAAAACTGCAGGCTGTAAAAAAAGAAAACTTTATTTCCAGGAGAAAAGATATCCCATGTGTCGCAGAGGCTTCACCTGACGAAATACAGGCGTTGATCGCAGAAGATCCTGCTTACGGAAATGTGATCTGCAGATGCGAGACTGTGACAGAAGGGGAGATCGTAAATGCTATCCGCAGGCCCCTGGGTGCCAGATCCCTGGACGGAGTGAAAAGGCGCACCAGAGCGGGAATGGGACGATGTCAGGCTGGCTTCTGTTCTCCAAGGACAATGGAAATCCTTGCCAGAGAGTTGAAAGAATCACCTCTGACCCTGACAAAGGCAGGAGGAAACTCGAAGCTGCTTGTAGGTGAAAAATAGAGAAGATAGGGGAAAGGGACACGGATATGAAGAATACATATGATTTGATTATTATAGGGGGAGGCCCTGCAGGACTTGCAGCAGGAATCCAGGCAAAGAAAGCCGGCGTAGAGGATCTTGTGATCCTGGAAAGAGATCATGAACTGGGAGGCATCCTGAACCAGTGCATCCATAACGGATTTGGCCTCCATACCTTTAAGGAAGAGCTTACAGGACCGGAATATGCCCAGCGGTATATTGACCAGGCAATGGAACTTGCCATTCCCTACAAGCTGAATACCATGGTGCTGGATATTTCTCAGGATGGAAGGGAAAAGGTCGTAACCATCATGAACAGGGAAGAAGGTCTGGTCTTTCTCCGGGCGAAAGCAGTGATCCTTGCCATGGGCTGCAGAGAACGTCCCAGAGGCGCCCTGAATATTCCGGGATACCGTCCGGCAGGCATCTATACTGCGGGAACTGCTCAGAGGCTGGTAAATATGGAAGGCTACATGCCCGGCAGGGAGGTGGTGATCCTGGGATCAGGAGATATTGGTCTGATCATGGCCAGAAGAATGACTCTGGAAGGTGCTAAGGTAAAGGTGGTGGCTGAACTGATGCCCTATTCCGGCGGCCTTCAGAGAAATATTGTCCAGTGTCTGGAAGATTTCAATATCCCTTTGAAACTCAGTCATACAGTGATCGATATCCAGGGAAAAGAAAGAGTAACGGGAATTACCATTGCCCAGGTAGACGAAAACAGAAAACCGATCCCGGGAACCGAAGAGTTTTATTCTTGTGATACCCTTCTGCTGTCCTGCGGACTGATTCCAGAAAACGAGCTGTCCTCTAAGCTTGGAGCCCAGCTTTCTCCGGTTACATCAGGTCCGGTGGTGAATGAGAGCCTGGAAACCAGCGTAGAAGGAGTTTTTGCCTGCGGAAATGTGCTCCATGTCCATGACCTGGTGGACTATGTGTCAGAGGAAGCCGGAAGAGCCGGGATCCATGGGGCAGAGTACATCCGGGACTGGAACCGGGATCAGGCCCGGGAGAATAAGGAGACCGTCATCAGGATCCAGACAGAGGGAGGGATCCGCTACAGCGTTCCTCAGATGATCCGGCCGGACCATATGGAAGATACGGTTACCGTACGGTTCCGTGTAGGAAGGGTGTTTAAAGACGTTTATGCCAGTGTATACCGGGGGGAGGAGAGAATTGTCCATAAAAAGAGAAAAAAGATGGCCCCGGGAGAGATGGAACAGTTGGTGCTGAAAAAATCGGATTTGACAGCGGCAGAAGGATTGGATAAAATTGTGATGAAAGTGGAGGAAGAATCATGACAGAGACAAGAGAACTGATCTGTATTAACTGTCCTTTAGGCTGCGGACTGACGGTAACCTTAAAGGATGGAGATGTGGTAAAGGTTGAGGGAAACACCTGTCCCAAGGGAGAGGCCTATGGAAAGAAGGAAGTGACAGACCCTACCAGGATCGTAACTTCTACAGTAAGAGTTTCAGGAGGTGTTCTGCCTGTAGTCTCTGTAAAGACAGCCTCCGATATTCCAAAAGAAAAGATCATGGACTGTGCCAATGCTTTAAAGAATGTGAAGATCCAGGCGCCGGTGTCCATCGGAGACGTGGTTGTAGAAGACGTGTGCGGCACGGGAGTTTCTGTCATAGCCACGAAGAATATCTCTGCCGCTTAAATCAAATGCATGGGCAGGCAGTGGAGCAGATCATGACTGTAAGGAGAGATTATGCAGGATATAACGGGGAAAAACAGTGACAGCCTGAAGGAGAAGAGTCTTTACCTTCTGGATATGGACGGGACCATTTATAATGAGAATGAGATTTTTGAAGGAACTCTTGATTTTCTTAGAGAAATCAGGAGAAGAGGGGGAGAATATATTTTTATTACCAATAATTCTTCAAGATCAGTGGCAGACTATGTGGAGAAGGTAAGAGCTATGGGAATCCAGGCAGATTATGAAAATTTTTATACCTCCAGTCAGGCAACAGCCATGTATATTAAGGAAAATTATCCGGGACAGAGAGTGTACTGCATGGGAACGAGGTCGTTGGTTGAGGAATTGAAACAGGAAGGGATCGATGTGGTTACAGAAGTGGATGATAAGGCCACGGTTGTTCTTATCGGATTTGATACAGAAAATACCTCAGAGAAAATCCGGAATACCTGTATCATGCTGGGAAAAGATGTGGCTTACCTGGCTACCAACCCGGATCTGGTATGTCCTGTAAGCTTCGGTTATATTCCGGACTGCGGCTCTATGAGTATCATGCTGAAAAATGCTACAGGAAAGGAACCATTTTTTATAGGAAAGCCGGAGCCTATTATGGTAGACTGCGTGCTTAAGAAATGCAAGAAAAAACCGGTGGAAGCAGTGATCGTAGGAGACCGGCTTTATACGGACATTAAAACAGGAACCAGAGCAGGAGTTGATACTATCTGCGTGCTGTCTGGCGAAGCCTCTATGGAAGATATCCGTCATGGAGAAGTAAAGCCGGATTACATTTTTCAGAGTGTGAAAGAAATATATGAAGGATTGACAGAAGACGATAGATAAGGACAGGAGAAAACCATGAGATACGAAAATGTAGAGACTGGAATCTTTAGGAAGCGGCCAAACCGTTTTATTGCTCATGTGGAGATCCGGGGCAGGGAAGAAATCTGTCATGTAAAAAATACAGGAAGATGCCGGGAGCTGTTGGTTCCCGGCACCACTGTTTTTGTGAGCAGAAGTTCTAACCCAAACAGAAAGACAAAGTATGATCTCATCGCAGTGAAAAAGGGAGAGCGGCTGATTAATATGGACTCCCAGGCTCCTAATCAGGCAGTGGAGGAATGGCTGAGGAAAGGGGAACTTTTCGGAAAGGACGTTCTGATAAAAAGAGAGACAGTGTACGGGAATTCCAGATTCGATTTCTATATTGAAACAAAGGATCGAAAAATCTTTATGGAGGTAAAAGGAGTGACTCTGGAAGAGGAGGGAGTGGTACATTTTCCCGATGCACCTACGCAAAGAGGCGTGAAACATATCCATGAGTTATGTCAGTGTATAAAGGATGGATATGAGGCATATATTATGTTTGTCATACAGATGGAAAATGTAAAATATTTCGCACCTAATGATGTCACTCACCCGGAATTCGGCCAGGCTCTCAGGGAGGCGGAGAAAGAAGGAGTCAGAATCCTGGCCTATGACTGTATCGTAAGAAAAGACTTGATTAATTTGTCAAAACCTGTTAGGGTTTTACTAGTAGAAAATAATCAGGAGTTCGTATGTTAGAAGAAATCGTAGAACCTCTGCTTTCCTGGTATCAGGAAAAGAAAAGAGCGCTGCCCTGGAGGACAGATCCCACTCCTTATCATGTGTGGGTATCAGAGATCATGCTCCAGCAGACACGAGTGGAGGCAGTAAAGGGATATTATGCCCGGTTTCTGGAAGTCCTTCCGGAAATCGAAGATCTGGCCAGGTGTCCCCAGGATAAGCTTTTGAAGCTTTGGGAAGGCCTGGGATACTACAACCGGGTCAAAAATATGCAGAAGGCGGCGCTGGAGATCGTGGAGAAATATGGAGGGGAAATCCCGGGGGATTACGAAAAAATCCTGGCTCTACCCGGGATCGGCAGCTATACGGCTGGCGCCATTGCCTCCATTGCCTATAAGATTCCGAAACCGGCGGTAGATGGAAATGTTCTCAGGGTGATCGCCAGACTGACGGAGGAACAGGAAGACATTTTAAGGCAGAGGACCAGAAAAAAGATCGAGAATATGTTGGAAAAGGTCATGCCGGCAGACCGTCCGGGAGAGTTTAACCAGAGTCTGATGGAGCTGGGAGCTACCGTATGTGTTCCAAATGGGCCGGCCAGATGTGATGTCTGTCCGGTAAGGGACTTCTGCCTTGCAAAAGCCCATGAAAAAGTGGTAGAATACCCACATAAAGCGCCGAAAAAGACCAGACGGGTAGAAGAAAGGACGGTGCTGATCCTTCAGAATGGCCAGGAGTATGCCATTCACAAACGGCCGTCAGAGGGCCTTCTGGCAGGCCTTTATGAGCTGCCCAACCTGGAAGGATACCGATCCAGAGAAGAGATTCTTTCTTATGTGAAGAGTCTGGGTCTGACACCTCTCCATATTACCGGCGCAGGAGAGGCAAAGCACATCTTTTCCCATGTGGAGTGGAGGATGAAAGGCTATTTTATTAAAGTAGCTTCTACGGAGGAGAAAAAGATCGGTGAGCTGATCTTTGCAGATAAAAAGGAATCAAAAGGGAAATATCCCATCCCGTCTGCCTTTTCAGCTTACAGAAAGTATATTGAGGAGGACTTTTAGATGAAATTGTTATCGGTTGCAGTGCCCTGCTATAATTCACAGGCATATATGAGAAACTGTGTGGATTCTCTTTTAGAGGGCGGAGATCTGGTGGAAATCCTTATTGTAGACGATGGCTCAAAGGATGATACAGGGAAGATCGCTGACGAATATGCCGCTAAATACCCCAATATTGTAAAGGCCATCCATCAGGAGAACGGAGGCCACGGGGAAGCGGTGAACACCGGGATCCGGAATGCTACAGGCCTTTACTTCAAGGTGGTAGACAGTGACGACTGGGTAAATGCCGAGGCTTATCATGCTATTCTGGACAAGCTTCAGGAGATTACCGGAGGTCCTCAGGTGCTGGACATGATGATCAGCAATTTCGTCTATGAAAAGCAGGGCGCCAAGCGGAAGAAGGTCATGAAATATACCAAATATATGCCTGAGGGCAGGATCTTCACCTGGAAGGAAATGGGGAAAATGCCTCTGGGGAAATATATCCTTATGCATTCGGTGATCTATCGGACCGGACTTCTCCGGGAATGCGAACTGGTGCTTCCAAAGCATACTTTTTATGTGGACAATCTTTTTGTATACCAGCCTCTTCCAAGTGTACGGACCATGTATTATATGGATGTAAATTTCTACCGGTATTTTATCGGAAGAGAAGATCAGTCTGTCCATGAAGACGTGATGATCCGCCGGATCGATCAGCAGATTCGGGTAAATAAGTTAATGATTGATACTATAGCGGGAAGAAAAGATATCGGAAAAAATATCCGGAGGTATATGCTCCGGTATCTGGAAATCATTATGACAGTTTCCTCGATTATGCTGATTCGCTCAGGTACAGAGGAAAATCTGGAAAAGAAAAACGAACTCTGGAAGTATCTGAAGAATGCAGATATCCATATTTACAGAAAATTGCGTATGGGAATTTTAGGAAGAGGCGTAAACCTTCCGGGTGGAAGCGGAAGGAATCTTTCTGTGGCGATATACAAACTGGCACAGAAATTTTACGGATTTAACTGAAAAATACCGGAAGTCTCCTGTATAGAACAGGTAAGACTTCCGGTATTTTTTATTCCTGCGGGCAACGAGCCAAGCGGACATGCCTGCAGGCCCATTTGGCGACTGCCCCAAGGGTCTAAAAACCCTCTTGCATTACTCAAGCCCGTACTCTGGCCGGCTGTTTTTCCTGGACTGCTTTCGGCTTATAGAGAAGCTGATAGCAGAAAACATTTAAGACGATGGCTCCTGCTACATCCAGCAGAGTATGCTGTTTGAGAAAAACGGTGGACAGGACGATTAATGTTCCCAGAATACCTGCAGCTGCCGGAACTAAGCGTTTGAAATGAAAGCCTTTATGCCGGAAAACAGCGATGCAGCAGACAATTGTATTAAAAACATGGATACTGGGGAATACATTGGTAGGTGTATCTATTTTATACAAATACCTTACCAGCTCTATAAAAACACCGTCTCCTGACAAGGAAGGACGGAGCTCCTGTCCGTTGGGAAATATCAAAGAAATAATGATGAATAAGGTCATACCGATTCCCAAGGATACAACAAGCTGCCAGTATTCTTTTTTATTTTTGTTGATAAAAGCAAAATAAAATACAGTAGCTGCAATAAAAAGGAACCATAAATAATAAGGTATTATAAAATATTCACAGAACGGAATATAATCGTCCACCTTCATGTGAATGATATGAGGACGTACAGTACGCTGTTCCACATATTGGAAAGCCAGCAGATAAAGCATTCCATATACGGGAACTACCAAAGTATGTCTGTATTTTTTCAGAAAATTCATAAGTTCACCTCACATCTCTTTACCTGCCCCCATTATAGCACAGGAAAATTCTGATAACAACGAAATTTATGTTAGTTTAATATTTTAAACAGAATGTTTATGAACAGGTATAAAACCGTCAAAAATGATAGAATCAAATTTACTGCGGTACTTTTCCAGCACGGCCTGGGAACGTACAGTCCAGGCAAAAGTAGGGGTATGCCACAGACATTTATTGAGGATAAAACTCACATTCTGTGTATCTGTATAGCAGTATGCAATAAAATCCGGCCTTCCGATAAAATTCAAAAGGAGATATTTTACAAGAAAAGACAGCAGAAATCCGGCTTCTGTTACAGGCTTGGTCAAATTGGCAGAGAGTTGTCCCCGGACTACGTCTTTGCGGTGTTTTTTATACCATCTTAAAGCCAGAGGGTTGAAGGATTCAATACAGTACTGTCCCCGATAATTCTGAAGCAGAGCATCCGCAGCCTGACAAGTGTATGTACGTAGAGTGGGTAGCTTGATCTCCACCAGCAATGGGACTTTTCCGTCTACAAGTTCCAGAACATCTTTAAATAATGGGATTTTTTCCTCTGTATTCCCAAGCGTGTATTTTTGAAGGTCCTCATAAGTCATTTCACATACCGGAAGATCAATGCCGCACATCCTGGTCAGAGTGTGGTCATGGAAGACAACCAGCTGCCTATCCTTTGTGAGCTGGATATCCAGTTCAATCCCATATCCGTGTTCCACTGCGTTTGCAAAAGCTGCCATAGAATTCTCCGGAATGGACTGGTCTTTTGTAAAAAGACCTCTGTGGGCAAAAAGGTGATGCAGAAATGCCTGCGCCTCTTTTTTTCTGGAAAGTCTGGGCATAATGCAGTAAAAATAAAGACAAAAAACTACAAGTAAAATAATTAGGACCATAAACAGTATTTTCATGTGGTGCCTCCTGTTACTTTAAAATAACTTTTATCTGTTTCTGTGTATCTGAAATAGTGAGATGTCTGTGATATCCCATAGACTCCCCGTCACAGTGTATAGGCAGAGGATCTCTGCTGATAATATCTATGCGGCGGCAGCGATACATATGAATCCCATTGAAACCGGTATGCTTACCGACGATAGCAGTAGGAAACAGAGCCAGAATCTTGGCCTTGGGAATGTCTCCCACCAGACAGATATCTAGCAAGCCGTCCTGATACCGGGCCTGTGGGCAAAATCTTACCCCGCCTCCTTCCTGTTTCATATTCATTCCTGTCAGGAAGTAGAACCGGGGCAGCCGGTAGATATCTTTTTTATCAATCCGGACAGATACAGGGCAGCATTGATAATTCAGCAGCAGCTTCAGGGCTACATAAATATAGGTAAGTTTACCCAGGTGCAGCCTGTTCAAAAACTTTTTTACAGGCGTTCTCATGACACCCAGGCAGATATCCGCATCATAGCCTATCCCGCTGCTGACAAGAAAGTAGCGTTTTTCCCGGGAAGTATGGGACATTCCTACATCTGCCCAGGTAAAAGCAGAGGGGGAAAGTATGGCCTTCATACAGGCTGTCACATCAGAGGGAATTCCAAGGCCTCTGGCAAAATCATTTCCCGAACCTGTGGGGATATATCCAAGAGTAATGTGAGAAAAATCTCCCTGGGAGGCAAGGCCGTCGATCACTTCGTTTAAAGTACCGTCCCCTCCCAGAACTGTTAATATACATGGAAGAGAAAGAATAGCGATCTGTCTGGCCAGTTCTCTGGCGTGTCCGGTGTATTTCGTGAAAAAAACTTCGTATTCTGTATTCTGTGCGGTAAGGATTTCTTCCGCCTTTTTCCAGATATCCATGCCTTGTCCTGAGCGAGCATGGGGATTTACAATGAAATAAAACATAAATCTGACACCTGCTTTCTTCTGCATACCATTGTAGCAGTTTACCGTTGTGAGAACAAGGAAATTATGTTAGAATAAGATGAAATTATTATGAAATATTTCCCGAAGAAAATCGAAAGAAATATAAGAATTTTTAAAGAAAGGCGGAGAAAACAGATGGATGATGCTTATATGACATTTACAATCAAGAAGAAAAAGAATATTGCTCTGATTGCCCATGACAATGAAAAACCTAAGATCATTCAGTGGTGCATGGACCACAGCGAGGTTTTAAAACATCATAATCTTTATGGAACAGGAACTACTGCCAGATTAATCGCAGATAAGACAGGCCTGAGGGTAAAAGGTTATAACAGCGGTCCCCTGGGAGGAGACCAGCAGATCGGCGCCAAGATAGTGGAAGGTGTGATTGATTTTGTGGTATTCTTTTCCGACCCTCTTACCGCCCAGCCTCATGACCCGGATGTGAAAGCCCTTATGAGAATCGCCCAGGTTTATGACATCCCTATGGCGGTTAACCGGGCTACGGCGGACTTTATGATCACTTCCATGTATATGGACACAGAGTATGACCATGAAGTGATCAATTTTAAGAAAAATATAAGAGAGAGAGCAGAATCTATGTGACAAACAATGGGCAGCCTGCATTGCCGGCTGCCCGGATTACGAATAAAGGCGCTGCTGTGAGCCTATGGTCTCAACGCTATGCCCGGCAAATTTGCATAAATGGAAATTTTCCCCTATGTGATAAAAGCTCTGCAGGGATGTACTGCAGCGTATATCAGTAGGAAGCCGGCGCTGCGTCTATCCAGGTGCTGTATCCGGCATTACGCAGAGCTCTCTCCATTTTTACTGCATTTTCCAGATTTTTGAAAGCGCCTACCTGAACTTTATAAAGGCCATCTTCACGGAGGATAAAAGCGGGAAAGCCTTGATCCTCTAATTCATAAAGAAGATTATCTGCATTGGCACGTTCCCGGAAGCTTCCTGTCTGCACCCGGTAGAAAATATCCTTGGAGTTTTGAGGATTCTCTACAGTCTCTTCATTCAAAGTCCCCAGAATCCCTGAGGCGATTGCCTGGGCTACATCCTGAAACTGGGAATCAAAGATTTCGTTATCTTCGTCATTGTTGATAAAACCTGCTTCTACGAGAACTGCGGGCATTTTCGTCCTTCTCAGAACTACCAGACCGGGACGGGATTTCACGCCAAGTTCCCGGAATCCCAGTTCTCCTAAAGCGCCATTGATATTCTGGGCCATATCCAGCTTACGCCCAGATTGGTCGTAGACCAGGGTCTCCACACCGCTGTACTGGTTGGAATCAGGACTGGAATTCCGATGGAAGGAAATAAAAAAATCAGCATCGGCCTTATTTGCAATCTTGGCCTTTTCAAAGGGAGTCTGATAAATATCCTCTGTACGGGTGTATTCTACATCTACGCCGTTTCTTGACAGAATATCTCCTACAGCAAGTGCCAGCCGGAGAGAATCGTCTTTTTCCTGCCGTCCATCATATACGGCTCCGGGATCACTTCCCCCGTGTCCGGCATCGATCATGATTTTGTAAGCCATAAGCCTGTCGCTCCATGAAAATCTCTCCATTCAGAATATGCGGCAAATGGGAAAGTGTTACAAAATTTTTTAAGTAATGGATATATTTTGTGACACATGGCTGAACTATAAAGAAAATCTAAAAAAACACTTGCTTTTTTATTAACACTGTGCTAGACTAAAATTCGTTAAAACGAAGGCGTTTAAAGTGCAAAAGTACTTTGAACGCCTTTTCTTTTTCGGAAATGAAAATTTCCGTAGTATTGAAACACTGCGCAGTAAAAATCGAAAAACTATCCACATCGGGCACAGTGTCTGTGCTGACAGATGAAAAAGAAAATATAACGGATTCTCGCAGCCTTTTTGGCTGGAATTCGGGAGGATGAAAGGAAAGTGAGAGTTTATGAATAGTGGAGATACTGCTTTTATGATTATTTGTGCTGCGCTGGTGTTCTTTATGACACCGGGCCTTGCCTTCTTCTATGGAGGCTTAGTAAGAAGAAAAAATGTAGTAAATACCATGATGGCCTGTGTGTCGATTATGGGTGTGGCCATTATAATGTGGTGCCTGTTTGGTTATTCCCTGGCATTTGGAGGAAACCATGGAGGAATTATCGGTGACTTCCGCTGGTTTGGCTTAAACGGAGTAGGTATGGAAGCCAGTTCTTATGCGGATACCATCCCTCATCTTGTATTCTGTGCATTCCAGATGATGTTTGCGGTGATCACCCCGGCACTTTTAACAGGTGCTCTGGTAGGCCGTATGCGCTTTAAAGCCTTATTCCTGTTTATTATTTTATGGTCAATTATCGTGTACTATCCTCTGGCCCATATGGTATGGGGCGAAGGTGGACTTCTGGCTTCACTGGGGTCTGTAGATTTTGCAGGAGGAAACGTGGTTCATATCAGCTCAGGCGTCAGCGCTTTGACAATGGCTATCCTTCTTGGAAAACGCCGTGGATATGAAACTACTGCTTACCGTGTTCATAATATTCCATTTGTAGTACTTGGAGCAACTATGCTGTGGTTCGGCTGGTTCGGATTTAACGCAGGAAGCTCACTGGCAGCTGACGGTCTGGCAGCCCACGCATTTATGACTTCTGCCATCGCTTCTGCTATGGCGTTGGCGGTATGGATGCTTCTAGATGTGATCATGGATAAGAAACCTACTTTAGTAGGCGCTTCCACAGGTCTTGTTGTTGGTCTTGTGGCTATTACACCTGGTGCTGGTTTTGTACCGATCTGGGCTTCTTTCATTATCGGCGGTCTTGTAAGCCCCATCTGTTATTTTGGAGTAAAACTGGTAAAGAAGAAACTAAAGATCGACGATTCACTGGATGCTTTTGGCTGCCATGGACTTGGCGGTATCTGGGGTGGTATTGCAACCGGTATTTTCGGTTTGAGTTCCATTAACGATGCAGCTCAGTGGAACGGTCTGGCTTTCGGCGAGTATCGTCTGTTCCTGGCTCAGATTCTTGGTATAGTAATTACTATTGCAGTGGCAGTGGTAGGATCCCTGATCTGTGCAGCAATTGTAAGAGCAATCACACCTCTCCGTGTAACAGTTAAGGAAGAGCAGATTGGTCTGGATATTACACAGCACGGCGAAAGTGCATACCCCAGCTTTAACGGACTGGATCAGTAAGGTGAGGTGAAAAACAATGATTAAAATAGAAGCTATGGTTAGAGAAGAAAAATTTGAAGATGTAAAGGCTGCTTTGGACGAAATCGGAGTAAATGGATTAACTGTATACCAGGTAATGGGAGTAGGAATCCAGAGAGGATATAAAGAAGTGGTCCGAGGTATGCAGGTAGATATGCAGATGCAGCCTAAGATTAAATTTGAAATCGTAGTGTCTTCTGAGGAATGGGAAAAGAAAACGATTGATGCGATTCAGAAGGCTGCCTATACGGGAGAGACCGGAGATGGTAAGATATTCAGCTATGAGATTAAGTCTGCGTTAAAAATCCGTACAAAAGAAACTGGATACGATGCTATCCAGGCAAGTGATTGATCTGATTGGCTCGTTGTTCGCAGGAGTAAAACAGCTCTGTAAGAGAGAAGGATATCCTTTCTTACAGGGCTGTTTCTTCTGAAAAGAATATTAAAATCTCATAAATTTTACGTGTTGGACTTCCTTTGTTCACAGGAAAGTGTTAAAATTTTTACCAATGACACTACAATAGAGCAAAGGAAACAAAAGAATGAAGAAATCAGAATTACTTTCAGAAGAAAAAAAGAAAAAAATCGAGAACTTTTTCTACTATTACAAATTTCATGTGTTGATCGGAGCATTTATCCTGATTTTTGTAATCGTCTTTATCAAAGATATGGTGACGAAGATCGATTATGATTACAGCATAGCATTTCTTGGAAATTACGGAATGTCTTCCGATGACAGCCTGGCTCTTCAGCAGTGGTTTGAAGAAAATGGGGAAGATCTCAATGGAGACGGAGAGGTTCATGTGCAGATTTCCGATTACAGCTGTCCTGGAGAAGGAGAGGACGGCTATGACCCACAGGTGTTTGCAGCTATGCAGACCAGATTTATCGTAGACGTACAGGAAGGCACCAGCATGATCTTTTTCCTGAACCAGGAAAAATTTGAAGACTATAAGGATCAGGGAGTCTTTCCGGCAGATGAAGAAAACTATGTAAAGATTGAAGAATGTAAAGGATATCAGGAGGCAGGGAGCCCTCAGTCCGCAGCAGATTACATGGTAGCCCTGCGTATTTTAAGTGAAGATAGCGGACTGAGTGAAAAGGAAGAGATCCAGAGCTATTATGATGCAAATGAGAAGCTGCTGGAGGTCTTTATCGGGGAGTAAGCTCGCTGTATTCCTCGATCAGGTTCTTGATATTTTGCATTTGCTTGTCAACGGCAGTGATGGTACATGCACAGTCGTATAATTCCCGGCTGATCATTTTATACTGTTCATTGCTGCCAAGATCCTTTTTATAGCGGAGCTGATGCTCCAGACTGGCCCAGAAGTCCATGGCGATGGTCCGTATTTGGATTTCCGCCCGCATAGGTGTTTTTCCCTCGGCGAAGAAGACGGGGATCTCCACGATCATATGATAGCTGCGGTAACCATTATTCTTAGGGTTCTGGATATAATCCTTTATGCGCAGCACAGTAATGTCGTCCTGATCTGCCAGCAGCTTTGCCATGATATAGATGTCATCAATAAAAGAACAGATCACACGTATACCGGCTACGTCATTAAGCTGTTCTTCGATATTTTGTTCTGTAAAGTCGTAGCCAAGACGCTGAAGCTTATTATAGATGCTCAAAGGAGTCTTAATACGGCTTTTGATGGAGGAGATGGGATTGCGGTTGTACTTGATGGAGAATTCATCATTGAGGACTTCCAGTTTGGTGCGGATCTCACGGATCGCACAGCGGTACCGCATCATCAGTGAGTTGAAGTGGTCTGTGTTTTTAATGAATTTTTCCGGGGAGCTGATATCCAGCTTTTCCTGAAGGGGAAATTTTTGATTTATATTATTTTCCATAGTATTTTATAACACCTCTTTCGCATTTGAGCCGGTATAGCCGATAAAATCTCACCCCAGTATAACGAAAAAAAACGGCTGCGTCAATGGAAAGAAAGGATGGAAATTTAAAATGACTTATAGTATAATGAGACAATGTGATGATGTCAGGGAGGAAAGGTCCAGTATAAATGTTTGGATATGTAATGATAGATAAACCGGAATTGAAGGTTAAGGAGTTTTACAGATATAAGGCCTATTACTGCGGACTGTGCCGAACTTTGAAAGAGGAGTACGGTTTTCGGGGAAGGATAACCCTTACCTATGATATGACTTTTTTGATCCTCCTGCTTTCGTCTTTATATGAAACGGAGAATCAGGAATTTCTTTCCCACTGTCCCCTCCATCCGGTAAAAAAGATTCCCGTAATACAGAATGATATATCGGAATACGGGGCAAAGATGAATATTCTTTTGACTTATTTTAAGTTTGAGGATGACTGGAAAGATGACAAAAGCCTGGCGGGAATCGCAGGGATCCATCTGTTCAGAAAGAAAGCAGTACAGATCTGCAGAGAATATCCAAGACAGGCCGGAGTCATAAAAAAACAGCTGAGACAACTTGCCGTATATGAAGAGCAGGGCCTTATGGACGTTGACATTGTGTCCGGCGCTTTCGGGGCACTGATGGAGGATCTTTTCGTGATCCGGGAAGATTTCTGGGAAGAGAATCTTCGCAAGTTTGGATTCTATCTGGGTAAATTTATCTATATTATGGATGCCTATGATGATCTGCCAAAAGACATAGAATCAGGAGTCTATAATCCTCTGAAGCTTACCAGAGAAAACAGCAAAAGTGAAGAAGAATACGAACAAACGGTATACCAGATGCTTATCATGATGATGGGTGAAGCCACAGGGGCTTTTGAAAAGCTGCCTTGTATCCAGGACTTGGAGATCCTGAGGAATATCCTTTACAGAGGCGTCTGGACAAAATATCAGAAAATACAAAAAGAAAGACAGGAGAGTCAAGAAAAAAATGGTAAATAATCCTTATGAAATATTAGGCGTTTCACCAAATGCCTCCAATGATGAGATTAAAAAGGCCTATCGGGACCTGAGCAGAAAATATCATCCGGATTCTTATGTGGACAATCCCCTTGCGGATCTGGCAGAAGAGAAATTTAAAGAGGTCCAGGAGGCCTATGACCAGATTATGAAGGAAAGGGATGGAGGCTACCAGAGCGGCTATGAAGGCTATGGAAACAGCAGCAGCTATCAGAACACTGCTTCCAGCGAAGATAATCTCCAGTTTCAGGCAGTCTATAATTATATTAATGCAAGACAATATCAGCAGGCCTTGAACGTACTCTCCAGGATGCAGAACAGAAATGCCCAGTGGTATTATCTCAGCGCATGTGCTAACATGGGAATGGGAAATAATGTCAATGCTTTAAATCTGGCTCGTCAGGCTCAGAGTATGGATCCGGGAAACCCAGAATATGCCAATCTGGTGAACCGGCTTCAGTGGAACAGTAACCGGTATCAGGGCGGAAGCTACTATGGAGGCGGATCAGGAGGGTCTTCCTGCGGCACGGGAAATATGTGCTGTGACCTCTGCATTGCGGACCAACTCTGTGAATGTATGGGAGGAGATCTTTGTTCATGCATGTAAACACAAGGAAAATGGCGGTATCCGGACTGCTTATGGCCTTTGCCGTAGTGCTGATCATCCTAAGCGGTATTCTGGATTTTAACACCTTGTTTTTCCTGGCTGCAGCGGCCTTTCTGATCGGAGTGATTGTAAAGGAGTTTGATTTGCGGTATGGACTTGCCTTTTTTCTGGGCTGCCTAGTTTTAGGTGGTCTTCTGGCTCCACAAAAACTCTACTGTATTACTTATGCTATGATGGGGATCTATGTGCTGGGTGTGGAATATCTCTGGCGCCTTCTGGGAAATCATCCCAACTGGAAAAAACGCAGGCTGCTGTTGATTCTGGGGAAACTGATAATTTTTAACCTGATGTATCTTCCGGCGCTTTTCCTTTTTCCGAAGCTGCTTTTTGCAGGGGAAATATCTGGTATGCTGCTGCTGGTATTCGCTATCGGCGGTCAGATTGCGCTTTTTATATTTGATCAGGCGTATGACTACTTTTTGATCCGTCTGTGGGAACAGGTGAGAGATAAGCTTTTCGGAAGAAGATAAGAAGGATTTCAAATGAATGTAATGGAAATACTTGCAGGACCGCTGATCGGAGCGGTAATCGGCTATTTTACAAATTATCTAGCGGTAAAGATGCTGTTTCGTCCTTTAAAACCGGTGAAAATCGGGGGCAGGACTCTTCCATTTACCCCGGGGATCATTCCCAAAGGAAAGGCCAGGCTGGCCAAGGCCTTGGGAAAAGTAGTGGGAGAAAAGCTCCTTACCAGGGAAGACCTCCAGAAAATGCTTTTGTCCCAGGAAATGAAAGATACCGTTCTGGATGCAGTGGTAAAAGGGATTCAGGAGGTACAGCACAGCCAGGATTCTCTGGAAGATTTTCTGGAACAGTATATGACTTTGGAAGATTATGAAGCAATGCGGGGCCACTTAGAGGACTTTATCACAGAGAAGATCAGCCAGGGCCTGGAAAATCTGGATGTGGGAAAGATCATCGCAGAAGAAGGGGCAAAAGAGATTAAGGAAAAATTCCAGGGTACAATGGTATCCATGTTTCTGAAAGAGGATCTGATCAAATCCATTGCCGAGCCTATCGGAGATAAGGTAGGAGAATATATCAGGGAAAACGGACGGGATAAGATACATCCCATCGTGGTTGGAGAGATCGCTGCGGCAGAAAGTCGTCCCATTTGTCAATGGTTTGCAAATGTTCCCTTAGGAGAAGAGAAAATCCGCCAGATGACAGAAAGGATTTATATTCGTCTGGCAGAGGAAAAGGCAGGAGAACTGTCGGAAAAATTCTATGTAGATCAGATTGTGGAGGAAAAAGTTAATCAGATGGATGTGCTGGAAGTGGAAGAAGTGCTTCTTGGCATTATGAAGAAAGAATTAAATGCAGTTGTAAATCTGGGAGCAGTCATTGGTTTCGTGATCGGACTGCTAAACCTGTTGTTCTGAAAGAAAAAAGGAGTTGTCGCATTTAAAATTGAGAATATTTTAATGCGGCAACTCTCTTTACATATAATCTTGTTTTAATTCCAGAAATCAGTTTTGTCTTCCAGGCCGATATCTGTAGCTTTGAATATGGGGTCTTTCCCTTCTTTTTTCTGTCGCATATAATCTTTCATACAGCGGATAGCGGTACCGCCCAGGAGCAGGATGACCGGCAGGTTGATGAGGGCCATGAAGCCCATAAGCACATCTGCGGTACTCCATACCAGGCTGAATTCCATAACAGCTCCTGCCAGTACGATCAGGGCAGCGATAACACGAAAAAGATTGAGAAGGGCTTTCCCGGGAGTTTTGCCGCAGAGATATTTCAGTCCCATTTCCGCATAATAGAAATTGCCGATCAGTGTTGTGAAGGCAAAAAGGCACAGGGCTACTGTTATAAAAATAGTTCCGAAACTGCCCAGAGACTGAGAAGCGGCCGCCTGGACCCAGGGCATGCCTTTAAGTTCTTTACTTGGAGCTACGCCGGAACACAGCAGCAGGCAGGCGGTGGCAGAGCAGATCAGGATGGTGTCAATAAATACCGACAGCATCTGTACAAGCCCCTGTTTCACCGGATGAGACACAGCAGCGCTGGCTGCTGCATTGGGGGCCGATCCCACGCCGGCTTCATTGGAGAAAAGTCCTCTTTTGATACCATTCATGACGCAGGAACCTGTGAATCCCCCGAAGATGGACCGGAAGTCAAAGGCATTGGAAAAAATGTCAGAGAACATTCTGGGGATCAGAGTATAATGGGTTACCGTCACAAAAAGAGCTACAGCCAGATAGAAGATCCCCATAAAAGGAACCAGCACTTCTGTGATCTTAGAAATCTGTTTGCTGCCGCCAAAGATGCATAGGGCAAAGATAAGGGCCAGGATTGCACCTACAAGCAGAGGCGTGGAGGTTTCATCAAAAAAGCTGTAAGCCCGGAAGGAGTCGGCAATATTAAAAGAAGCTACCAGGTTAAAACCGCCCATATAAGTCAGAATCAGGAATAGGGCGAATAAGGCGCCAATCCAGTGTTTCTTGAGGGCAGCCTGAATATAGTATGCAGGTCCGCCGTAAGAACTTCCGTCCTCCGCTCTTTTTTTATAAATCTGTGCCAGAGTGCTTTCAATGAAGGCAGAGGCACTTCCTAAAATGGCAGTGAGCCACATCCAGAACACAGCGCCCGGTCCGCCCAGACAGATCGCAGTTGAGATTCCGGCAATATTTCCGGTTCCCACCCGGGAGGCTGTGGAAACCATCAGTGCCTGGAAGGAGGACAGTCCGTTTTCATCATTGCCGGGCTGGGCTACCACACGGATGGATTCGATGAAAAGACGGAACTGTACGAAACGTGTTCTAAGCGTAAAATAGATTCCTGTTCCTAAAAGAAGGATGATCAGGATATAGCTGTAGAGCAGGTCGCTCAATCCATTGATAAGATCAGTCAGCATGATTATCAGTCTCTCTTTCTTTTATGTTTATATAGAGTTGCCTTCCTATAATATCGTAATAAGATAGTCTTGTCCACAAAAATTTTCCATATACAAAAAGATGAAAGAATAATCAGGATGTTTCACTGTGCTGGATACAGGAATGGCAATATGGGGCTTTGCTGTTTTGGGAGGATATGGTAGAATCAGATTAGTTTAGAAGAAAGGGGAAGGATATGGAAGGATTTACCTTTTATCAGGAGGAAGGACGGCCCTTCCAGGGAAGAAAACTGGAGAAAATGAGATCCTTTCTGGCACAGCAGGGGCTGGAGCTTGAGGAAAAGCTCCAGTATTCTGTGATGCTGTGTACTAGGGAAGGTAAAATTGCAGCCTGTGGATCCCGGCAGGGGAATGTGCTCAAATGTATTGCTGTGGATCCCCGGTTTCAGGGAGAGGGACTGATGGTAAAACTGGCATCCGCCCTTATGAAAAATGCCTGGGAAGAGAGGAACACCCATCTGTTTGTGTTTACAAAGCCAGAGAATCAGGGATATTTTCAGGATCTGGGATTCTGGCCCATTATGGATACCCGGGATATGCTGCTTATGGAAAATAAAAAAAATGGGATCAGAGAGTACCTGAAAAAAGAAGCTGCTTCTTATGAGGATTGTTTTTCTCTGCGGACAGGAGCTATCGTCATGAATGCCAATCCTTTTACCAAAGGCCATCGATACTTGATTCAACAGGGAGCAGATCGGTGTGAGGTTCTTCATGTTTTTGTGCTGTCTGATGATGCTTCAGAGTTTCCAGCAGAGATACGACTGGATCTGGTAAAAAAAGGCTGCAAAGACCTGGAAAATGTCTATGTCCATGGAAGCTCGGATTATCTCATCTCCCATGCCACCTTCCCCGACTATTTTCTGAAAGACAAGGCAAATGCTACGAGCCAGGCGGTGCTGCTGGATCTGAAGATTTTTGGAACGTATTTCAAGGAGGCTTTTCATATCGACTGCCGCTATGTAGGAGAGGAGCCCTTTTCTGAAATTACAAGAGTGTATAATCAGGAAATGAAGAAAGTTCTTCCCCGGTACGGGATAGAGGTGATGGAGATTCCCCGGTACAGGAATGGTGAGCAGGTGATCAGCGCTACATTTGTACGGAAAAAATTTCTGGAAGGGGACTGGGAGACTCTGAGGGAGATGGTACCAGAGACGACTTATGACTACCTGATCTCCCATGAAGGGAAAACTCTCAGAGAAACATTACAAAACAGGGAGAAAACAGATGAGACTTGAAGTTTGGGCAAAGGGACAGGAAGCTTCTCTGGAAGAAATTTTAGATGCAAGAGAGAGACGGGGAGAAGTACAGAGAGAACTTTTAGCTAAAAAGGGCGCTTCCCTGGTCAGCTTTACCCTGAATATTCCGGGGCCGATAAAGGCTTTTCCTTTTGCAAAATGGCTTTTCGAAACAGGAGACAGACTGATCCGACAGATGGTAAAAACAGAGGAAGGACAGATCCTCCACAGCTGCGAGAATACGGAAAATACCGGCCTGGAAGGCTTTTATCTACTGAACCTGTCCCCGCAAAAGGTTAAAAGAATACTTGCTATAGCAGAAGAAAATCATCCATTGGGGCGGCTTTTTGATTTTGATGTGCTGGATGGCAGGGGTAAGAAGGTTTCCAGGCAGGAACTGGGATTTCCGGAAAGAAAATGTCTGATCTGCGGGGGCCCCGCTTTTCTCTGCAGCCGTTCCAGGAGGCACAGTGCTAAGGAAGTTTTCAACCGGGAAATCCAGATGATGGAAGAATTTTATATAGAAAGAATGGCTTCCCATATCGGCCTGCTGATGCAGAAAAGTCTTCTATATGAGGTAAATACTACATTAAAGCCGGGGCTTGTAGATCGCATCCATAATGGGGCTCACCGGGATATGGATCTGATGACTTTTGTGGACAGTGCCTATGCGCTGACTCCCTATTTTATTTCCTGTGCCAGAGAAGGGCTGGACTTTTCAAAGGGAAGAGAAGAGCTGCCAAAGCTTTTTGAAAGACTGAGGATCCTTGGCATGGAAGGAGAGAAGATCATGAAAAAAGCAGCTAAGGGAGCTAACCCGCATAAAGGGATGATCTTTTCCGGTGGGATCTTCTGCTGCTGTGCAGGATATCTGGCCAGAAGGCCGGAAAGCAATTTCAGAGATAAGGATTTTCCGAAGATTCTGGGCGAAGTGTCCCGGGAAATGACTGAAAATCTGATGGATGACTATAAGAAACTGAATAAAAGGGCTCCTGAAACTCACGGAGAAAAGCTGTATATCCGTTATGGAATAGAAGGAATCCGAGGAGAAGCAGCCAGAGGTTTTCCTCATGTTCTGGAAGACGGGATTTTTTATTTTGAAAAGCTGCGCCAAAAAGGGTGTGCCATGAACCAGGCCGGACTTCTTACGCTTCTTAGGTACATTTCTAATGTAGAAGATACCAATATGATCATACGGTCGGATTATGATACTGTTTTGAAAATACAGAAACGTCTGAAAGAATTCTTAAAAACTGAGGGATATAAAGAACAGCTGGAAATGCTTCCTGACTTAGATGCATATTTTGTAAAGGAGAACATCAGCCCGGGGGGAAGCGCAGATATGCTGGCGCTGACCTATTTCTTATATTTTCTCAGAAATATATCCTGTCCCTTTGAGGCTTTTGATATAGAAAGGGGAGAATGATTTGAAACTTTTAAACGAAAAGAATTTTCCGGAAGAAATGAAAAGTTTTGTAGAATCCTGCTTTGATGCCTGGGGAAGAGAAAGCTGGTATGCCAGGGAAAAAGGCAAAGACATTTTCTGCCTTTCTCTTCACTCCAAAGAGGCAAAGGGTGTGGTCCTGATTTCCCATGGTTTCTGCGAGAGCGCAGAAAAATATAAAGAACTGGCCTGGTATTTCTATCAGGCAGGTTTTTCTGTATATATTCCCGAACACTGCGGACACGGACGTACCTACCGTCTGACCAAAGATCCCTGTAAGGTACATATAGACAGTTTTTGGCGGTATGTAAAAGACCTGAGTTATGTGGCAGACAGAGTCAGGGAAGAGAACCCGGATCTGCCTCTGATGATCTTCGGACATTCTATGGGCGGAGCCATTGCTGCTGTGACTTTGGCAGAAAATCCCGGAAAATTTCAGAAGGGGATTCTGAATGCACCTATGATTCTTCACCGTACGGGGAAGATCCCTCCGGCGATAGCCTATGGGGCTTCCTTTCTTATGTGTTCCTTGGGAAAGAGTGAAGACTATGCTCTGGGACAGCATGGATTTCGGGATGACGAATCTTTTGGGAATAGCTCCAGTCTTTCTAGAGTCAGATATGATTATTATTATGAGAAAAGACGAAATATTCCCGAATTCCAGAATAATGGAGCCAGCTATCGGTGGGGGCTGGAGGCTTACCGGATGACTGGTGAGATACTGGGCCGGTCCTGGAAAAAGATTTCTGTGCCGGTGGTCCTCTTCCAGGCAGAGAGAGATACTTTGGTCTATAACAGGGCACAGGAGAAATTTATCCGGCGGCTGCCCAATGGAAAACTGATCCGGGTGCCCGGGGCCAAACATGAGATCTACAGATGCGGAAATGATATATTGAGACCTTATCTGAATAAGGTGCTTGGATTTTATCTGAAGCAGTAATAATCTATAAGGCTGTGCCTGGCGGATATCTGCCGGGTATGGCTATAAACCAGAAAAAGAGATTTATAGGAGGGTTTTACAGATGAATGACAGTATAATAGTAAGAACGGAGAAGGACTATAAAGTTTCTAAGTGGTCCGGTGGAGACACCACAGAACTGTATCTGTATCCAGAGGATGGAGACTACAAATCCGGAAATTTTCAGCTGCGGATCAGCAGCGCCACAGTGGAAGCGGACCGGTCAGAATTTACCAGCCTGCCGGGAGTAGACCGATATTTGATGATTTTCCAGGGACATCTGGACATGATTCATGGAGAAAAAGAAAAAATTTCCCTTGAACCCTATGAGGTGGATCACTTTGACGGCGGAGTACCTACTGTCAGCTACGGAAAAGTAGTGGACTTTAATCTCATGTTGAAGAACGTGGCTAAGGGAAAGATGGAGGCTTTGTGTCTGGAAAAAGGAAAAGAAAGCAAAATCCAGCCGGAAGGACAGGAAAATTTTCTGGCGGTATATGTAAAAGAAGGAGAAGTTCAGATAGGAGAACAGGTTATAAAGGCACAGGAACTGGGAGTCATAAAAGATTGGAAGGAAGAGCTGAACATCAGGGCTGTTGCAGAGAAAACCGGCATGCTGGGAATTTGCAGGGCAGAGCTAAAAAAATAAAAGAAGATCAGTTTTCCATTCCTCTTAAAGAAGGGAACAGGGAAAAAGACAGGGAGGTATTATGAGAAAAGCACAAAACTATCAATGGGAGGAAATGTCCCTGGGGACCTGTTATTATCCGGAGCATTGGGACAGAAAACTGTGGAGGGAAGACCTGGACAGAATGTGGGCAAACGGTATTTACACCATCCGTATCGGGGAGTTTGCCTGGAATAAGGTGGAGCCAAGAGAAGGGGAGTTTACCTTTGACTTTTTTGATGATTTTCTGGAAGTTGTGGCCAAGACGGAGATGAAAGTGATCTTCGGAACCCCTACGGCTACGCCGCCTGCCTGGCTGACAGACAAGTATCCGGAAGTATTAAACTGCCGGATCGACGGTGTAAAATACCGTCATGGCATGCGGCGTCATTATAATTATAATTCTAAGATATACCGGGAGTTAAGTGCCAGGATCGTGGAAAAATTCGGAGAACATTATGCACCTCGCAAGAGCGTTATAGGCTGGCAGATCGACAATGAGATCAACTGTGAGACAGCGGAGTTTTATTCAGAAAGCGATACTCTGGCATTCCGGGAATTTTTAAAGAAGAAATACGGAACTTTGGAAGAACTGAATAAAGCCTGGGGTGCTGTGTTCTGGAATCAGGAATATACCCAGTGGGAGCAGGTCTACGTTCCCAGACTGACCATACATAACTCTACCAATCCTCACGAAATGCTGGATTACATCCGGTTTGTATCAGGCAGTGCCATCAGCTTCTGCAAGATGCAGAGCGACATTTTGCGGAAATATATCAAACCGGGAGATTTTATCACCACCAACGGCATGTTCCAAAACCTGGACAACCATGAAATGACAGATACGGTTCTGGACGTTTATACTTATGACTCCTATCCAAATTTTGCCTACTGTCTCATTGAGGATCCGAAGCATTCAAAAAATCTCAATGACAGGAGATGGAGCGATAAGCTCACAGAGGTCCGTTCTATCTGCCCACATTTCGGAATCATGGAGCAGCAGTCCGGAGCCAATGGATGGAACACCCGTATGGAAGCTCCGGCTCCAAAACCGGGACAGATGATGCTCTGGGCTATGCAGAGTATTGCCCACGGAGCAGATTATGTAAGTTTCTTCCGGTGGCGTACCTGTACTATGGGGACGGAAATATACTGGCATGGAATCCTGGACTATGACAACCGGGACAACCGGAAATTGGCTGAGGTGAAGAAAATCTATGACCGGGTAGAGAAGATCAGGGAGGTCACAGGAGCAGAGTACAAGGCTGCTTTCGGTGTTGTAAGAGATTATAGCAACGTCTGGGACGCTCAGGTGGATAAATGGCACCAGAGACTGGCGTGGAGCAGTGAAGAGGAGATTTTTATCGGCGCCCAGTTAAGCCACACCCCTATGGATTATGTGTATCTCCTGGATTCCACGGAGACGGAAGAGCTCCTGAAATATCCGGTGCTGATCTACCCTCACCCAATGATCTTATCTGAGAAAATGGCACAGCTTTTACAAAGTTATGTGGAGCAGGGGGGCTGCCTGATCCTGGGAGCCCGTACCGGACTGAAGGATGAGACAGGAAAATGTGTCATGGACGTTATGCCCGGACTTTTAAAAGATATCACAGGAAGTGTAGTGGAAGAGTTTACCTTTGTGGGACCGGCAGATGATGAAGTTTCCATGGACTGGAATGGAAAACAGGTGGAAACGGGAATCTTTAACGATATCCTGGCAGCAGGACCGGAGACAAAAGTCCTGGCTTCCTACTCCTCTAATTACTATCAGGGCCGTCCGGCTTTGGTAGAACATCAGGCAGGAAAGGGAAAAGTTCTTCATTTCGGAGGAACTTTCACCAGAGAAAATATCAAGGATTTCCTGGACTATACAGGAGCTTTGTCGGCTTTTAAGGATCTGGTGGAACTTCCTGAGGACTGCGAACTCTGCGTGAGAGAAAAAGATGGAAAACAGTATCTTATGTTACTGAACTATTCCCCTGAGGAACAGAGAATCGTTTTAAAAGCCCCTGGGGTGGATATGGATACAGAAGAAAAAGTACAGGGACAGGCAGTGCTGAAGGGTTATGAGACAAAAGTCTACCGCTGCTGTTGACGGATCGTTTCCTACTTGGTAACATGATAGACAGAAGGTTTTATCATGGTGCCAAGTAGGTTTTTATGTACAGCAAGAAAGTAAAAAAAGGATATGTATTATATGAAAATGAAAAGGGCCCCAGGATCGGTACTGCAGGGGATAAAGTCCTTGTAGTGGAAGGCTGCGTCTTTAAGGACCTGGCGGGAACCGGAGAGCTTCTTCCCTATGAAGACTGGAGACTGCCTTATGAAGAGCGGGCCAGGGATCTGGCGGCAAGGCTTCCGGTGGAGATGATCGCTGGCCTGATGCTTTATTCTCCTCATCAGATGGTGCCGGGACTGCCGGGAAGTCCTTTCCCGGGAACATATAAAGGAACAGACTTTCCAGGGAGCGGCTGTAATCCCTGGGAGATGAGCGATGAACAGAAGAAATTTTTGAAAGAGGATCATATCCGCCATGTTCTGGTAAGCACCTATCAGAATACGGAGACGGCGGTGCGCTGGCAGAATTCCGTTCAGGCTTATACAGAAGCCCTGCCTTTCGGAATCCCGGTGAATTTTTCTTCAGATCCCCGCCACGGAGCGGCTGACAGCGAGGCGGAATATAAAAGCGGTGCAGGAGAGGTTTCTAAATGGCCGGAGGGGATTGGAATGGCCGCCCTTTTTAACCAGGAGCGAGTAAAAGAATTTGCCCAAATTGCTTCTAAAGAATACCGGGCCCTGGGGATAACTACTGCACTTGGCCCTCAGATCGATCTGGCTACGGATCCCAGGTGGATGCGGTTCCAGGATACTATGGGTCTGGACTGGGAAAAGACGGTGGAAATGACACGAGCTTACTGTGATGGTCTGCAGACAACGGAAGGTACAGAAGATGGCTGGGGAGAGCATAGTGTCAATGCTATGGTTAAGCACTGGCCGGGAGGCGGCACAGGAGAAGGAGGCAGAGACGCCCACTATGCCTTTGGACAGTTTGCTGTTTACCCCGGAGGAAAATTTGAGGAACATCTGAGGCCTTTTACAGAAGGCGCTTTTCACCTGGAGGGCCCCACAAAGAAGGCGGCATCAGTCATGCCTTACTACACCGTTTCCTGGGATCAGGACAAGAAAAATCATGAGAATGTGGGAAATTCCTACAGCGAATATATGATCAAAGACCTTCTCAGGGAACAATATGGTTATGATGGAGTAGTCTGCACGGACTGGGATATTACCGGAGATCCAGAGCCGGACCTGGATGCTTTCGGAAGTCGCTGCTACGGAGCAGAAGATATTACCGTGGCCCAGAGACATCTGCGGATCCTGATGAACGGCGTAGACCAGTTCGGCGGCAATCAGGATAAAGAGCCGGTGATGGATGCCTATCGGATCGGCTGTGAACGATACGGCGAAGAAACTATGCGCAGGCGGATGGAAGAATCGGCAGTGCGGATCCTGATGAATATTTTCCGTACAGGACTTTTTGAAAATCCTTATCTGGAGGAGGAAGAGAGCAAAAAGACCGTGGGAGCAGATGAATATGTAAAAGCCGGATACCAGGCACAGCTGGATTCTATTGTCCTTCTGAAGAATAAAGGCAGGGTCCTGCCGCTGAAAGAAAAGACCAGAGTCTATGTACCCAAGCGGCATATCCGCAAGAGAAAGGGATTCTTCAGAGACATGCTGCCGGACCAGGAGATCCGGCCGGTTTCCAAGGAACTTCTGGAAAAGTACTTTATCTGGGCGGACAGCCCTCGGGAGGCTGACGTTGCCCTGGTGTTTATCGAAAGTCCACTCACAGACGGAGGATTTGAGAATGGGAATTATGTGCCCATAAGTCTTCAGTACCGTCCCTATACGGCGGAGCAGGCCAGAGAGATCAGCATTGCCGGAAGCACCTGGTGGGAAAATGATCGGAACCGTTCCTATCAGGGAAAAACCGGACATACAGCCAATGAGGAAGACATGGATCTGGTGATCAACACCAAGAAGGCCATGGGAGAGAAGCCTGTGATCGTCTGCCTGACTATACATAATCCAACGGTGTGCAGTGAATTTGAACCTTATGCAGACGCTGTTCTGGCGGAATTCGGTGTTAGTACCAGGGCCGTACTGGATATGGCGGCAGGCGTCTCTGCGCCTAAGGGGAGACTGCCGGTTCAGCTTCCAAAGGACATGGAAACAGTGGAAAAACATCAGGAAGATGTAGCCTTTGATCTGGAAGCTTATACAGATGAAGAAGGAAACTGCTACGACTATGGATTTGGCCTGGATTTCCTGGGAGGAAAACTTTCTTAAATAAATATTAGTGTCCGGTTTTGCGGATTGAAAAACTCTATGTGAATAGAATAGACATTTGCATAGAGTTTTTTTATTGTGAATTTGAAAATTTTGTGTAAAATCACTTTATTATGGTAGAACAAAGAAGGAAGATAAGTAAAAATTACCAAAAAAATATAAAAACAGGAGGAATTAGTGCGGAGAATAGACGTTTTTTAGACTGTATCGATGGTACAATTATAAAAAAAGTAAAGGAGACGATGAAAAATGAACAATGCGGAAATCGGAAAAGCAATGGTAATTAAGCTGGATCCGGTGCTTCCGGAGTACCCTACCTTCAAAGAGGGCGTAAGAAGAGCACCGAAAAGAGAACTGACACTGAATAAAAGAGAGATTAAACTTGCAGTAGCAAATGCTTTGAGATATGTGCCGGAAGAACTTCACGAACAGTTGGCTCCCGAATTTTTAGATGAGCTTTTGACAAGAGGACGTATCTACGGATACCGTTTTATGCCGAAGGAGAGAATTTACGGAAAACCTATTGATGAGTACAAAGGCGAGTGCATTGAAGGAAAAGCCTTCCAGGTAATGATCGACAATAACCTGGATCATGAAGTAGCTCTGTACCCATATGAACTGGTAACTTATGGAGAGACCGGACAGGTATGCCAGAACTGGATGCAGTATCAGCTGATTAAAAAATATCTGGAAAAACTGACTCATCATCATACACTGGTCATGATGAGCGGACATCCTATGGGATTGTTCAAATCTCATGAATCCAGCCCAAGAGTTATTGTTACAAATGGTCTTATGGTCGGTATGTTTGATAATCCGGAAGACTGGGCAAAAGCTACAGCAATGGGCTGCTCTTCCTATGGACAGATGACAGCCGGCGGCTGGATGTACATCGGACCACAGGGAATCGTTCATGGTACATTTAATACAATTCTGAACGCAGGACGAAAATTCCTGGGCGTACCTCAGGACGGAGACCTGGCAGGACATCTGTTCGTTACCAGCGGTCTTGGCGGCATGAGCGGCGCTCAGCCAAAAGCCATTGAAATTGCAAGAGGTGTTGGTATCGTTGCAGAGGTAGATGCTTCCAGAATCAAGACCCGCCATGACCAGGGATGGGTAAGCCTGGTAATTGAAGATGCCGCAGAAGCCTTCAGAGTTGCGCAGGAATACATGGATAAGAAAGAAACCATTTCTATCGCTTACCACGGAAACATTGTGGACCTGCTTCAGTATGCAGTGGACAACAATATCAAGATCGAACTTCTGTCTGACCAGACTTCCTGCCATGTGCCTTATGACGGCGGTTACTGCCCACAGGGTCTCACTTTTGAAGAGAGAACAGAAATGCTGGCAAATGATAAAGATCGTTTCTGCGAGCTGGTAGATCAGACGCTGATCAAACATTATCATCTGATCAAGACTCTGGTAGAGAGAGGCGCTTACTTCTTTGATTACGGCAACAGTTTTATGAAGGCTGTATTTGATGCAGGAGCAAAAGATATTGCCAAGAACGGCGAGGATACCAGTGAAGGATTTATCTTCCCGTCTTATGTAGAGGATATCCTTGGACCAGAGCTTTTCGATTACGGATACGGACCTTTCCGTTGGTGCTGCTTAAGCGGCAAGCCGGAAGACCTGAGAAAGACCGACCATGCGGCTATGGAAGTGATCGATCCTAACAGGAGAAGTCAGGACAGAGATAACTATATCTGGATCCGTGACGCAGAGAAAAATAAACTGGTGGTTGGAACCCAGTGCCGTATCTTATATCAGGACGCCCTGGGAAGAAGAGATATCGCTCTAAAATTTAATGAAATGGTCAGAAACGGAGAGATAGGACCGGTTATGCTGGGACGTGACCATCACGATACCGGTGGAACCGATTCTCCTTACAGAGAGACTTCTAATATTTATGATGGATCTAATATCACTGCAGATATGGCAGTACACTGCTATGCAGGAAATGCTGCAAGAGGAATGAGCCTGGTAGCTCTTCATAACGGCGGCGGCGTAGGTATCAGCAAATCCATCAACGGCGGATTTGGTCTGGTGCTGGACGGTAGCGAGAGAGTAGATGAGATCATCAATGCGGCCATTCCGTGGGATACCATGATCGGCGTTTCCAGAAGAAGCTGGGGCAGATGTGAACACTCCATCGAGACTGTAGCAGAGTACAACCAGAAGAGAAACGGACAGGATTACATCACCATGCCTTATCTGGCCAGTGAAGAACTGATCGAAAGAGTATGCAAGGATGTGGTTCCGGAAGTTCACCACCACAAACATCACTAAGTTGTTGCTGCATAACAGGAGGCGGAAAATGAAAAAAAGATATATACGTCATGCCTCTGAACTGGTTACCTGCCGGGGAAATGCACCGAAATTCGGGAAGGAAATGGCAGATATCGGCCTGATCCGGGACGGGGGAGTGCTGATCCATGACGATAAGATCATAGAAGTAGGGACTACAGAAGAACTGGATCAGAAGATCAACATAGAAGAATATGAAGTTCTGGATGCTTCTGGGAAAACTGTCCTTCCGGGATTTGTAGATTCTCATACCCACTTTATCTTCGGCGGATATCGGGCAGATGAGTTTTCCTGGAGATTAAAAGGGGACAGCTACATGTCCATTATGGAAAGAGGCGGCGGCATTAACGCTACAGTGACGCCCACCCGGAATGCTTCAGAAGAGGAGCTGAAAGAAGCCGGATATGACCGTCTTAATCGTATGCTGGAGTTCGGAGTAACTACTGTAGAAGGCAAAAGCGGCTACGGTATGGACTGTGATACGGAGCTGAAGCAGCTCCGTGTCATGAAAGAACTGGATGAAGAACATCCGGTAGATATTGTAAGGACCTTCCTGGGACCTCACAGTGTCCTTCCCCAGTGGAAAGGAAAAGAGAGGGAGTTCCTGGATGAGATGATCCACAATGTTATGCCGGAAGTCCGGGAAGAAGGTCTGGCGGAATTTGCAGATATTTTTACAGAGCAGAATGTTTTCAACGTTGAAGACTCTGAATACTATCTGACAAAGGCGAAAGAGATGGGATTCAAGCTTAAGATCCATGCAGATGAGATGTATCCTCTGGGAGGTGCTCAGTTAGCCGCAAGAGTAGGAGCTGTATCTGCGGATCATCTTCTGAAGGCTTCTGATGAGGGAATCCGGCAGATGAGAGAAGCCGGCGTGATCAGCACCCTCCTTCCTGCTACGGCTTTCTGCCTGAAAGAGGAGTATGCTCCAGGAAGAAAAATGATTGATGAAGGCTGTGCAGTGGCTATTGCCTCTGATCTGAACCCGGGAAGCTGCTTTACCAATTCTATCCCTCTGCTGATCGCTCTGGGCTGTATTTACATGAATATGTCTGTGGAAGAAGTGATCACAGCTCTGACCATTAATGGAGCGGCGGCTGTGGATCGGGCAGACAGGATCGGCAGCATTGAACCGGGAAAACAGGCGGATATGGTATTTCTTAAATATCCTTCCATTTATTATCTGCCTTACCATACGGGAATCAACCTGGTGGAAACCGTAATAAAAAAGGGCGAAACCGTTTACCGCAAAGAATGGGTATAAAACATGGAATAGCATAAGAGATAAAGGAGAACAGGACCATGGATAAGATTATTGAATGTGTACCAAATTTCAGCGAAGGAAGAGACAAAGAAAAAATCGAGAAGATCGTAGACTGCTTCCGGAATGTAGAAGGGGTAAAACTTCTGGACTACAGCTCTGACGAAGATCACAACAGAAGTGTTGTAACTGTAATCGGAGAACCGGAGCCTTTGGGACAGGCAATGGTTGCAGCTATCGGAAAGGCAGTAGAGCTTATCGATATGACAAAACATCAGGGACAGCATCCGCGTATGGGCTGTGTAGACGTAGTTCCTTTCATTCCTATCCGGAATACTACAGTAGAAGAGGCAGATGCCCTGGCAAAAGCTGTTGCTAAGGAAGCTTCTGAAAAATTCGGACAGCCATTCTTCCTCTATGAAAAATCTGCCACAGCTCCCCACAGAGAGAATCTGGCAAAAGTCCGCCAGGGACAGTTTGAAGGTATGGCAGAGAAGATGAAAGATCCTATGTGGAAACCGGATTTTGGCCCGGATACTATCCATCCTACAGGCGGCGTTACAGCCATTGGCGCCAGAATGCCTCTGATCGCTTACAACATCAACCTGGATACCTCCAATTTGGAGATTGCAAAAAAGATTGCAGACAAGATCCGTCATATCAAAGGCGGCTTCCGTTACTGCAAGGCTATGGGTGTTATGCTGGAGGACCGGAACATTGCTCAGGTATCCATGAACCTGACAGATTATACCAAGACTTCTGTATATACAGTATTTGAGACTGTGCGTATGGAAGCAAGACGCTATGGCGTCAACGTACTGGGAAGCGAAGTGGTAGGACTGATCCCACTTCAGGCCTTGGTAGACTGCGCAGAATACTATTTAGGACTGGAAGGTTTCGAGTCTAAACAGGTATTAGAGACAAGGCTTTAATGAATGTATAAAAAATAAATAAGAGGTAAATGCCATGAAAAATATGACAATTCAACAGTTTGCCATGCAGACAGCCTCTAATGAACCAGTACCGGGGGGCGGAAGTATTTCCGCCCTCGCTGGTTCTCTGGCGGCAGCTCTTACGGAAATGGTGGCAGGCTTGACTATCGGAAAGAAAAAATACGCAGATGCAGAAGAGGAGATGAAGGCGGCCATTGAGGCTATGGGACCGGTCCGGGATCAGCTTCTGGATGATATTAAAAGAGACAGTGAATCCTTTGATCAGTATATGCAGGCCCTGACCCTTCCGAAAGAGACAGAAGAAGAAAAAGCAGCCAGGACAGAGGCTATGCAGAACGGTCTGAAGGCAGCGGTAGCAGTTCCTTTATCTGTGGCAAAGGCAGCCTGCCAGATTCTGCCTTATGCAGAGACCATGGTAACAAAGGGAAATAAAACAGCGGTGACAGACGCCCTTGTGGCAACCATGATGGCCAGGACAGCTGTGCTGGGAGCCGGATTCAATGTAAAGATCAATTTGGAATCCATCAAAGATTCGGAGTATGTAGACAGTATCGGGAAAGAAGTAGCTGAACTGGAAAAAAGGGCTGTGGAGATGGAAAGAAAGATTCTGGCCAAGGCCCAGGTTTCTAAAAGCGCAGTAGAATAAGTTTTGGGGAAGGAAAGGAGGAGGCCTGTGAAGATTTTGAAGAATGCAGTAGCAGGGACTCTGGAGTCCAGCGACCTGTTCATTCAGGTTGAACCAGACGATACGGAGCTGGTACTGGAGATCGATTCTGTTGTGGCAAATCAATATATGGACGCCATACGGGGGACTGTCCTGGATACCCTGAAAGAATTTCAGGTTTCTACAGGAAAAATATTTATTCAGGACAAAGGCGCTCTGGACTGTGTGATACGGGCTCGCATGGAGACTGCGCTGAAAAGAGGGGGCGTTGTTAAAGAATGAGAAGAACTATGTTGTTTTTGCCGGGGAATACCCCGAATATGCTGATAAACGGAGATACCCTGGGGGCAGATACTATCATTTTTGACCTGGAAGACGCTGTGTCTCCGGATGAGAAAGACGCTGCCAGGATCCTGGTGCGCAATGCCCTGAAATATCAGTCTTACTCTCAGTGCGAAGTGGTGGTCCGGATCAATCCTACGGATACAGAATTTTGGAAAGAAGATCTGGAAGCTATAATCCCCCTGAAACCGGACATGATCATGCCTACGAAAGTAAGCGGCGGCGATATGATCCGTGAGGTTTCCGCTTATATGGGCCAGGTGGAGGAGCAAAAGGGCCTTAGCCAGGGCAGTGTGAAAATACTTCCTCTGATCGAGACTGCCCTTGGAGTGGAGAAAGCCTTTGAGATTGCTTCCGCAGATCCCCGGGTGGCGGGATTGTTTCTGGGAGGCGAGGATCTTACGGCGGATCTCCATTGTAAGAGAACCAAAGAGGGACAGGAAATATTTTATGCCAGGACCCGTCTTGTGTGTGCGGCCAGAGCCTGCGGGATAGAGGCTTACGACACGCCTTTTACTGATGTAGAGGATATGGAAGGCCTGAGAAAGGATACAGAATTTGCCAAGAGTCTGGGGTTTGCAGGGAAAGCAGTGATCTCTCCCCGGCATGTGGACATTGTCAATGAAGTATTTTCTCCCACAGAGGCGGAGATTGAATATGCCCATGATGTGATGGACGCCATTGAAGAGGGCAAACGTCAGGGTAAAGGCGTTATTTCCCTTCGGGGTAAGATGATCGATGCGCCTATCGTAAAACGGGCTGTCCAGGTACTGGAAATGGAAAAGGCGATATACGGAGGTGGCTGCAGATGAGCAAATTGATCCAAAGCATCCGGGAGGCTATAGAAAAGGCCGGATTGAAAGACGGAATGACCATATCTTTCCACCATCATATGCGCAACGGTGACTATGTGCTGAATATGGTCCTGGAGGAGACGGCAGCTATGGGAATCCGGGATCTGACCGTAAATGCCAGTTCGATTTTTGATATTCATGAACCTCTCATTGAACATATCAAAAACGGGGTGGTGACCCAGATTGAATGTAACTATATGGGAGGAAAAGTTGGAAAAGCCATTTCACAGGGAATCATGGAAAAACCGGTGATCTTCCGCACCCACGGAGGCCGGGCCGGAGATATGGAAAGGGGAGCGTCCAAGATTGATATTGCCTTTCTGGCAGCGCCCTGCGCAGACCCTATGGGAAATCTCAGCGGAAAGTACGGACCTTCCGCCTGCGGCTCCCTGGGCTATGCTTTTTCTGACGCCATGTACGCTAAAAAGGTAGTGGCGGTCACAGATTATCTGGCTCCTTACCCGCTTCGGGATGCCTCTATAGAAGAAGGCTATGTGGACTATGTAGTTCAGGTGCCCCAGATCGGAGATCCTGCCAGGATCGTTTCCGGGACCACAAAGATCACCAGAGATCCGGTAGGCCTGCGGATCGCAGGACTGGCCGCCCAGGTGGTGAAACATTCCGGCTATTTGAAGAATGGATTTTCCTTCCAGACAGGCGCAGGAGGGGCTTCCCTGGCTGTGGCTAAATATGTGGAAGAAATGATGGAAAAAGACCATATCAAAGGCAGCTTCTGTATGGGAGGAATTACCGGATATATGGTGGATATGGCAAATAAGGGATTTTTTGATACCATACTGGACGTTCAGTGTTTTGACCTGAAGGCCATTGAATCCATCCGGGAGAATCCGAAGCACCGGGAGATATCAGCTATGCGCTATGCTTCACCGGCAGCAAAGAGTGCAGCGGTGGACAGTCTGGATGTGGTGATCCTGGGAGCTACTCAGGTGGATCTGGACTTTCATGTAAATGTGCATACAGATTCCAACGGCTACATAATGGGAGGATCGGGAGGACACAGCGACACGGCGGCAGGTTCCAAACTTGCTATTATCGTGGCGCCGCTGATAAGAGCCAGGCTGCCGCTTATCGTAGATCAGGTCCTCTGTAAATCCACTCCCGGAGAGACGGTGGACGTGATCGTTACCCAGAGAGGTATTGCCGTGAATCCCAGACAGAAGGAACTGAGAGAAAAATTGATAAAAGCAGGTCTTCCTGTCCGGGATATCCGGGAACTGAAAGAAATGGCAGAAGAGATTGCCGGTGTTCCACGTCCGGTGAAAATGGGAGACAGAGTGGTGGCGAAAGTCCTTTACCGTGACGGCACTGTGCTGGATACGATTAAAGAAGTGGCAGAAATATAAAAATAGGAAATGTGAAGGGAGAGGTTTTACAGTGGATAAGAAAAAACTGGTGATCGGGGTCATTGGCGCAGATGTCCATGCGGTGGGAAACACCATACTCCAGCATGCTTTTGAAGACGCAGGATTTGAAGTGATCAATCTGGGAGTTATGGTGTCCCAGGAAGAATATATTTCCGCCGCCATTGAGACCGCGGCAGATGCGATCCTGGTATCTTCTCTGTACGGACACGGAGAACTGGATTGCCGGGGACTGCGGGATAAATGTGATGAGGCCGGATTAAAAGGGATCCTTCTCTACGTGGGAGGTAATATTGTTGTAGGAAAGCAGCCCTTTAATGAGGTGGAAAAGCGTTTTAAAGCTATGGGCTTTGACCGGGTATTCGGACCGGGAACCGCTCCGGAAACTACTATCGCGGCTTTATATGAAGACTTTGGGATACAGAAACCGGAAGCAGAAGAAGGATAAGCAAGGCGGTGAAGAAAATGAAACCAATCCTGTTGGTGGATTTTGGAAGTACCAATACAAAAGTGACGGCTGTAGATGTGGAAGACTGCAGGATCCTGGGTACGGCTGCTGTCTATACTACAGTGGAGACAGATATTAACGAAGGCCTGGACCATGGGCTGGAGATCCTGGAAAAAGAAACAGGTCCTCTAGATTTTGAAGAGCGGTATGCCTGTTCCAGCGCGGCGGGGGGACTGAAGATGATCTCTATCGGTCTGGTGCCGGATCTTACCGCTCAGGCCTCCAGGGAGGCTTCCCTGGGCGCCGGAGCCAAGGTGTGGAAGACCTATTCCTTTCAACTGACAAAAGGTGACTTCAAAGAAATTGAAGAATATCATCCGGATATTATCCTTCTTACAGGAGGCACTGACGGAGGAAATACAGAAAATATCCTGTATAACGCCCAGGTGCTGTCTGCTTTGAGTTACGACTGCCCCATTGTGATCGCAGGAAACCGGAACGCTGCAGATCAGTGCCAGGAGATCCTGAAAGGCCGGAGTACTTTTGTATGTGAGAACGTAATGCCCAGACTGGGAGAGCTGAATGTGATCCCTGCTCAGAAACAGATCCGGGAGATCTTTTTAAAAAGGATCGTACAGGGCAAAGGACTTTCCAAAGCCGCGGATCTGGTATCGGGGATCATCATGCCTACTCCTTCCGCTATGATGGAGGCAATGGAGCTTCTGGCAGAGGGATGGGAGGATCATCCGGGTCTGGGAGAACTGGTCGGGGTAGATCTGGGAGGAGCTACTACAGATGTGTATTCGGTTGCGGAAGGAAATCCGGCGAATGTGGGAACTGTGTTGAAGGGTCTTCAGGAACCTTATTCTAAGAGAAGCGTAGAAGGGGATATCGGAATGCGGTACAGCGTTCACGGAATACTGGAGGCTGTGGGGGACCGGAAACTGTCCCTCCTCTCTGGAATACCCCGGAAACGGATACCGGAGCTGGTGGATTTCCTTGGAAGTCATACAGATTATATACCGGATAATGAAGAGATGAAGCATATGGACTTCGCTCTGGCCTGCGGAGCAGTGGAAACAGCAGTTTCCCGTCACGCAGGAACTCTGGAACAGGTCTATACCCCTACAGGGCTGACTTTTCTTCAGACAGGAAAGGACCTTAGAAAAGTTAAGTATGTGGTAGCTACAGGGGGAGCCCTGATCCATGCCGAAAATGTTAAAGAAGTCGCAGCAAAGGCTCTCTACGATCCCGGAGCTCCCAATTCTCTGAGACCGGAAAATGCCAAGATACTGATTGACCAAAAGTATATTCTGGCAGCCATGGGTCTGCTTTCTCAGTATTACCCTGTGGCTGCTCTGGAAATAATGAAGAAGGAGATTGCTGATTATGGACATAATGAATAAGAAGCTGTCGGATGATGAATTTTACGGGATCCGAAAAGAAATCCTGGGACAATGGCCTACAGGCAAGGATGTAGACTTTGATGAATCCATTGAGTATCACAAAAGCATGCCTGAATCAAAAAGTTTTTCAAGAAAACTGGCTGCAGCAAAAAAAGAGAGAAAGACTCTGATCCAGCCAAGGGCCGGAGTGGCTCTGATCGACGAGCACATCAAGCTGCTTCAGTATCTGCAGGACAAAGGAGAGGCAGACCTGCTCCCTACTACCATTGATTCTTATACCAGACAGAACCGTTACGAAGAGGCGGAGAACGGGATCAAGGAGTCCATACATACCCGGAAGTCCATGCTCAATGGCTTCCCGGCAGTAAATCACGGGGTTTACGGCTGCCGTCAGATTATTGAAAATCTGGACATTCCCGTACAGGTCCGTCACGGCACACCGGACGCCCGGCTCCTTACAGAGATCTGTTATGCAGGAGGATTTACCAGCTATGAGGGAGGGGGAATCTCCTATAACATTCCATATGCCAAGGACGTTCCCCTGGAAAGGACCATTTATGACTGGCAGTATGTGGACCGGCTGACAGGAATCTATGAAGAGGCGGGAGTATCCATTAACCGGGAACCTTACGGTCCTCTTACAGGAACCCTGGTTCCGCCTTCTATGTCCAATGCAGTAGCCATCATAGAGGCTATGCTGGCAGCTGAACAGGGTGTCAAAAACATTACCGTAGGATACGGACAGTGCGGAAATCTGGTACAGGACGTAGCAGCTCTCCGAGTTCTGGAAGAACTGACAGAGGAATATCTGGACCAGTACGGCTATGAAGACGTGACAGTAACTACGGTTCTCCATCAGTGGATGGGAGGATTCCCTCAGGACGAAGCAAAAGCCTTTGCCGTTATTTCCTGGGGAAGTTCTGTGGCGGCTCTGGCGAAAGCCACCAAGGTTATCGTAAAAACTCCTCATGAGGCCATTGGAGTGCCTACCATGGAGGCCAACGCCCAGGGTCTTCGCTGTACGAAACAGGCCATTTCTCTGCTGGCAGATCAGGAACTGAAAAGCTCTGCCCTGGAGTTGGAAAAAGCTATTATTAAAGAAGAAACCAGAGCCATTGTAGATAAGAGTTTTGAACTGGGAAAAGGCGACCTGGCCCTTGGAGCTATACGTGCAGTAAAGGCCGGAGTCATTGACATTCCCTTTGCACCCAGCAAATATAACTATGGTAAGATGCTTCCTGCACGTGATTTTGAAGGTGCAGTGCGGTATCTGAACCCTGCCCATGTGCCCCTGCCAAAAGAACTGATCAATTACAACCGGAATAAGATCGAGCACAGAGCAAAAATGGAAAAGAGAAAAGCTTCCTTCCAGATGGTCATTGATGATGTATATGCTATTAGCAAAGGAAGGCTGGTAGGAAAGCCGAAGTGAGACTGAGGGGGCAGTTTCTTGGGGACTGACAGCGGAGGGAAGGTTGTGTTCAGCCCCGGAGCACCAGGCGGTGGGCTCAGGCTCAAAAGCGTTTTAAAATTCGCCTGAGCTCCACCGCCGGGCACCCTGGGGCTGGGATACAGGTCTTGCACTCGGCGTGAATCAGGTGAGAAGAAACTGACACCTCAGATCTGGAGGAGTGAGATGGGAAGTGTTCAGCCCCGCCAGATCCAGGAAGTGGGGTCCAGGCTCAAAAGCGTTTTCAATTCGCCTATCCCCCACCACCAGGACCTTGCGAGGCTGGGATATAGGCCTTGCACTCAGCGTGAGTCGGACGGCAATCTTTTGAGGAGCCAGGAGAAGCGCACCTGAATCCCAGTTCCTTTTCAAGCACTTGGAAAAGCAGGAGGAGATATCAGGGTCTTTTCTGCGAATTAAAAACGGTTTTGAGCAAGAAAAGACCCTGGTGTCTTCGGAGGCTTACGATATCTTCCAGAGGAACTGAACATCTTTTTCAATCCTCCCAAAACATTTCGTAAAGGCGAAACAGGCAGCGCACAAAGCGCCGGTACAGAACTGAAAAATTTCAACAATATCCATTTAAAATACCGTAATTTTAATCAACTATAACTTACCGGAGCCGGAAGCACCGGCAGGATGGGCAGGCGGCAAGCTTTTGCGGAGCCGCTGGAACCTCCTTTGGAGACCAGAGGAGCCATGGAAAGCACACCTGAATCCCAGTCCCTCCTCAAGCACTGAAAGCCGCCGAAGAAGGCATCAGGGTCTTTTCTGCGAATGAAAAACGGTTTTGAGCAAGAAAAGACCCTGATGTCTTCCGAGGCTTCTAATCTTTTCCAGAGGGACTGACCGCTTTCCCTCCCCATCCTCCAAACCCCCTTCCGGCTCCCCAAAAAAGGAGAAAAAAATGAAAATAGTAGATCTTGTGTGTTCCAAAGCCAGAACCGGATTTTTCTTTGACGATCAGAGAGCAATTAAAAAAGGTGCCGTATCTGACGGCGCAGCTTATTTTGGTGAAACGGTAACTCCTGGATTTAAGTCTGTGAGACAGGCCGGAGAAGCCATTTCTGTTATGTTGATCCTGGAGGACGGACAGATTGCCTGGGGCGACTGTGCGGCCGTTCAGTATTCCGGAGCAGGGGGACGTGACCCGCTGTTTCTGGCAGAAGATTTTATTCCGATTATTGAAAAGTATATTAAACCGGAATTGGTAGGCCGGGAAGCGGACAGCTTTAAGGGGCTCTGCGAAATGCTGGAGAATATCCAGGTAGACGGAAAGCGGCTGCATACAGCTATCCGCTACGGCGTGAGCCAGGCAATCCTGGATGCTGTGGCAAAATCCACGAAACGCCTTATGTGCGAGGTGGTGGCAGATGAGTACGGTACTACGGTTTCAGAGGAGCCTATTCCTATTTTTACCCAGTCCGGGGACAGCCGTTATGACAATGCGGATAAGATGATCTTAAAAGGTGCGGCAGTTATGCCCCACGCTCTGATCAATAATGTAAAGACCAAGCTGGGAGAACATGGAGAAATCTTAAAGGAATATGTGGAATGGCTGCGGGACAGAGTGTTGAAACTGCGCCATGATGAAAGCTATATGCCTATTTTCCATATTGACGTGTACGGAACCATTGGGGCAATCTTTGGAGTAGATAATTATCCGGCTATGGCAGATTATCTGGCAGAGCTGGAAGAAGCGGCCAAACCTTTCCATTTAAGGATCGAAGGCCCTATGGATGCTGAAGAAAGAGAAAAGCAGATGCTCTGTCTGAAAGGTCTGAGGGAAGAAGTAGACAGAAGAGGCATTAACGTGGAACTGGTTGCCGACGAGTGGTGCAATACTCTGGAAGACGTAAAATATTTTGCCGATAATAAGGCAGGACATATGGCCCAGATCAAGACCCCAGACCTGGGCGGGATCAACAATATCGTAGAGGCTGTTCTCTACTGCAAGGAAAAGGGCTTCGGCGCTTATCAGGGAGGAACCTGTAATGAGACAGACCGTTCCGCCCAGGTGTGTGTAAACTGCGCCATGGCTACAAAGCCGGATCAGATCCTGGCAAAGCCAGGCATGGGTGTTGACGAAGGCTACATGATTGTTTACAATGAGATGGAGAGAATCCTTGCTCTGAGAAAAGCAGGAAAACGCCAGTAAAACTGACATAGATACTGCAGCAGGAATGCTTCGGCATTCTTGAGATATAGAAAGGCCAAACCGCTTGCAGAAGGATTCCGGAAGCGTGTTTGGTCTTCTGATTTTCAATCTGAGAGGAAAATTTTATGGCATATTCAAGACAAATGCAGGACAGTAACCTGTATAGTTTCTATTTTGCCCCAAGAGGAAACCGCCGTATGGCGGATCTGGGAATGCAGTTAAGCCAGATGTACCTCAGCCCCTTTGATCATATCATCGGTATCATCGGGGATGCAGGAGCAGGAAAGAGCCTGCTGATCAAAGGCATGTTCCCGGGGCTGGATCTGACCAATGATGACGAGGGGGTAAATGTACGGCCCCTGCCTCTTCTACATGAAGATCTGTCGGATCCTTTTTCTCCTCATACCTATCATCTGGATATCCGCTTTGAGTCTGCTTTTACCCAGATGCATATACTGGCAGAGGCGATCCTGGAGGCTGCCGGATATGGGAAAATGGTGATTGTGGAACACTTTGAACTGATCCATCCTTTTCTGAAGAGGAATGCGGATTTGTTGGTGGGGATCGGCGAGGAGATCATTATTACCAGGCCAAATATGTTCGGACCTCAGCCGGAAAACATTGCCAATATTGTACATAAATCTGTAGCCTATAGAAAAATGGCTCATACTCTGGAGGATCTGTGTGTTTATTTTATGGGAGAGGGATACGCCCAGGACGGTCCCAGATCTGATGTGCGCCATGGGTTCGTCCTGCTCTTTGAGGAAAAACCGCCGGTGGATCTGTACAGGCTTGAGGAGCAGGTGCGGGAAGCGGTGAAAAAAGATCTTCCGGTTTCCTATTATGATGAGAATCATGTGCAGATCGGGGACTATATTATGGAATGTCTGGGACCCAGGATGCACATTTCCAGTACGGGAAAAATCGAAGATTTTACTTTGATCAAGGATTATCCCCAGGATCCTGCTACAGGATATTATATGCTGATCGGTCTGATCGGAGGAAACAGAACAGAGGATATCCACGATCTGAACCGTATCGATCTGAACCGGCAGCTGCACAGAAGTTAGAAAAATTGGAGGAAAGAAGAGATATGGTTAGAAATGTAAACACCCGTATGCTTACAGAAAACATCAAAGAAATGTGCATTCAGGCCAATCATTATCTGGCTCCGGATATGGAAAAGGCTATGCGCAGCGCATATGAAAAAGAGTCCAAACCTCTGGCAAAACAGATATTGGGCCAGCTGCTGGAAAACCTGGACATTGCCGGAGAGGATATGATCCCTATCTGCCAGGATACAGGAATGGCTGTAGTATTTTTGAAAGTGGGCCAGGACGTGCATTTTGAAGGAGGCAGCGTAGAAGACGCTGTAAATGAAGGGGTCCGCCAGGGATATGAAGAAGGCTATCTGAGAAAGTCTGTGGTGGGAGATCCTCTTTTAAGAGTCAATACCAAAGATAATACCCCTGCAGTGATCCATTATGAGATCGTTCCCGGAGACCAGGTGGAGATCACTCTGGCGCCGAAGGGCTTCGGAAGTGAGAATATGAGTAAGATCTGGATGCTGAAACCGGCAGACGGAGCAGAGGGAGTAAAAGAAGCCATTATTGATACAGTAAAGGAAGCAGGCCCCAACGCCTGCCCTCCTGTAGTGGTGGGAGTAGGTATCGGCGGTACCTTTGAAAAAGCCGCTATTCTGGCAAAGAAAGCATTGACCAGGGAGATTGGCACCCATTCTCCTCTGCCTCATATCAGGGAGATGGAGGAAGAACTGCTGGCAAAGATCAACGAGATCGGTCTGGGACCTGCAGGACTGGGGGGAGATACCACTGCTCTGGCGGTAAATATCAATACCTATGCCACCCACATTGCGGGACTTCCGGTGGCAGTGAATATGTGCTGTCATGTAAACCGCCATATTGTGCGGACAATCTGAGAATTTACAGGAGGAAGGAACATGGACAGATATCTGAAAGCCCCTTTGGATCAGGAAGAAGTTAAGACTCTGAGAGCAGGGGATTATGTTTATATTACAGGAACCATTTATACAGCCAGGGATGCGGCCCATCTGCGGATGTCCCAGGCGCTGGACCGGGGAGAAAAACTTCCCATTGAGCTGGAGGGAAATGTGATCTATTATATGGGGCCAACCCCGGCAAGAGAAGGCAGGCCTATCGGTTCTGCGGGACCTACTACAGCCAGCCGTATGGACAAATATACGCCCAGACTTCTGGATCTGGGCCTTACGGGGATGATCGGGAAAGGCAAGAGAAAGCCAGAGGTCACAGAGGCCATTGTCCGGAACGGCGCTGTGTTTTTCGCCGCTGTGGGAGGGGCAGGCGCTCTTCTTTCCAAGTGCATTAAAAAGGCGGAAGTGATTGCCTATGAAGATCTGGGAACAGAGGCCATCCGGAAACTGGAGGTGGAAAATCTTCCGGTGATCGTGGTCATCGATTCTCAGGGCAATAATTTATATGAAGAAGTTTTGAAAAAATAGAAAAACAAAGATTCTATATAATAAAAAGTCAGGATAAAAACAGCTTCTTTTTTGAGGCTGTTTTTTTCATAGCCCATAAACGGTTGGATTAGAAATTTTCTCATATTAACCGTTAGATCTGAGGTCCCTGTACGGTTATAAACCGATTTTTGTCATATAAACCGTTCTTTTTTGGCGGTTGAACGGTTAAAAATGAGGATATCGTAAAATTAACCGTATTTTTTCCTGGGAATGAACGGTTAAAATTTAGAAAACCTGTTTTTTGACCGTACTGTAGCCCTGGAAAGAACGGTTAAAATTCAAAAAATCGGAAATCAACCGTATCTGTCCTAAAAAATATAGCCGGATTTAGGATCTAAGAAATTTAGCTGTTTTTATTTTTGTATGTGTGTCTGCTTTCTTAAGAGAATTCTCCCCGTTGTGTCAGGCAGAAGATTATGGTATCCTTAAAGTCAGAAAACAAGTAGGAGGTCTTATGAGAAATAATAATACAAGCCCTATTGTCTACATTGGCGTGCTGCTGGTAACCCTGGTCATCTTAGCGGCGGCTAATATGCTGAGAAGTCAATTTTCTTCAGAGGAGCCTCAGGAGGATACCCAGATCCAGGGGGATTATGCCCTGAAGGCTGTTTATTTAGAGAAAGAGGATGGAAACAGTATTTTTGTAAATTTAACAGATGAATACCCTTTTGATGGAAACATACCGGAGGGGGAACTTTATGATGAGGATGGCGAAAAGATCACCCAGGAAGATCTGAACAGCGGAGATGTGCTGAACATCTGGGGAAACGGTGTCATTGCCGAATCTTATCCTGCCCAGTACAATGGGATCACAAAAATGGAAAGAACAGAGCAGTCCAACCAGGAATATATTGATAAATACGGACACTATCTGGAAGAGCTTTTTGTAGAAAAGGATCCCTCAGAGCTGCCTTATCTGAATGTGTGCTATACCGATGAACTGGCAGATGCCACAGTGATGATCCCGGACCCTCTCAGCTATACCTGGACATATACAGATGAAAGCGGGGAGAGCAGGACTGTCACTACAGATGCGGCTCACGTCCTTCAGACAGAGCCGGTGGAAGTAAAGAAAATTTCAGAGCCCATGACCATGGAACTGTACTTTGATGAAGTACCTGAGAGTGTAGAGCTTCTGGTCTGGGATGACACCCTTCTGGGACAGTACCAGGACAGTACTGACCAGATCCCGGAGGGAACAGCTGTGGAAGTGACGAAAAATGGAAAGGGAAATCTGGAGTTTACCGCCCAGCCCGGTTCCGTATATCTGGTACAGGGTCAGTGGGATCAGGGAACTGTAGAATACGGATTTCATGTGGGACTGTCTCAATAAATATTATAGAACTGTTCTGCTAATCAAGACCGGGAACATGCTGATGGGACAGCTCTGATATATTCAGGCGGCAGATTAATAATTCAGGGAGGAAACAGAAAATGATACAGGAAGAAGAACTGCTAAAGGAAGCAAAAGAAGCTGGATTTGACAATTACGAGATACTTTCTACAGAGAAGATCCGGTTTGATCATTCTCTGAGAAAGTACTGTGAGATAAATTATTGTGGAAATTATGGGAATAACTATTCATGTCCCCCGGAATGCGGGACTCCTGAGGAAATGGAAGAGAAGACCAGAAAATTTAAGCAGGTGCTGGTACTCCAGACGGTGACTCCTGTAAAAGATATCACAGATGAGCAGGAGACCCGGGCCATCAAGCACCGTCATAATCAGATGACCTGGGGACTGATCGATCAGCTTTCCGGCAAGCTGGAAGACTTTCTGCCGGCCATGGCAGGCCCCTGTCAGATCTGTGAAGGCTGCGAAAAAAAGGAAGGAAAACCCTGCCGCTTTCCGAAAAGAGTGGCATCCTGCCTTTCGGCATATTGTATCCAGGTGGATAAGCTGGCCGAAGAATGCGGCATGCCCTACTGGTGCCAGGGGGAAGTGGCCTTTTTCAGTCTGCTGTTTTTTTCCTGATTTCCGGGGACAAATAACGGAAAAAGGTGTATACTAAACACGTAAGAAAGATGAACATATTAGGAGAAACAAAATGGATAATAACAGAAAAGAACTGATCAGAAAAATACAGACTCTGGGAGAGGTTTATACCATTCTCTCCAGGGCTACCAGGCTGCCCTATGTGATCTGTGATCCGGAAAGCTTTAATGACCAGGTATGGGTATTTGAGAGTAAAGAGGATTTGGAAAAAGTTGTGAAACCTCTTACAGATAAGAAAAATCCTGTGGCCGCTATTAAAGTTGAAAATAAAAGCTATTTAAGCTTTTATACCACTTTGTATACTCTGGGGGTAAACGCTGTAGTATTCTACGAAAAGGACCAGGAAGGGACAGAACTGGATCTGGAGGAAATCGTAAAGAAACCGGATTTTTCTTCTCTGCCTAAGGAAAAACAGCCTTTATTTAATCCCCAGCTTCAGTTATCCGGCATTTATTTTATGCAGGAGCTGCGCAGAGGAGGGGCAAATGAAGAAAAACAGAATCTTCCGGAACTGGAGGAAGAGGTTGCCGCAAATGCTGTAAAGAGCAGATATCTGATGGCGGTACAGAGACCGGAGCAGGGGCAGGATCCGAAAAATGTCCAGGTGCCCTATATTAAAAATAACCAGGGAGACATCTATCAGCCTTTATTTACAGATGCAGAAGAATTTCGGAAGTTCAATAAAGAGCAGAAACTTCAGGCTCTGCTGGTAGGTTTTGACAATCTGGAAAAAGTGCTGATCCCTGTGGCAAAAGGGGTTATCATCAATCCCCAGGGATTTAATCTGATCATCCCAAAAGAAAAGATCCAGGGACTGAGACAGCGGTTCGGCGAGTAGCCAGACATTTTCTGAGTATCTGATCAGGAAAGGAGAGGTTGTCGTGAAGATTGATATGCATTGCCATACACGGGAAGGATCCCCGGATGGAAAAGTACCTATTGAACAGTATATCCGTATGCTGCGGAATCAGGGATTCGGCGGCATGCTGGTGACAGACCATGATTCTTATGGGGGATACCGCCATTGGAAGAAAAATATCAAAGGGGATAAGTATCAGGATTTTCTGGTGCTGAAAGGGATCGAGTATGACACCCTGGACGCAGGCCATATCCTGGTGATCATGCCGGAGACCATAAAGCTCCGTCTCCTGGAGCTTCGGGGAATTCCGGTGCAGATGCTGATCCCTATTGTCCACAATTATGGAGGAATTCTGGGACCGGCCCATCCCTGCGGAGAAAAATATATGAGCTTTATGAATGCCAAGGCTTATCAGCGGAATCCGGATATCCTGAAAGAATTTGACTTTATGGAAATCTTTAATGCCTGTGAACCTCAGGAAGTTAATGACAGAGCCAAGGCCATAGCCAAACAGTATGGACTTCCGGGGACAGGAGGAAGCGACGCCCATAAGTCAGACTGTATCGGCCTGGCCTACACAGAGATCCCGGATGATGTGACCTGTGAATCAGATTTAATCGCACACATTATGAAAGGAACGCCCATGGAGTGTGGCGGATCCATTTATACAAATACCACCAAAGAAAAAATGGGGAAAGCAAAGGGACTTTTTTCCCGTTCTTTCTGGGTATATAACAAAGTAGGCGGCTGGAGCAAAGCCCTGAGCAGGAGCAATAAGCTGAAGAAGGGATATGTAGAAAGAGTAGAAGTAAAAAAGGAAGAAAAGAATGAGCAGAAAAGTGATTAATGTGGCCCTTCTGGGTCTTGGAACCGTAGGGACCGGCGTGTATAAGGTCCTGAAAATGCAGCAGGATGACATGGAAGATAAGATCGGAGCCCGGGTGGAGATCAGGAAGATCCTGGTCCGGAATCTGAAAAAAGCAGCGGCGAAGATCGAAGAGCCGGAGCTTTTGACCAATAATTGGAAAGAAATCCTGGAGGATGACTCTATTGAGATTGTAGTAGAAGTTATGGGCGGCATTGAACCGGCTAAGACTTATATGCTGGAGGCTTTAAAGGCCGGAAAACATGTGGTGACAGCCAATAAAGACCTGGTAGCTTCTCATGGGCAGGAAGTGTTGGACTGTGCGGCTGAAAATGGCCGGGACTTTTTATTTGAGGCGGCGGTGGCCGGAGGAATCCCTATTATTCGGCCTCTGAAACAGTGTCTGGCGGGCAACCATCTGTCAGAAGTGGTAGGCATTGTCAACGGTACTACCAATTTTATCCTTACGAAAATGACCCAGGAAGGAATGGAATTTGCAGAAGCCCTGGCTTTGGCTACCAGACTGGGCTACGCAGAGGCAGATCCCACTGCCGATATTCAGGGACTGGATGCAGGAAGGAAAATGGCCATCCTGGCTTCCATTGCTTTTAATTCCAGAGTAACTTTTGAAGATGTAATCACAGAGGGGATTACCCATATTTCCGCAAAAGACATCCGTTATGCCAGGGAGCTTGGCTGTGTGATCAAGCTTATGGGCCTGGCCAGAAATGCAGACTCCGGCATTGAGGTGCGGGTTCAGCCTATGCTGGTTCCCCAGGACCACCCTCTGGCTACGGTAAACGACTCTTATAATGCAGTTTTCGTGAAAGGCGACGCTGTAGGAGACGCCATGTTCTACGGAAGAGGCGCCGGGGAGATGCCCACGGCCAGCGCCATAGTGGGAGATGTATTTGACATTGTGCGGAATATCCTCTTTCACTGTACAGGAAGGATCAGCTGCACCTGCTATAAGAATATCCCTGTGAAAGAAGCGGAGGATATTGAAAGCCGCTTTTTCCTCCGGCTTCATGTAGACGACCGCCCTGGGGTTCTTGCGGGGATTGCCAGTGTGCTGGGAAATAATAATGTGAGCATTGCCCAGATGATCCAGAAGCACAAAGACGGGGATCTGGCAGAGATCGTAGTAGTGACCTCCAAGGTAAGGGAAGGAAACTTTAACGACGCCATGATGATCGTTGAGGGACTGAATGCGGTACATAAAGTATCCTCTGTGATCCGGGTATACGGAGGCGAAAGATGACAGAAAAACTTTTTTATAAAGATAGTTATACAAGGGAATTTCAGGCCAGGGTATTGTCCTGTACCGAATGCAAGGGAAGCTATCAGGCAGTTCTTACGAGAACTGCCTTTTTCCCCGAAGGAGGAGGACAAAGCGCTGACACCGGCTTTTTCTATACAGAAGACGGCAGGGAGATCCCTGTGACAGATGTTCAGGAAAAAGACGGAATCGTTTTTCACTATATTACTTCTCCTGTAAAAGCGGGGGAGGAAATCAAGGGAAAACTGGATTTTGAGGAACGGTTTTCCAAAATGCAGCAGCACACGGGAGAGCATATTATATCCGGGTTGGTAAACCGGCATTTTGGATATCATAACGTAGGTTTTCATCTGGGAACAGAGGAAGTTACCATGGACTATGACGGAATTCTCACCCAGGAGGATCTGGAACAGATTGAGATGGAAGCCAACCAGGCGGTAGCGGAAAATATCCCTGTAGTAGTTCTGTATCCCAGTGAAGAAGAACTGAAAAATATTACATATAGAAGCAAGATCGAGATCGAAGGTCAGGTGCGGATTGTTCAGATCCCCGGATATGACAGCTGCGCCTGCTGTGCGCCCCATGTAAAGGAAACGGGAAGCATAGGACTGATCAAGATCGTCGGCGCTATCCATTATAAAGGGGGTATGCGTGTGTCTATGCTCTGCGGATTCCGGGCACTTTCGGATTACCGGATGAAAGAGAGAAATGTGGTAAAGATTTCCAATCTTCTTTCCGCAAAACAGGAGGACACCGCCCAGGCAGTGGAACGTCTGGGGCAGGAAGTAAATCGTCAGAAGGAAAAAATCAAAAACCTTCAGCAGCGGTATGTGGAGCTTTGCCTGGAAGAGGCCGGTAACAAGGCCAAGACAGATCCGGGAAAAAGTATCCTTCTTTTTGTAGAAGAGCTGGATACAGCAGCTAGAAGAAATTTTGTAAATGCGGCCATGGATATGACAGAAGGCTATGCCGGAGTTTTTGTGGGAAATGATGAGGAAGGCTATCAGTATGTGCTGGGGAGCAGATCCCGGGATATACAGGATGCAGGAAAGAAGCTGAACGCCCGTTTCCAGGGAAAGGGCGGCGGACGGCCCCCTATGATCCAGGGGTCTCTGAATGGAAAAGAGCAGGCACTCAAAGAGTTTATATTACATTTATGAAAACGGAGGTACAACACTATGGAAAGAGCATGGTGGAAAGAGGCGGTGGTATATCAGATCTACCCCCGCAGCTTTATGGATTCCAACGGAGACGGGATCGGAGATCTGCCCGGGATCATCAGTAAGCTGGATTATCTGAAGGAACTGGGCGTTGATGTGATCTGGCTGTCTCCCTGCTACAAATCCCCTAATGATGACAATGGCTATGATATTTCCGATTATCAGGATATCATGGATGAATTCGGTACTATGGAGGATTTTAAAACTCTGCTGGACGGTATTCATGAAAGAGATATGAAGCTGGTCATGGACCTGGTGGTAAACCATACATCAGATGAACATCCCTGGTTTGTAGAGTCCAGAAAGTCCAAGGATAACCCTTACAGAGATTATTATATCTGGAGAGATCCAAAAGACGGAAAGGAGCCAAATAACTGGACTTCCTATTTCTCCGGACCTGCCTGGGAATTTGATGAGACTACAGGACAGTATTATCTCCATCTGTTTACTAGAAAGCAGCCAGATCTGAACTGGGAAAACGAGAAGGTCCGCTATGAGATCTACGATATGATGAAGTTCTGGCTGGATATGGGCTGCGACGGATTCCGAATGGACGTGGCAAACCTTTACTCTAAGGTTCCGGGACTTCCTGACGGAATTCCCAGAAAGGGAAGGATCGGAGCAGAAAATTATCAGAACGGACCCAGGATCCACGAGTTTTTCCATGAGATGAACCGGGAGGTCCTGTCCAAATACGATATTATGACTGTAGGGGAAATGTCTGACGTACCCTTGGAAGAAGCCTTGAAATATGCAGGAAAGGATCGCCATGAGCTGAACATGGTATTCCAGTTTGAGCATGATGATCTGGATACGGTGGACGGGGAGAGATGGGCTTACCGGAAGGTGCCTCTGCCGGAATTAAAGGCAGTCCTCAGTAAATGGCAGGTGGCCATGAACGGAAAGGCATGGAACAGTCTTTACTGGACCAATCATGACCAGCCGAGGACCGTTTCCAGAAGAGGAAATGACAAGGAATACCGAAAAGAGAGCCAGAAACTCCTCTATACCATGCTGATGACCATGCAGGGAACTCCTTATATCTATCAGGGAGAAGAAATCGGCATGACCAATGTTTATTTTGATTCCATTGAAGACTATGATGATGTGGAGATTCACAACTGCTGGAGAGAAAGGGTCATCAAGGGAGGAGAAGATCCTGAGAAGCTTTTAGACGGAATCCGATACCGGGCAAGAGACAATGCCAGAACCCCTATGCAGTGGAGTGATGAAGAGAATGGAGGCTTTACTACCGGAACTCCCTGGCTGAAAGTAAATCCCAATTATAAAGAGATTAATGTAAAAGAATCTCTGGCAGATGAGGATTCTATCTTCCATTATATGCAGAAACTGATCCGTATGAGAAAAGAGAATCTTATTGCAGTATACGGAGACTTTAAGGAGTATGAGCCGGATAACCGGCAGCTTTATATTTATGAGAGAAATTATCAGGATCAGAAAATGTTTGTGGTATTGAACTTCTCAGACCAGGAAGCAGCTTTTGCAATGCCGGAAGAATGGGAGAAAGAAAAAGCAAAATTCCTCATCGGCAACTATCCGAAGAAACCATTGGAGAGCCGGACTTTTGCTCCCTGGGAGGCAGCGGTGTATATCCGGTAAATACATGAAAAACAGAGGATGGAGCTGACCTGTGGTAAACGGGAAGGCTCCATTTTCTGCCAAAGATAAGGAGTGATGTGATGACAGAAATTGTATCTGAAAAATCAAAAGAAAGATATTATCTTGTAGATGCTCTGCGGGGTCTGGCCCTGATCAATATGGTCCTCTATCATTTTTCTTATGATGTTTTCGTGATATACGGGCAGAACCCTGACTGGCTGGGTTCACCTGCCGCTTTTTGCTGGCAGCAGGGGATCTGCTGGAGCTTTATCCTGATCTCAGGTTTTTCCTGGCGTTTTGGAAAAGCCGGAAACCTGAAGCGAGGCCTGTTCCTTAATGGCTTAGGCCTGCTGATCACTGCGGTGACCTGGCTGGTCATTCCCAATGAAGTGATCTTTTTCGGTATCCTGAATTTCATCGGCTGCGGCGTATTGCTGACCATCCCTTTTTCCAAATTAGGAGAAAAGATCCCGCCCCTTTTGGGAGCCGGAATCTGTCTGATATTGTTTGCCCTGACTTATCATATACAGAGCGGCTATCTGCAGATAGGGGGAGAAATTCTGCGTCTTCTGGATGCATTGTACTCTGGTGTTCTCACAATTTTTGGATTTCCGGAACCGGGCTTTTATTCCAGCGATTACTTTCCCATACTGCCATGGATCTTCATGTACTGGACAGGATGGTTTTTGTATTCTTTGATTATGAAAAGCAAAGGAATCCGACGCTTTTTAAGCATTCGGATTCCGCTGTTGTCGTCTATAGGAAAGAAGACTATCTGGGTATATGTTCTGCATCAGCCGATCCTTATGGGGATCTGTATCGCATGGTCTTCTTTCTTTTTGTAATTTCAGGATCTTATATTTTATCAGGCCTGCTTTTTCTTCCCTGAAAGTGCGAAGACTCCCAGAGAACAGCAGATCACTACTACAGCCAGTACTGCCAGAAGATAGAAGGAATACTGAGTGCCCTGGGCAGTAGCTGCTGCCATATTATCAGGAAGCTTTGCCTGGGAGGCTGCCACTATGGTGGTGATAATAGAAGTACCGATAGCGCCTGCCAGCTGCTGGAGGGTATTGATCACTGCGTTGCCGTCAGGATTTAATTCCGGCGGCAGCTGTTTTAAACCGTTGGTCATGGTGTTTCCTACAGAAAAGCCCTGACCGAAGGCAAAGAAAATATAGAATAAGATAAAGGTTCCGATGTTCAGTTTCAGGGCAAAAATGCTGAAGCATACCGTTGCCAGGATAATACAGAAGTTGCCGGAAAGGATAGGCTTCTTGGCTCCGAAACGGTCCAGGATCCTGCCGCTTATAGGAGAGAGAACAGCACCTATGATACAGCCGGGGAGAAGAAGGCAGCCTGCCAGGAAAGCTTCTTCCCCCAGAACAAGCTGAGCGTAGTTGGGGATCAGGAATCCAAGGCCCAGGCAGATAAACTGGATAAAGACAAGGACCAGTACACTGAGGCTGAAAGGAATACAGCGAAATACCCGGATATCGATAAGGGGTGTTTCGCTTTTTTTACATCTCAGACAGAATATCACAATACAGATAATGCTGGCTGCCAGAAGGCCCAGCACCTGAACGCTGATCCATCCTGCTTCTGAGGCTGTGCTGGTGGCAAAGATAAAGCAGGCGAAACCTGCAGCCAAAAAGATGTAGTCCAGCCACTGGAAAGAAATTTTTTCTGTTTCTGTCACCTGACGGATAGAGAAAACCCCCAGGAAAAAGGAGAGTAGGAGCAGAGGAATCAGAGAGATGAAGATCATTCTCCATCCGAAATTGCTTACCAGCATACCTCCCACGGAAGGTCCTACGGCAGGAGCCATGGCTGTGATCAGAGAGGCAATCCCCATCATCAGCCCCAGTTTTTTGGCAGGAACCTGCTCCAGCACGATATTAAACATCAAAGGAAGGGCGATACCTGTTCCCACACCCTGGATCAGACGGCCCAGGAGCAGAAGAGAAAATACCGGGGTAACAGCAGCCATAATGGTTCCTATAAGGAACAGGCAGATGGCGGTGACAAAAAGTTTTTTCAGTGTAAACCGCTTTTTCAAATAAGAAGATGCAGGTATGATCATGGCCAGAATCAGGAGATAGCCGGTAGTGATCCACTGTACGGTAGAAGTTCCGATGCCGAATTCTTCCATCAGAGTGGGGAAGGTAACATTCATGGCAGTTTCCACCACTACGCCGGAGAAGGACATGATTCCTGCGGCAATGATGGAAAAGATCAGCTTTGCATCAATTTTCTTTTCTGATTCATTCATTTTCTTCTTTTTCCTTTCTTTTTTCCTTGTAGGCGGTAATATCCAGACCTTTCATGATTTCCAGTACCCGGTGAATGGTACTAACGGTTACAGAAAAATCTTCAGGAGAAATATCCCGGAAATTTTCAGCCAGCCAGGAGTGATATTCCCCTACATAGAAATCATAATATTCCTTCCCAAGAGATGTCAGAGCTATGTGGACGATCCTTTTGTCCTCCTGGTCAGGGATTTTTGTCAGAACCTTCAGTTTTTCCAGCTCCTGGATTACTTTGGTGATGCTTGGCCTGGTGACTCCAAGCAGTTTACTCACATCGCTGACCATCACCTTTTCCTGGCATTGGCTTAACTGAAACACTGCGTCGATCACATAGATATGCCGGGGAGACATCCCTTTGGGAAGAGAGGGCATCAGCTCTGTAATACGTTTGGCGTCCTGGCAGGCAGAGAGAAAATCTTTTACATAAGATATTTCCATGTGTTATTCCTCCTTTCTGAAATTGATTACCATAAATAATTATCTTTAGTAATTATTTAAAATAATTATATGAAGATACAGAGAAAATGTCAAGAGAAAACCAAAGAAGAATAATAAAAAACTGCTGTGCCTCAGCCTTTACAGGCCGCTGCACAGCAGGATTTTTTGAGATAATTCTTCCAGTACCTGTCCCCGCCTTCCCAGAATACGCACTGCCAGGTCCCCCTGGGGCAGCCGGGTAATGCCTCCGGTGATATCCGAAGTATTTTCCAGAAGATCTTTAACCTTGGATACAAAACTTTTCGGATCCTCCGGCGGTGTAAGGTAGATACAGGCCAGATGGGTATAGGACTCATACATTCCCATACTGTCCATAGAGAAAAGTACAGGGTCATACCGGGTATTGTCCCGGTAGATCAGTTTTCCATTTCTGTAGATACGGACCAGATTATGATAGAAACGATAGGCAAAAGTCTCCCCTCTGGCGTATCGTCCACAGGAAAGGATCTCGCTCATAAAGAACCGGGAGGTCTCATCTTCCAGCCGGATATCCATGGTGTTTTCAAAGGCAGATCCTTTAAAAGGGATCATAGGCTGGGGATGAAAGAAAAAGGTTCCCCCTTTCTCTACGAAAACAGAGGTATGTCTGCCTGCCTTTCCTTCTTTCATGCAGTGGATCTTATCGTAGGACTGGGAGATGAACTCTGTCCTGGCGCCTTCTTTTATATGAAAAGAAAATTCCTGAAGGTCTCCTGCCATGATTCCCGGGGAAGCAGCCAGCAGCATGACCTGGATCCCGCCGCCTTTCAGGGGAAAGGGCTGCATGATCTTAAAGGGAGAGGTATAAGAAAAGTCTTCCAATATGGTCTGGCCTTCACGGGTACCGGCGGTAATGGAAAAGCGGGAGACTTTTCCATAGGGATTTTTTTCTTCTGGCATTACATTCCCTCCAAAAGTACGTTTTTCTTGATCCATTCCACTACCTGTTCCACATGTTCGCCGCTGCGGATATTGGTGAACAGGAAAGGACGGTCTCCCCGCATTTTCTTAGAATCTCTTTCCATAACCTCCAGGCTTGCCCCTACATAGGGAGCCAGGTCGATCTTGTTGATCACCAGCAGATCGGAGCGGGTGATTCCTGGTCCGCCTTTTCTGGGGATCTTATCTCCTTCTGCCACGTCAATGACAAAGATAGTGGCGTCGGCCAGTTCCGGGGAGAAGGTAGCGGAAAGGTTATCTCCGCCGCTTTCTATGAAAAACAGCTCAATATCCGGAAACTTTTCCGCCATTTCTTCTACAGCTTCCAGATTCATAGAGGCGTCTTCACGGATGGCTGTGTGAGGACAGCCGCCGGTTTCCACGCCGGTGATCCTTTCCAGAGGCATGATACTGTTTTGGGCAAGGAATTCTGCGTCCTCTTTGGTATAGATATCATTGGTGATAACACCGATACTGTAATCTTTGGCCATGCGCCGGGTAAGGGCTTCTATGAGAGCGGTCTTGCCGGAACCTACAGGGCCGGCTACGCCGATTTTTACATAAGACATAATTCTTCCTTCTTTCATATATAGTAGAGTCTGCATTCGCAGACAGAGAAATATAAAAACAGAGCTGCCCCTGTATCAGGACATATACAGCCGGGAATACAGACCTTCATGCTGGATAGCCCGCAGGTCAAAGCCGGGAGTGGAAGCGCAGAACATTTCTTCTCTCGCTGTAGTCACAAGAAAAAGCACCTCTTCCAGGACCTGATGGAGGGAGAGGAGGATTTTCTGTCCCTCTGACTGGCTGAGAGGAATGGTCTTTACACAGTTTGTGACCATAGCAGAGGTCTGGGCATAAAGAAAGGCTGCCATAGAATCCTCTAAAGAGATCCCGGCGGCACAGCAGAAAACTCCGTAAGCACAGGGATGACTGGTTACTTTTCCCCGGCGGAGTTCCTGGTATTCCTGAAAAATATCTCTCTTCCAGGAAATTTCCATGTGCTGGAGAGTTTTCACAAAACGGCTGCCCAGCTTTCTGGAGGCTTCCCGCAGTTCCATAGGGATTTTGGAAGCGTCCAGGACCTCCTCCAGTTCCTCCAGCTTTCCCAGGTCTTCTTTGGCTGCTCCTTCGTAAGCCAGCCGGACAGCCAGAAGATCTGTATAGAGAAGGCTGCAGCGCAGCCGGTTTTCTATGTAAAGCCTGGCGGTGTTTCCATCGCTCACCAGGCCTTTCTGTATATAAGTCTCCAGCCCATAGGAGTGGGAATAACCTCCTATGGGAAAGAGAGAATCATTTATCTGAAGGAGGAGAAAACGGGCCTCCATATCCCGGCGGTTCATGGCGTATCTCCTTCCTGGCTTCCATGATCATGGTGATGGGAATGGCCGATCTGAGAGGAAATCTGTCCTCTAAAGTTCAGAGATTCTATGGTTTTCCTGGCTTCTACACCATGAAGAGAAGAGAGGAGACGAAGCATAGGCTTATTATAGGGAGTTACAAAGGTGCTGGAATCCTCTCCAAAGAAAAGAGGCGCATGCCGGTTTCCGATTTCATAACAGACCTTGGGGATCATCTCCGGGTGATGGGGAGAAACCCTTGCCTTGACTACCTCGCAGGGAGGGGTATGGACGGCAATGACCAGTTCGGGATCTGCGTAGAGTACATCCCCCTCTAACAGCCCGGTTTTCAGCACCGAGTCATTCAGACGGATTCCTATTTCCCGTCCGGCATCCGTAACCTTCCGGTGGATCTTTTTAAAGGCCTCGTGCCACTCCACGCTGACATATTCCAGCTTTTTTCCCTGGAGATCCATATCTTCCAGTTTTCCCAGTATTCTTTCACAAATCATAAGTTTTTCTCCTACCATTGACCGATTAACATAAGAAGTCCCGGTATCCAGGCGGTGACGACTCCTTCAAATACCTGGAGACAGGGGACGAATTTCCCCAGCTTTTTCCCGCAGATATCTTCCACAAAGGAAGTTCCCCAGAGAACTGCCCAGAGATACCAGATAGCGGCCCAACGCCAGTCCGCAGTCACATTTAAAGCAGCGCTTCCTGTAACTCCTTCAATGGTTCCGAAGACTACAGCGTTTACTGCTACAAAGGTGGAAAACCAGGCAAAGGGGATGGGGCTTAAGTTCCACAGTTTGGAAAACGCTACAAAGATATATGTGAAGCCGAAGAGCAGTCCTGTTCCTGCAGCGTAATAATTTCCCATTACCAGGTTTACCGCATTGATAAAAATGGAAAGTCCTCCGGTAAGGATATTCATAACCGCCGCTGATCTTCCGTCTACCTTGTATAAGGTGCACATGCCGTTATTGATCAGGACGATTCCTACAAATAATAAACAAACGCCTAACATGGGACACCTCCTAGAATAAGCTGTAAAGCTGTGTCAGAGGAAGTTTGTCAGCAGGTTTGGAGGTGATATGTTCTCCATCCACTTTTACCTCATAGGTTTCCGGGTTTACTGTGATCTGGGGTGTTTCGCTGTTGAATTTCATGTCCTTTTTGCCGATGTTGCGGCAGCCGGATACAGGAACCACTGTTTTTTCCAGATGATATTTGGCTTTTACATCTTCCTCCATGGCTGCTTTGGATACAAAGGTCAGGCAGGAAACATATTTTGCCTTTCCGTGAGCGGCAAACATAGGCTTGTATATTACCGGTTCACAGGTGGGAATGGAAGCGTTAGCGTCCCCCATCTTTCCGGCAATGATCATGCCGCCTTTGATGATCAGGTCAGGTTTGATACCGAAGAATGCAGGATTCCACAATACCAGATCGGCGAATTTTCCTTTCTCCACAGAACCTACATAGTCGGCTACGCCATGGGTAATGGCCGGGTTGATGGTATATTTGGAAATATAACGTTTTGCCCGGAAGTTGTCGTTTCCGTGGCCTTCATCCTCAGGAAGGGCTCCACGCTCCCCTTTCATCTTGCTGGCAGTCTGCCAGGTACGGGTGATGACTTCTCCCACACGTCCCATAGCCTGAGAGTCAGAACTCATCATGCTGAAGACGCCCATGTCATGGAGAACATCTTCTGCGGCAATGGTTTCCGGACGGATCCTGGAATCTGCAAAAGCTACGTCCTCTGGGATCCTCTTATCCAGATGGTGGCAAACCATCAGCATGTCCAGATGCTCATCCAGAGTATTTACTGTATAAGGCATGGTAGGGTTAGTAGAAGAGGGAAGTACGTTGGGAGCTGCCGCTGCCCGGATAATGTCAGGGGCATGGCCGCCGCCGGCGCCTTCTGTATGATATGTATGGATAGTTCTTCCTGCAATGGCTGCCAGAGTATCTTCCACACAGCCCCCTTCATTAAGAGTATCTGTATGGATGGCTACCTGCACGTCATAGTCGTCGGCCACGTTCAGGCAGTGATCAATGGCAGCAGGAGTAGAACCCCAGTCTTCATGAAGCTTCAGTCCCATAGCGCCGGCTTTGATCTGTTCCACCAGAGCTTTCTCGTCAGAACAGTTTCCTTTTCCAAGAAGACCGATGTTCATAGGGTATTCTTCACAGGCCTTTAACATCATTTCCATGTTCCAGGGGCCTGGAGTACAGGTGGTGGCGTTGGTGCCGTCGGCAGGTCCTGTTCCGCCGCCGATCATAGTGGTGACGCCGCTGTACAGGGCACATTCTACCTGCTGGGGGGAAATGAAATGGATATGGGTATCCAGTCCGCCGGCAGTGAGGATCAGGCCTTCACCAGCCAGGGCTTCTGTGGAAGCGCCCACGGTCATTCCAGGAGTTACCCCGTCCATAACTGCAGGGTTTCCGGCCTTGCCGATGCCTGCAATCTTTCCGTCTTTAATTCCGATATCTGCTTTGTAGATTCCTGTATAATCCAGGACCAAAGCGTTGGTGATCACCAGATCCAGGTCTCCGTCGGCGCTGGTAGTCTTTACAGACTGTCCCATGCCGTCACGAAGGGTTTTGCCGCCGCCGAATTTACACTCGTCCCCGTAAGTGGTGTAATCTTTTTCTACTTCAATGACCAGGTCTGTATCTGCCAGCCGTACTTTGTCCCCTGTGGTAGGGCCGTACATCATGGCATATTTCTCTCCGGATATTTTTGCGCTCATATTCATACCTCCAAGATTAGTTTGTGTATTTTAAAGGAATCCTTTCTGCTTTGCCTTTTCCATGGAAGCGGCTTTTGTCCCTTCCACAGCCTGGGCGCAGGTCAGATCGTTCAGTCCGAAGATCCGCTTGGTGCCTCCCATGGCAGTGAGGACAACTTCCTTTTCCTCTCCCGGTTCAAAACGGACAGAAGTTCCCGAAGGAATATCCAGATGGAAGCCATAGGCTTTTTCCCTGTCAAAGGACAGACAGCGGTTTACTTCAAAGAAATGAAAATGAGACCCTACCTGCACAGGACGGTCTCCGGTATTTGTGACCATCAGCGTAAGGGAAGGCTTCCCTTCATTTAATGTAATTTCCCTTTCCAAGGGCATGATTTCTCCGATTTTCATTGCGTTACCTCCTGATCGCATTACTGAATAGGGTTGTGTACGGTGACCATTTTGGTTCCGTCAGGGAAGGTGGCTTCCACCTGTACTTCTGAGACCATATCGGCCACTCCTTCCATTACATCGTCTCTGGAAAGAAGCTTTGTTCCCAGATGCATAAGTTCTGTAACTTCCTTACCGTCTCTGGCCATTTCCATTAATTCCGAACTGATATAGGCTACCGCTTCCGGGTAGTTCAGCTTCAGTCCTCTGGCTTTCCGCTCTTTTGCCAGATTTCCGGCCAGATGAAGCAGGAGTTTTTCCTGTTCCTTAGGTGTCAGTCTCATACTTTCTTCCTCCTTGCGCATAAAAATAAAAAAAGGCAAAGACGCTTCTTTCGGCGTCTTTGCCTTTATGGGAGAGATAGTAGCATGGGAGAAGAAAGATGTCAAATAAAAGTTCTTATTTCTTTATTGAGAAAAAAGTATTTTTATACATATTAAAAAATGTCTGATCAGCAGAAAATCGGAATACTATGAATAATTTTTTGGGTTTTTTAAAATTCTTTGTGAAAAATACCAAAGATAAAGGGCCTGGATACAAAATGTAAGTGAATTATACACGAAACCGTTAGAAAACGGAGTCTTTTATGTAATGAATAAATTTTGTTGCAGCAGCGGAGAAGACAAAATTTTTCTTCCAGGCCAGAACGGCGCCGGTCTCCAATGCTGGGGAAAAAGGAATAAAACACAGGTCATTGGAGATATTTTCAATATAAAAGCACAGAGCGACTCCAATATGGTTTTTCACCATGTCTGCGGCATTTAAGATCAGATTATAGTTGGCTGCCACGTCAAGCTGATCGTAAAAGTCCCCGAACCAGTTGGCCAGTTCGTTTTGTACCATTTCTCTCCGTGACATCAGAAGCGGAACTTTTGCCAGATCCTCCGGCGTCACAGTTTCTTTAGAAGCAAGGGGAGAGTCCTTCCGTACCAGTACGCCCCACACCTCTTTCTTTTCCAGACGGAGAAACTCATATTTCCCAATATCCACAGGCTCCGTGAACAGACAGATATCAAGAAGTCCTTTTTCTATCCGGTCCTTCAGGTCATCAGCCGTTGCACTGTAGATATTATAATGGACAAGGGGATATTTTTCCCGGAAAGCTGCCATTTTCCGGGAGAGAAAGGTCATGTTCCGGGTTTCGGCACAGCCGAAAAAGATTTCCCCGGAAAGGGCTTCTGCTTCATGGGATAATTCTTTTTTTGCCTTATCTGCAAGTTCTATGATCTCCTGAGCCCGCCGCTTCAGCAGCATACCATCTTCCGTAAGGACTATCCGATACTTGCTCCTGTGGAAAAGAGTGGTTCCCAGTTCCTCTTCCAGCTGTATAAGCTGCCGGGAAAGAGTAGGCTGGGTAATATGAAGCAGGTTGGCAGCTTTTGTAATATTTTCTTCCCTGGCAACCATTAAAAAGTATTTTAAAACACGGATTTCCATAAGATGATATACCTTCCTTCCTATAATGTCAAGCCTAAAAACATTGATTTTTCAGGCTTTTTCTAACTTGTTACCTCATATAAACAGAGCCAAAAGTGATGAACAGTCATA
>CASEXH010000019.1 GCA_949291945.1 uncultured Bacillota bacterium | reverse complement strand
TTTGGAAAACTGCTTGTCAAAGGCCGGTCTGGAAATAAAGCCAGGGACGGGAATCCGCTTTGGCTCTGCCAGTGTGATTGCGGGAAGGAAATCGAGACAACAAAGCGGAGACTGATCACAGGCGGAGTGAGAAGCTGCGGCTGCGGAAAAAGACCGCCTTTAAAAGACTGGGTGGGGAAACGTTTTGGTGCACTGACGGTTCTGTCTTATGCCCGCAAAGAGAACGGCTTTCATTTGTGGCACTGCAAATGTGACTGCGGAAAGGAACTGGATGTACGCCAGTCCAATCTGCAGAACGGATGGACGAAAAGCTGCGGATGCCTTCGTCAGCCTCAAAATAGTCTCCACTATGAAAATGGCACTTGCGTGGAGATGCTCCAGCCGGGCGTTATGTATAAAACAAACACCAGCGGAGTGCGTGGCGTCTATTACAACAAGAAACGCCATAAGTGGATCGCCCAGATCATGTTTCAGCAAAAATGCTATTACCTGGGCGGATATGACCAGATTGACGATGCTGCGGAAGCCAGAGCTGAAGCTGAAGAAAAACTTTTCGGGGATTTCCTCAAATGGTATGATACAGAGTATAAAAAATCGAAAAAGGATATTCGAAATAAGATTGAGGCTGACAATGCTGTTAAAAGTCAATAACGTTTATTTACAGTACCCTTCTCCTGGCGGAGAGGGGTTATTTTTTTGCCCTTTTTGAATTCATCACTTGACATTGTGGCAAAGAGTACAAAACAAAAGATGATCCAAAGCGCAGCGTCTGATCTCACAAAGTACTGCGCTTATATGTTATTATAATGCCTGCTGCCTAGTCTCTGCAAAAATGGAAGGTCTCTCTACCATGTTATAGTTGAAGCAGAAAAGGAGGAATGAGCGATGAAGATGAGCGACCTGACATTCGAGAGAATAGAAAATTATGATCCGTTTAACAGCCGTTCAAAACCGAACGGAATGGTGCCCGAATGGGTTGCCCGTAATAAATGGGGTAATGCAGTAGCTTTCGGGTATACCAAAGCTGAATGCAAAGATGATGCCAGGAATTATATCCGCAATCAGAAAGGTAAGTAAAAATGAGCAGTAATATATATACCATGTTTACGAGAGAAATAAATGAGTAAAGAATTAATCAGCAGGGCCAAAGTTATATCATTAATTGATTATTTGGGATATGTCAATGTAATGAACAAAAACGATTTTGAATCAAATTGCAGAATGGATCGCATCAGACAAGCGATTAATGAATTACCGGAAGCTTCTGAAAAAATTGCGGAAGTACAGATTGTACGGGCAGTAATAAACAACGGACAGGAAGAAAACATCATCAGTGAAAAAAACGTCATCAGTTATCCCTTTCTGATCCTGTCAGATGCACAAGATTTTTCATTAGAAAAAGCTGTAAAAGAGGCGGTAAAAGATTATCTAAAAACTGAAGAAGGGAAAGCTTTAAAGAACCACTTAAATGACCGGTTTAATTGGTTTGATTTTATTGAATTAGTACCTGACAATCTCTGTAAGCCGCATGGCTTTTTACCAATACGACCGACGAAAGCAGATATTTGGGTGGATTTCAATGAGGATCTAAAAAAGGAATAACTAACAGAATAACCGAAGATCTTGAAAACAGGAGGAAAAGAAAATGTTAATTATTAGTCAGGACAAAAAATCAGTTGTTATTGTTGAGAATATAACACAGATATACGTGGAGCAGATCGGAGAGGATGATTCCTACGGTATTTTCTGCGATTATGGGATCGGAGTGACCAGAGTCGCAGTATACAGCAGCGAAGAGCGGTGCATGGAAGAACTGAAAAGATTTGCGTACTATTACAAGAACGAGGACCGCTTTGAAATGCGGAAGGAAGAATGATAATGAGAGAAATATTATTCCGTGCAAAACGGACAGATAACGGCGAATGGGTAGAGGGATTCTACAGTCAGTTACCAAAGCCCAGCTTGGGTGCGACAATAATTACGAATGGCGATTTATGCGCCGAAGATGTATCCGATTACATTATAGTAAACGAATGTAAACAGCATAGTAATTTTTCAAATAGCAATCCACTTGAGGTTGTTGAGTGCGAATATTATGAAATTGATCCAGAAACCATCTGCCAGTATATCGGGGAGACAGACAAAGAAGGAAAGAAAATCTTCGAGGGTGATATTATTGGTTTCATTACCCTTGGCTCTACAGAAAGCGGATATTCAAAAAGTAGTTGTTTGGGAGAAGTGGTTTGGAGCAAAGAAAAATGCTGTTTCCATGTAACCAACAGATTGTCCGCTGAATCGTGGGAAGTTCTCGCCGGGTGTAAAGTATTGGGAAATGTATTTGACAACAAAGAAATGTTGGATGATTTTTTGGATTTATACACTGGTTGGCCAACAATATAAGTAAAGCTAAAAGCCGTTTCCTAGGCTATGTGATTAAAATAAAGGTGAAAATACTATGCAAGGAATAGATGAAATACTGGACAAAATAGCAGATGAACATCCTTATAAGACTCCGGGCGATTATGACAGCTACAGTCAGTACAACGAGGGATGGCAGGATGCAGTAGACCGTGTACGTGGCGTATTAAAGCTCTTTTTTGAAAATGGAGAATATGATGGCTGGATACCGGTTGAATTTCTCCTGCCTGTGGCTGAAAAATACTATAAGTGCATCACGATAACTGATAAGCAGGGTTCAGTACATTGGAATGTATGTTACGGCACCCCAGAGGTCACAGATAAAGAGCCCTGTTTTTACAGTTGGGATGAAGATCATGATTATTTCTTTAAATATGATGCTATAGCCTGGCGTCTCCCCGCTAAACCATACAAGCCAGCAGCTAAAACTATCAGCCCGGACTGGCGGGCTAATATGCTTTGTAAATTCGACAGGAGAGAATGAAATGAGAAGATCATACGATCCCAGTAAAAGAATCACTAAAAAAGGATCTAAGAAAGGAATACTACTAGGCGGTGGACCAATATACAACGATTGGAAAACGAAAGTCAGCACAGCAGAGTTTCTCAAAAAATACCGAGAATATGAGTCCCTCCTGCTGGAACACGGCTCGAACTACAAACAGGCAGAAGACTCTGCATCCGGGATCACACAAAAGAGAATGCGGATCTGCCGGCAGCTCCGCAACTATCTTGTCCATCAGGAAGACTCCAGATTTATTCAGATTTCAAAGAAACAAATTCATTTTCTGCAAAATTTAATTTATAATGAAAAAGAGAAATCATACACCATTATCGGTAGAGGTTTGGAGCAAAAGGAATTTTAATACAGATAGAAATTATAAGTTCGGAAAACAGCACTGTTGGCATGGTCCGGAAATCATGGATAATACGTTGTGACATGGCGAGAGAACCCGGAACTGTACCGACCCGAATAATATTACTTGTTGTTACTATTTTAGAAAGGAGTACGAAAATGGCAAAATGTAAAATCTGCGGGAGGGAAATGCTGACAGCTGACGGTTGCGGCGGTTCAAAGATTACGGTCAACGGTAAAGAGTTCGAAAGGATAAAATGTGGTGACGAATATGATTTTGATCCTTATATGGAGGATGGGGAAAGATGCCATGATTGCGGTGCACTTAAAGGCCACTATCACCATTGGGGCTGTGACGCTGAACGCTGTCCTTCATGTCATGGGCAACTGATTGGCTGTGATTGCGAAATAAGCATAGAGGATTCAGATGATATAACTTAATTTAACCATTCATTGACCAAAAGGAGGACAAATAAATGCTAGAAATATTATCAAACATGAAGCCATGCAAGACATGCGATCTGACAGCTTCCATGATGGATCCATACAGTACCAATGATCCATGCAGGCACTGCAAAAAAATTGATGATTGGAATCAGGCCTGCCTTGAAAAACTGAAAAGATATGAAAATGCTGAAGAAAAAGGTGAACTTATCTATCCGCCATGCAAGGTAGGCGATCAAGTTTTTCTTCCTATCGACTTCAAAAATAGAGTATATACAGGATCTGTTGTAGGATTTGAATATGCAGTGGAAAGAAAAGAATGGGTAGCAAAAATACAGACCGACGGCTTTGATCTGAATGGTAGATTCGTCTGGGAAGCATTTGCAGATTTCCGAAAGTCGTTCTTCCTTGATTCCGCAGAAGCTGAAAAAGCTCTCAGATTGCAGCAAAGCGGGCAGCATGCATAACCAATATTTCATAATTGATACTAAAAAATAGGACCTTAGCGGTTCTATTTTTTTATGCCTTTATTCCTCATTTTTGTATCGAATCATATAAGAGGAGGTAATAATATGCTAAAAAAATACAAAAAGTCAAAACGCGGTTTGACGTTCTCTCTTGAAAGCCAGGCATTCCCGGTCGGTTCCCGGTTTATATACCGGGTAAATAAAAATGTATGCCAGATAAAGATCTTCCGGTCTGAGTCAGGGAATACAGTTTCCCGTAAGAAGACTGGAAACAAAATAAAATCACTGTTCGATCTTCGTTCAAAACAGGTCATGGACCTGATGGAGCAGTGCGACTACTTCGAGATTGAACAATCTGACCACACGATTATCGTCCGTTTCTGCCGGAATACAAAAGTTTCATTCATGCAGAAAAAGAGACATGATATTGGGGAAGTACTTGGAGCTAACTATATCGGTAGTATTATCCTGCCTGAAGAAATGATAAAAAAAGTTTCAGGAGGAGAGCCGCTATACACGCAGATGACAATATCCGATTTCCTTCAGATTGATGAGGTTAGTAAAAAGCAGCTGGAAAAAGATATCCCGATGGTATACAAAGTTATATCATTATTCTCTGGCGCTGGCATGCTTGATAAACCATTTGCAGAGGACCCGGCTTTTGAGCTAGTCTACGCAATCGATAATGAGCCTGCTGCCTGTGAAAGCTACAGAAAGAACATCGGGGCACATATTGAATGCCGTAGTATCTGTGATGTTAAAGCAAAAGAACTGCCAGACGCTGAAGTAATCATCGGCGGGCCCAGCTGTAAAGCTTTTTCAAATGCTAACCGCAGGACCAGGTTAAAAGACCATAACGATTACTGGCTCTTGAACGAATATCTCCGGATCACACAGGATATCCATCCAGAGGTATTTGTTATTGAGAATGTACCTGAATTTATTACTGCAAATGAAGGAGAGATGCTGAAAAAAGTAATCTCTGAATCTAAGGAATATGAGGTCACTTCTACAGTAATCATGGATGCTGACCTTGGCGGATACACGATGCGTAAGCGTGCAATCATCATTGGATCCCGTATCGGTAGAATAAATTTGCCGAATGTAAAGGTCCTGCCATATAAAACGGTAAAAGAGGCATTATCAAAAGTGAATGCTGAATGGCTTAACTATTCAGATGTATCCAAATCTTCAGCTAAGACGATAGAACGCATGAAGCAGGTGCCTCCAGGAGGCAACTTTAAAGATATCCCTGAACTAGCCGTCTGTAATTCCCATTCCGGACGGTACAAAAGATTACACCCGGATCAGTTATGCCCGACGCTTGTGAACTGGCGGAAGCTGCCTTTGATCCACCCGACCGAGGATCGGATCCTGTCAGTAGCAGAAGCAATTGCACTTAGTGGTTTTGGGAAGGATTTCGAGGTGTGTGGAACTTTGAGTGAACGTCAGCAGCAGGTAGGAAATGGTGTCCCTTATGCCATAGGCAGAACAATTAAAAATGCTGTAAAAAAAGCATTGAATCATTATTTCCGTCCCGATACGTTATGCAGAGCATAGTATTTCTGACAGAGTCCAGCGATGGGCTCTGTTTTATTATTGAATGTTAATGACATATTTATTGAGAATCTAAAAAGAGGAGGAATTTTAAAATGTTGATGAAAGAATTTGTTGAGAACGAGGTATTTGACCACATAAACATCGAAGAGTTTATGAGTATTGAACCAGAATACGAGCGGAATGAATCAATCATTGGCGCAGTAAAAAAGTATCTGGAAAATGAGATGAAGGATCAAAAAATTCCGGTAGTTGAACGCCTTAGCGATTTCTCTCTTGACCCAGAATTTGGAAATATCCTGTATCAGATGAGTAACTGGGGAAAGGACATTCCAGAGGTGAATTTTAGGGGAGAAAAAGCTCCAGACTTCTTAGTGTTCCTCATATGCGGATATGTCGAAGTTCATATTGATGAACTATTAGAAGACTGTAAGCCATATACAATAAAGGTATATGTAGAAAAAGATTTCAAATTAAACAAACGTGATCTAAAAAATTTGATTTCCTGCGCATACGGCGAAACAGACAGAAGAGAGATAGAGGCTATAATAAGCAGGCTGCAGCTTGAACATGGGAGAGGATACATTCACAGCAATACCATAACTAATTGCAACAATCAATTAGAGGGACCTACCTATTGCTTCGTACCTGAACACATCAAATTCTAAATTCTACCAATTATGCAGAGTCCAACAATGGGCTTTGCATTTTTTTAAGGAACTGAGTTCCTTAATTATTTATATGCTTATATTTGCATCACTATTACATTCCATATTTATCAAAATAAAATTGGAGGTATGAAAAATGAGAAGAGGATCTGTAGAAATCAAAATTTCAACGTTAGTCAAGAAAATGGACAGCTGGCTGAAGAATCGGAAAATCCCGGAGCTGAAGGATAAAGAATTTTGGAATACAATCAAAATATCTGTAGATATTTTCCTTACTGAAAACGGTTATCCATTTTATGCTTGTATAAATGATATGAACAGAATATTGGCTATAAAAATGGACATCGAAGCGACGGTATTCGAAATCAGGATCCGATATGACATATCAAAGAAAAGACCTATATCGGAACGTACATTTTCATTCAAATCACTGGTCAAGACCGGGCCTTGCTTTAATATGACTGTTTCTGAAGCAATTGGAAGAAGGCTTTATGGCATTTCATATGAATTAGAAGAGCTTTCATATGATGCAGAAAGCTTGGGGTATTTTTCGGTCGATGAAATGATAGCGGCATATGAATCTGCAAAGAAAATTGTAGATAAATTGCAGGATAAAAAGTTAAGCTACGTCTTTATTCCGGATAACGAGCGTAAAAAACTGAAGCAATTACAGCAAACAAAGAAAACAGACACATGGCTCGTCTTCATAAAAAGTACTTACGTCCGGGATGCACAGGCATTTATAGGAAATGCACAGGCTGATATTCATCCTTACAGTAAAGATCTGGATGATGATAACGCATGGCTTGATGTTCACGGTGCAACACTTGTAGCCATTTATAAAGACATAACTAAAGATGAAGTAGTTGACAGAATCAATCATACTTATCCAGAAGCTGCAGATGGAGTATTCCAGATCTTGACACCGGAAGATTTCAAATCAAATACGTCTATTGTATTATAAACTCTTCAATAAAAAGCCGACGTTTGATAGCGCCGGCCTTTTCATTACTATGAACAGTAGTTAAAACAATATCCCATCACATAACTAATTTATCTTTGTATTCTCATCTATCCTTTGATATAATTTTAACGTGGAGTGATGTATATGAAGAATGAAAAAGATAGTAAAAAGAAAAGTTTTCCCAAAAAGCTTTTAAAACAGGCTAAAAAAGAGGTAAGGCAAAATCCTATTACGCTTACTATTTCAATTATAACAATAATAGCAACCGTAATAATCTCTGTGCGACAAATATCAATAGAACAAAAAAATGCTGAATTTGACCGATTACTACAAACACCATGTCTAAATGATACTATCACTTATCATGCTAATGACGTTACTGTAAGCATAGAAAATGTAGGTGAAAGTATAATAGTAATCGAAGATATAATTATAAAAGATAATGGGATCGAAAAATCTTATAAAGATCTTTATTATTGTGTCGAAGAGGAATTGCCTGAAAAAGACCAAAATGGCACTATTATTCCGGATGAAAGCAAACTGGAAACATATGAAAGTGCGGATGAAAATGGACCTGTTTCTGTATACATAGACAGCAGTTGGATTAACAGTTATGAAATCGATATTATTGGTGATCCACTTCCTTCAAAAGAAAGTCTTTATCTTTTAGTTTTTGAACCGGATAACCCTGAAAACATGAATCAAGAAGAAATAACTCACCAGATAAGAGCTATGCGCCATTTACTGAAAGACTATGAGATAGAAATTAAATATCGTGCAATATTCCAAGATGAAGATGATCTTTCATCCTTAATAATAACTTTTGATACTTATAAGGATAAATTCATCCAATGAATCAAATTTCCTAAGGCTGGCACAATCAGTGTCAGCTTTTTGTATGCAATTTTAAACCATATTTCCTTTGAATCAAAAAAAAAGGAGGAACCAAAAATGAAGAAAGAAAACGGATACGAAGAAATTGAATATGGAGGTTTTGTTAAAGACCGCAAAACTGGTAAATTGGACTTAATGTTTCTTACGCCGATCGGTCAACTGATCTGCCATAACAGAACCATTGAAAAAGCACAACTCAGCAATGAACATTACGACACGGATTATGATCTTACTACAGTCCAAGTGCGCTGCCGTAAAGTCGAAACAGCTGTTAATCCATGGCGCGATTCAGAGGAAGAAGCTGATCTTGATTCCGCTATCATCCGGAAAGAAAATTGTTGGTACACAGAATCGTGGACAGAAGATGATCTTTCATCAACACTGGAATCGATCGGAATTGGCGCAGTTTCAGATAACTTGGATAAAGCTTATGAGATTGTCAAATCAAAAGAATTTCAGCACTATTTTAATGATCAAAGTGAGCGAGCTGAATTCCTGACAGATGAGCTTTCTAAGTTCTTCTTCTCCAAAGAAATGGTAATCAAACGTATCGTTAATTACATTATCGAAACGGGGATCCAGAACACAACATCAGGAGTATTCTGCGTATATATCGATGAGCTCAAGAGCAAATTCGATGTAACTTATAAATGGTTACAGCAGAACCGTAATGATATCAGAGACGAAATCAATTGCAGGAAAGAGGTTCTTTCTGCTGCATGGGATGTATTTGATGAAAAGGGAATCTGGTACGGTTTTAAATGCCACTTCTCCGATGTATATTGCCCAAACTATAAAGGCGATTGCCACTAAGGAGGAGAAAAAATGAGTCGAGAAAATCATAGCAAAGCTAAATTAAATGGAATTTGCAATTACAGGTTATATACGACAGAGGAACTAATTGAATCATATGCATTCGAATCCAGCAGAATCAATGAGATGGATAAAGAAATTGCTCAGAAAGCTATTAAAAAAGAGCTGAAACGAAGATTTAACGCTACTTTAAGGCTTCTGGATGATGAACAAACAATTCAGAATCCGACAGGTACTTATAGATACCTGCTCAATGTAACAGATTAGGAGGACTTTAATATGCATGTCACATTGATTGGGGACAAAAAAGATATTTACATTAATCCGGTAAACTGCAATGCGTTCGTAGATTATACGAAATCCGTTAATTACGATGCAGTTAATTTAGACGGTGTGAACAATCTTGCTGTAGTAAGAAGGGATAATCAGATGAAGATTATCCAGGCAGGTGGTTACACGCCTGATCGTGGCCTATTTGTAGATTTATACTAATTTGTATCCAGGAAAGATGAGTCGCTTAGGCGGCTCATTTTCTTTCATATCTTTAGCCATATTTTAAATGAATCATAAATAATAGGAGGTGTTATAACTATGATCGACTTTGAAAGAACAGGGAAAATCACGCAGGAAGCTGACGAAACTGTAGCGGACATTCTTAACAAACGATACGACAACTTCGACCAATATCAGAGGGTCGCAGAAATCCAGGATCTGGATGTCGCAAAGCTTGTAATCAAGAGGCTGCTTGATAAATTGAATGGCTGATCTGAAATAGAAATGTCCGGGAATAACCGGGCATTTTTATTTATCATTTATTATTGATGCTCTAAAATGTGTATTCATTTATTTTATAAAATTTATCCATTTTTAAACTGAATCATAAAAGAGGAGGTAACAAATATGATCAATCTCGAAACATTAGTTAATTTCAACGAAGAAACTATCGCTGAATATGCGGTAACCTGCGATACATACAATAAGTATCACTGTATTGTGCCATATGGGTGCGACGATATCTCTTCAGCATTAGAAGATACGCTTCACCGCATTATTGATGCCGACGGTGATGAGGAAGACCTCAAGCGAATTATGTGTGCTGAGAAGCTCGATCCAGGTAATGAAGATCCGGAAGAAATGGAAGAATTCATCTCGATAGACCTCGGATACTATATCTGTGGCCAGATGATGATGTTCCGGATTCTGGATAATGTGTCGGGATATCAGCGTTATTGTATGAATTGGTATGCAAACAATGGGATATCACTGGAAGACATTATCGAATTTCTGGATACGGATAACCAGGAAGGCGTCTATGAGCGGCTGAAGACACTTGCGTACCGTGAGACAGGCAGTGAACCATTAGGCTTCATCGCGTATAATGACAATGGTATAAAGCCAGCAGAAATTGCAATCGATACAAAAGCAGGTACTATCAAGGCGTACGAGCTTAAGGATAATAAATATCCAGGTATTTCTGTTGTTTATGAAAACAAGACAGGCGGAGAGCCCGGAGCTGTCATGAGTTATAATCCAGTAAAAGATAGCATTGACCTCATGATTTACAGTTCATCTGATCCTGATGGGGACCCAGTAGAGATTTACGCTATAAAATGACATACGAGGAGGAAATGAAATATGAAAAGAATTATCAACTTTATCGTCCTTTTTTTTATTCTTTACTTGGGAAACCAGATTGCACCGGATGCTATCGTAACTAACGGGTGGAAAACAACCCTGATGGCTACTGTTATCTGCTACATCGCGCAAACAATTGTAGCCCTTATGATGATTGCTATTACCGCAGGGGGATACGCTATCGGTGCTAGGATAGGACATATGTGGCTTATTTATCTGTTTACTTTTGGGCTGATTCTTATTGCCATCTGCCTGCCGGCTATTGCGCTGTATATTAGCGGACAGGTCTTGGACGGATTTGCAGTTCATGGAACCATAACATATGCGGTATTGATCTTCATGATCAATATTCTTTCCTATTCGGATAAGAAAAGCAGGAAAGATAATTCAAATCAATAAAAAATTGATCATAAAAGAATTTGGGCTGCTTTAAGCAGTCCATTTCTTTTGTCTTTTTTTGGCATATTAGGATTAAAGATAAAAGAGGAGGTAAAAACAATGTCATCCATAATCGGAATGAAAGACGGCGGATATCTGGCTGCTGATATGAGAAACAATAATTTGATTCTCAAGCGAATCTCAAAAGATGGAAAAAATATCGGGTCTCAAGTAACTATTAGCGAAAAGGAACTGATCTCATTGTATAACAGTAAGGCTCCATCAAAAAACAAATGATATCTACACTGAAAATAGGGCGTCACTAGGCGTCCTATTATACTGCATTAAAGTTTTTGCGAAAATAACACGCTTTTTTGATATGATATATTTATATTGTCGAAAGGGAAACGGATTTCTACTATGGACCGTTAGCTTTCGATAAGCAACCTTTCTTTAGTTCGGTTTACATGTTACTAACTTTGGAAAAGCGCTTGGTATGGCTCCGCCAGGCGCTTTTTCATATCTAGGGAAATCATTTAGTTCTTTGCGAAAAATCAGGACATTAAGGACGTGATATACTTCTAATGTCGTAAGGGATACGACATTAGAATATCCCACGCTGGTGATACCGGCCAGCACCCCCTCACTTTTTTGATTCTTGGCTTAACGCTCGGATTTTATCCGGGCGTTTTGTCATTTCATTTATTCAATAAGATAAATGCATATTAAAAGCAAATCAAAAAGAGGAGGTATCTGATATGAATAACACGGCGACAATCGAAGAATTAAAAGTAAAATTTCCTAAATCATTAGGAATTACAAGCGCAGTCTCAAATAGCGGCGAATACACGCCGGATAAAAGGAACCCGCTGGATCATTTTATCAACTATTCCGGTGTATTAACAAAGCTGATCCAGGAAGCAGGTACCGTGACTGCAAACTATGCATCGGATCTGTTTATTTCTTGGGAAGGCTTATTAAAAGAAGCAGAAAAGAGGATGGATTCTCAGAACGACTTTGAAATAACCACATTCTTTGGCTTCCGGGAAAATGGCGTTGACGGGCCGGAATATATTTCTATCAAGCTTTCCAGCCCAGAGATATATGGATCTCCGTATATCTCAATCTTCCGTCTTAATATGTCAGCCAACTTCAGCATTGATGATAAAGGCGAAAAGAGGTATGATGTATCCCTTGCTTTGACCCAGGTATACAGACGGGAGATATATGCTCCTATATATACTGGTACCAACAAAAACGGCAGTGAAATAACTGGATACCTGTTATTCGATGCTTCAGGCGCTTACCTGCTGCCGCGAGATAGCTTTATCAAGAGAATTAAAAAAGACAGTTACTCCGGCGCCGAGCTGTCAGAAATGAAACTTTACTCGGTTGATCCGGGTACCATACGTCGTGCATAATATCACATCAAACAGGGACCTTTACGGCCCCTGTTTTTTCGTAGCAAGTACAAATCCATATTAGTATTAAATTCTACATTAAGGAGGCGGAAGACATGTCAAAAACTTATGTATTATCAAAAAGCAATTACAAAGAAGTACTCGAGAGAATGGTTAATAAAAGCAGTAAACACCGGATGTTTGTTACAATTATGGACGGTTACACATCCAGCAGCAAAAAACAGCCTAAGAAGTATAAAAAAGGTAACACAGCTTATACTCCGGGTAAGAAGAATCGGTTACGAAACGATCATTTCGTGTATATTTCAGAACAGCTTGATAATAAAAAGGGGTTCATAGTTATTGATATAGATGTTGGTAATGTCATCACTTTATTTGAGGGAGATATCGTAAGAATAGAACCATATGGATTTATTACTCGTAAAAAGTCTAATCTGATTACACAAGGCTCCGTAATCTGCGGTTTAAAATTCACGATGCATAAAGGGGACTCAAAATCTCAGATTTCAGACTACCAGAAAGAAATAGAGCAGCGGCAGCGTGAATGGAAAGAACTGTTTGAACAGGCAAGATAGCATACGTATGCATCTGTGTATAAACCCACATATGAATATATGTATGCATCTACATATAAACATACACATAATTAATGTTGTTTTTTGATTATTAAACTCTTTATACATCATATTCCTATTGAATCAAATAAAAGGAGGAATTAAATATGAATCAGAATCAACAAAAATCTTTTTTCACAGACGATGAGTACCGCATCCTTCTCTCTGCATTAGGAAGGGAAAGAAAAGTATGCGAGCAGCTTGAGGCCAAAGACGACGATAAAGATCTTCTTCGGATAATGAGTAGCATTGAACACAAAATTAAATGCATTCAATACCCGGATAAGATCAAATGCAGTCAAAATCAAGTAGGAAACGACAAGTATAGCATGTTAGAGATCGGGAAAAAACACAAATGCATTAACAATGAAATGAGACGAAGAACGCTATTCGTCAAGGAAACGAATAAAACTAAAGTAACTCTTTTCCCTATAATTTTCGACTGGCGTGCATTTACAGATATGGATTATGCAGATTACAAATCCAAAATGGAAAACAGCCTGCTTTATTCCGGGGACTACATAGGATGTGTCCGCATTGGAAATCTATTAATTGACTTGTCTGTATATTCTAAACAGCAAGATGGTCCTATTATTGAAATTGACGACGCACATCTTTGTCTGCAACTATATGTCGGAGGCGTCGATACTGGCTATGCTTACGGCAGAAATAGCTATCCATATGACTGCGTTGATGATGCAGCATATAAGTTCAATGACGCAATGACATCTGAAGGATATTTTGAATACCAAAAGAAAATCGAAAATAAGATAATTGACATCATGAGGAATTCCAAATACAGTAAGGCGGATCTTGTAGAAAAAGCCACTGAAAAATTACATGTATGGTAAAGGGAATGAAAATGAATAATAATGAACTTTATGAAAGAATAATCAACGTTTTGTCCGATGGAGCTTATGAAAAAAGGCAAAACGAAAAGAGATTTGAAAATTTTATGCGTAGAATTATCACAGTTGCCCACTGATAGCAGCGTAAGAACTGCTTTAGTAGATTTGTGCGATGCGTTAGAGGCTTTATCCGCTGAATTCGATTATTACAGTCAATGGATTTAATAATATTTTACCGGCACCACGCCATTATTGCTTGCTCGCATTCCGCATATCATGTTATTCACTATGATTTATCGTTACACTTCACATTTCATTTATTATGGATAAAAGGGGAAAAGAAGTAAATGAGAAAAAATAAAATCAATGGCCAGTTATCTTTTGAAGATCTCTTAGAGCGGAAGGAACTCAATTCCTCTTTTGATAGCCTAATTCTACCAGCAGAGCAATATGCCAAGAAAAATGGCTCACTACACATTGGAACCGCAATGCGCGTGTTTCGGATTTCTGCAATAAGGGCGGAAAATATTGTTCACGAGCTGATCAGGAAGGGCGTATTAAGAGAAAACTGCCAAGTCCACAAGAAAAAAAGTAATAAAAATGATTCGTAAAACGATAAAGGTCCCAAAACTGGGGCCTTTTTTGTTTACTTCATTTCCTCATATTTAAGAGGAATTCAAAAAAAGGAGGATATTAAAATGAGTGATTACACAGAACTGAATCTAACAGGGACATCAAAAAATAGGCTCAAAGCTTTTCACGAAAGTTCAGAAGACATGTATGCAATCTTTCGTCCACAAAATAGCGCTGAAGGTGATAAAATACGATTCTTGTCTTATAAGCGCATTAAAGATGAAAGCAAAAACAAGCTTGGGAAAAATTATGAAGCTATCTACATTGCGCCGTTACCCTCAAAGGAAAATGATACAAAGGTATTGGATAAAATATACGAAAAATTCAATATCCATCACCCTCATGATTTTGTCGGCTACAGTATGTCCGTAAGCGATGTTATCGCAATTAAAATAGGCAGAAAGATAACATATAACTTCGTCGATTTTATTGGATTTTTGGAGTTAAAAGATTTTCTGACAGAAACGGAAAATATATCCGGTAACGCTGGAAATTTAACTCCACAGCGGCTCGTACTTAACAAGTATGAAAAAATATTTGAAATGGCAAGAAAGTTCAATCCAAATATATCGTGGATTGATACAGCAGTGATTTCTCTAGCAGCTGATCTGGAAGATTATACTGGCGAAAAGGTATGTATTTTGGAAGCTACGCACATGCCTAAGCTGGTTGTTCCCATCTCAATAAGTGGAAACACATATTACCTGACATCTGATCGATCTGCAGATAAAACAATTTTGCTTTATGGCACAGCAGAACGGGACAGAACAAATATTAACTGGCATCGCTTACCTGATTCGCTCGACGAAATAGCTCGGGCCTTAGTCCCTGGGTCAGGTTCAGGCGGAATTTGTCCTTATACCCGTGAAGATCTGGAAAATTTAATCCGTGGCGTGGTTAACTATGAAGCGGAAGAACCAGATGGATTGGGATGGCAAAATCTTCAGGCAATGGGTTTTAATGATGAGGATATGCTGTTTTTCGGTATGCCTCCCTATCTGGAAGAAGAGTAACACTTGTATGCGGAAATAAGGTCCAGTGATGGGCCTTTTTCTTTTACATTCCGTCATAAAAAATAATTCTTATATCTTTCATTTTATCTTTGAATCAGAAAAAAGGAGGATTTAATATGAGTGAGACAATGAATCGAAAAGAAGCAATGGAGTATCTTACGACAAACTTTAGCTTGAGTGGCGAAGCGCAGCGAGTAATCGATAATATTCTTTATTATGTAGAGCTGCAGGACCTAGATGAAGATTAGCAGTATAATATGCTTTCATCACTCCTTGACGGAATTGGGTTGACAGATGAAGAAATCAAAAGGATCGTTTTATGATGGTACACGTAAGCTTCAACCCGATCGTAAACTATTGTATACAGATTATTCAGAGTCACCTAAAAAAGTTCGACTTAGAACGTTTCTATCATATTGCGGTGAAGAGTTATTAAAGATTAAGGAAAGGATACCAGAATGAAGGAATTATCATACGAAGACTTTATCGCATTTTCACAAAAACACTATTACATAGGCGGCGATGCAGTTGTAGAATGTTGGGATAGGAAAACATTTGACAAATACGTTTCCATGTTCGGCCCAATTACTATGCAGAAGGCCAATGAAATAATCCAGGAATACCAGCAGGAAGAAGCTGAAGAATTAGCTCTATCATTTGGCGAATAAACAGCTAACTGATATTTATTATCTCTCTGCAGTCGCAGGAGTACAAGTCATACAAGAATTTAAAATCACATTTATTACATTCAAACATGGAGGTCTAAATGTACAATAACAGTTTTTGGGATACAATTAGAGGTCAACAATTAGCATCGGATATAAGTATACTTGCACAATGCTTGAACCGCAGAACAGAACAAAAAACGATTCGCTTAAAAACGGCCGCTGATCTAGTATTCACTGTAGAATATATGATAGCTAACGGCTGGAGATATATCGATGTTATTAATCTATCAGAGGAGGTAACTGCTATTAACCGATCAGATGGGGAAAGTGATTTTGATCGTTATCTTCTCATTATGGAAAAGGAGCTATAAAATGTACTATAGAGAATGCAAAAAACTCAATGGCAATACAGCGTATGAGTTTCATGAAATATGCAATTGCCACCATTGCCAAATGCGAAACATTATTAATCCCGGTACCAAAAACCAAGTTACCGTTACTACGGAAGATCCCGGTAAATTTAAAGAAATCAGTACATTTTTTACAAACTGGGCATGTGGTTCAAGTCAAAGAGAAGCAGTAGCATATTACGAGTTTTGATCACTCAGACAGAAAAAGAGCATCATAGTGCTCTTATTAAGAAAAAAACGCCTTTTTAAAAGGCGTTTTTTCTTAGCCAGCAACATGAACAACTTCTTCAATTATATCTTCTATATAACTGTCTAAAGACATCTGTTTTGAGGAAGCTGCATCTGCTATCTTTTTGTGTAACTCAGGAGTGATTTGTATCTCAATCTTTCCGTCGTAAGGGATCTCAGGCTGTATTCCTTCTTCCTTACAGTCATCGAGATACGCATCAACTACCTCATGAAAATCCTCTTTAAGCTCCGCTACGCTGTTCCCTTCATAAGAAAGCAGCGACCTTATTCCCTGCACTTTACCATAGAGGAGTCCGTCGTCCTCTGAATATTCTACAGAGCCTACATATCCTTTATATTCCATACTATTCAAATCAAGTCCTCCTGTTCTAATATTTCCTTAATTTGACGAATTTGATACGGTTTAAGTTCCTTCTGCGGATGTGGCTTATGAAGATAAATTGAAGCTCTGCCTTTGCACTTGAATACCACTCGCGAGCCGCTGGTCTTACCTTTATTTGACACCTCATATCCAAGAGAGCAAAGCAGATTAACTGCTTCATCATAAGAAAAACCATTTTGGGCAAACTTTAGTTTTTGGATAAGCTTATCCTTTTTACCCATTTAACTTCCTCTTTAGTATACAATTCTTTTTCGGATGAATCAACCATGCAGCTTTAAGGAAAATTGTAAAGATATGTCGGACATTCTTTTGAGCCATATTAGTCCCTCCTTTTATTTGATTCACAGTAAATATGGTGAAAAATTAATTTCATATTTGTGATGAATCGAAAATAAGGAGAAAGAACTATGTTAAGTAAAAGACCATTAATCATCGACGCATTCGCAGGCGGAGGCGGTGCATCTGTAGGAATCGAAATGGCATTAGGAAGGGAAGTTGATATAGCAATCAATCATGATCCTGACGCTATATTAATGCATCAAACAAATCATCCCCAAACGTTGCACCTGACTGAGGATATTTTTAAAGTAAACCTGCAAAAATATATAAAAAACCAGAGGGTAGCATTGATGTGGGCCAGCCCAGACTGCACCAGCCATTCTAAAGCCAAAGGCGGTAAACCGCGTAAGCAAGGCCTTCGCATCCTTCCATGGGCCGTTTACAAACACGCAAAATCTGTGCTCCCGGAAGTAATAATAATGGAAAACGTAGAGGAGATCCAAGACTGGGGGCCTCTTGATTCGAAAGGACACCCCATCAAAGAAAAGCGGGGAGAGGACTATCGGAAATTTATGAATGCGATGAAATCTCTTGGATACATAAGCGAAAGCCGAGAATTAGTTGCTGCAGACTTCGGTGCGCCTACCATTCGAAAAAGATGGTATGCTGTGTTCCGAAGGGATGGAAGAGATATTATGTGGCCAGAACCGTCACATAGCAAAGGCGGCGTTAATGGCCTAAAACCGTGGGAACCAATCTATAAATATTTGGATCTGCATAACTATGGGAAGTCCATATTCGGCAGGAAAAAGCCTCTTGCCGGCAATACGATGAACCGCATTGCCAGAGGGCTTAAAAAGTTCGTTTTTGATAATCCAGAGCCATTTATGGTACAGGTAAATCATGGCGGGGATACATTCCGTGGTCAGAGTCTTACTGATCCGTTGCCGACGATTACTCAGAAGCACGGGTTTGGCATTGTTACACCTGTAGTGGCACCCTTTATAGAAAAGTCATATGGCGGGAATTACAAAGGATCAGGCAGTTCAGTTACAGATCCGCTGCATACGGTTACAACGGTGGATCACAATCATTTGGTTATGGCGTTTCTAACTAAATTCTATAAAAGCGGCTGTGGTCAGTCACTGTTTGAACCAATCCATACTATAACGACCAGTCCCGGGCATTTTGGGACAGTATATGTGTTGGCCACCGATTGGAAGAAGCTAAAGGAAAGTGGAATCAATGAGGAGACAGCTCAAAAATGTACTTGGGTCAGCCAATATATTATGGAGTACTACGGCTCAGGCACAGGCCAGTCACTTTTGGATCCGCTTCATACGGTAGTCACTAAAGACCGTTTTGCGCTGATTACAGTGCTGGGAAATGAATATGTACTTTTGGATATCTGTCTCAGAATGCTTACTCCCGAAGAGCTCAAGCTGGGACAGGGATTTCCAAGGGACTATATTATCGACAGAGATTACCGCTGGCGGAAATACCCTGTATCGAAGCAGGTAGCACGCATCGGCAACAGTGTGGTGCCAATCATGGCAGAAAAACTTGTGTTTTCAAACTGCCCTTACCTGAAGGTAGGAGAGCGCCTGCCGGCGATGAGTGTCGTTTCAGAAGACAATGGACAATTAAAATTTGCTTAATATCCGAGAAAGCGTCATGCCAATGGCGCTTTTTTCATTTGTATTTTCGACTCTTTCATATTGATAACGAATCATTAAGAAGAGGAGGAAACACAATGAAAAGATGTAAATGTGGAAACACCAGGTTCTATGCACGGCAGGTATGCAGATTGGATGTGATCGTTGATGGATACTGCAATTTTGTTAGTAATATAAGCAAACCTGCTGAAGCGTCCATTTATGATAGCGGTAATCCATACGGTCCATTCACATGCACAAAGTGTGGCGAAGAATACGATGAACTGACAGAACTTCCCGAACTGCGGTACCGCTGTTATGAGGAAGGGTATGTTGGAGAATATACGGAAGAAGAGTTAGGTAATCGATTCTGGGAATATCAAGGATATTTTGTATTCCCAATCTGACGGTGAATGTAAATGGTACTGTAACGGATATGACATCTGTTGTGATGAATGCCATCATGATGGCACCAACCATTATATCTACCGTGAGATCCGTAATGAGGACAACATCGATAACTTTCTCGATCGGCTATATTACGGTGAGAAAATTACCCGGCGGACAATTAATTATTACACACGGTCCATAGCGAAAGATATCGGAAGCGTGTATGGAATCTGCAAAAAGTAATATTTTCAGCATTTTTTGTAAAAAAAGCGGCAGGTCAAACCTGTCGCTTTTCTCTGTGGAAAGATAAAATGAGCTCTGCACGGTTTAAATACAGCTTTATAGGATTTCCAGTGTCAGTCTCACTGTATAAAACTAAAAAGCAATCTGGGGTCAACTGGACAATTTTACATGTTGACCGGTCATCAATGCACATAATAGCGTGAGATTCAATTCTAATCCAATGCTTAAATCTCGTTTTGCCTATTGTTGCCCCATAGTAAAGCTTTCCGAACAATTTATCCCAATTGATCGTACCCGACGGAAGACCATCTACCTTCAGTAAGCTTTTTTCTATACTGATCATTAATTCTGATATTCCATCTGAAACATCACTGTTATCGCTGAAACTAAATTCGTATTTTAAAAGCTCTTTATAAAGGCTTATCATTTCCTTGGTATTGTCATTCATCTAATCGTTCCTCCTCTTTTTGAATTCATAATAAATATGATATTCAAAGCAAGAATAAATAAAGTCGTTAATAATATTAAAATTATAATTCATTTTACTAACGTAATCAAATAAAAGGAGGAAGTAACTATGATGAAAGAAATGAAAGGCGATCTTTTGGCAGTCGGAGAGGGTGTAATCGCTCACCAGGTTAACTGCGTGGGTGCTATGGGAGCAGGCATTGCAAAGCAGATCAGGCAAAAATTACTTACTGACACACAGTTTGAGCATTATAAGCAGTTATGTAAGACATGGGGCGGTCATGCTCTCGGAACATGTTACTTAGATAAAGTAGACGATCGTAAATATGTCGCCCATCTTTTCGGAGAGAATATACCAACACTGAAACGTATCGATACGAATTACAATGCTTTGCAAAACGCATGCACTGAATTAAAACTTACTGCTGAACAGCAGAACCTGCCGGTTGCAGTACCTGGATATATAGGCTGCGGACTTGCTGGAGGAAACTGGGAATTCGTGTATTCCGATATTCTGGTGCCGACTTTCAAAGATTTTCGTCCTGGATTCACAATCGTATACGACATGCGGGCAATAAAAAATCTGTGGTCTGACTTTGGAAATGTTCCTGTGGATCCGGAAACAGAAAAGATAGAGCAGGAGTGGCACGGATTCAAACCTGGCACTCACAGAGAAGAGATCTCGCACTGGTTTGAAAAAACATTTGATCTTAGTGTAGCTGAAGATCTTATGAACATTTAGCCTGAATCTTTCAAAAGTGGCAGTGGGTTTATACCTGCTGTCATTTATTTCGCCTAAAATTTCACATAGATTTTAACACATATTCTATTTGATCAAAAAAAGAGGAGGAATACAAGTATGGATAATGGTTGTGTAATCGAATACGGTGGATTCATGATGAATCTAAATACAGGGAAAGAAGAGCTGCTGTGCACTACCCAGCTGTCGAAGTCCGCCTGCATGAAAAGCACAATAAAACTAGCTGAGATCTACAACCAATCTTCAATTATTTGTGCTAATTATGACATTGATAGTCTTCGAATCTGCTATCGTAAACTTGAAAAGTATGTGGGACCGTGGAGAGAAGAAGAAAAAAGCGCGTTTATTGATTCGTCTTATGAATATGAGGAAGACCCAGGTGAGGACACAAAGAAATGGTTGTTCCAAAAGATTCGAAAGGAAAACCTAACGTCCAGCTCCAGAGTTACCTGCCGATGGACGGATCAAGGACAGTTCGTAGGTCTCGACTATAATGTTGACAGTTCCATCGACATAGCCTTAGATTCAGACGTCCTGTTTGCGGAGCTTTATGAGGATGGATCTCCATGCAGGGAAACATGGGAAGATGCTATCTGCATTGCCCGATATGTATCAAGGAAACTGGGAATCCCAATTAGTTACAAATAGCCTGTATATAAAATTGGCGGCAACGTAACATGCTGCCAATTTTCTAAAATAGGTTTATATTTTTGATTCATATTAACTATAAATCAAAAACAGGAGGTATGAAGATGGTAAAAAAGAATCAGAGGAAAATGGTGGTAATGCTTGTTCTTCTTTTTGCATTTCAGTTTTTAAGCTGCATTGACACAGCGATAAAAAATTAGAACGACCATTAAATCCATCTAATACAAAGGCAGCAGGATACCTGCTGCCTTTGTTATTTTATACGTTTATCACATAAATAACTAATTTTTAATAATTCAATCTAATAAATGATAATAAATTTAATCTCTGCGAAAATATATCAGTTTTTCATTGTGTTAAATTATAGATGTCGATAGGGAAACGACATAAATAATCCCGGAGCCATCAATAAAGCTGGTAAAATTCTATTATAAATTTTCTATCTCTCTTTTATCTAAAGGGACGCCCGGAATTCTTCCGGGCGTTTCTTATATGTATTTAGCACGTAAAATCCCCGTATTGAGTGTAAATCTGTATATCTATTGGGAAAACTGAGATTTGTCGTATAGATAATAATGTGTCATACTCTACTATATACAGTTTGTAATTACGAACTGGAGTTCATCTATTAATACTCATTACTCCTATTTTTCGTGTTGCCTGTAATCAGACTGCATGATATAATGCAATGATGGTGTAAATGATTCTCGTTTGAATTTGTAAAGGTTTTTATATTATGAGGTGAAGAAATATATGATAGATAAAGAAAAATGGGACAAAACATTAAAGGAACTGCCAGATGTGCCGCCTGTTACTGAACCGGAACGTCAATACTACTTTATAGAAAAGGCTCGTCAACTTGTACAAAAATTTAAAGAGGAACACGGCTTTGCGCCTCGTAGTAAAATAGTTACATTTGGGTGCCAGATGAACGCCAGGGATTCGGAAAAGCTGGCCGGGGTGTTGGAGCGTATCGGCTATGTGGAGACAGAAGACGAGAATGCGGATTTTGTTATCTACAATACCTGTACGGTCCGGGAAAACGCCAACCTTCGTGTTTACGGAAGGCTGGGTTATCTCCACAGTCTGAAAAAGAAAAACCCCCATATGATGATCGCTCTCTGCGGCTGTATGATGCAGGAGCCTCAGGTGGTGGAAAAGCTGAAGAAAAGTTATTCCTTTGTAAATCTGATCTTTGGCACCCACAATATTTATAAGTTTGCGGAGCTGGTAGTCTCTGCTCTGCTCTCTGACCGGATGGTCATTGATATCTGGAAGGATACGGACAAGATCGTGGAGGATCTCCCCACAGAGCGGAAGTATCCTTTTAAATCCGGAGTAAATATTATGTTTGGCTGCAATAATTTCTGCAGCTATTGCATTGTTCCTTATGTAAGAGGAAGAGAACGGAGCCGGAATCCAAAGGATATTATCCGGGAGATTGAACGTCTGGTGGCAGATGGAGTTGTGGAAGTCATGCTTCTGGGACAGAATGTAAATTCTTATGGAAAAAATCTGGAAGAACCTATGACCTTTGCTCAGCTTCTCCAGGAGGTAGAGAAGATCGAGGGGCTGAAGCGGATCCGGTTTATGACCTCACATCCCAAAGATCTTTCAGATGAGCTCATTGAAGTTATGAAAAACAGCAGGAAGATCTGCCGTCACATTCACCTGCCTCTTCAGTCAGGCAGCAGCCGGATTCTGAAGCTGATGAACCGCCGGTATGATAAAGAGAAGTATCTGGAACTGGTGAGAAAGATCCGGGAGGCTATGCCGGATATTTCTCTGACTACGGATATCATTGTGGGATTTCCGGGAGAGACAGAGGAAGATTTTCTGGAAACTATGGATGTGGTGGAGAAGGTCCGGTATGACAGCGCATTTACCTTTATTTATTCCAAGCGGACAGGAACTCCTGCCGCAGTGATGGAAGACCAGGTGCCGGAAGATGTGGTAAAAGACCGGTTTGACCGGCTGCTGAAGAAAGTGCAGGAGATTGGAAGAGAGATGTCTTCCAGAGATACAGGTACTGTCCAGGAAGTGCTGGTGGAAGAGCAGAACAGCCAGGATCCTCATCTGGTCACAGGGCGGCTTTCCAATAATCTGCTGGTACATTTTCCCGGAGATGTTTCCCTGATCGGACAGCTTTGCAAGGTAGAACTTTTGGAGTGTAAAGGATTTTATTATATGGGCAGGAAAGTAGGATAAAAAGACAGAATGGGAATTTCGATAAAAGATGTAGATATGTCTGCAGTCACTCCGATGATGCAGCATTATATAAAAACAAAAGAAGAATATGAAGACTGTATATTATTTTACCGTTTGGGAGATTTTTATGAGATGTTTTTCGAGGATGCGGAAACGGTATCCAGAGAACTGGAGCTGACTCTCACGGGAAAGGATTGTGGTTTGACCGAGAGGGCGCCCATGTGCGGCGTCCCCTTTCATGCAGCGGATAATTATATCAACCGGCTGGTGGAGAAAGGATATAAGGTCGCCATCTGTGAACAGATGGAAGATCCCAGGTTGGCCAAGGGTATTGTAAAGCGGGAAGTGATTCGGGTGGTGACGCCGGGAACCAACCTCTATACCCAGGCACTGGATGAGACGAAAAACAACTATATCATGTCCGTGGCCTATATTTCCAACCGGTTCGGCATCGCTTTTGCAGATGTGACCACCGGTGCTTTTATGGTTACGGAAGTAGAAAAACTCCGGAACCTTCTGGATGAACTTTATAAATTTTCTCCTGCGGAGCTGATCTGTAATGAAGCCTTCTGTATGAGCGGCGTGGATCCGGAAGAACTGCGGAACCGTCTTCACCTGTCGGTTTCTGCTCTTGATAACTGGTATTTTGACGACGATCTCTGCCAGAGGACTTTAAAAGACCACTTCCATGTAGGAACCCTGGAGGGCCTTGGACTGAAGGACTACGACTGCGCCACCATAGCCGCAGGGGCCCTTCTTACCTATCTCCTGGAGACCCAGAAAAATTCTCTGGACCATATGAGGAAGATCACTCCCTATGTGACAGATAAATATATGCTTATCGACAGCTCTACCAGAAGGAATCTGGAGCTGACAGAGACTATGCGGGAAAAGGAAAAGAGAGGATCTCTTCTCTGGGTGCTGGATAAGACGAAAACAGCTATGGGAGCCAGAATGCTCCGCTCCTTTATTGAGCAGCCCCTTATTGAGGAAGAAGCTATCAATCAAAGGCTGGATGCTGTGGAGGAGATTAACCGGCAGGAGATGGATCGGGAGGAAATCCGGGAGTATCTGGGACCGGTATATGACCTGGAGCGGCTGATCAGCCGGGTCAGCTATCAGTCTGCCAACCCCAGAGACCTTATCGCCTTTAAGACTTCTATAGGAATGATCCCTCCTATCCGCAGACTCCTGGGGCAGTTCCAGAGTAAAGAGCTGGAGACGATCTATGAGGATATGGATGAACTTCAGGATCTGTATCAGGTGCTGGATAAAGCTATTGTGGAGGATCCTCCTCTGGCCATGAAAGAGGGGGGGATCATTAAAGACGGTTATGACCGGCAGATTGATGACTACCGTCAGGCCAAAACAAAGGGAAAGACCTGGCTGGCAGAATTGGAAGCAGAGGAAAAAGAAAAGACCGGGATCAAGAATTTAAAGATTAAATATAACAAGGTGTTCGGTTACTATCTGGAGGTTACCAATTCCTTCAAAGACATGGTTCCGGATTATTATACCAGAAAACAGACACTGACCAATGCAGAGCGGTACATCACTCCCCGGCTAAAAGAACTGGAGGATATGATCTTGGGGGCGGAAGACAAGCTTTACGCTCTGGAATATGACCGGTTTGCAGAGATAAGGAACATGATCGCCCAAGAAGTGGAACGTATCCAGAAAACTGCCAGGGCCATTGCAAAACTGGACGCCTATCTGTCTATGGCTCTGGTAGCCTCCAGGAATCAGTATGTACGGCCTAAGATCAATACCAGAGGAGTCATTGATATCAAGGATGGACGCCATCCGGTGGTGGAAAAGATGATCACCAATGACATGTTTATTCCTAATGACACTTATCTGGACAATGGGAAAAACCGTATCTCTGTGATCACTGGTCCGAATATGGCGGGAAAATCTACTTATATGCGGCAGACGGCACTGATCGTCCTTATGGCCCAGATTGGTTCTTTTGTACCGGCCAGCAAGGCAAATATCGGTATCGTAGACCGGATTTTTACCAGAGTGGGAGCCTCCGATGATCTGGCCAGCGGCCAGAGTACCTTTATGGTGGAGATGACGGAGGTAGCCAATATCCTTCGGAATGCCACTTCCAAAAGTCTGCTGATCCTGGATGAGATCGGCAGAGGCACCAGTACCTTTGATGGTCTGTCCATTGCATGGGCGGTGATTGAGCATATCAGCAACCCGAAGCTTTTAGGAGCAAAAACCCTTTTTGCTACTCATTACCACGAGCTGACGGAATTAGAAGGAAAGCTTCCGGGAGTGAACAATTATTGTATTGCTGTGAAAGAACGGGGAGACGACATCGTGTTCCTGCGCAAGATCGTCAAAGGAGGCGCAGATAAGAGCTACGGTATCCAGGTGGCGAAGCTGGCGGGAGTTCCGGATTCTGTTATTAACCGGGCCAAGGAACTGGTAGAGGAACTGGTCAGCGCAGACATTACTTCTACGGTGAAGGATATTGCTTCTGAAGGAAAGAAGACAAAGCCGAAACCTCCGGTCCATTATGATGAAGTGGATATGGAACAGATTTCCCTTTTTGACACGGTAAAAGACGATGATGTATTAGAGGAACTGAAATCGATCAAGATAGACGAGTTGCGGCCGGTAGATGCTCTGAATGTTCTATACCGGCTTCAGAACAAGTTGAAAAACAGATGGTGATAAATAGTGAGAGAGATTGCAGTATTAGATCAGAACACAATAGACAAAATAGCAGCAGGCGAGGTAGTAGAACGGCCGGCTTCTGTGGTAAAAGAACTGGTGGAAAACGCCATTGACGCCGGGGCTACGGCAATAACCGTGGAGATCAAAGAGGGAGGTATTTCCTTTATCCGGGTGACAGACAACGGAAACGGCATTCCCAGGGAGCAGGTCCGGCTGGCATTTCTCCGCCATGCCACCAGCAAGATCCAGAAGGTGGAAGATCTGCTGCAGATTTCTTCTCTGGGATTTCGGGGAGAGGCTTTGTCCAGTATTTCTGCCGTTTCCCAGATGGAAGTGATCACCAAGACGCCGGAAGATATGATTGGCGTCCGGTATGTGATAGAAGGAGGCAGGGAAAAGTCCCTGGAGGAGATCGGAGCCCCAAATGGCACTACTATGCTGGTGCGGAATCTGTTCTTCAACACCCCTGCCAGGGCGAAATTTTTAAAAACGGCCATGACGGAAGCTGGGTATGTGAGCGCCTACATGGAACAGCTGGCTCTGTCCCATCAGGATATTTCTTTTAAATATATGGTAAACGGGCAGATGCGTCTCCACAGTTCCGGAAATTCCAATCTGAAAGATGTAATCTATGGGATCTACGGCAGGGATATTACCAGAGAACTGCTGGAGGTCCGGTTTGAACAGCCGGGAATCCTTATTGAGGGATTTATCGGAAAACCGGTGATCTCCAGGGGAAACCGGAACTTTGAAAATTATTATATCAACGGCCGGTATGTAAAAAGCAAGATCCTGATGAAAGCCATTGAGGAAGCCTATAAGCCTTATATGATGCAGCACAAGTATCCATTTGTGTGTTTGCAGTATAACATTTCCGGCGACGAGATCGATGTAAATGTCCATCCTACCAAAATGGAAGTCCGGTTCCAGAATCAGGGGGCTGTGTATAACGCCACCTATGATATGATCACTCAGGCTCTGGCCGGCAGGGAGATGATCCCGCAGGTAGATCTGGAAAGCCGGAAAGAAAAAAGGGAGGAACAAAAAGAGGAGAAGAAAAACCGGAAGAGGATTTCTGCTCCGGAACCTTTTGAGAAGGGTTTTCGTAAAAGGACAGAAGAGTTTCAAAAAAGACAGAGACCGGAAAATCCTGCTGCTCCATATCCGGTTCCGGAGCAGATACGAGAGGAAAGAGCCCCATATGGGAGGGAGGAGCCGGCAAAGAAAGAAGAGGCCGCTGTTCCTGTAGGGCTCCATCTGGCTTCTGTATCTCCGGCCGCTCCTGAAGCCGTCCCTTTGAAAACCCATGAGGAGTCGGGAACAAACGAGGAACAAGAGATATCTGCCAAAGAGAACATCCCGATTTCTCCAGCAAAAGAAGAGAAGGGGCCGGCCCCTCAGCAGATGGAACTTTTTGACGACCGGCTGCTGTCGAAAAAGGCCAGAGCCCGCCACCGGATCATCGGGCAGCTTTTTGAGACTTACTGGCTGGTGGAATATGATAATAAATTCTATATTATCGATCAGCACGCCGCCCATGAGAAGGTACTTTATGAGCGGTTTATGAAAGAATTTGAAACCAGGGAAGTGACCACCCAGATGGTGTCTCCTCCTCAGGTGATTTCTCTGAATCTTCAGGAAGACATGCTTTTAAAAAGCCATATGAATGTCTTTAAAAGATTCGGATTTGAGATTTCCGAGTTTGGAGGCAGGGAATACAGCATACATGGAGTTCCTGCAAACATATACGGGATCTCTGTCCAGGACCTTTTTGTGGAGATCCTGGACAGCCTGGAAAATGAAAACACCAGACAGCCTTTGGATATCATCGCAGGAAGGATTGCCACAGCTGCTTGCAAGGCGGCAGTAAAGGGAAATAATACCCTTTCCTTTGAAGAAGCAGATCAGCTTATTGACGAGCTGCTGGGACTGGAGAATCCTTACCACTGTCCCCATGGAAGACCTACGATCATATCCATGACCAGATACGAACTGGAAAAGAAATTTAAAAGAATTGTGTAGGTGATTTTTTTGAAAAAGCCTTTGATCGTACTGACAGGCCCTACAGCAGTAGGAAAAACCAGTTTATCCATTGCGCTGGCAAAAGCAGCGGATGGGGAGATCATCTCGGCAGATTCCATGCAGGTTTATAAGCATATGGATATCGGATCTGCCAAGATCACCAGGGAAGAAATGGAAGGGGTTCCCCATTATCTCATCGATGTTCTGGAACCCAGCGAAGAATTCCATGTGGTCCGTTTTCAGGAAATGGCCAAAGAAGCTATGGAAAAAATTTATTCCAGAGGAAAGATCCCCATCCTTACGGGGGGGACCGGATTTTATATCCAGGCAGTGGTCAAGGACATTGACTTTTCCCAGGATACGGAGAAATCTTCTGTGAGGACAGAACTGGAAAAACTGGCCGAGGAAAAGGGAGGGGAATATCTCCATCAGCTTCTGGTAGAGAAGGATCCGGAGTCTGCCCAAAAGATCCATCCACATAATATTAAACGTGTGATCCGGGCTCTGGAATACTATGAACTGACCGGAGAGAAGATTTCTCTCCATAATGAAAAGGAGGGAGAAAAACTTTCTCCCTATAATACTGCATATTTTGTATTGAATGACAACCGGGACAGGCTCTATGAAAGGATTGACTGCCGGGTGGACCAGATGCTGGAGAAGGGGCTTGTGGAGGAAGTCCGCCGTCTGGCCCAGATGGGATATACCAGAGACATGGTCTCCATGCAGGGACTGGGATATAAGGAAATCCTGGCTTATCTGGAAGGGGAATGTACCTTAGAGGAAGCCGTCTATGTCCTGAAAAGAGATACCCGGCATTTTGCCAAGCGGCAGCTTACCTGGTTTCGCAGAGAGCAAGATGTGATCTGGGTAAATAAGCCGGACTTTGACTACGACGATAAGAAAATTTTAGAATATATACTGGAAAATTGTAAGAAAAGAGGAATTCTGTAAATGGGTGATATGAAAGCGATGTACCGAGAACTGGGAATCAGTCCTCAGGTACTGGCCTATGGAAACAAAATTGAAAAAGAACTGAAAAGCCGCTTTGAGGAAATTGACAAAAATGCAGAATATAACCAGCTGAAAGTACTTCATGCCATGCAGAAAAATAAAGTCAGCGAGGCCTGCCTGTATCCTTCAACCGGATATGGATACAATGACTTGGGAAGGGATACTTTGGAGGCAGTATATGCAGATACCTTTCACACAGAATCCGCCCTTGTACGGCCTCTCCTGGCCTGCGGTACTCATGCGCTGGCAGTAGCGCTGGCGGGAAATCTCCGTCCTGGGGACGAGCTGCTTTCTCCGGTAGGGAAACCTTATGATACCCTGGAGGAAGTCATCGGTATCCGGCCATCCAAAGGTTCTCTGGCAGAATATGGCATAACTTACCGCCAGGTAGAGCTTTTAGAGGATGGAACATTCGACTATGACGGTATCCGGGCGGCCATTAATGAGAAAACAAAGCTGGTGGAGATCCAGAGATCCAAGGGATATCTGACCCGCCCTACCTTTTCTGTGGCTCAGATCGGCGAACTGATCTCCTTTATTAAAGGGATCAAACCGGATGTAATCTGTATGGTTGATAACTGCTATGGAGAATTTGTGGAAAGACTGGAACCCAGTGACGTAGGAGCAGATCTGGTAGTGGGATCCCTGATCAAGAATCCGGGAGGCGGTCTGGCTCCTATCGGCGGCTATATTGCAGGAAAAGAAGAATATGTAGAAAATGCTGCCTACCGTCTCACCTGTCCGGGCCTTGGAAAAGAAGTGGGGGCTACTTTAGGAGTGAATTCCGCCTTTTATCAGGGATTTTTCCTGGCCCCTTCCGTAACAGCCGGGGCTTTGAAGGGAGCTATTTTTGCAGCTAACATTTATGAGCGGCTGGGATTTTCTGTAACACCGGACGGCAAAGAAGACCGTCATGATATCATCCAGGCAGTGACCTTCGGCACTCCGGAAGGGGTCATCGAGTTCTGCAAGGGGATCCAGGCTGCAGCCCCAGTGGACAGCTATGTGGAGCCGGAACCCTGGGCAATGCCCGGCTATGACAGTGATGTGATCATGGCTGCCGGAGCTTTTGTTTCAGGTTCTTCTATTGAACTGTCTGCGGACGGTCCCATTAAGCCGCCGTATACCGTATATTTTCAGGGAGGATTGACCTGGTATCACGCCAAGCTGGGCATTCTCATGTCCCTTCAGAAGCTGGCAGATAAGAAACTGGTAACCCTTCCGGAGGAATAGGAGCCTATATGGAAAAAAGAAAAATCTGCATTATCGGAGGAGGAGCTTCCGGACTGATGGCTGCTATTATGGCGGCCAGAGAAGGTGGGGAAGTGACCCTTCTGGAACATAATGAGAAAACAGGGAGGAAGCTCCTGGCAACAGGAAACGGAAGATGTAATCTGACCAATATCCATCAGGAGCCTTCCTGCTATCACAGTCTGTCAGGTACTTTGGCCTGGAAGATCCTTCAGGGGTTTTCTCTCCAGGATACCATCCGTTTTTTCTCTCAGATCGGCGTTTATACGAAAAACAAAGAGGGCTATCTATATCCTGCCAGCATGCAGGCTTCCAGTGTCCAGGAACTGCTGGAAATGGAAGCCAGATACCGGAAAGTAAAGATTAAGTGCAGGGAACATGTAAAAGAGATCCGGCAAGAGGAACAGGGATTCCGGGTGCTTACAGAAACCTGGAACTACCCGGCGGATAAGGTGATCCTGGCTGCCGGTTCCCGGGCTTCTTCCATACAGGGGGCGGATGGCAGCGGGTATGAGCTGGCAAAAGCTCTTGGGCATAAGATCATACCCCCTCTTCCTGCCCTGGTTCCCCTGAAAGGCAAAGGAAATTGGTTCTCCAAATGGGCAGGCGTCCGCACAGAGGGACGGGTTTCTCTTATGGCAGAGGGACAGATCTTTGATCAGGCTCAGGGAGAGATCCAGATGACGGATTATGGAGTCTCCGGAATCCCTGTGTTCCAGGTCAGCGGCAGGGCTGTGCGGCTGATCGGGGAAGGAGTGAAAGTGACCCTTCTGCTGGATTTTCTTCCGGATTTTGATGAAGCAGGATTGACGGCATTTCTGAAAACCCGACAGGATCAGTGTCCTTACAAATCTGTAAAGCAGCTTCTGCTCGGCCTGCTTCCTCAGAAACTGGCAGAAGTGCTGATGATGGGAAATCCGGATATTTTCCAACTGGCTCATAAGATCAAGGAATTTCCTGTAGAGATCAGAGGAAGCAAGTCCTATGACCAGGCCCAGGTATGCTCCGGAGGGGTGCCTTTGGAGGAAGTTGAGCCCAAAACCATGGAATCCAGGAAAGTGCCGGGCTTGTATCTGGCAGGAGAGATTCTGGATGCCGACGGCATCTGCGGAGGTTATAATCTGCAGTGGGCCTGGACCACAGGAGCCCTGGCCGGAAAAAGTGCTGCCTGCGCAGGCAGCCAAAGAGGAGAGGAGGAACTTCCATGCTGACTTTACAGCAGGTAAAACTGCCGATTTCTCATACCAGAGAAGATCTGGAGAAAAAAATAGTAAAGCTCCTGAAAATTTCATCTCAGGAGCTTCAGTCCTGGAAGATCCGGAAGCAGTCCCTGGACGCCAGAAAAAAGCCAGAGTTGTATTTTGTATACACAATAGATGTTTCCGTAAAGAAAGAAAACAGAGTTTTAAAAAAGGTTAACAATAAAAATATTATGTTAACTAACAGAAAAAAATTTTCCTATCTGACCCTTCCGGAGGGAGTCACAGAGAATGATTTGGAGACCTGCCGCCCGGTGATAATCGGAAGCGGGCCTGCCGGGCTTTTCTGTGCTTATTATCTGGCCCGTGCAGGACTGCGGCCCATTCTTCTGGAAAGAGGAGACGATGCAGACCGGCGAATGAAAAAAGTAGACCAGTTCTGGAAAACAGGAGAGCTGGATACGGAAAGTAACGTTCAGTTTGGAGAGGGAGGCGCCGGCACTTTTTCCGACGGGAAACTAAATACTCTGGTAAAAGACAGCCAGGGAAGAAATACCGAAGTGTTGAATATTTTTGTCTGGGCAGGTGCGCCGGAGGAGATCCTTTATGTTCAGAAGCCTCATCTGGGGACGGATAAACTGGTGGAGATTGTAAAGAACATCCGCAGTTATGTTGAGGAGCAGCAGGGAGAGGTACGTTTCCGCAGCAAAGTTACGGATATTCTTATTGAAGAGGGAAAAGTCCGGGGAGTAGTGGTCAACGGGCAGGAAAAGATCCTTTCTCCTTTTGTAGTCCTGGCTGTAGGCCATAGTGCCAGGGATACCTTCTCGCTGCTGGAAGAGAAAAAGGTTTATATGGAACCCAAGTCTTTTGCAGTAGGCCTTCGGGCAGAACACCCTCAGGCTATGATCAACCAGTATCAGTACGGAAAGGAAGAGCCGGAGAATCTGGGGGCTGCTTCTTATAAGCTGACCCATCGGGGAGAGAATGGAAGGGGAGTCTACAGTTTCTGTATGTGTCCTGGGGGCTATGTAGTGAATGCTTCCTCTGAACCGGGCAGATTGGCGGTAAACGGTATGAGCTACCATGACAGAGACAGCCAGAACGCCAACAGTGCCCTGATCGTCACGGTGACGCCTGAAGATTTCCGGGGTGAAGGGCCTCTGGCAGGAGTAGAATTCCAGCGGCAACTAGAAGAAAAAGCCTATGAATTGGGAAAAGGAAAGATCCCTCTTCAGCTTTACGGAGATTTTTGTAAAAACCGGAAGTCAAAGGAACTGGGAAAGATAACACCCTGTACTAAGGGAGAGTGGAGTTTTTCCAACCTGAGACAGCTTTTCTCTGATCAGATCAGCGAAACTCTCATTGAAGGAATTCAGGCTTTTGGAGGGATTATTCCCGGATTTAACAGAGAAGATATGGTCTTGACAGGAGTAGAAAGCCGTACTTCCTCACCGGTAAGGATTTCAAGAGATGAAAATTTCCAGTGCAATATTGCCGGGCTCTATCCCTGCGGAGAAGGTGCCGGCTATGCAGGGGGGATTACTTCTGCGGCTATGGACGGTCTGAAAGTGGGCGAAGCAATTGTGAAAAAAATCAGAAATTTATTTTAAGGCATATACATCATTTTCAAACTGTGCTACAATGAACCTGCGAAAACTATATGCCGAAGAGAGTATCGCAGCAAGAAAAATGAAGAAAATAATGGATATGGCAAAAGAGGACAGACCTTATGAAAAGTGCCTGCGTTTAGGAGCGGAAGCTTTAAGCGACGGAGAACTGTTAGCAGTGCTTCTGCGTACGGGCACAAAGGGGTGTCCTTCTGTAGATATGGCAGATGAAATCTTAAATCTTTCCAAAGACAGGGAAGGGCTGCTGGGTCTGTATCAGTTAAGTCTGGCCCAGCTCCAGTCTGTAAAAGGTGTGGGGAAGGTAAAAGCTGTCCAGATCAAATGCATTGGAGAGCTTTCCAAAAGGATCGCCACAGCTACGGCCAGAAAGGGCCTTTCTTTTAATCAACCGGAAACCATTGCAGAATATTACATGGAGCGGCTCCGTCACGAAGAACAGGAGCTGCTGATCTGTATGATGCTGGATACGAAAAACCATCTTCTGGGGGAAGAAATGGTTTTTAAGGGAACGGTGAACAGTTCTCTGGTAAATCCCAGAGAGATTTTCCTGGCAGCAGTTTCCTACCATGCGGTGGGGATCCTGCTGGTACATAATCACCCAAGCGGAGATCCGGCGCCCAGCCGGGCAGATCTGGACTTTACCCAAAGAGTGAGCCGGGCAGGGGATATCCTTGGGATTCCTCTGATAGATCATATTATCATCGGAGATCATCGGTTCCTGAGTTTTCGCCAAAGGGGGATTTTTTAATGATTGACAAAGGGGAGCATGAAGATGCCGTTGCATAAAGCGTTTGGAGTAGACCTGGGAAGCAGTATGGTGAAAATCTATTCACAGAGCCAGGATACTATAATAGCGGAAAAAAACATGATTGCAGTCCGCAACCAGAATCAGGTTCTGGCTGTGGGAAATGACGCATATGAGATTTTTGAAAAAAATCCTTCTAATGTGTCTGTGATCTCTCCTGTTCTTGGCGGAAAGATCGCAGATATCCATCACACAGAAATGGTCTTACAGGCTTTGCTGAAAAAGGCAGACGCACAGGCTCTGCTGGGATGCAGTCTCTATCTTGCCATACCTTCGGATCTGTCCGAGATCGATAAGAGAGCCTATTATACCATCGGAAATTCCAACAGAAAAAACAAAGTTTATATGGTAGATAAAACCATCGCTGATGCGGTGGCGCTGGGTATACCTATTCTTCACACAAAAGGGAGTATGGTTGTTAATATCGGTGCTCAGAGTACGGAAATTTCCGTTATTGAACTGGGTAAAGTAGTGGTAAGCAAACTTCTGGAAACCGGGGGCAAGCAACTGAATGACGGGATCGTCAATGAAGTAAGGAAATGTTACAATCTTCACATTGGCAACCGTACAGCTCGCCGTCTGAAATTTTCTCTCGCCTATCTGAAGGATGATCCTATGGAGGCAAGAAAAGTGACAGGTGTAGATAGTCTCAGCGGCCTTCCCAGGGAACAGGCGATCCCCTCTGATCTGATATATGAAACGATAAAAAGACCCATCAGGGATATCTGTGAAGAAATCCTGTTCTTTCTTGAAAGGATTCCCCCTCAGATACGGAAAAATATTGAAGATCAGGGAATCTTTGTGACCGGAGGCACCAGCCGGATACCGGATATGGAATGGTTCCTGAAACAGGAAACGGGAAAAAAGATACGGTTGTCGGATTATTATGAGTTCTGCACTGTAGAGGGCTTAAAAGAGATCATGGGAAACCGCACCCTGCAAAAATGGGTGAGATAACAAGAAAAAGCTGAGGTTTTAAGAATGAAGAAAAAATTTAACTGGGTGATAAAAAGCAAACATATTCTGATTATTATGATCCTGGTCTGCCTGAGCCTGATGGCTTTGGCGGCTGCGGTGAATCTTCCTGCGGGACCTGTAAAGAATATCGTGGGCTATGCGGTGATTCCCTTTCAGAAGGGGATCAACAGTATCGGTACGGCTCTTGACGACGCAACCGCAGGGCTCCAGAGCAAACAGAAGCTGGTGGAGGAAAACCAGCAGCTCCAGGATAAGGTAGATGAACTTACCGCCCAGAACAGTCAGCTTACACAGGATCTGGATGAACTGGATAGGCTGCAGGAACTCTATAATCTGGATCAGCAGTACAGCGAATACGATAAGGTGGCTGCCCAGGTCATCGCTATGGACGATGAGAATTGGTTTTCGACTTTTACAATAAACCGGGGGACCGATGATGGCGTACAGGTGGACTGCAATGTAATCACAGAAGGCGGACTGGTGGGAATCGTTACGGAAGCGGGAAAAAGCTGGGCCACAGTCCGGTCGATCATCGATGATTCCAGCAATGTCAGCGCTATGACCATGAGCACTTCGGACCGATGTATCGTAGCAGGAGATCTTCGCCTGATCAATGAAGGAAAACTTCAGTTCATTCATCTGAAAGATGATGATGACCGTATACAGGAAGGCGAGAAGATTATCACTTCGGATGTCAGTGAAAAATTCCTTCCCGGAATCCTGATCGGCTATGTCAGCGAGATTCAGGAAGATCCCAATAACCTGACAAAAACCGGAACTCTTACGCCGGTGGTGGATTTTGAACATATCCGTGAGGTTTTGGTAATCAAGGAGCTGAAACAGCAGAAAGGGGATTCATAAATGAGGATTAGAAGAAAACTGGCCTATATCCTGGTGATCCTGTTCTGCTTTATTTTGCAGACCACTGTTTTCCAGAGACTGGCCATCGGTTCCATTGTACCGAATCTGCTGCTGATCGCCACCGTTTCTTTCGGCTTTATGCGGGGAAAGATCACCGGCATCTGGGCCGGGTTTCTCTGCGGGATCCTGAAAGATATTTTCTATGGAAATCTTCTGGGATTTTATGCTCTGATCTACTTGTGTATCGGTTATGGAGCCGGATGCTGCACCAAGATTTTTTATGATGAAGAAATCCGGGTGCCTATGTTTTTAGTGACAGCGGGAGATATCATTTATGGTCTGGCTGTCTATGGATTTCAGTTTCTTCTCCGGGGAAGAACCGACATACTTTTTTATATTCGGAGAATTATTATTCCGGAGGCAATCTATACAGTGCTGATCACAGTGGTACTGTATAAGCTGCTTTTTATCCTGAACAAGAAACTTACAGAACTGGAAATGAAAGAGAGAGATTCCTTTTGGTTAAGAAAATAAAAAAAATCATTAAACGAATAGGGCTTAGAAGGACTACGGTGCTGATCCTTTTTTTCGGTGTGCTTTTTTTCATACTCCTGCAAAGGCTGTTTTCTTTGCAGATTATACATGGCCAGGAGTATGCGGATAATTTTAACCTGAGCATTACCAGAGAAAGGACAATTAAGAGCACAAGAGGAAATATACGGGACAGAAACGGACAGCTTCTGGCCTATAATCAGTTATCCTATTCTATAACGCTGGAGGATAACGGCACATATGACACTACCAGGGAACAGAATCTTACCCTGAATCATGTTGCTTACGAGCTTCTCAAGATCTTCCAGAAACATGAAGAAAGTACAGATATCAGCTTTTATATCGATCTTGACAGCAATGGAGAATATACCTTTACAGCCAGCGGTTTTACTCTGAACCGTTTCAAGGCGGACGTATACGGAGAAGCGGAGATTGATAGTCTGGAGGATGATGAGATTAATGCTACTGCTCAGGAAATGATGGACTATATGTGCAGCGAAAAGCGTTTCGGACTCGTAAATAACAGTAATCCCTATACTGCTCAGGAACTTGCCGATCACGACCTTCCGGAGTCTTTTACCCCGGAAGAGACCCTTCAAATTATTAAGATCCGCTATATTCTGTCCACAAACAGTTATCAGAAATACATTCCAGTGACCATTGCTACTAATGTCAGTGAGGAAACAGTAGCAGAGGTTATGGAGCGAAAAGACAGCCTTCAGGGAGTAGATGTTGCGGAAGATTCCATCCGGGTCTATGATGATGCAGAATATTTTGCAAACCTGATCGGCTATACCGGGAAAGCTTCTGCAGAAGAGCTGGAAGCTCTGCAAGAAGAGAGAGATGATTATTCTACAGACGCTATTGTGGGAAAAGCAGGTGTTGAACAGATTATGGAGACTCAGCTTCAGGGAAAAGATGGTTCAGAAGAAGTTGTGGTAGATCGTCTGGGGAAGATCCTGGATATTAACGAAGATTCCCGGGTAGATCCGGTAGCAGGAAATGATGTATATCTGTCTATTGATAAGGACTTGCAGAAAGTGGCCTATGATGTTCTGGAACAGAAGATCGCCGGTATTCTGGTGGAAAATATTATCAATGCCAAAACCTTTGACTATGAAGAAGGAATGGATACAGCAGATATCAAAACCCCGATCTATGATGTTTACTATGCCCTGATCGGGAATGGCGTACTGGACATCGAACAATTTTCACAGGAAGATGCTACGGCATTGGAGCAGACTGTGTACAGCCTGTTTCAGCAACGCCAGTCTCAGGTATTTGCTGAGATTACTTCTGAACTGACCAGCGAAAATCCTGTGGCTTTTTCGGACCTTTCTGAAGAGATGCAGGAATACCAGGACTATATTGTGGATGATTTCCTGATTCAGGAAACAGGGATCCTGTCCGAAGGAGCCATTGATACATCGGATTCTGTGTATCAGGCATGGCAGGACCGCTCGATCAGCATGAAGGAATTTCTCACCTATGCTGCAGGACAAAACTGGATCGACATTTCCAGGTTCTCTGCAGATGGAGAATATCTGGATTCTTCAGAGGTATATACAGCTTTGTCCCAATACCTTACAGAGTCTTTAAGCGATGATGAGGGATTTTCCAAGATCATATACAAGTATATGCTTCAGGACGATATTATTTCCGGCACCCAGTTGTGCATGCTCTTGTATGATCAGGGCGTGCTGGAACAGGATGATGCTACTTATAATGCACTGGCTTCCGGGTCTATGCGGGCATATGATTTCATGATCCAGAAGATCAGTAATCTGGAGATCACGCCGGCACAGCTTGCACTGGATCCATGTTCCGGCTCCGTAGTGATTACAGATCCCCGCACCGGTGAGACACTGGCCTGCGTGACCTATCCGGGATATGACAATAACCGTCTGGCAAACAACCTGGATACCGATTATTTTAATCATCTCCAGGAAGATCTGTCCAGTCCTATGTATAATAAAGCGACTCAGGAGAGAAGGGCGCCAGGTTCTACTTTTAAGATCGTTACTGCGGTAGCAGGATTAGAAGAAGGAGTTATTACCAGTAATTACGGCGTAGTCTGCGACGGTGCTTTCCATTTCCCGAATTCCGCAGATTTTGTAAACTGTGCCAATCTATACGGCCATGGATATATGAATGTTATCAGCGGTATTGCCAATTCCTGTAATGATTTCTTCGGACAGGTGGCCTATGACCTGGGTACAGATTCCAATGGACAGTTTTCAGATTCTCTTGGCATGGAGATGCTGACGAAGTATACAGAGATGTTCCATCTGAATGAAAATACGGGATTGGAGATCGAGGAGGCTACACCTGAGATGGCAACTACAGATGTTGTCCGTTCTTCTATCGGTCAGAGTGATGCCAACTATACCACATCTCAGCTTGCCAGATATGTAACAACTATTGCGAGCCGGGGGACCAGCTATGATCTGACCCTTTTTGATAAAGTCACTGATGCAGACGGTAATGTTCTGGAAGACTATTCGCCGGAAGTAAAGGGGGATATGGATGTTTCAGACAGTACCTGGACCACTGTTCATGAAGGCATGCGTGGCGTGGCTACCAGAAACGCTACTTTAAGTTCTCTGGACGTGGCTGTAGCCGGTAAGACCGGTACTGCCCAGGAAGACTATTCCCGGCCCTCCCATGGTCTTTTCATCGGATTTGCACCTTATGACGATCCAGAAGTGGCCATGGCGGTCCGCATTACCAATGGTTATACCTCTGGGAATGCGATCTCTGTTGCAAATGATATTTTCAGCTATATGTACAATCTGGAAGATGAATCGGCAATTGTTACCGGTACTGCAAATACAGAGAATTTATCCAGCGTACAGACAGATTAAAGAGGAGCTGCCCTGCGAACCATATAAATGGGCAGTTCCGGAATATACCTGAGATACATAAAGGGAAAATATCAGGAGGAAGAGTTATGAGCGAGATTATTGTAGTGACGTCGGGAAAGGGCGGAGTGGGTAAAACCACAGTAACAGCAAATCTGGGACTTGGACTTGCAAGAATGAATAAAAAGGTGGTAGTGGTAGATACTGACATCGGACTGAGAAATCTGGATGTGGTCCTGGGGTTGGAAAATCGGATCGTCTATAATCTGATCGATGTGATAGAGGGAAGCTGCCGGATGAAGCAGGCCTTGATCAGGGATAAGCAGTGTGATACCTTGTATCTTCTCCCTTCGGCCCAGACTAAAGATAAAACAGCGATCACACCGGAACAGATGGTAAAGCTTACCCAGGATCTGGCGGAAGAATTTGATTATATACTGCTAGACTGTCCGGCTGGTATCGAACAGGGATTTAAGAACGCTATTGCCGGGGCCAACAGTGCCATTGTGGTTACTACTCCGGAGGTTTCTGCTATCCGTGATGCAGATCGTATCATCGGTCTGCTCCAGGCAAATGAGATGCCTAAGATTCAGCTGATCATTAATCGTCTGCGTATGGATATGGTGAAACGTGGAGAGATGATGTCTGTGGAAGATGTGACAGAGATCCTGGCTGTAGACCTTCTGGGAGCCATTCCCGATGACGAAGCAGTGGTAGTAGCTACTAATCAGGGTGAACCCCTCTGCGGGAAAAATTCTCCTTCAGGGCAGGCCTTTGAAAATATCTGCCGGAGGATTTCCGGAGAGGCAGTGCCTCTTATGGATTTCCAGATGAAAACAGGGGTTATGAAAAGACTGTCCCATATTTTCAGAAGATCATAAAAAGGAGGCATGGATTTATGAGATTTTCTGGCAGACGTTCCGGTCTGATCGCAAAGGATCGTCTCAGGCTTCTTCTTACTTCAGAGAGGCTGGACTGTACGCCGCAAATGATGACCATGCTGAAAAACGATATGATACGGGCTGTGGATAAGTATTTCGCTGTGCAGGATAAGAAAGTAGAAATCCGTTATGTGAAAGACCGCAGCACCCTTTTGATAAAGATTCCTCTCCAAAGCGACATAGAAAAATCCTCTCCGGGAATGTCCTTCTGGAGATAAAAAACCGTAAATAATATGCGAATGAACCATAAGAAAAAGGTGTTTTCATGATTAGACTATATAAACTACGTGACTATGACTTCAGACTTGTAATTGCGCTGATTGTATTGAGTACTATCGGCGTACTCCTTGTGGGAAGTGCAGATGCTTCTCTTCAGAACCGTCAGCTTATGGGTATGATTCTTGGTCTGGTCCTGATGGTGATCGTATCGCTGATGGACTTTAGCTGGATACTTAATTTTTCCTGGCTGATGTACGCAGGGAATATCCTGCTGCTTCTGGGGGTACGCCTTTTTGGAAGTGATGCCGGCGGCGCCACCCGCTGGATCAGTATCGGAGGCTTTCGTTTTCAGCCTACAGAGCTGGCAAAGATCATCATCATCCTTTTTTTTGCCAGATTTTTTATGGAACATGAGGAGGACCTGAATACACTGAGAACGCTGGTGAAATCAGCAATTCTGCTTGCAGTTCCTTTGGGCTTTATATACATTCAGCCAGACTTGAAAAACACGATTACAATTGTTATACTGTTTTGTATAATCATCTATATGGCAGGACTGAACTATAAGATCATCGGCGGAGCCCTTTTAGTGGCGGTTCCCCTGGCTGTAGTACTTCTTTTTATTATTATGCAGCCAAACCAGACGTTGATACCGGATTACCAGCGGAACAGAATCATGTCTTTTCTGAATTCTGAGGAGGACGAATATTCGGATTCTGTGCTTCAACAGGAGAATTCTGTAATGGCTATCGGTTCCGGACAGCTTACGGGAAAAGGGCTGAACAATAATGAGGTTTCCTCTGCTAATAACGGTGATTTTGTATCGGAAAACCAGACGGACTTTATCTTTTCCGTAGCAGGAGAAGAACTGGGATTTATCGGCTGTACGGCGATCCTGCTCCTTTTGCTTTTTATTATCTTTGAATGTATCCGGATCAGCCTGCGGGCCAAGGACCTCTCGGGAAAACTGATCTGCTGCGGAATGGGAGCACTGGTAGGAATACAGAGTTTTATCAATATAGCCGTGGTCACAAATATCATGCCTAACACAGGAACACCCCTTCCCTTCGTCAGCTACGGTCTGACTTCTATGGTCAGTCTGTATATCGGAATGGGACTGGTACTGAATGTAGGACTTCAGCGATATAAAAAATACAGGGAGGTTGATGAGTCATGAACATCGGATTAATCGCACACAATTCAAAGAAAAAGCTTATGCAGAATTTCTGTATTGCTTACAGGAATATTTTGTCCAAGAATACTCTTTATGCCACCGGAACCACCGGAAGGCTGATCGAGGAGGCTTCAAATCTCACAGTCCACAAATTTCTGGCGGGACATCTGGGAGGAGAGCAGCAGCTTGGAGCTTTGATCGAACAAAATGAGATGGATCTGGTTATCTATCTGCGGGAACCTTTGGCGCCTCAGAAGCATGACCCGGATGTGAAACGTATCTTCCATTTGTGCGATACTCACAATATCCCCCTGGCAACCAATCTGGCTACTGCGGAGATGATGATCCGCTCTTTGGGAAGAGGAGAGATGGACTGGCGTGAAATGTATAAATAAATGGAAGTTTCCCCAGTTCCGGAATAAAAAAGATCAGAAGAAAACATGGTTTTTAAAGGGACACAGCAAACGAGCCCGGAAAGTCAGAAAAACCCTGGCCCTCATTGGCCTGTTGGGGGTTTTTCTCATCGTAGGAATTACAGCTCTGGTCCTATTTGTCAGAGGAGGGAGACTTGATGAGCCTTTTCCCTATTCCAGAAGCGCCCGGGTATTCGGGAATTCTGTCCAGGAATCTTCTATGATCGTAGAAGGAATGGCAGGGGATCTTTGTGTAGGTCCCAGCGACAATCCTTTGGATGGCGTAGAAGGCCAGGAGGGAGAGATGGCCGGTCTTTTTGCGATCCGGGAAGGGCAGATTCCTTTTTCTCAGAGCATTTACGAACAAGAATCTCCAGGTAGGCTGACGCAGCTTATGACTTTGCTGGTGGCCTATGAAAATTTAGATCTGGATAGCAGTGTTACTATTGAACAGGAGGATGTTCCCTACGGTCTTAATAAGACCTGTGGTCTGGCATCCGGAAATATCATATCTGTCAGACAGCTTCTGAATGCCGTTGCAGTTTATTCGGCAGAGGATGCCTGTATGGCTCTGGCTAGAGCCGGGGCCGGAAGCGAATCCGCTTTTGTGGACAGCATGAACAGTAAGGCCATGGAACTGGGAATGACCAATACCAATTATATGAATCCCACAGGAGCCCAAGACGAAGAGCAGTATACTTCTGTATATGATACATATCTTCTCTTGAATGCTGTTTTGGAGCAGACGGAGCTGACTAATGCCCTGGGAACTGCCAGCTATACCCTGGATTACACCAGGTCAGATCAGAAGAGTAAACAGCAGTGGCTGGACTCAGATAATCTTTATGTCACCGGAGGTGTTTCTCTGCCCAGAGGCGTAACTGTACTGGGCGGGAAGATGTGTGCTTCAGATACGGAGAATTATGCAGCTCTTCTGGTGCAGGATAATTATGGAAATCCTTACGCAGTGATTGTTCTTGGCACAGACAGCCAGACGAATCTTTACGAGAGAATGGAGCAGATGCTGGAGGCAATCAGTTCTTGATAAAAAAATGCTGGAAATTTTGAATTTACCATTGTATTTTTGAACGATATGCACTATAATTATTTCAACGATAACCACGTTTTTAGTAAAAATACATATTACGTGCGGCTAAGGAGGAAATTGCGATGGTTCAGTTAATTGTAGGTGAAAAAGGTAAAGGAAAAACGAAGGAACTTCTGGACAAAGTAAATAAAGAAGTAAAAGAAGCAAACGGTACATTTGTTTATCTGGATAAGAGCAGAAAACATATGTATGAATTAAATAATAAGGTACGTCTCATTGATATGTCTGAGTACGATATTCAGAACAGCAGCGAATTTTTAGGATTTATCTCCGGTGTTGTTTCTCAGGACAACGATCTTGAAAAAATGTTTCTGGACAGTTTCCTGAAAATTTCCAAGGCAGAGGATGATGAGTTGGGAGAGGTTCTGGAACGTCTGGATACAATGGGAAAGAAATATGAAGTTTCCTTTATTGTAAGTCTTTCCAAAAACGAGGAAGATTTACCAGAAAGCGCAAAGAGCATGGTTTTAATTTCCCTTTAAACCGCCTTCAAAAATTTATATGAAAAAACGGCTAGGAGCCGCCCTGTATGGGGCGGCTCTTTTATGTCCATTGAAATTTCCGGACATTTGAAGAATAAAGGATCAATTGTTGTCAGAAAAAGAAGAGATTCTGCCGAATAAGCTGAGGAGATAGAGACCGCAGATTCCTACAAGAGCGTAGATGATCCTGGAGATCCAGGTCATATCTCCGAATAAAAATGTTACCAGGTTAAAGCGGAAGAAGCCGATAAGCCCCCAGTTTACCGCACCGATGATGGTTATGATCAGAGCGGTATAGTCTAAAAATTTGCTGTTCATATTCACTGCCTCCTTTACCATTGCTTATTATTTCCATGAAGGGGAGTTTTATTCAAAAAATGCAAGGAAATACTTTAGAAAAATGCTATTGTGATTCTTAACTGAAAATGGTAAAATGTAGGGTAGTCCTTAGAATAGTCTATGATTTTTGAACAGAAAAGGAGAATTCTATTGTCAGGCAGGAGAAAATTTTCAGAAACTGTCAAAAATATTTTTCTATCTATTGGAAAATTGCTGACTTACAATATTACGACGATCATGTTCGGGGCGTTGTTATTATATATGATCATTACCGTTGTGCTTTATGCTACTTCCGGGCATGTAACTTCTTATCAGGTCACTGTCGGTCCTCTGACCAAGAATCCGGTGTGTACGGCTCTGGCCATCCGCACAGAGGAAGTGGTGACCGCTGAGAAAAGCGGATATATTGAATATTATGCCACAGAAGGCATGCAGGTCCGTCAAAACGGCTCTGTTTACAGCCTGTCCAATGAAGCACAGGAAACGGCAACTGCTACCCTTACTGAAGAGCAGATGGAAGATGTGCGTTCCAGCGCCTCACAGTTTTCCTATGCATATAACAGCAATCATTTTTATGATACCTATAGTTATAAATATCAGGTGAGAGGGACAATCCTTCAGGCTGTGCAGGATGACCGGTCAGCCAGTACCGAAACTGACCAGAGCGTTCAAGACGGCTCTGCCGAAAGGGAAGAAGGAACCTCTGACGGGGAAACAGAGGGGACAGATGAAACCCAAACAGTAGGAGATGAAGAAAATGGAAATTCAGAGAGCTCAGAGGGAAATGTGATCACGATAGGAAACCAGGATGTTTATACGGCCCCTGAGGCAGGCATTGTCATGTATTCCACTGATGGGTATGAGAACAAAACTGCAGACAGCCTGGTAGAAGAAGACTTTGACCAGATGACTTACCAAAATCAGAATCTGATTGTAAATGGAGAAGTCCAGGCAGGGGATTCTGTCTATAAGCTGGTCACTAGTGAAAACTGGACTTTGATGGTGCCTCTTACAGATCAAATGGCGGCAGCGCTGGCAGGAAGAGAATCTATTCAAGTGAAATTTGTAAAGGATGGTGAGAGCCAGAATGGTTCTCTGACTATAGTGAATATAGGAAGCCAGAAGGTAGCAAAGATTGAACTTGTAAACGGGATGACCCGTTATGCAGGAGACCGTTTCCTGGAAGTTGAGTTGGTGATCAATACCCAGAGTGGCTTGAAGATACCTGTAAGCTCTATTGTGGAAAAAGAATTTTATACTGTTCCGCTGGATTTCCTCACATTGGGAGACAATGGTGATACCCAGGGATTTCTGAAGGAGGTTAAGAAGGGAGATACCTACTCTTCAGAATTTGTAAATGTGACTATCTATAAACGAGTAGATGCTGATGGAAATGAGATCACTGATTCAACCCAGGACACCACAGGAGGTCTGTGTTATGTAGATAAAGATACCCTCCAGGCCGGAGATGTGCTTATTAAGCCGGATTCCGGCGAAACCTATACTGTGGGAGATACAGATAACCTTCAGGGTGTTTACAATATAAATCAGGGCTATGCGGTTTTCCGTCAGATCGAAATTCTGGACCAGAATGAGGAATATTGTATTGTAGACCAAGGAACCTCATACGGCCTTCGGGCTTTTGACTATATTGTCCGGGATGGAAGCAGTGTAAATGAGGAAGAAATCCTGTATTCAGGTTCTAATTAGAAATATTAGAAATTCTGATAAAGAAAGGAAGTAAGAAATATGAGTGTCTGTGAAAATTACAGAGTTGTAGAGGAAAAAGTAGAGAATGCATGCAAAAGAGCCGGAAGGAATCGGGAAGAGGTAACTCTTATCGCAGTAAGCAAGACAAAACCGGTATCTATGATTGAAGAACTTCTTCCATTAGGAGTTCGGGATTTTGGAGAAAACAAGGTTCAGGAGCTGACAGCCAAGGAAGAGGAGCTGCCAAAGGATATCCATTGGCATATGATTGGCCATCTTCAGAGAAATAAAGTAAAATATGTGGTAGACAAGGTCTGTATGATCCATTCTGTGGACAGCCTGCGACTGGCTCAGGAGATCAGCAAAGAGGCTGTAAAGCATGATCTTGTGATGCCGGTGCTGGTTGAGGTCAACGTAGCCGGCGAAGAAAGCAAATTTGGCGTTTCTGTGGAGGAAGCTCCTTCTCTGGTAGAGGAAATCTCGAAACTTCCTGGAATTCATGTGAATGGCCTGATGACCATCGCCCCTTATGTAGAGGATCCGGAGGAAAATCGGAGTGTTTTCAGGAATTTAAGAAAATTAAGTGTTGACATCGGAGAGAAAAACTTTGATAATGTTACTATGAATGTCCTTAGTATGGGCATGACTGGTGATTATGAAGTCGCCATCGAAGAAGGTGCCACACATGTCCGGGTAGGGACAGGCATTTTCGGAGAAAGAAATTATAATATAGAAAAATAGGAAATGGAGATTGATTATGAGTTTTTTAGATAAATTTCTGGATGCAGTTAAAGTAAATGATGATTATGATGATGATGATTTCTTAGATGATGCAGATGACGATTTCGATGATGAGAAGCCTAAGAAGAGATTTTTTAAAAAACTGGATGATGATTATGATGATCTGGATGATGACATTCCTCCGGTAAAGAATACGAAAAAGGAGAAGAAAGAAAAGAAAACTTCATCAGGTACAAAAACAGCCAAGCAGCCGAAAAACCAGAATTCTTCCAGTAAGGTGACGCCTATGTATAGTGTTAAGAAAAAATCCACCGGATCTTCTGCCGGTTCATCTAATGAAGTATGTGTGATCAAGCCAAAACAGTTTGATGAGTCTACGGAGATTGTAGATGCGCTCCTGGATAACTGTACGGTCATCCTGAACCTGGAGGGGCTGGACATCACTCTGGCACAGCACATTATTGACTTTACAGCAGGAGCCAGCTACGCCATAGAGGGAAATATTAAGAAAGTTTCATCTTATATTTTCATCCTCACTCCGGAAGGCGTGGATATTACCGGAGATTCTCAGGAAATCTTAAATGACATTGCCGGCTCTGCTTCTATGTATGAAGGATTTTAATAAGACATGGATAAAGAGGATTTATTCGAAAAACGTATGAAGGAATTGGGTAAGAAGGCCTACTACAGAGGTATTCTTACCTTTTCCGATTTTCTTGACTTAAATCAGCAGAATATACTTCACAGCCTCTCCTTTCGTGATACAGGAGTAAAAGTGGAAACTTATGGAGGCTATGAGTCAGCGGAGCGTCAGATGGCGGCATTCGTCCCTGAGGCTCTTTCTTATGAGCAGGATTATCCTATCGCCTGCGTGAAGATCCAGCCTTTAAACAAAAAATTTTCCGAGGATCTGACTCACAGAGATTATCTGGGAGCGATTCTGAACCTTGGGATTGACAGAGCAAAGATAGGAGATATTCTTTTGAAGCAGGAGGGCGGATATGTATTCTGTCAGGAGTCTATGGCTGATTTCCTTACAGAGGAACTGGTACGCATTCGTCATACTTCTGTTCAGACCCGTCGGCTTTTGGAGGAGGAGCCGCTTCCTTCCCAAAGACGGGAGGAAGTTTCTGGTACGGTGGCTTCTCCCAGACTGGACAGCGTGATCGCCCTGGCTTTTGGAAGCTCCCGGAACAGTATCCTGGGGCTGATAGAGGGAGGTAAGGTTTTTGTGAACGGAAAGAGCATAGTCTCTAATGCCTACTCTATTAAAGAGGGAGATATTGTATCTGTGCGGGGAAAAGGAAAATTCCAGTTTGGTTCTGTGACCAATAAGACAAAAAAGAACCGGTTTCATATTATTTTATACCGTTATTGCTGAAAGGAGGAATTGTATATGACAGAGCAGAGACTACTGGTAAAAAGAGAGGGAGAGTTTACCTATCCTATTGTCTTTTACGGGGATTTTGCTTCTTTGTCTCAGGAAGTAAATAATCTGCAAAATCAGGGAAAGAGGCTCTGTATTGTGACAGACAGTCATGTGGCTCCTTTCTATCTGGAGAATGTAAAGCATGAGCTTGAAAAAACAGGACGGGAGATTTATTCTTATGTCCTTCCCGCAGGAGAAGAAAATAAAAATCTGGAAGAAATCCAGGGGATTTATGAGTTTTTGATCAAGAATCATTTTGACCGAAAAGATCTTCTGGCTGCCCTTGGGGGCGGTGTTGTCGGGGATATGACCGGTTTTGCGGCTGCCACATACCTTCGGGGAATTGACTTTATCCAGATTCCTACAACTCTTCTGGCCCAGGTGGACAGCAGTATAGGGGGAAAGACAGGAGTAGATTTTAAACAGTATAAGAACATGGTGGGAGCTTTCCATCAGCCCCGTCTGGTGTATATGAATGTTTCTACTTTAAAGACACTTCCGGATACAGAATTTGCCTGCGGCATGGGAGAAGTGATTAAACATGGACTGATCCGCAGCCGGGAATACAGTTACTGGCTGAATGAGCACCGGGAGGCAATCTTAAAAAGAGAGGAAGATGCCTGCCGGGAAATGATCTTACAAAGTTGCGTGATCAAAAAGACCGTGGTGGAAAATGATCCTACAGAAAAGGGAGAACGGGCTGTGCTGAACATGGGACATACGGTGGGGCATGCGGTAGAAAAACTGAAAAATTTCACTATGGCCCATGGACAGTGTGTTGCTGTAGGTTGTATGGCTTCTGCTTATATTTCCAGGGAAAGAGAGCTGATCTCCCAGGAGGAATATCTGGAAGTGTCCCGGCAGCTTCAGTCCTTCGGTCTGCCTTTGTATGTGGCCGGCCTTTCCACAGAAGCAATTCTGGAGGCTACAAAATCCGATAAAAAGATGGAAAAGGGACAGATAAAGTTTGTCCTTATGGAAAAGCCCGGCCGGGCAGTGGTAGATACCTCGGTGACGGATCAGGAACTCTCTGGGGCCATAGAAAGCATAAGGCTGGAAAATCAGGAGGTACAACAGGAAAATGAATAAAGAAAAGAAACGGCTGCTGACTTTTGTCATGTTTATTTTTTCCACAGTCATACTGGTTGCCTTTGATCAATGGACCAAAAGTCTGGCAGTAGAACATTTAAAAGGACAGGAAGATATCACACTGATCCCTGGCGTCCTGTGTCTTCATTATCTGGAAAACAGAGGTGCAGCTTTTGGTATCTTCCAGGATCAGAGAACCTTTCTGCTGATTCTGACAGCCATAATTTTGATATGCGTCTGTTATGTTTTATGGAAAATTCCTTCAGATAAGAAATATAATCTGCTGAAGCTTCTTTGCTTTATGGTCACTGCTGGAGGGATCGGGAATCTGATTGACCGGGTACGGCTGAATTATGTGGTGGATTTTATCTATTTTTCTCTGATCGATTTTCCGGTGTTTAACGTGGCTGATATCTATGTGACTGTCAGTATGTTTCTTTTGCTGATCCTGGTACTGTTTTATTATAAAGATGAAGATTTTCAGTTTTTGAAATGGAAGAGGGAAAAATGAAGCGTCTTTGTTTACAGTCTGATCCTTCCTGGACCGGGGAGAGGATAGATAAATTTCTGGCGGAAGTAATGCAGGATTACTCCCGCTCTTTTTTACAGAAACAATTTAAAGAAGGAAATATTACCGTAAATGGAAAACCGGCAAAAGCCAGTCTGAAAGTGGGAGACGATGATGAAATCGTAGTCTTTCTCCCGGAGAATCAGGAGCCGGACATTGAGCCGGAGGATATCCCTCTGGATGTCCTTTATGAGGACGATCAGCTTCTGGTAGTAAATAAGCCTAAGGGGATGGTGGTACATCCAAGCGCCGGACACTACAGCGGCACACTGGTAAACGCCCTCATGTATCACTGCAAGGATAATCTTTCAGGAATCAACGGGGTGCTCCGTCCCGGAATCGTTCACCGGATCGATATGGATACCACAGGAGCCCTGGTGGTATGTAAGACCGATACAGCACATCAGAGCCTGGCACAGCAGCTGAAAGTACACAGTATTACCAGAAGATACCGGGCCATCGTCCATGGGAATATAAAGAAAGATACCGGGACTGTAGAAGGCACCATCGGCCGCCACCCTGTAGAGAGAAAGAAAATGGCTGTCAATGTCCGGGGCGGGAAAGAAGCTGTAACTCATTTTAAGGTGCTGGAAAGGTTTGGCAATTATACGTATATTGAATGCAGGCTGGAAACCGGCAGAACCCATCAGATCCGGGTGCACCTTTCCAGCATTGGCCATCCTCTTCTGGGAGATAACCTATACGGACCCAAAAAGTGTCCTTTCCCCTTTTTGCAGGGGCAGACTCTCCATGCTATGGTCCTTGGTTTTCAACATCCGGTAAGTGGGGAATACATGGAATTCACTGCACCCCTGCCGGAATATTTTGAAAAATTATTAGAAAAGCTGAGAGGTTAGAACCCTAGCTGTATTTGCGATTGATTTAATACCTCTTTATATTAAAAATGTGCGAAAGTTTTATATACATTTTGAAAAAAATAGATTATAATAGAAATATATTAAATATTAACACATCATATGGAGAGGAGTGTGTGGTATGGCAGCTAATACAGTAGTTACGATTGCACGTCAGTATGGCAGCGGAGGACGGGAAATCGGACTCCGGGTGGCAGAGAAATTGGGAGTTAAGTGTTATGACAAGGAGCTGCTGGATCGTGCAGCCAAAGACAGTGGAATTTGTCAGGAATTATTTGAACATCATGATGAGAAGCCGACGAACAGTTTTTTGTATTCCCTTGTTATGGATACCTATTCCTTCGGATATTCTTCAGCAGCATTTACGGATATGCCTATTAATCACAAAGTATTTCTGGCGCAATTTGATGCTATTAAAAAGATTGCCAGCGAAGAATCCTGTGTTATGGTAGGCAGGTGTGCCGACTACGCCCTGTCAGAACACCCCGGTGCGATCAGTGTTTTTATCCATGCGGATATGGATAAAAGAATAGACCGCATTTCCAGAAAATATGAACTTCCCGCAGCACAGGCAAAGGACCGGATCCAGAAAACAGATAAGCAGAGGAGCAGCTATTACAATTATTACACCAGCAAAAAATGGGGAGACGCCAACAGCTACCATCTCTGCCTGGACAGCGGTATTCTGGGTATAGAAGGCTGCGTGGAAATGATCCTGAAAGCTATTGAAGTAAAAGATGCGGCACGACAGACCAAGAAGTAAAAGAGCAACTAAAGAAAATCCCGTTCCGGAAGAAAAGGACTTTCCGGGGCGGGATTTTCTTTTCCGGACACTCAGGACTTTTCCAGAGGCTGCCAGCCGTTGATATTGCTGTTACGGATAGCGGTAAACATCCTTTCCTTAGTTCCGGGGTTTTCTTTGGAGATTTCATGGAGCAGTTCTTTGGCATACTGTCTTTTGGTATATCCGTCTACGGGACAGGGACTTTTTTCAATTTTAATTCCGTATTTATTTTTAAATCCGATCACATCTGCCTCATCTACAAAGAGGAGAGGGCGGATCACTGTCAGATCCATCCGGTCTAAATAGGTTTTGGGTGAGAAAGTATGGAATCTTCCTTCGTAAATCAGGGAAAGAAGCATGGTCTCCACTACATCATCTTTATGATGGGCATAAGCTACTTTATTGCAGCCGATTTCTTTGGCCTTAGTGTTGAGAGCACCTTTACGCATTTTTGCACAGAGGGAGCAGGGATTGCTTTCTTTCCGTTCTTGAAAGATGATAGGACCAATTTCTGTCTTTACCAGATGGAAGGGCACATTTAATTCTTCGCAGAGATTTTCAATTTTATCCGACTGAAAACCCGGATGCCCCAGATCCACAGTGATCACCTCTATGGTAAAAGGATTGGGGTAGAAGCGCATAAGGCCGTGGAGAGCATAGAGCATAGTCAGGCTGTCCTTTCCTCCGGAAACCCCTACGGCAATTTTATCTCCGGGCTCGATCAGACCGAATTCATCAACTGCCTTCCGGGTAAGACTCAGTAATTTCTGTAATTTCATATATTTTGTTCCTTTCAGTAATGATATTCCGATTCATATCTTTTCTTTTTACAGACCTTATGAATCATACCACAGAAACGGCAAAAAAGAAATCTTTTTTCCAATCCTTATTTATGATATACTAGACAACATCATAATAAGGAAAAGAGGACAGGATAATGAAATTGGTGATTCAGAAGGTCAGCAGCGCTTCTGTGGAAGTAGAAGGGCAATGTGTGGGAAAAATCGGGAAGGGATTTCTGGTTCTGGTGGGAATCAGCCAGGAAGATACCCGCCAGACTGCTGATCAATATATAAAAAAGATGGTAAACCTCCGTATTTTCGAGGACAGTGAGGGAAAAACAAATCTTTCCCTGGCTGATGTAAAGGGAGAGATTCTGCTGGTTTCCCAGTTTACTTTGTATGCAAACTGCAGAAAAGGAAACCGACCCAGCTTTGTGGAGGCAGGGGATCCCCAGATGGCAGAGGAACTTTATGAATATATGATCCAGAAGATCCGGGAGACTGTACCTGTAGTCCAGACCGGCGTCTTCGGAGCAAAAATGAAAGTTTCCCTGGTAAATGAAGGGCCTTTTACGATCTTGCTGGATGAAAATACTTTTAAGCATAAAAAAGACCGTATATAGGATAAAAGAGTAATACATTTATTATTATGATCAAAAAATAAGGGACAGGCTTTTTCAGAAAAAATCAGCGTCTTGCAGGTTTGGAAGACTGGAAAAGCCTTTTTCCGAATGGAATTAGTTTAGCGGACAAATACAGATTTATCCGAAAAAGTCTGGCTTTTTTCCGAAATCTGTGATAAACTACTCTCAAAACAAGCATTTTTGGAGGGATTTTATGGCAAAGCCAATGACCTATCGTGAACAGGAAAAAATTGAAAATACAGTAAAACTCCGGGAATTTCTTCAGGAACTTCCTCCATATGTCAAGGATTATTTCCGAGCCAAGGAACCGACCACCTCAGACAAAACCCGTTTGTCCTATGCCTATGATCTGCGGGTTTTCTTCCGGTTCCTTCAGGAATCAAATCCTGCTTTAATGTCCAGGCCTATGTCTGATATTTCTATCCAGAATCTTTCCAGCCTCCAGCCTGTGGATTTTGAGGAATTCCAGGAATACCTCAAAGCCTACAAGGCTCCGGACAACAAGCTGGAAACCAATTCCCGTACTGGCATAGCCAGGAAAATGTCCTGTCTGCGGAGCTTTTACGATTATCTGTGTAAAAGGCAGTTATTACCGTCTAACCCGGTGCGTCTTGTAGATATGCCGAAAATTAAGGAAAAAGCTATTATCCAGCTGGATCCTGACGAGGTAGCCAGTCTTCTGGACTATATAGAAAATTATGGAAATCAGCTTACCGGAGTGAAACTTTATCACTATAACAAGCAAAAGTACCGGGACATTGCCATTGTCACACTCCTTCTGGGAACAGGCGTTCGTGTTTCGGAACTGGTGGGTCTGAATATTTCTGACATTGATTTTAAAAATAATGGAATCCGGATACTCCGAAAGGGAGGAAATGAAATGATCGTCTATTTCGGGGAGGAGGTAGAAAAGGCATTAAAAGACTATCTGGAAATTTCCAGAAATGCTATCACTCCCCTCTCCGGCCATGAAGACGCTCTCTTTCTCTCCGGCCAGAGAAGAAGGATCAGCGTAGATGCTGTAGAAAAGATGGTAAAGAAATATGCTTCTGCCATCTCCGCCAAAACCATTACCCCCCACAAACTCCGCAGTACCTACGGAACGGCTCTTTACCGGGAAACAGGGGATATTTATCTGGTGGCGGATGTTCTGGGGCATGCAGACGTCAATACAACGAAAAAACACTATGCCAAATTAAGCGATGCCAGAAGGCGGGCTGCTTCTAAGGCTGTAACATTGCGGGAAAAAATAGATTAGCAGCCCATCTTCTATCCTTTCAGAAGAAATCTGTCAGGCTTGTATTATATAAGTCCCATGAGGGAAGGAATTCCCAGGGAAAGTGCAGGATTCTTACATTCCGATAAGATCAAACTGTTCAAAGGAAACCACTACCTGATAATCCTTTTTGGGATTTGGATATTTGATCTGAACAGATTTCAGTCTCTGGCTGTAATACCAGCCAAAGTCCGCTGCCTCAAATTTTTTCCTGTGAAGGAAATGCGGTACTTCTTTGCCGTCTACAGTTACCCAATAAGGGGACTTCTCTCTGTGGATCATATCAATCTGCATATCTTCCACAGCAGTGTCATAGTTTCCTTCATTGCGGAAAGTAAGGGAAGTCTGCTCTCCTGCTTTCATGGTAATAAATGTTTTCAGGTATGCTCCCTTTTCATAGTCCATAGTAAGGCCATCGTCCTCGTATAATGTGAATGCGCCGTCACGCCCTGCCTCACAGAGGATGGAAAGCCCGGTTACAGTCTGGGTAGAAAAATTATCCATCTGATTAAGGGCCATAGGAATCACGCCGCCGCTTTTGATAAACAGAGGTATGCTTCCAAGGTCTACATCCAGTTCTGCAGTCTCCCCGCCTTCATAGGGCATTCTGGTATAAAAATCAAAGAAACGGTTTTCTTTGGGGAAATAGACTTTTCTGGTCTTGGCACTTTTTTCTACCACATTGGCTACCATAAGAGAATCTCCCAGCATAAAGTCTACTCCTTCCTCATAGCATGCCGGATCGTTCTGGAAAGCGCTGCACATTGGCTCCATAATAGGAAGGCCTGTCTCATGAGCCCTCTCCATAAGAGAATAGAGATAGGGGAAGAGACGATAACGGAATCGGATAGCTTTCCGGATATAGTCAGTACAGTTGCTGTACATCCAGGGCTCTGTTACAGTATTGTCTGTATTGGTAGAATGGATAGAAAATCTTGGCTGGAAGATTCCGTTCTGGATCCATCTTACCAGAAGCTCTGCCTCAGGAGCCGGGCCGTAGAACCCGCCGATGTCGCAGCCCTGGTTGGCTACACCGCTTAAGCTCATGCCCAGGATCGTGGCAATATTATATTTCAGAGAATCCCAGCAGGTGAGATTATCCCCGGCCCAGGTCTGGGCGTAGCGCTGAATGCCGCAGTGTCCGGAACGGCATACGATATAAGGCCTGGTATTCTCAAAGGTTTCATGGATCGCTTCTCCGGTAATATGGCACATAATATTGGACATTACAGATTTTAACTGTCCGATGGTGCCTCCTTTTCCCTCAAAGCTGCAGCGGCAGTCTTTATCAATGAGACTGTCATACTCGCAGTTGTCATTCCACACAGAACTTGTGCCGTATTCCAGAACATTTTCTTTCAGGAGCGCTTTCCAGTTTTCTCTTGTGGAATCCTTTGTGAAATCCACGAACATGCCTTTTCCGCCCCACCAGGTTCCGATCCCTGGTTCATCACTTTCGCTTGCCTTGATGAACATATTTTTCTCTTTCATCTCTTCCAGCTTTGGATGGACCAGAAGCATTCCCGGTTTTACATTTGGGGACACGCAGACTCCTCTTTTCTTCATCTGGGCAAAAAAGTCTTTCGGATCTTTAAAACGTTTTTTATTCCAGGTAAAGGTGCAGCGCTTTACCCCTTCTTCTGTGTCAACGGCACAGTATCCCGAAGAAAGCTGGAACCCGTCTACAGGAATTCCCTCTTCTTTTGTAGTGTCGATAAATTCTGAAATGGCATCGTCACAGTCTGCCTCCAGCTCCGGATAATACATGGAAGAGCCCAGATATCCCAGGGCTGATTTGGGCAGCATCGCCGATTTACCGGTGAGATCAGTATACCGTTCAATCACCTGGCGTATAGAAGGACCGCTGATCAGAAACAGATCGATATCTCCTCCGTCTGCCCGGTAACGACTGTGCATTTTCCAGTAATTGCTCTTTTCCCTTCCCATATCAAAGTCACATTCATAGGTGTTATGATAAAAATAACCCACGGCTTTTTTTGTGTTCCGGTTCAGCTTGATGTAAAAGGGAATATGCTTATACAGGGAATCTGTCTCCTTGGGATTATATCCCATAGCATCTTTAGGGCTCATTCCCATAAATTTCTGGGCTTTGTTAAATTCCCCGCTCTTTTCTCCAAAGCCGTAGAAACAATCTTCAGGGCTGATCTCGCTGGTATGGATCCTGCGGCGGTTGCTGTCTTCCATGTAGGCCAGATCTACAATATCTGCGTGGAGCTGAGTACCTTCCTGATCATAGACACAAATGCGGAAGGGATCTTTTTCCACGACTACTTTCAGCTCTTTTCCCTGAAGCACCGCCTTTTTTTCCTTATCTGTCAGAATGGCCTGTGCCACGGGGATACGCTTTCTGTAATCCTTCATAAATTCATCCATACGGTCTTCCCAGGCGGTGGTAACGAGACTGTAGGACTCCTCTGCAAAGTCGCCGTCAAATCCTGCACGGATACGCAGGATCTGGTCTGTAAGGAACCAGATGCGTATGGGGACACTATCGGTCTGAACAGTAAAATAAGAATCCTGTTGTGTTACGGCAACAGCCTTTAAACAGACTTTCATAGAGTTTTCCTCCTTCTTTTTGCTTTAAAACCGGTTTTATGATATACTAGCCGCTGTGCAGCTAGTATTGTAGGCGGTCGCAAATTATCTTATACAGGTTATGGTTCTTCTTCCTCTACCGGAACCCATGCTTTGCCGAATTTCACATCTTTAAACAGAGCCGCCAGACCGGTGATCTGCTTCAGGCGCAGGATCTCATCCTTATCCATACCCAGATGTTTGGAAATCCAGGCGTTGGAGCGGCCAAGTTCATGAAGCTCCTTTACAATATTGCTCATGAGGTCTACATCATGGCTTCCTCTTGCCCGGTTGTGGCGGATAGTGCTGGCCATTCGCTGGTCGATAGGTTTGTTGATCACGGATACCGGCAGCATGCCATGCTCCCGCTCATAGATATCCTTGTGTTCTGTGATTACCCGGTAACGGTGAAAGCCGTCTACGATAATATACTCGTCCTGGGCTTTCACATAATAACAGACAATGGGCATAGTATAGCCGTCAGCTTTGATACTCTCGTACAGCAGCTTCATTTCCGGGGGAGCCACAGCGTTGGGATTGTATGTATTGGGCTTGATCTTCTCCACCGGTACTGGGATCACATGGTATGCAGGACTTTTATACTCCATATTCTATTTCCTCCAGACTTTTGTATTTTTCCCGGATCACATCTACCCTCTTTTGCTGCTGCCTGGTAAGGCCAAAGCCCATAAAGCGGCAGGTGTGGTCATTTTTCAAAATGCAGTAGCACATCCGTTTCCAGCTTGGAATATCCTTGCTGGATTTGATGTCATCCGTATTATCCGGAATCTTGCCTATAAAAACGACCCTGGATTAAAAGCAGACCGCTGTCCTTGCCTCCGGAAAAAGACACATAGATATTGTCAAACTCTTCAAAAAGAAGCTTAAAGCGGTCCATCAGAGCTTCATACACATTCTGCTTCTGATATTTACGCACCATTATGTATTCCCACTGTGCTTAAATTACCATTTTTTTCCAATTCCTATGAAGGATAATTTAGCACATAACGGGAGAAAATTCAACTAAGTTCCCGGTTTTTCGACCTTTTCCGCACCTCCTCCAGATCCTTTAAGGTATCTACGGACAGGCTCTCTCCTTTGACTACCGGGATCAGATACAGAGGCTTTCCATAGTCCAGAAACCGGAGTGTATCAATGCCTTCCGCCAGTTCCAGAGGGCCGGGGTCTGAATTTTTATAGAAGTCCAGCATACCTCTGCTGTAGCCGATGATCCCTACGTGCTTATAATAAATACAGCCAAGGGACCCGTATGGATAGGGAATGGGAATTCTGGACAGATACAGGGCTCTTTTTTCCCGGTCAAAAACCACCTTGATATTGGTAGGATCCAGGACTTCTGCCGGACTGGTTATGGGCATAATGATATTGGTGCCGAACTCCGGCTCTTTAGGGAGCCTTACAGGGACTGCTGCAGAAATATTTTCCCAGGAGATCAGAGGCTCGTCCCCGTTGATCTGTACATAGAAATCTGCCGGGATCTGCCGGGAGGCTTCCTGGAGCCGGTGGGCGGCACAGCGATGGGTATCCTTGGTAAGGACAGCAGGAATATCCTGATCTTCGCAGAACCGGAGGATCTTCCGACTGTCTGTAGCTACCCAGATCTCTTCCAGGTTTTCCACCTTTTGGGCCCGTTCATAAACATGCTGGATCATAGGCTTTCCGTTAATATCCAGCAAAGGCTTGCCCGGAAGCCGGGACGATCCGTATCTTGCGGGAATAATCCCTACTGCTCGCATTTTCCATTCCTCCTGTTCTAAAGTTTATATAAAAGAACTTTTCCTTCTGCCCTTTCAATGGTTCCTTCCTTTGGGTGAAAAAGAAATTTATCCGGAGTATAGAGGGGAAATCCCCGGGCGGCTCTCTCCTCCAGGTATTTTACGGCTTCTTCCGGATGGTTAAGATCCAGTCCTTTTAAAATATCGGGACCGTAATCCCACCACCGGATCTCTTCCAGTTTTTCAATGACTTTATCAGAAAACCTTTTCCGTATAGGACGGGCAGGCACTCCTCCAACAATGGTATAGGGTTCTACATCTCTGGTCACTACAGCCCCTGCTCCGATCACTGCTCCGTCTCCGATATGGATTCCCCGCATGAGAATTGCCCGGCTGCCCACCCACACATCATTTCCGATGGAAATCCTGGTTTTTTTCAGAAATTCATGTTCCTTCTGATAACGGACAAGATTTTTCAGATAGCCGGAATCCTCCGGAAAAGTATGAAAATCCTGATTCCAGCTATTGTCCATGTTCTGGAACAGCAGATGAGTGCTGACCGAAGTTACCGGATGGACGGCTCCCCCTGCGAACACCTCCGGGGCAAAAAGGCAGAATCTTCCTATGGATTGGATATATCTGAGACTGCAGTTCTGATTAAAGAAAGAAAAAGCACCTACAGATCTGGCATCTATCTTTACTCCGGAGCAGAACCTTGCCGGCGCTTCAATCTGACAGTCTTCCAGGGAGGCATAGCAGATCTGAGAGGCTTCTCCTGTAAAAGTAAGTCCCTGGCCCTGAGCAGCAGGAAATCTGAAATTGGAATCTATTTTCATAGGACACTCCTGTTCTATACGGGAAACTGCCGCAGCAGAGTCTGCCGATTTTTTTCTTTAAGATAAATCATTCCAGTATATTCTCTGTGTTGAAAGGATAAGCAGGTTTCCCCTTTAGGAAGAGGGGGCGTCTTCCCCTGCAGCTCTTTCATTTTTTCTAAAACCAGAGACATATGCTCCTTTTTCTTTGCCGGTATTTCATTGATCAGTCTGGTGCCGCAGTCCCACCATCGTAGTTCAAGAAACTGCCGGATTTCCTCCTGAGAAAAGCGAAATCCAGTAAGCTGTCCGGGATTTCCTCTCAGGATCCCATAGGGAGGTACGTCTTCCCCTGGAACTGTTCCGGGGTAAAGTAGAGCTCCATCACCTATCTGAATTCCCTGAGGGATCACACACCGGTCCCCGATAAAGACGTCATTTCCAATAACTGTCCTTTCTATGGGACCTTTCTCTTTCCAGGAATCTTTTACCGGAAGCCAGTCCCTGCACCAGGGCAGATCTTTTTCCCGGACAGGATAAGAAGTGCTGATAGTATTCGGAGTTTCCAAAATTCTGGCCCCAATGAGACAGCTTTCCCCTATAGTAACAAATCGTCCGATTTCACTGGTAAAAAGGATCCGGGTGTTTTCTCCGATAAAACTGCCGCAGCCCAGAAAGCCGGTTTCCAGATGAACGCCCTGGCTGATACAGACTCCAGGCTCCACATCGGTGCGGGAACACCTTCTGGTATGGCCGATGACACAGGAACCCAAAACAGAGATTCCAGGTTTTCCGGAGGAAAGGAGCAGTTTCAGGTTTCTGTCCAGCTTCACTGTTTTTCGCCTTTCTGCTTCAGTTTTTCCAGCTCTTCCCGCAGCTCTTTTTCTGTTTCAATATACTCCAGCAGGCGTTTTTCTGTAGCTGCCAGGATTCCTTCCAGCATACAGATCCGGATCTGACTGTCTGTCATGGTCTCTATGGAGACCGGCGCTTGTCTTGGGAGCCCTTTTTCCCGGAAGTTTTCTGCCATATTTCTCACCTCGTCTTTCATGGGATAAAAATAGAGTGTGTGGTATTTTTCTTTTTCCCGGATTCTGAAAGGGACCATCCGGAAAAATTTTTCTTTCTCTCCCGGCTGATACATAGAGTACTTTTTTGCAGAATTCAGATACAGGATACCCAGGAAATTTACCTCCGGAATCTGAGAGATAACCGGATATCCAGATTCAGTCTCTTCCCGGAGTTTTTCCTGAAAGTCATCCCGGATCTGGAGGATCCTTTTCTGCTCTTTCAATTCTTCCGGATCCTGAGCGATTTTCAGTTCTTTTTCCCGGGGCCAGTGTACCTTTGCCAGATTCTCCAGCTGGACCTGATTCGCTCCATGACATAAAATCCCGTCTGCCAGAAGATGTTCTGCCAGATACAAAGCTGTGTAATAGGAACTGTCCCAGTGAAAGCTTTTTTCATAAAGGGAATTGAAGATCAGCGTTTGGGAAAATTCCTGCCGGATCTGATTGACGCCTGTGGAACTGACAGTACATAAGCTCTCGGGGAGCTTTTCAAAAACAAAAGGAAGCAGTTCTGCGGGAAAGGATCCTTCCAGGATCCTGCTGTAGGGAAAGAGCCTGGAATAGTACAGGATATCGTCAGGATGGGGCTTGATCAGTACCTTCTTTCCCTCCAGATAATAGGTAAATACATGCTGATAAATGCTTTTCTGCTCTTCCAGGGAAAGTTGTCCCAGATTTGCAAACTGCTGGGTAAGAAAAAGAACTTCCTCTTCGATTCCCTGCCGGCAGGGAAGGCGGAACAGGCTGCGGATTTCCTCCTGAATCTTTCCGGAAAGATCCCGGAAGGTTTCCAGAACCTGAAAATCCTGAGCTTTTTCATCGGAAAATCCCGGAAGCTGTGCCTTCATGTCGCAATATTTTCTGGTGATCCAGGGACTTTCGTGATCGTAAAGATGGTATTTCTCAATGAGGGCATACCTGGCAGGGGAAGACTTTTTATGGATATCTGCCAGGATCCAGGGGCGGCTTAAGGCTCCGCTGCCATCCTCAAACATCTCAAAGGGTATTTCTCTGGATATAAGCCATACCTGGAAATAGGTATGGATCCCTGCGATGAGAAGTTTGTCAAATTCTTCCGGAGCATAAGGGATGGACTTTTTGTATTCTTCCTCCACCTGACGGAGGATCTCCTCCTCTGTGCCTTTATACCCTCCGAAACGGAAAAGAATGACCTGGTTAAAAAATCCCCTGCTTTCCAGTTCCCTGTACCAGGGCATCCGTTCTGTAATATAGCTGCCCAGGATCAGTACCGCTTTTTTATCCGGGTAATATACCTGACGGTGGAGGATACATTCTAAAATCTGATAAGACGACAGTGCCTGATATAAAATCATGATCTTCCCTCCCATATTCCTGCTTTTTCCATAACTTCTTCTACAGACTCCATGACAGCTTTTTCCTGAGTAGCAAAGAGATCCCGGCCGAAAATATAGCCGCCGAAATATTTTTTCAGCCACAACAGATTTCTGGAAAAATACTGGAAGGGCATATAGGCGTCATGGCCGGAGATATCCAGCATATAAGGGAAATTCCGGAAACGGGTCTGATATTCCTTCACAAAGTCCAGCGTTCCCTGATGGATCTCCCGGTTTTTCTCATAGTTTTCCACCTCAGGTATGTCATAGAGAAACCTGCCCTCTTTATCAAAGCCCAGGAAAGTAGGGGTGCAGGACTGGGTCAGGATCTCAAAGAAAAAGGAATTCAGCCGGTGATTCTCCTCCTGATGGGCGTCATGAAGGCCTTTATTTTGCATATTAGAAAAAATATAGGTCTTTATCTCTTCTTTCTGAGTCATGGCTGCCATATAGGTATCGTTTACATTTCTGGCTGCGGCCAGAAGACAGTGGACCTGGCAGTCCAGGGCATATACCTGTTCCAGGAGATATTTCACCTGAAGAACATTGTTGCCGGACCAGCCTACGTCTACTACAGCCGCAGATTTTGCGCCTCCTGTCTTCCTGGTGAGATACTGGCGGAGCAGTTCCTGATCCCGGCGGTAGCAGCCGCAGACCTCTTCCCAGTGTTCAATAAGAAGCTGACGGAGGATTTTTTCATTTTCCGGTGTGAGAAACTCTTCTCCTTTTATCCGGTAATCCGGCAGATATTTTTTCAGGTCTCCGATACCGGTGCGGTAAAGGAGGGTTCCTATTTTGGACTTATACAAGGCGTTGGCCTTATGATGAACGATCTGGAGCAGGTAAGGGTGCCGGTTTTTCTCTACAATAGTCTTTACTACTCCGATCCTGGACCAGAGAACATATTCTGTGGGGATATCCGGGTACATGGCGTGAAAGACTTTCTGGTAAAGATCCCCTTCCCGTGCAAGGAACAGGACTTTTTCTATCTTGTGCTCCTGTACATATCGGTAGATCCACTGGCAGAATCCCATAACATAGATTCCTGTATAGACAAAGCCTACCTCGTAATAGGGGCTGTACCGCTGATAACCGCTGTGAAGCTTTGCATTGACGATTCCCCGGTAGGCAGAACCTGCCAGGCGGGACATATCCTTTGCCCGGAAAACATTCCCTGCTTCATTAACATTCTGGTAGAATCTGGTATCCAGTCCTTTCTCTTTTGCCTTTTCTATATCAGAGATCCGGTTATCTCCGATATGGACGATCCTGCCGGAGTACCGTTCTTTCAGAAGATCATACAGACCTCCGTCTCTTTTGGAACAGTTGTAGTCACAGGAGACCATAACCTGGTCAAAATCTTCATAGCCTTTTAAAGACAGGAGCCGGGTCAGGAGTTCCTTAGGAAGATACATGTCGGAAAGGGCCACCAGGGTTTTCCCCTGGGCTGCCAGGATATGAAAGACTTCCAGCATATAAGGATTACCCCAGCAGAGCTCACATTCCAGAGAAAATTCCAGATCAGCTCCTTTCTGAGGATCGATTCCTGTCTCCTGTGCCACCAGCTGATAAATTTCCAGAAGAGTTACTTCCCGGTTTCCACGGAGAAGCCGGTTTTTCTGCCTGGCTTCCTCTTCCGCCTTGAGCCGGATCTGGGTAAAGTCCATAATATCCAGTCTTTCTCCTGCCAGCATAAAAAGATCTGAAGGGGAGGAAAAAGGCCGAAACAGCAGGGTATCGAAAACATCAAAGGAAATCACATCATAGGCCATAAGGCCTTTGGCGAAATTCATAACAGAAACCCGGTTGGAAACCTGAGATTCCGGGCCTTTTTCAAAGAGACGTCCGCTGTTTTTCTTTGTGAATTTTTCTCCGGGGACCTTCAGCTGTAAGTTCTGAGGAAATTCCCTGTATTTTTTCCCATTTTCCGTGTATTTCAGAAAATAAGTGTAGGAAGTCCCGCTTTTGACATTTCTGTCCAGATAGGAGCTTTCCCGGGTCTGGACCAGAAAGCGGCGGTCTCCTCCTTCTTCGGAACGGTAAAGATTATAGTGGATCCCTCCAGGTACCGGGGTCCAGACAATCTGGGCCTGCCCCTCCATGGGAAAACTGCCCCGGAAATCCCGGATGCCTTTTGAAGCTTCGGAATCCCTTTGTTTCTCCTGGGATTTTCCAGGAGAGGAAGGCGAGAAGTTTTCTTCCTTTTGTGCCAGTTTCTTCATGAAGAAAAGCTGTTCATTATCCACTGTGGATACAGTAAGAACTTCTGAAAAATCGCTATACCTGCTGCCGTCCATGGACACCTTAAATTTAAAAAAATACATCTGATCCTGCTGCAGGTTCTCAGCTGTATATATGTGGTGCCTGGTCTTTTCCAGAAAGCGGTAGGTTATACCATCCTGGGATACATAAATGTTATAGCACCAGGCCCCCGGGATCCATTCCATGCGGATTTTTGCAGTACGGTCCTTCAGTTTTGCCAGAGTAAGAGTATGGAGGCGGTTTATCTGGCTTCTCCTATATTTCCAGGACAGGGCAAAAAGTACCAGCCAGTGTTTGAGGCGGCTTTTCTGATGTTCTTCAAGATGGGCCTGGACATAGGTTTCATAAGCTTTTTGTACCCTGGGATTTTTCCTTACAAATTTTTCATAAAACCAGTCTTTCATTCTATTCCCGCCTCCTGACCCCAGAGGGCTTCTTTGCATTGGCCCAGGATTCCCTGCTTTTCCAGGAGCAGTTCTGTAAATTCTCTCACTGCCCCTTCTCCGCCCCGGCTTTCTAAAACCAGAGTGCAGAACTTTTTCACTTCTTTTGCAGCGTCCCGGGGACAGGCGGTAATCCCGACAAGACTCATAGCTCCCAGATCATTTAAGTCATCACCTATATAGGCAGCTTCTTCCCTGCTTACCTGCCGTTCCCGGAAAAATTCCCGGAGAAACTCTTTTTTCTTTTTTACGTTCTGAAATACATAGGGGATCTGCAGCTCCCGGGCTCTCTGGGTCACACAGAGGCTTTCTCTTCCGGTTAAGATCATTACCTGGATTCCTCCCTGTCTGGCCAGAAGGATCCCTGCACCGTCCTTTATAGAAAATTTTTTCAATTCATTTCCCTGGCTGTCCAAATAGACTCCTCCGTCAGTCATAGTCCCGTCTACATCCAGGATCAGATATCGGATTTTTTTCCATTCAATAAACTCTGCTGACATTTACTTTTCCTCCGGATTTTTCATATTGCTGATACAGGCCCTCGATAAAATCCCGGTCAAAGGCGCTTTTCTTCTCCTTTGGGATCATCTGCAAAATCTGGTGCATGTCCCGGGAGGAAAGGGAACCTTTTGTAAGTAGATATTCTGCATAATTCCGATGAAGGTTGAATTTGGCGGAGAGGAAGTACTCTGCCATATATCCCCAGGGTTCCTGCTGCTTTATGGGAGAAATGGATTCTTCAATGGCGTCCAGCACCGGATCCAGGTCATAGGACTTCCCAAAATGCCGGTTCAGATAATCCATGATCAGTTCTATGCACAGATTTCCCGGCACCCGGCCCATGCCGTTTAAAGAAGCGTCCAGAACACAGCATCTTCCCTGCTCCCGGATCTTCAGGAAAGACTGGGCCAGAGAATAGGACTGAGCCATATTTTCATGTAAGTGAAGGCCCAGAACAATATCTTTTGCCAGATTGTTTTCACAGAGAGAATAGATCCTGGTCAGTTCCCTGCCTGTCATGGAACCGAAAGTATCTACAATAGAAAAACCGTAGGGATGAAGATGGTTTACCTTTTCCAGAAGCTGTAGAAGCTGCTGGTCAGAATACCCCATAATATTGATGGGATTTACAAAGAGCTGATAGCCTTTTGCTTTTATTTTTGCGCAGAAAGCAAGTCCTTCTCTGAAGTCATAATCATGAAAGGTCACCCGGATAATATTGACAGTCCCGTCACAGGGCTCCAGCTTTTCCACATCATACTGGTTATGGAGGATCATGGCTCCAAACTGAGTATTACCTGGATTTTTAGGCAGGAGCTTTTTCAGCTCTTTCATACTGGGAAATAAGGTCTTGTCTTTTTCCCAGGTGCAGTTTCTCAGAAATCCTACTTCAATGATATCTGTTCCTGCTTCCATAAGCCGGGCTATGATACTCTTTATCGTCTTTTCTCCAAAATCCCATTGGTTGATATATCCTCCGTCCCGGAGGGTACAGTCCAGTAATCTGATGTTTTCCATAGCACATGATCTCCTTTATGAATTTGTTTCCTCCACACCCTGGGCATTTTCTTTCTGAAAAAAGATACGGATGGTAAGAAACAGCAGCCGGATATCCATTCCCAGGGAATAATTGTAGATATAAATAAGGTCATACTTTATTTTGTCCTCAGGCCCGGTACTGTATTTTCCATAAATCTGGGCATATCCTGTAAGACCGCCTTTTACCCGGAGCCGCTCCCGAAATTCCGGAATGATCTTAGAATAGGTCTCAATAAATTCCTGTCTTTCCGGCCGGGGGCCTACCATGGACATTTCTCCGGAAAGCACATTGAAAAGCTGAGGAAGCTCGTCCAGATGAAGATTCCGAAGGATCTTTCCCGTTCTGGTAATCCTGCTGTCGTTTCTGGAGGCCAGCTGTGGGCCGTCTTTTTCGGCATCCGTCACCATACTGCGGAATTTCAGCATGGAAAAGGATTTTCCGTATCTGGTCACTCTTTCCTGCCGGTAAAACACCGGGCCGCCGTCTTCCAGTTTGATACACAGACTGATAATCCCCATAAGGGGCAGGGCGGGGATCAGAAGAAGAAGAGACAGAAGGATATCCTCCACCCGCTTGATCCGCTCCTGCTCTTTGGTGAGATACCCTCTTCCGCTTCGGAAAAGAACCTTGTCGTGAAGACGGATCACCCTGGAATTCTGCAGATATATGTCTGCGATCTTTGGCAGGATATAGCATTCCCTCTCCTTTCGGATCCCCAGCTTTAAAAGCCGGTTCCGCTCCTGATCCGGGATCTGTCCCAGAAACAGAGCCTGATACTCCGGCAGGATCTTTTCGATATAGGGCAGTCCCTTTTCCCAGGAAACGGCTTTTGCGATCCGGAAATATCCGTTTCTGCTGTTGGTTTCTTTTACCCGCAGCTGCCAGTCTTCCTGCTGCCCGTAGACGTAGAGAGCCTGTTTCCAGGTCTGCTTTCTTAAGTAAAGAGTAAAGGAAAAGGCCGCCCAGAGGATCCCGGTAAAGGATTCCAGAAGGGTAAGGAGAAAAAACTCCCAGAAAAGAGTTCTCCCACTCTGAACGGAGATGGTCCACAGCAGGGTCCCGAAAAGAAGATTGGCACAGGCTGCGGCAAAAAACTGTCCGTATACCAGATCCAGGATCCTTCTCTGGCTTACATTTCCAGCTTCCATAAGAACCTGGAAGATTTCCAGCACCCCTATATACAAAACGGTAATAGCCGGATACCTTTCTCCCCAGATTCCGGACATAACCTGAGCAGCGGCGCTGAAATAGAGAAAGACCAGAAAAAGTCTGGAGATAAGACTGAGGGCTTTTAAAATATTGTGTCCCTTTCTCATTTCTTCATACCTGCCTTTTGATGATTATTCAACGTTTTTCCGGATATCCCAGAAGAATGCCTTTTCCAGCTTTCTCTGAAAGTCTGTATCTCCCAGAAGGAGAAGTAAAGGAGCATAGGCATCTCTCCCGGAAATCTCTCCCCGGCCTTTTGCTGTAAACTCCCCGAAGTATCTCTGATAGTCTGAAATAAAGTCCAGGATCCCCTTCTGGATCTGACAGATTTCTCCTTCATGCTTTTCCCTGGGTGCAAAAAGAAAGTTTATTTCCCCATCTGCTGTCTTTTTAAATCCGAGGAAGCCGGGAGAGGGAGAGGTAAATAAAAGCTCCATGTATAGATTATGCTTCTTATGCAGGTCATGGAACTTCCACAGATCCCGGTTGTGGGACTGGGAGAAAAAATAGCTTTCCATGCGGTTTTCAAAGAAAAAGTTCTGAGAGCTGTTCCGGTCCGGACTGGGAGCGCCGCTGCTGCCAGCCAGAAAAGTATGGACCTGCCAGGAAGGACCTGAAGTTTTGTGAAGAAGATATTCCACTCCCAAAGGTCCGCTGCCTGCCCAGCCAATGTCCACCAGGGCGATCTTTTCCAGGCCCTCTTGGCTCTTTGCATTCTCCGATCCGGGCTCTCCCGGCCGGATTTCCCGGGATTTATCCGGAGGAAGAGACAGCAGTTTTCTCAGATATCCGCCTGCCAGTTCCTGCTCCTCTTTATAAGCCTCTGTCACACTCTCCCACTGCCCCAGGAGAAAGTCCCGGCAGCCTATAGCTCTTTTTTCTGTCAGCACACTGTCCCTCTTACAGTCCAGGACCTGGCAGGCCTTTTCCGTCAGAGCTGTAAGTCTCATACTTGCGAAAATCTTTTCCATGGTATATCCCTGGTTGATCTTCTGAAAGAGAAAGCGCTGAAAGAAGTCAAAGGGAAAACGTTCTGCCGACAGTCTGGCTGAGACATTTCTGGACCAGAGCAGGTAGCAGGTCAGAGAGCCGGGATAGAGCCGATCATAGACCTGTTTCAGGATGTCCCCGTCCCGGGCCAGAAAGCATACCTGACGAATTCCCAGTTCACGGGCTCTCCGATGTATAAACTGACAGAAACCAAGGGCTGCCAGACCTCCGTAGATATATCCCAGCTCATAGAAAACAGAATACTTCCGGACTCCTGTATGAAAGCGGAGATTTACCAGTCCCCGGTAAATCCCCCCGGTGATCCCGGACATTTCAAAAGACCGCCGGGGATTTCCGGCTTCCTGAGGATTTGGATATAAGAAAGGCTCTATTTTGTTTTTCCGGGCCATAAGGATATCTGAATGAGGATTATCCCCTACATGAGCTATAGAACAGGCTCCTTTGAAAGGTGCTCCCCTCGCTGTCCTCAGCTCACCGGCAATATTCCGGACCTTTTCGTAAAGATTGCCTTCACCTTTAGAACAGCCTTCTTCTTTGGAAACCAGGATTCTGTCAAAGACCGGCCCATAAAATTTTTCCAGTAACCTTTGGATAAATTCTCTGTCCAGATACATGTCGCTGACTGCCAGAAGTATTTTTTCTTCCTTTTTCAGAGCTTTTACCAGAGGCAGAAAGTAGGGATTTCCCAGACAGTATTTCTCTTCCAGGGACATTTCCATAGCCATTCCTGCCGTCGCCGGGATTCCTGTAAGGGGGTTCAGACATTCCCAGATTTCTTTTAAACTGACTTCTCCGGTCCCCTCTGTTTTTTGTTTTTTCTGTCGGGCCTGATCTTCTGCCAGTATCCTGAGAACAGGAAAATCCGGGTAATGAAATTCTATACCCATCATATAGAACAGATCTGTGGGTGCGGAAAAAGGCCGAAGCAGCAGGGTATCAAAGACGTCAAAGGAGATTACATCATAGCCGGACAATTCTCTTAAAAGCTTTTCCCCGGACATGCCGGTGAAGCTTCCGGATTCCTGAAACAGAAGCTTTTTCTTTTCAGGGAAGGAACATTCGCCTCTCCGGTTTTGCCCGCCCAGGAAATAATATTCCAGATTCCAGAGAAGAAGTTTTACAAGAAGGAGAACCCGGTCTCCTTTGGAATCTGCTTTTTTTCTGGCTTCCTGGTATTTTCTCCGGATTGCCGGCACCCGGTTTACCAGAAGTCTGTAAATCCTGGTTTTCATTCATCCATACCCCGTTTCCTTCCGTAGTCCAGATAGGCCTGGCAGACTTCTTTTGGACTGCCTGTAAGCTTCTGAACGCCTTTTTCGATCCACAAAGCCCGGGTGCAGTTTCTAAGGATCGTGTCTGTGGAATGAGAAACGATCAGCACTGCCCGGCCCTTTTCCATCAGTTCCCGGATCCTGGCTGTACTTTTTTCCTTAAAAAATACATCTCCTACACTGAGCACTTCATCCAGGATCAGGATCCCTGGATTGTCCGAGGCAGCGGCCACTGCAAATCCCAGTCTGGAAACCATACCTGAAGAGAAGTTCTTGATCTTCTGCTCCATAAAGCCTTCCAGCTCTGCAAAATGGACAATGTCCGAATATTTTTCTTTAAGAAAACTCCGACTGTATCCCAGCAGGGCTCCATTGAGAAAAACATTCTCCCGGGCAGTCAGTTCCCGGTCAAAACCGGTGCCTAAAGTGAGGAGCTGGATATTTTCTTCTGATGTTTCCACTCTGCCTCTGGTGGGAGCGAGGGCTCCTGAAATAATTTTCAGCAAAGTGCTTTTTCCAGAGCCGTTGGTACCTATGATCCCCAGAATCTCTCCTTCATAAACTTCCAGCCAGATATTTTTCAGCGCCTTTAAGGTACGGCTGGAATTTTTTCCTGTAAAGCCCTTAATAAGATATTCTTTCAGACTGGAGCTGCCCTCCAGAGGCACCTGGAATTCCATACTGACATTTTTTACAGAGATCACCGATCTGCCCTTTTCCATATGTTCCCTCCTGGAATTTTAAAGTTTCAATGTGACTTTAGTTTTTGCTTTTCGGAAAATATATATTCCTGCCAGATAAAACAAAACACTCCACAGGATTATTTTTATCCATAGACCGGCAGAGGGAATCTCCCGGTACATGACACAGGATCTGGCGGCATAAATAAACTGATAGATGGGATTTTGCCGGATAAAAGCCTGCATTCCTTCCGGCAGCAGCTCCAGGGGATAAAAAAGAGCGGAAAGATACATAAGCAGGGTGAGAAACACAGAATAAAGATGGCGGATATCTCCGAAAAACACATAGAGCACCGCCAGGATATACCCGGCCCCCAGAGAAAAGAAAAACAGCAGGATCATGACCAGAGGGAAGAAAAAGGCGGAGATCCCCAGGGGAATCCGGAATACAGCCAGGATCACCACATAGGCTGCCAGGGAATAGAGAAAATTTACAAAAGCGGTACAGACTCTGGAGAAAGGAAATATCTCTCTGGGAAGCCGTATCTGGAGAAGAAGGGCCTGATTGTCTGCCAGAGAAGTCATGGCGGTGTTGGTGGCTGTGGTAAAAAAGTTCCAGATGAGAAAGCCTGTAAGATAATATACCGGATAATTTTCAATGGATTTCCGGAACATGGTAGAAAAAACCAGGGAAAGAACCGTCATAGACAATAAGGGATTGAGAACACTCCATAAAATGCCCAGCTTAGACCGGCTGTATTTCCGCTTCATTTCCCGGGCTACAAGTTCCTGTATAACAAATAAGGTCTGTTTCATAGGTTACTGCTCCATTTTTGCTTTTTATTTACTTTTTCCAGAAAGTGTGAAAAATACACGGGGAAAAATAAAAAGAATGACGATATATCCGGTTCATGCTATAATTGGCGGTAAAGAAAGAAGCGAACTTTGCCTTAAAGTCCGCAAAACAGATGGGAATAGATAAGAGATTTATTCGATATAAAGCTTCCTGTATACTTTAAATCAAGGAGTTGACCAAAGAAAATACCTCAAGTAAATTTAGATTATTACTGACCTGGCGAGTTGGTAAAATCTAAAAA
>CASEXH010000018.1 GCA_949291945.1 uncultured Bacillota bacterium | reverse complement strand
AGATTTTACCAACTCGCCAGGTCAGTAATAATCTAAATTTACTTGAGGTATTTTCTTTGGTCAACTCCTTGATTTAAAGTATACAGGAAGCTTTCTGTTGTTTCTGTCTTTAAGCATACATGATTTTTGTCAGAAGTTCCAGTATTATGGAAAAATTCCTATCCGTACAATCTTGCGTTGGAGACGTGATGCGGCATATACAGCTCTTGAATAAAAAGTGATATATTTGTAGCATTTTTTGTTGACACCCTAAGGATATAGTGATATATTTATCTCATAAAGATACAAAAATGTCTCATTTAAAAGGAGGAAATACTATGTCAAAGAAACAGATTAAGAGAATTATCTTTATGGGACTGGGGTGTGCAGTGTTACTCATCGCAGCAGTGATCTACTCCCTGCTTTATAATGAGGGACGCTGGGTGAAAGAGATGGATATGTCAACTTATGTGTTCTCTCCAAAGGATATTCCCATGCTGGCAGCGGGAGTTTTAATAGCTGTATACGCTGTTTATATCCTGGTACTTTGTGTCAGGAATGCCCTTTCAAAGAAATATCCGGATAAAAAATACTCTCGGACAATCTCACCTCTGTGGGGATTTTGCGGGATCTTCGGATTTTTAGGTTTTGGGGGCTTCTGGACCTATGATAAGTATGGAGAAATATTTCCCTTTGTCTTCTTTCTGTTTTTCGGCTTTTTCGGACTGTTTTTTGAAGGAAAACTCTCTCACACTTTAGAAGATGAGCTTTTTCAGGAAAACAGGCGAAAAGCACAATTAAAAGCATATAAGACAGGATTCCGTTTATTGTTCATAGTCATATGGCTTATGGGACTTGGGATGTTTTCCCGAAATGTAGAATGGTGTGCCATCTTCATGCCGATTTCTGTTTCCTTTATCTATGCCCTGGTCCTTTTCCTCAGCAATTATTTCCTGTACCGTTATGAAAAAGGAGAGTAGATCATGGGTGCAGATTTTGTTTGTAATTTAAAAGTATATCGCACGGCACAGGGACTTACCCAGGAACAGCTGGCCGAGATCGTAGGGGTCCGGCGGGAAACCATTATGAGGTTGGAAAAAGCCCAGTATAATCCTTCCCTGAAACTGGCCATTGATATTTCAAGAGCTGTGAAAGCTCCCATAGAAGATATTTTTGTTTTTAAATAAAATCTAAAAATGATAATCATAGATAAAGAAATTCATCTTTGCTGACTGTCCATTGATGTTGAAAATATGCTCTTTTTCGCAACGGCGTGTCATGCCTTGATGTTCATAAAATCCATAGTTACAGCTCGTGTCTGTAAACAGGTAAAATTCTTTTAGGCTTCGACGTTTCATATAGTCAAGGGCTGACTGAAAAAGCTGTTTACCTATCCCTTTTCCCTGACAGGAAGAACTTACAGCGAATAGAGCTAATTCCGCTGGATATGTTTTTTGACAGTCGCTCAATAACTGCCTATCTATTCCGTTGACATTTTTGAAGATTTGAGAAACCTTTCTTCCCTCACTGGAAAGATACAGTTTTATGATAGCTTTAATCTGTCTGTAACGATTGTAGAGAGTACATCTGTGGACTTTAATGTCTTTTACTAAAATAATTCCGACTACCTTATCATTTCGTATGGCTACCTGTGAATAAGTATAATTCGTTAGGCAGCTGCTCAAAAAGACTTCTGCCAGCTTGGAAGCTGTTTTGGGACTGCTAAATTCATCATAGTGCCATGTTTCTTTGATAATCTCTTTTAAAGGCTGAAAATCCTGTGTCCAATATTCTCTAAATTGTATCTCCATTGCAATATCTCCTTGTACTTGTATTTTACATCTAGTATAATAATCTTTACAGTAACTGTAATGTCAATGTTATGAAAGGAGATTTTGAAAAATGATACATAGCAATATAAAAATGACAATAGCCCAGTTCGCAAAATTGCATAAAGTCAACAAACGGACATTACATTATTACGATAACATTGGATTATTCTCTCCCTCAGCAAAAGGTGATAACGGCTATCGTTACTATGATGTATCGCAGAGTATAACATTTGAGTATATCCGTATGCTGAAAGAAATGAACATGAGCATAGAGGAAATTGCAGATTACTGTAAAAATCCCACAGCAGATAGATTTTTCAAAATTGCAGATATGAAAGAAGCAGAATTAGATTTGGAAATACAAAAGCTGAAGCGCACTAAGAAGATATTAAAGGCAAAAAAAGACCAGATACGCCTTTGTGAAGATTTACAGGAGCAGGAAATCAGAATTGAAGAATGCAAGGCAGAGAAAATATCCGTATTGCCCTATGATTTTCTTGATGATGATATATCACAAGTTTTCGCCTATCTCAAAGATAAATGGAGCATAGAACAAATACGCATGGGAGTGGGAAGTTTTATTTCACTTGATAAAGTGATTAACAAAACTTTTGAACGGTACGACGGAATTTATACCTACACATTAGGCAAAACCGCTGTATCTGATACGCTCGTCAGACCAAATGGAAAATATCTTTGTGGCTATCAGAAAGGCACTTGGGATAAAGCACCTGCCATGTATGAGAAAATGATAGCGTATGCACGTCAAAACAATCTTTTGCTGACGGGATATGCCTATGAAATAGGGTTGAATGAGTTTGCTATTTCCAGCCCAGAAGAATACGTCACAAAATTTATGATTAAAATTGAGGGATAATGTTGACTTTACACTTGCTGTATAGTTTATAATTTGGAAAAAGATACTTCCAGGAGATGATGAAAATGAAGTGGATTTTACTTTTGTCTGTTGTTATTGTAATAAAGATATTTTTAACAAAGGGTTTATTGTTGGCTTTCATTTTATTATGGCTCTGGCAAAAAGGAAAATCTATAAAGAAATCTTCTGTTGAATGGAATAATTATTTCCTTACACTAAAAGAACAATTTATCAATCAGTACGTTATTGCTATTTATGCTATTTCTACAGCTATTTCATCATGTGCTGCATACATACTATTCAATGTATTTGGGTTTCAAAATCCTGGGTCCAAAGCAATTATACTTACAGTGATTTGCATTGTATTATCCATAATAAAATATATAAAAAAGGGAAAAAAGAAGTAATGGACGGGTTGAGTAAACTTCAAAAATATGCTCTTGAAGAAAATGCAAAAGTATTAGAAAATTGAGTAAACACTAGGAGGGAAAATGTGAAATCATCTTCTCAAGAAGTTATTAGATTACAATTAGCTTGCCAAATACTCAAAACATGAAATTCTGTTTTCTGAAATGGGAGCAACACCTTTGTACGGACAGGGAACAGTTGATACCTATTCTTGTAACATGAACATAAACATTTATTACTGCTGGAAAAATCAAAGCCAGAGGACAGGATAGATACCGCCGTTTCATCAGAAAATGACGGTATTTTTTTATTTCATGCAACAAATTCGTTTTTTCCGTACAGATATGGAGTGAAAGAAGAAAATTCGCTGAAAATTGCCAGAAACACACTGCTATTAGATCATGGAACGCCCAGATAGACGTTCCTTTTCTATTTCCAGCCGTTCAGTAATGGACGGCTTTTTCTATATTCTCTACAGGAAAGTCCTTGGGATTGCCCTGTAGGATAAAAAATCCACTGGGAGGGAGGCACACCTGCAATACCGGCTATAGTTGACCCCAGATACATGTCCGTTTGGCTTGCTGATCCCAGGAATAAAACCTTTGGGTATATACCGGAAAACCAACTGGATATTCTGAAGACTTTGTAAATATTCTATAATTATCTACAAAGTCAGAAGGGATTGTATAAATTATACAAATTTGAAAACAGCAGGGTCAGGAGGAAGGAAAGATGAGCAACTATGGAATACGATTTTCTATTCTGGATCTGGGAATCATGAAATCCGACGTTAACCTTGTAGCGCCTGGAACTGTGAAGGCCACCCGTTCCAATCCGGAGGCAAAGACTTATATGATCGAAAAGCAGTACCGGAGAAAACAGTGAGATCCAGACAGCAGCTCATGGGCAGGTGGATGCAGGGACACGCCAGACCTTCTATCTGTGGGAGGAAGGCAATATGCCTTCAGAAACAGAGTATACGGAAAACAATGGCGGTTATGCAGATGACCCCGGCTTCCGTCCTACAGTGAGAACATTTCCTGTGCCCGAGGGAACAGAGGTTAAAGGCGCTGTACTGATCTGCACAGGGGGAGCCTTCCAATACCGAAGTGACCAGTATGAGGGAACTCCTGTGGCGGAAACGCTCAGTCAGCGGGGCTATCAGAGCTTTGTGGTGGACTACAGATTAAGGCCATATACCCAGGAAGAAGGAGCCTTGGATCTTGCCCGGGCTGTCCGGTTTGTCAGAAGCCACGGAGAGAAATACGGAATCGATCAGGAAGATATTGCAGTTATGGGATTTTCCGCCTACCTATTTTGCATACGGGACCAGGGATCCTTTTGTAGGGGAATTTGAAGAATGTATCCAGGCTTTGGAAGAAGCAGGAGTATCTGTAGAATCCCATGTGCTGGAAGGAATGCCCCATGGTTTCGGAGCAGAAGGGGGCTGGATAGACGGATATGATCAGTGGCTTGGCAGTATATTTGCAGAAGGATAAAAAATCAGGAGGAAGAGGTATGGGAAAAACATGGCACATTTACAGAAACAGTCTTAGGGTTATCCTTTTGTCCGGGGGTCTGTCTTTTATGCTGCTTCTGTCAGGCTGCGGCCAGACAGAGGAGAGCTCCCGGACAGATTCATCAGATGCAAACCCTTCAGAGAAAGCTGAAACTGTAGAGAACGGGAGCAGTGGTGAGGAGGATTATACCTTAGAGACAAAGGTTATGGATGTGATTAATGATCCGGTATTTGGAGATTACGGGAGACTGATTTTTCCTGTGGACCGGACGATTGATGAGGATCTGGAACTACAGGATGTGGGAGAGATCCTGACCTGGTATAACAATGTGAATCCAGACCGTACGGTGGAGATTGCAAATTATCTGAAAGATCAGGTGGAGTCAGGAGAGCAGATTTTCTATGACATTTATACAGATGAAGAAAAGGCGGAAGATCCTGACAAGGAAAATACAGGGCTCTTTTTCTTCCGGGGAGAGCCGGGAGCAAAGACTGCAGTGATCAATGCAGGAGGAGGTTTTGTCTATGTGGCTGCCATGCATGACAGCTTTCCCCATGCAATGGAACTGTCCAAAAAAGGATACAATGCTTTTGCACTGATCTACCGGCCTGGAGCAGATACAGCCTGTGAAGATCTGGCAAGAGCCATCGCCTTTCTCCATGAAAACGCAGATGAACTTCAGATTGATATGACGGATTACTCCCTTTGGGGCGGCTCTGCAGGAGCACGTATGGCGGCCTGGCTGGGATCCTATGGAACAGCAGCATTCGGAGAGGAAGAATATCCGGCTCCGGCAGCCGTGATCATGGAATATACAGGCCTTTCAGATGTGACAGGCAATGAACCGCCCACTTATGCCTGTGTGGGAACCAATGACGGGATTGCTTCTTATCGCTCTATGGAAGATTACATCAGCCGGATACAGGAAAATGGAACAGACGCAGAAATCCAGGTATTTGACGGCCTGAGGCATGGGTTCGGCCTGGGAGAAGGAACTGTGGCAGAAGGCTGGATCGATGAGGCGGTCAGCTTCTGGGAGAGAAATGCAGGTTCTGAATAAGAAGAAAGACGGTATGCCCCGTGGACAATGGCATTAAGTTAAGAGAATCTCACATCACAGAAAATGTGGTGTGGGATTTTTTTGAGATTAAGAATTGACAAATAAGCAAAAACAGGATCTAGCCGGCCTTGTTTCTAACCCCAAAACAGATTTTTCTAGAAACAGAAAAATCCCATATGAGAAAATGACCCTTTCCTTCTATGGGAGTTCGGGCATAGGGGGAATAAAAGGGGGTGACGGAATGGTAGCGTTGGTGTACAAGGGACCAAACGGTCAGAACGGCTAAATTTGCAGTTCTGCCGCATTACTTTCAATCGGCGTACGTCCAGTACGCCTCATTCAAGTGCCTTGCAGAATTGCAAATTTAGCTCCTTCTGACTCTTCGACCTCTGCCATCGGAATTTTGCCCATTTTCAAGGCAGACGAAAGAGGCGTACTGGACGTACGCCGACTGAGGATAACGCCGAAAATGGGCAAAATCACGTGGCAGAGGCGTTTGGCCCCTTGTACACCGACGCTACACAAAAAAGGTGGCTACCCTATGAAGTTCATTGAATGGCTGATTTTTAACTGATATAATGTGAATATAGAAATCGATAAATTGGAATTTGTGTGGGAGGTAGAGTATTCATGGGAAAATTCTTTTTGTTTATGCTCTATATTGTTTTTGCATTTATTTTAGGAATTTTATCAGTTGTATTAAAGAAAAAGCATACTCAATTTCCTGATTTTAGGGTAGGATACCACAATAAAAAGATAATGGAAAATAAAGAAAATTGGGACTATGCAAATAATGTTGCGGGGAATTTATGTGCCTTGTTTGCGGTTATCGGTATTATTGTTTCTGTAATTTTATATCTGCTTAAAGCAAATATGAATATAACAATAATAATATTCTTTATATACACTATAGCAGCAATATTAGCCATTTTGGTGTTGCCAGTAAAGTTAATAAAAAAATAACTACTATTCTCTGCAATAGAATTAAAGTCAAATTGATAAATCCTAAGTTGTCGAATTTGAAGTTAATGAGGGGAGAATAAATGGATAAAGAAAAAAAGAGGAAGTTTCATTTGGTGTTATATGGAATTGCTATTCCCGTTAGTTTGTTCGCTCTATATACATTTATCTTTGTTTTTGATAATGGTATTGGGTGGAAAATTGCGTTAATTATTATTGGTTTGGGTTGGCTTATATCCGCTATCTCCGGGGTTATAGAAAATTTGAAGAAATAGAACAATCCTGCTTTATCTGTACACAATTATGAAGTCTAAGCTATAACAAAATTAATCGGGTACGAAATTTTTAAAAAATTTTAGCACTCGAGGGTTGACTTTGCTGATAATATGTGTTATATTACAACTAGAACAAAGGGAGAGAGAAAAAAAGAAAGGTTCCCAAGTTCCGACAACAACACTTCGGTTTTCCCAAAGTGCTAAAATAAATAATATGATGTGTCTTTTGAAAGGAGATATGACTTATGTTAGTACCTAGTATTTTTGGAGAAAATTTGTTTGATGACTTTATGGACTTCCCATTTAACGATGATTTCTGGGGAAGGAAAAATCCTTTATATGGAAAGAACGCCAAGAGAATGATGAAAACCGATATCCGGGAAACAGAGGGTTCCTATGAACTGGATGTTGACCTGCCGGGATTTAAGAAAGACGAGATCAAGGCTTCTCTGGAAAATGGTTACCTTACCATTTCCGCAGCAAAGGGATTGGATAAAGATGAGAAAGACAAAGACGGCAAATATATCCGCCAGGAGCGTTATGCAGGAGCAATGAGCAGAAGCTTCTATGTAGGCGATGAAGTTACCCAGGAGGATATCAAGGCAAAATATGAGGACGGTATCCTGAAACTGAGCATTCCGAAAAAAGAGAAAAAACCTGCAGTTGAACAGGATAATCACATTGCTATTGAGGGATGACAGATTTTAGTCAGCCCTGGGGCAGAAGAGTAGGAAAAGTGAAAAAGGAGGAATGACCTATGTTACTGCCGAGAACATTTGCTGATGACTGGTTTGATGATTTCTTTGACATGGATGATTTCCCATTTTTTGATGACAGAGCAGAAAGAAAGATGGAAAGAAAGCTTTATGGACGGAGAGCAAAGAATCTGATGAAGACGGATATCCGGGAGAAGAGGGACGGCTATGAACTGGATATCGATCTTCCCGGATTCAAGAAAGAAGATATAAAGGTTACTCTGGAAAATGGCTATATGACCATTTCCGCACAGAAGGATTCTCCAAAGGAGACAAAGAACGGACGTTTCATCCGGAAAGAACGTTTCAGCGGAGCCTGTGAGAGAAGCTTTTATGTAGGCGACAATCTGACTCAGGAGGATATCCAGGGTGAATTCAAACATGGCGTACTGAAACTGAGGATTCCGAAGAAAGAAGCGGCTCCTCAGGTAGAAGAGAATAAGTACATTACCATTGAATAAAGGGATAATAGATAAGGGACTGCTTCCCGCCGGGGATTTAAGAACCGGCAGGGGAGCAGTCTTTTGCTGTCTGCTTTTGCACAGAAAAAGAATTTGCAAATAGGAGAAAAGGGTTATAGAATAGGGATATCAAAACAGGAAAGTCTCAGAAGGGGAGAGACTTTAAAAGGAGGTATTTCTATGAACATTTGGCATGATATCAGTGAGGAGCGGATCTACCCCACAGATTTTATGGCGGTGATCGAGATCGAAAAGGGGAGCAACAAAAAATACGAGCTGGATAAGGAGACCGGCATGCTGTCACTGGACAGAATCTTATTCACTGCAACCCACTATCCCATGAACTACGGTTTTATTCCCAGAACTTACGGAGACGACAAGGATCCTCTGGATGTGCTGGTACTTTGTTCTGAATCAATTCTGCCCATGACCCTGGTCAGGTGCTATCCCATAGGTGTTATGAAGATGGAAGACGGGGGAATGGGAGATGAGAAGATCATTGCCATTCCTTATGGAGATCCTACCTATATGGGTTATACAGATATCCATGAACTGCCGAAGCACATTTTTGAGGAGCTGAAGCACTTCTTTACTATCTACAAACATCTGGAAGGAAAAAGTACCACAGTCAATGAGTTCGGCGGCCCCATTGCGGCAGTGGAAGTTATCGAAAAATGTATGGAGAATTATAAGAAAAAATTTGTAGATCAAACAGAGGAAGCCCAGGCATAAAAAGGGCGGTCAAAAACTTGAAAGGAAGACTGGAAGAACGGCCATGGAGAATCTTATTTTTAGTCTGAATGCTACGATACCTGTATTTTTGCTGATGGTCCTGGGACTGGCTATCAGGAAAATCGGCTGGATCGACGAAGGGTTTGCTTCGAAGATGAATCAATTTGTCTTTCGGGTGCCTTTGCCGGTGCTTTTATTCCAGGATCTGGCTACCGTAGATTTTTATGAAATGTGGGATGGAAAATTTGTTCTTTTCTGTTTTGTTGTCACATTTCTGGAGATTTTCCTAGCCGGTCTTCTCTCCCTTCTTCTGAAAGACCGGAGCACCAGGGGGGAGTTTATCCAGGCTTCTTACCGGAGCAGCGCTGCTCTCCTGGGGATTGCTTTTATCCAGAATATTTACGGTTCTGCTGGGATCGCCCCCTTGATGATCATCGGCAGTGTTCCTTTGTATAATATAATGGCGGTAGTGGTCCTTTCTTTCTTCAGCCCTGAAAGAAAGACCCTGGACGGAAGTACCGTTAAGAAGACTTTGAAAGGGATCATTACAAACCCCATTATTATCGGCATTCTGGTGGGAATGGCCTGGTCTCTGCTGGGACTGCCTTTGCCCCAGATTGCTCAGAAAACAGTCAGTAGTATAGGGGCAACGGCAACCCCTCTGGGCCTGATGGCCATGGGAGCTTCCTTTGATTTCAAAAAGGCTCTGGGGCAGAAAGGACCGGCAGTAGCTGCCTCTTTTCTGAAGCTGGCAGGATTTGGCGCCCTGTTCCTTCCTTTGGCGGCAGCTATGGGATTCCGGCAGGAAAAGCTGGTAGCCATTCTGATCATGCTGGGTTCGGCTACTACAGTAAGCTGCTATGTGATGGCGAAAAATATGGATCATGAGGGAACGCTGACTTCCAGCGTGGTTATGCTGACTACACTGGGAAGCGCTTTTACCGTTACTGCCTGGCTGTATATTTTCAGAACTCTGGGGATGATCTGAGAAGGGCTGTCTGGTTGATAAATTTATCTTGACAGAAAAGAGAGAGAAGTTTATACTGAAAAAGTAAAAAACAGGGGAGCTTGTAAACAGGCTGAGAGGAAGTTGTGAACTTCGACCCGGGAACCTGATTTGGATAATGCCAACGTAGGAAGAAAGAAGAGATTTCAGGAGATGGCAGAGTCCGTCTCCTTTCTTTTTGTGCGATAAGCTGGACATGATATTGCGTCAGATAGGATATTCCCCTATCCGATCAAAAGACTCTTCAGAAGACAGATTTCTGAAAGAAGTCCCAAGCTAAGGTTCCTTACGAAAACAGAATACTGATCACAGTTGAGAGTGAGCCAACGGGTTCATGAAGGGGTGCACCACCACGGGTGTATTACTTCGTGAACCCTTTTTTAGTCTATGTAGCTGTCCCATTAATCATTTTCGAGAATATTTACACATTTTACTGCTCAGTCTGCGCTGCTTTGAGCCTATGGTCTCAAAGCTGTGCTCGACAAATTCGCATAAAATGTATAAATATTCCTGAAGTATGACTAATGGGACAGCACCATAGAATAAAACCTCTCTGTGTGGCAGAAATTCTGGAAAGGAGAGGAAGATGATTGTAAACGGAGAAAGAGCAGCCTGGGAGGCCGGTCTGACAGTGGAGAAGCTGCTGGAAGCAAGAAATTACCGGCAAGACCGGGTTGCGGTGGAAAAAAACGGAGAGATCGTTCCTAAGAAGAATTATTCCACAGAAGAGATCCTGGAAGAGGACAGGATCGAGATCGTCAGTTTTGTTGGAGGAGGCTGATCTTATGGAGAAAAGGATTCCATCCAGGGAAGAACTGCAGAAAGCCCTTCTTGCCCGGTGCACAAGGGAAGAAGCGGAAAAATTGTGGAATGCCAAGATTGCGGTGGCAGGCCTTGGGGGTCTGGGCTCTAATGTGTCGGTGTTTCTGACCAGAGCAGGAGTGGGACATCTTCATCTTATTGACTTTGATAAGGTGGATATGACAAATCTGAACCGGCAGCACTATTTTATTTCCCATCTGGGTATGGATAAGACAGAAGCACTGAAAGAGCAGCTTCTTCAGATCAATCCCTGGCTGGATATTGAGACCAGTTGTGAAAGGGTTACGGAAGAAAATATTCCCAGGCTTTTTCAGAATGCAGGTATTATCTGCGAAGCTTTTGACAGGCCGGAGAATAAGGCTATGCTGGTTAACGGCTGTCTGGAGCATTTTCCTGAAAAACCTCTGGTCTGTGCCAGCGGCATGGGAGGCTTTGGAAGGAGCAATGATATCGTCACCAGACAGGTGGGAAGAAATTTCTATCTATGCGGAGACGGGACTTCCGGGATAGAGGAAGGACAGGGGCTGGCAGCCCCCAGGGTGGCCCTGTGCGCAGCTCATGAGGCAAACCTGATCCTGGAACTGATATTAGAAAAAAATTAAGAAATGAGGGAAGAAAAAATGAACCATACAAAAGACACTTGGAAAATCGGAAACCACGAGTTTACTTCCAGATTTATTCTGGGATCCGGGAAATATTCTCTGGATCTGATAAAGGCAGCGCTAGAGCAGGCAAAAGCCCAGATCATTACCCTGGCTCTTCGCCGGGTAAATGAAGGCGGCGCCGCCAATATCCTGGATTATATCCCCCAGGGCGTCAGTCTTCTGCCCAATACTTCCGGAGCCAGAGATGCCCAGGAGGCAGTGCGGATCGCCAGGCTTTCCAGAGAAGTCTGCGGCAGCGATCTGGTAAAGATCGAGATCATGCGGGATACCAGATACCTTCTTCCGGACAACCAGGAAACTATTAAAGCTACAGAAATCCTGGCAAAAGAAGGATTTACTGTTATGCCCTATATGTATCCGGATCTTAATGCCGCCAGAGATATGGTCCAGGCAGGCGCCGCCTGTATCATGCCTCTGGGAGCGCCCATCGGCTCCAACAAGGGCCTGTGTACCAAAGAATTTATCCAGATCCTCATTGATGAGATCGACCTGCCCATTATTGTAGATGCCGGCATCGGAAGACCTTCCCAGGCCTGCGAGGCTATGGAAATGGGGGCAGCGGCAGTCATGGCCAATACTGCTATTGCAACGGCAGGAGATGTGCCTCTTATGGCAGATGCCTTCCGCAAGGCTATAGAAGCAGGAAGAGAGGCTTACCTTTCCGGACTTGGAAGAGTTATGGAAAAAGGAGCCAGCCCTTCATCACCCCTTACAGGATATCTTCAGGACTAGGAGGCAGAGGCAATGAGTCAGGAAAATCACGTAAACGAAAGTATCATCAACGAAGAAGTAAAAGAATTTCTGGAAAAAGGAAAGCGGACAGATCACATGAAATATCTGCCGGATATGGAAGTGATTCAAAGCGATGTGATGGACAAAGTCCGGGAGGCTGCGAGAAATTATGACTACAGTCTGTATACAGAGGCAGATGTAAGAAGAGCTCTTGCCCATGATTACAAGACACCGGAAGACTTTAAGGCCCTCCTTTCTCCTGCAGCGCTGCCTTTGCTGGAGGAGATTGCTCAGTGTGCCCAGAAGGAGACCAGGAAGCACTTCGGCAATTCCATTTATATGTTCACGCCTATCTACATAGCAAATTACTGTGAAAACTACTGTATATACTGCGGGTTTAACTGCCATAACAGGATCAAAAGAGCCCAGCTTACCTATGAAGAGATTGACAAGGAAATGGCAGCTATTGCCAAGTCCGGCCTTCAGGAAATCCTGATTCTGACAGGGGAGAGCCGGAAAAAATCCACCGTAGAATATATCGGAGAGGCCTGTAAGATCGCCAGGAAATATTTCCGGGTCATCGGCCTGGAGGTTTATCCTATGAATTCTGATGAGTACGCCTACCTTCATAAATGCGGAGCAGACTATGTCACGGTTTTCCAGGAAACCTATCATGCAGACAAATATGAGACCCTCCATCTGGCAGGTCATAAAAGGATTTACCCTTACCGTGTCAATGCCCAGGAAAGAGCCCTTATGGGTGGTATGCGGGGAGTAGCTTTCGGCGCCCTTCTGGGGCTGGACGATTTTAGAAAAGATGCTTTTGCCACAGGTATGCATGCCTGGTATCTCCAGAAAAAATATCCCCAGGCAGAGATTTCCTTCTCCTGTCCAAGACTTCGTCCTATTATTAACAACGATAAGATCAACCCCATGGACGTCCACGAGGCCCAGCTTCTTCAGGTAGTCTGTGCCTACCGTCTGTTTATGCCTTTTGCAGGGATCACTATTTCTACAAGAGAGTGTGCCAGAGTAAGGGATAACCTGGTAAAGATCGCCGCCACTAAGATTTCCGCCGGAGTCAGCACCGGTATCGGCGAGCATGTAGAAGAGCTGGAAGATAAGGGAGACGCTCAGTTTGAGATCTCAGACGGACGGTCTGTCCAGGAAGTCTATGACAGCCTGCTGGGAGAAAATCTCCAGCCGGTTATGGCGGAGTATGTCTATGTGTAGAGAAGAAAGAATGACCGCAGAGCTGGAAAAAGATCTCTGGTCCCGGATAACAGTTGTTACCAACCGGAAGCTTGCTGTCCGCCCTTTTCTGGACCAGATCGAGATCCTCTGTCAAAAAGGGCCCGAGAGGATCCTGTTAAGAGAAAAAGATCTGAACCTGCCGGAATATGAGAGGCTTGCAGTAGAAGTAAAAGAAATCTGTGACAGATACCAGGTGCCTTTTTACTGCCATACCTACAGGGAAGCAGCAGTAAAAGCAGGGACTCAGGGTCTGCAGCTCCCTCTTTCAGTGCTTCGGGAGACAGGAAGAGGAAGCTTGGAGAAAAAATGGAACCTCGGCTGTTCTGTTCACAGCCTGGAAGAGGCTCAGGAGGCGGAATGCCTGGGAGCGGATTATGTCATCGCCGGACATATATTTGCTACAGACTGTAAGAAGGGCCTTCCTCCCAGAGGCCTGGACTTTCTGGAGCAGATCTGCCGGTCAGTTTCCCTGCCGGTCTACGCCATCGGAGGGATCCGTCTGGAGCAGGATCAGATAAAAAAAACACTGGCTGCCGGAGCCAGAGGAGTGTGCATTATGTCCGGAGCTATGAAATTCCAGCCGTAAAGGCTCAGGCAGGAGGATATTACAATGTTTCAGTTATTGTTAGCGATTATTTATCTGGCTTTTATCAGCCTGGGACTTCCGGATGCACTTTTAGGCTCTGCGTGGCCCACCATGTATCAGGAACTCTCGGTACCTGTTTCCTTTGCCGGGGGAATTTCTATGATCATTGCAGCCGGTACGATTATTTCCAGTCTGCAGAGTGATCGGCTTACCAGAAGATTTGGAACCGGAAAAGTGACAGCTTTCAGTGTACTTATGACGGCAGCGGCGTTGTTCGGGTTTTCTGTCAGCCATTCTTATGTGGCACTGTGTCTGTGGGCCATTCCTTATGGATTGGGAGCCGGTAGTGTAGATGCTTCTCTGAACAACTATGTTGCCCTTCACTATGAGAGCAGACATATGAGCTGGCTCCATTGTATGTGGGGAGTAGGAGCATCACTGGGGCCCTATGTGATGGGTTATGCTCTGTCCGAGGGACAGAGCTGGAATATGGGATACCGCTACATTGCAGTCCTGCAGATCGTACTGACCGTACTTCTTTTTTTCAGTCTTCCCTTATGGAACAAAAAGCAGGAATCGGGAACCGCCAAGGCAGCTCCCGATTCCTGCAGCAGTACACCCCTTTCCCTGGGGAAAATAATCCATATACCCGGTGCGAAAGAAGTGATGGTGGCCTTTTTCTGCTATTGTGCGTTGAAACAGACAACCAGTCTGTGGGCCAGCAGCTATCTGGTGCTGCGCCGGGGCCTTTCAGAGGATGCAGCCGCCGGATTTGCAAGTCTGTTTTTTGCAGGGATCACTGCAGGCAGGGCGTTGAGCGGATTCCTGACTTTAAAGTTTAATGATACACAAATGATACGGCTGGGACAGAGCGGGATTTTACTGGGTATCCTGCTGCTTCTGCTGCCTTTTGGCAATGGAAGTGCCTTTGCAGGCCTGGTCCTGATCGGTCTGGGCTGTGCGCCGGTCTATCCGTCTATTATCCACTCTACACCAAAGAATTTTGGAGCAGAGAAATCACAGGCCATGATCGGCGTACAGATGGCTTCTGCTTATGTGGGAACCTGTCTTATGCCGCCGGTATTCGGGGTGATCGCCAATCATATCAGCACTGCTCTTCTGCCGCTGTATCTGCTGCTGATCCTGGTGCTCATGATATTTGCACATGAGAAAATGCTGAAGAAAGTAAAATAACTGTATTCAGGTGTTAAATACATATTTATCCAGCCGTTCCATAGCCTCTTTAACAAGGCTGTGGGGCAGGGCCAGATTCATGCGGATAGAGCAGGGACCGTGGAAAGGCCTGCCGTCCTGCCAGATAACACCCACCTGGATCCCGGCGGCTTCCAGCTCATCCAGGGTCTTTCCATGTTCCTGGCACCATCTGGTGCAGTCCAGGAAGAGCATATAGGTTCCTTCCGGTCTGGACAGTTCTACACCGGAAAAATGGGTGGTGATATAGTCATAAGCATAGTTTACATTGTCTGTCAGTACCTGGCAGAGCTGATCCACCCATTCATAGCCTTCCGGCTTGTAGGCGCCGATCAGGGCATGCATGCTCAGTACATTCATGCTGTTGTAGTGGGAAAGAGAGGATTCTTTCTCCATACGGTCACGGATCCATTTGTTATACACAATATGATAGCTTCCCACAAGGCCCGCCAGATTAAAGGTTTTGCTGGGAGCGTAGAATGCGGCGGTGCGCATCTTTGCGTCCTGGCTGACGGATTGGGTGGGGATATGTTTGTGTCCATCCAGGATCAGGTCAGACCAGATCTCGTCAGAAACCACATAGACATCATATTTCTGGAAAAGGGCCATGGCTTTTTCCAGTTCCCAGCGTTCCCACACCCGTCCGCAGGGATTGTGGGGAGAACAGAAAACAGCGGCATGGATGTTTTCTGTAGCCAGTTTCTCCTCCATATCTTCAAAATCCATACGCCAGATGCCTTTTTCATCACGTTTTAAAGGACTCAAGACCATATCGTATCCGTTATTTTTCAGACTGCCGGTAAAACCTATGTAGGTGGGAGAGTGAAGGAGTACCTTGTCTCCTTTGGAACAGAATACGTTCAGAGCAGAGACTACTCCGCCCAGAACCCCGTTTTCATAACCGATACATTCACTGGTAAGACCGGTGACCCCATTTCTGGTCTGCTGCCACCGGATAATGGAGTCATAATATTCCTGAGAGGGAGAAAAATAGCCGAAAGCCGGATGTTCCGCCCTCTGGATCAGGGCTTCCTGTACGGTGGGAACCGTAGGAAAATTCATGTCTGCCACCCACATGGGGATCACAGAAAAGCCTTTTTTGATTTCAACATTTTCTACTCCCAGCATACCGCCTTCCAGAGCAGTTTCTACATCTAAAGCTATGGCGTCTTTGCCTTTCCGGTCCATGATTGTGGTAAAGTCGTATTTCATGTCAAAAAACCTCCTATTATTCTCCCCCTATGATACAATCTGCAGGCAAAAAATTCAAGGCTTTGCCATAGCGTATACTTCGTGGTATACTAGCCTTGAATTCTAAGGAGGCATGTTTTTTATGAAGTGTCAAAAGGTGAAAAAAGAATCCCTGGCGGCAGCCCGGCAGCAGGAGATCATACGGGCCTGTGAGGAGCTGTATGAGACTATGGAATACGAGGATATCAGCATTAAAGAAATTGCGAAATCCACCTCCATCTGCCGTTCTAATATATACAACTATTATCAGACAAAAGACGAGATCTTTCTGGATATCCTGGAGAAAGATTATCTTTCCTGGACAGAAGACATCAGGGAGGCTATGGACCGGGAGGAACAGCCGGGACGGGAAGCCTACTGCAGGAATATTGCCGGGACGGCGGCTCTTCATCCCAGGCTGCTGAAACTGATGGCAGTCCATTATATCACCATAGAGAAGAACTGCTCTCTGGAAAAGCTGACGGCTTTTAAGCATGCCATACATCCTTTCCAGGAGACCATGGAAGAAGTGCTTACCCGGTATTTTCCCAAAGCACCCAGGGAGAAGATCCAGAATTTTATCTTTCTCCTCCTGTCTTTAGTCCAGGGAATCTATTCCATGACCAGCCTTTGCGAGAAGCAGGTAAAGGCCATGCAGGAGGTAAATCCGGATTACCGGATGCCGGATTTTACTTCAGCCCTCTATCAGGCTCTTTATATCCTTACCTCAGACTTGCTGTAAAAAACCCAATTCTTATTGTCAGGAATACAGGAAAAGCTGCCAGTATACCCTTTGCCAAATAACTGGGCCAATCCCGCAGAATGCTTTTTGCCCCGTGCAATCGGGAAAGCAGACAAGGGATTTGGCGCAGTTGTTTGCAAAAGGATATACTGGCAGCTTTTTTAAGTTCATGCAATCTTTAATCTTTCAGTACCTGGTCTAACACATCGGTAACTTTCTTTACCGGGATGATTTCCAGTTTTTCTTTGACTTCCTCAGCCACATCTTCCAGATCCTCAATATTGTCATAAGGGATAAATACCTTCTGGATACCGGCTCTCTGGGCAGCCATGAGTTTTTCAGGAAGTCCTCCGATAGGCATGACACCGCCACGGAGAGAAACCTCACCGGTCATGGCATATTCTGTTCCCACAGCCTTTCCTGTTACCAGAGAGGCCAGGGCGGTTACCAGAGTAATACCCGCAGATGGTCCGTCTTTCGGCACAGCTCCCGCAGGAACGTGAATGTGAAGATCCCGTTTCTCCAGGATCTCTGTTTCTTTGGGAAACAGAGATTTTACCAGAGTTAGGGCAATCTGGACAGACTCTTTCATTACATCTCCAAGCTGTCCGGTGATGAGGAGATTTCCTTTTCCTTCCATCAGCTTGCTTTCGATAAAGAGGATCTCGCCGCCTGCGGTGGTCCAGGCAAGGCCTGTAACTACACCCGGCTCTTTTTCCTCCAGACGGGTCTCATGACGCATACGTTGATGTCCCAGGTATTCCGGCAGGTTTTCTTTAGTAACCGTTAAAGTTTCCTGTTCTTTCTTCACCAGCTTTACAGCAGCGTTCCGGCACAGGATGTCGATGAGTTTTTTCAGGCTCCGGACGCCTGCTTCCCCGGTATATTCTTCGATCATTTTGTGCAGAGCGCTGTCGGTAACCTCCAGATTTTCTTCTTTAATACCCATAGTTTCCAGGGCCTTTGGCAGAAGATGGCGTTTGGCGATCTGGAATTTTTCCAGAGATGTGTAGCCTGGGAAGGAAATCACTTCCATACGGTTCAGCAGAGGCTCTGGAATGGTGTCTGTGGTATTAGCAGTGCAGACGAACAGAACATTGGACAGATCATAGGGAACATTCATGTAATGATCCGTAAAGTTATTGTTCTGTTCCGGATCCAGAACCTCCAGAAGAGCGCTGGCAGGATCGCCGCTGTAGTCTCTGGCCAGTTTATCCACTTCATCCAGGACCATAACAGGATTGGAAGCTCCGCTGCGCTTCATGCCTTCCATGATACGTCCGGGCATAGCCCCTACATAGGTACGCCGGTGTCCCCGGATCTCCGCTTCATCCCGGACGCCTCCCAGACTGATCCGGACATATTTCCGTCCCAGAGCCTTGGCGATACTCTGGCCGATGCTGGTCTTTCCGGTACCGGGAGCTCCCACAAAGAGCAGGATAGAACCAGACTGTTTTTTATTCAGGGCCATTACAGCAAGCTGCTGGATGATCCTTTCTTTGACTTTCTTCAGCCCATAGTGGTCTTCATCCAGGATCGCCTCAGCCTCTTTCAGGTCAATAGAGGGCATTTTCGGAGTCTTCCAGGAAAGGCTGGTGACAAAGTCCAGATAATCATAGAGCAGGCCGTATTCGTGGCTTTCCTTGCCTTCCTGCTTCATACGGTTTAAGACTTTTTCTGCTTCCTGTTTTGCTTCTTTGTTCATGCCGGAACGGGCGATCTTTTTTTCAAATTTCCGTACATCAGAGACATTTTCCGGATGCATATCGTCCAGTTCCCGCTGGAGATATTCAATCTGTTTTTTGATAGCCGCCTCCCGGTAAAGCTGTTCCTGATCATCCTTCTGAGCGGAAGAGGCTTCCTGGGAAACCTTGGACATTTCTATAAATTCATAGATGGCATTCTCAATGAGGCCATCCCTTTCCTTCCTGGAATCTGCCGCCAGGATCTTATATTTTTCTTCTGTATTGAGATTCAGATAATCTGTGAGAGAGCAGGCCAGATCGTGAAGATTTTTCCTCTGCAGGATATAACTTCTGGCCCAGACGCCCCACTGATACCCCTGAACAAATTTCAGAAGAGCTCCCCGGAGCTTTGCAAAAAGTTCCGCCTCTTCCTCGTCAGAGATATCGTTGATCTCTCCCCGGATAGAAGCGGTAGCTGTGATGTGATTATCTGCAACTTCAATATCGGAGATATCCACCCGCTCCAGTGTGCGGATCTGCACATTTTCTGAATCATCGATCCCTTCTACCCGGGCAGAAATGCCAATGGGATAGAAATCCCCGGCGGTCAGCTCATTCCCGGATTTGTCGTCTTTCAGCAGCATAAAGAGCACATCGTCATCTTTTTTCATAGGTTCTGTACACCAGCCGTTGAAAAAATCCTTCTTGAAATAGTAGGAAACATCGGGAAGTAAAAGTATATTATGAACAGGTCTTACAATCATAAGAAATCCTCCTTTTATCAGCAGTCTGTTTAAATGAGTGCTAAAGCTTGATTTTAAAATATAGCGAATAATAAATGAATTATCCGCTTTCCCGTTTAAAACCTACAACAGTTTCCTGGCACAGTACAAATTCTGACACTGTGTCATTGATTATACAATAGCATGCACAAAAGAGAATGTCAATATACTTTGCAAAAAAAATGAAAAATAAAGTAGACGGAAAAGAGAAAATCCGATATGATATTTTCTATCGGGCAGCTTTGCTCTGCAAAGGAGAATATTCGATGAACATTATTAACATAGAACATATTGATAAGATATTTGGAGATAAAGTGATTTTTCATGATGCTTCACTGGGAATCCAGCAGGGGGATAAGATCGGCATTATAGGAATCAATGGTACAGGAAAGTCTACTTTATTAAAGATCATTGCCGGAGAAGAGGAGCCGGATACGGGAGAGGTGATATACCAAAACGGTCTGAAGACCCTGTATCTGCCTCAGAATCCGGAATTCCCTGGCGAGGGGACGCTGGCTTCCTATGTGCTGAAGGGAGATCCTCAGACAGACTGGCAGGTAGAGAGTTATCTGAACATCCTGGGGATCACAGACCTGGAGGTCCCTTTTGATACCCTTTCCGGGGGACAGAAAAGAAAAGCAGCTATGGCCAGGGCTTTGTCCCAGGATTTTGATGTGCTGCTCTTAGACGAGCCTACCAATCATCTCGATATGGAAATGATCGGCTGGCTGGAGGAATATCTGAGAAATATGAGAAAAACTCTTCTTATGGTAACTCATGACCGGTATTTCCTGGACCGGACCGTAAATAAGATTCTGGAGATCAGCCGTGGAAGCCTTTATGAATATGAGGCGGACTACTCGGGATTTTTGGAGCGGAAAGCCCAGAGAGAGGAAATGGAACTGGCCTCTGAGAGAAAGCGGCAGAGTATCCTGCGGATTGAGTCCCAATGGGCCCAAAGAGGCTGCAGGGCCAGAAGCACAAAACAAAGAGCCAGACTTGAAAGGCTGGAAGCATTGAAGAACGGGAAGGCCCCGGTCAGAGACCAGAATGTAGAGCTGGAGAGCCAGACTGTGCGTATGGGAAAGAAAACCATCGAACTTTCCCATATCAGTAAAAGTTACGGAGATAAGGTGCTGATCCGGGATTTCAGCTATATTTTCCTGAAAAATCAGAAAGTGGGATTTATCGGAAAGAACGGCTGCGGCAAATCCACTTTAATGAAGATCATTGCCGGGCTGGTGTCTCCGGATTCCGGAACCGTGGAAAGAGGCGAAACAGTCAGGATCGGCTATTTTGCCCAGGAAGAGCCGGAGATGGATCCTTCCCAGAGAGTGATTGACTATGTAAAAGACATGGGAGAATACTTCCGTACCGGAGAAGGAAGGATCAGTGCTTCCCAGATGCTGGAGCGTTTTCTCTTCACTCCGGATATGCAGTATTCCCCTATCGGAAAACTTTCCGGAGGAGAAAGGAGAAGGCTGTATCTCCTTGGCGTACTGGCAGGAGAGATCAATGTACTGATCATGGATGAGGCGGGAAATAATCTGGACATCCCTACCATGACGATTCTGGAAGAGTATCTGCTGTCTTTTCAGGGGATTGTAATTACAGTATCCCATGACCGGTATTTCCTGGATAATGTGGCAGACCGGATCTTTGAGTTTGACGGACAGGGCGGCCTTCGCCAGTACGAAGGGGGCTATACAGACTATCTGGAGACAAAAAAGAGCAGACCGGAAGAAAAAAAGGAAGTACAGCAACCCCAGACAAAAAAGGAAGGGAACCGGGATTGGAAGGGACAGCGCCAGACAAAGCTGAAATTTTCTTTTAAAGAACAGAGAGAATATGAGACTATTGACCAGGATATTTCCGATATGGAAGAAAAGATCGGAAAGCTGGAGGAAGAGATTCTGGCCAACGCCACCAACTCTGCAAAGCTGAATGCATTAATGGCGGAAAAAGAAGAAGCGGAGGATGCCCTGGAGAAAAAAATGGACCGATGGGTCTATCTCACAGAGCTTGCAGAGCGGATAGAAGCTGAAAAAAACAAATAAAATATGATTGTAAAAATTGCACAAAAGTGAAAATAAATATTAGTAAAAAAATACAGCTTGACGGTAGGGAACACTTTAGTATATAGTAACTATTAGCAGAAGAAAATAGAAAAGATAATATATTGATAGTGTGTTACTGGTGAGCAGGCATAAACTATCCGGTATATTCACTTGAAAACTGTCAAAGGCCAGTGGGCTTTTGGCTGCTGCGGTGATAGGCGGATATGTTTGTGCTTTTCTTTTTGTCAGTAAGAGAAAGCTATAAAAACAAGGAATTCTTGAAACATGTATCAGATTATCAAAGTTTTAAATAACAATGCGATCCTGGCCTATCACAATGAGAATGAACGGATATTGCTGGGAAAGGGAATCGGATTCGGTAAGAAGCCGGGAGAGCAGTTTGAAAAGATCGAGGGAGCGAAGGTCTATGCTCTGGAAGCGGGAGAAAAACAGAGTTCCGTTGTAAATGCGGTCAATATCATAGAACCTGTATATCTGGAGGCTGTGGGACGGATCATTGATGAAGCGGAGATGGTATTTGACTCTATCAACAGAGGAATCCTTCTTCCTTTGGCAGACCATATCGCCTTCGCAGTGAAAAGGGAGAAAGAGGAGAATATTTACATACCCAATCCCTTTATTCCGGACATTAAGCTGCTGTTTGATAAAGAATACGCAGTAGCGGTAAAGGGCAGAGAGATCATCCAGGAGATGACCGGATGCCGGATATCGGAGGATGAGGTCGGATTTATCGCATTATATATCCATTCGGGGCTTTCCAACGAGCATGTGTCGGAGACACTGAAGACAACACAGATCATTGACGAAAGTTTAAAGATTATTGAAGAGCAGATGGGGCAGGAGTTGAAAAAAGATTCTCTGTCCTGCATCCGGCTTGTCAGCCACCTCTACTATATGCTGGTCCGGACAAGGACCGGAGAAGGAGTCAACATTGACTTAAACGATTTTATGGAGACCAGCTATCCACGGGCAAATGAGACTGCCCGGATTGTATGCGAGTATATGGAAGAGACAATGGGGCAACCTATTGCAAAGGAAGAAACAGGTTTTCTGGCCGTACATATCCAGAGAGCCGCAGTGTAAGAAAATATCCCATAGAAATATGGGCTATTGCGTGAAGCCAGAGGCGAATCGCAGATAAAAACCAACATGAAGGGAGATTTTTAAAATGAAAAACTTTGAGTACACAATTAAGGACGAATTAGGAATTCATGCAAGACCGGCTGGAATGCTTGTAAAAGAGGCTAAGAAATATCAGAGCAAGATTACCATTACCAAAGAAGGAAAAACAGCAGAAGCTTCCAAACTGATGGCAGTTATGTCTTTAGGTGTTAAATGCGGACAGACAGTTCAGATCGTTGTAGAAGGTCCCGATGAAGAAGAAGCTGCAACAGGAATCCAGGCTTTCTTTGAGGCAAATCTGTAAGAATAAGAGGTAATAAAGTATGGAACGTCTGAAAGGCAAATCAGTTTATAAAGGAATTGCCCTGGGAAAGATTTCTGTTCTGAAAAAGGATGATTACGTAGTTAAGCGAGTAAAGATAGAAGACCCTGAGGCAGAGATCGAGAGAGTTTCTCAGGCGAGAGAAAAGGCAAGAGAACAGCTTCAGAAGCTTTATGACAAGGCTGTAAAGGAAGTGGGAGAGGCAAGCGCTGCGATCTTTGAGGTGCATCAGATGATGCTGGATGATGACGATTATAATGAATCCATTGAGAATATCATCCGTACCCAGGAGGTCAATGCGGAGTATGCAGTAGCCACTACAGGGGACAATTTTTCACAGATGTTTGCCAGCATGGACGATGATTATATGAAAGCCCGTGCAGCAGATGTAAAAGATATTTCTGAACGTCTGGTGAGGAATCTTTATGGCGGAGACGGCGGCGATATGGAATTCGACCAGCCGGTGATCATTGTGGCAGATGACCTTTCCCCCAGTGAGACTGTTCAGCTGGATAAGGAGAAGATTCTGGCCTTTGTTACAGTCCATGGCTCTACAAATTCTCATACAGCTATCCTGGCACGTATGATGAATATCCCGGCTCTGATCGGTGTGAATATGGATCTGGAAAAGCTGAAAACCGGTATGGAGGCTGTGGTAGACGGCTTTGCCGCTGAAGTAATCTTCAATCCGGATGAAGAGGTCAGAATGGATGCCAGAAAGAGAATCCAGGAAGAAGAAGAGAAGACCAAACTTTTATTAGAGTTAAAAGGAAAAGAAAACGTTACAAAAAGCGGCCATAAGATTAATATCTATGCAAATATTGGCAGCGTGGGAGACATGGGATATGTTCTGGAAAATGATGCAGGGGGTATCGGCCTGTTCAGAAGCGAGTTCCTGTATATCGGCAGAAATGAATTGCCAAGTGAAGAAGAACAGTTCCAGGTTTACAAACAGGTAGCCCAGACAATGGCGGGCAAAAAGGTGATTATCCGTACCCTGGATATCGGTGCCGATAAGCAGGCAGACTATCTGGGACTGGGTAAAGAAGATAATCCGGCCCTTGGATATCGTGCTATCCGTATCTGTCTGACCCAGCCGGAAATCTTTAAGACCCAGTTAAGAGCACTTTTCAGAGCAGCAGTATACGGGAACATTTCCATTATGTATCCTATGATCACTTCTGTGGAAGAAGTGCTGGAGATCAAGAAGATCGTTAAAGAAGTGAAAGATGAGCTGGAGGCAGAGGGCACACCTTACAAGAATGATGTGGAAGAGGGGATCATGATCGAGACTCCGGCTTCTGTGATCATCAGTGATGATCTGGCAAAAGAAGTGGATTTCTTTAGTATCGGAACCAATGATCTGACCCAGTATACACTGGCCATTGACCGTCAGAATGAGAAGCTGGACAAGTTCTATAATCCTCATCACAAGGCGATCCTGCGTATGATCCAGACAGTAGTAGACAACGCCCACAAAGAAGGAAAATGGGCCGGCATCTGCGGAGAACTGGGGGCAGATACAGAACTTACGGAAACCTTTGTGAAGATGGGCATTGATGAACTTTCTGTTGCACCGTCTATGATCTTAAAGCTGAGAAAGATCGTCAGAGATATGCCGTGAAAGTGAGCGGTTATGAGAGAGAAAAATAGTCCAGGAAAGGCGGATTATGGGATCATGGCAAAAGAACTCCTGGCGGGTGCCGGAGGCTGTGATAACATCATCAGTTGTTGCAATTGTATTACCCGGCTTCGTCTGGAAGTAAAAGATCCCTCTGCTGTAGATGAGGAAAAAATGAAAGCTTCCGGGGCTGCAGCAGTATTCTGGCCGGATACAAATTTGCTCCATATAGTTCTTGGACCCCAGGTTTTTGATGTGTCCAGGGAAATGAAAGCGCTTATGAAAACACAGAAAGCTGCGCTTTAAACAGTAAAAAAGGAATACTCCCCACGAAACAAAAACGTGAGGAATATTCCTTTTTTATTTTGCCGGCTATGAGCGGGAGCATGAAAATAAACGGCTATTTTCGGTATACAAAATCAGGGAGTCCGTCTGTTCCCAAAGGTACCTCTACCTTTCCCTGGATCAGGGGAAGGGCATAAGTGATAAAGTCCTGGGTAACGTCAGAGCTGTCTTTGGAGATCCATTCTATGGGAACGGTTTTTTCTTTATTACAGATCTGATTTACGTCTTCAAGACCAAGATGCATACGGTAAGGAACGCTGGAATCTCTGATATAAGAAACCATTTTTCCGGTCTCTCCCTTCAGTGCGCTGCGGACACCGAACCGCCCTGCAGCTACCGCTTCCTGCTGATCTGTGGCAGATATCATAGAGGCAGAACAGCGCTGGCTCACATTCAGTTCTACAGAGCGGGCCTTTACACCAAGACGGTTCCGGACCAGATTTTCCAGGTATTTGCCGCAGCCGGCCAGCATCTTATGGCCAAAGGAATCTGTACCTACGGAATTGTCATATTCACAGATAAAAGTACCCTTTTCGTCATGGATCCCTTCGGAAACACAGATGATCACGTTGGGATTTTTTTCAAAGCATTCCTGGATTTTGGAGAGGAATGCTTCCTGGTCAAAGGCAGTTTCCGGAAGATAGATCAGCAACGGATTATCACCTGTGTACTTCCTGGCCAGGGCCCCGGCGGCGGTAAGCCAGCCTGCATGGCGTCCCATGATCTCCACGATAGTTACAGATTTTGTCTCATATACATTGGCGTCAGTAACGATCTCTCTGACTGTGGAAGCCACATATCTGGCAGCGCTTCCAAAGCCGGGGGTATGGTCGGTGAGGACCAGATCATTGTCGATAGTCTTAGGCTCGCCGATCACACGGACAGAGCTGTTTATCTTTTCCGCATAGCGGGAAAGCTTGCTTACGGTATCCATGGAATCATTGCCCCCGATATAGAAGAAATATCCGATATCCAGCTCTTCAAACTTCTGGAAAAGCTGAGGATATACCGGGTCATTCAGATCTTCCGGAAGCTTATAGCGGCAGGACCCGAGGTATGCTCCCGGGGTGGTTTTCAGTTTCTCCAGATCCTCTCCTTTGAACACTTCCTGAAAATCCAGAACTCTTCCTGCAAGGAATCCCTGGATCCCGTTTACCATTCCATATACATGCCCTACAGAGTCCTGATGAAGACCTTCAGATACCACGCCGTAGAGACTGCTGTTGATCACGGCAGTAGGACCGCCGGACTGACCTACGATTAAATTTTTCTTGTTCAATGCTTTGATTTGTATGGGCAGAGCGCTGACCATACCCTCCTTTCCTGGATTCTTTCCCCTGAACAGGGATGTGGTATTTGACCGTTTTTCTGGCACTTATTATAGCATGGTTTTGGTAAAATTGCATTAAGAAATACTTGCCTGAAAGGGAAAATGTGATATAATAATTGTAGGTTTTCTAAGGGCTGGCTTATACAGTCCTGTGAAAGAGGGAACTTAGAAAAATCTATATGGAGGTCTTTAATTATGTTAGTATCAGCAGCAGAAATGTTAAAGAAAGCGAAAGCAGGACATTATGCAGTAGGTCAGTTCAATATCAATAACCTGGAGTGGACAAAAGCAGCCCTTCTTACAGCAGAAGAGTGCAAATCCCCGATCATCCTGGGCGTTTCTGAAGGCGCCGGAAAATATATGTGCGGTTTTAAAACAGTAGCAGATATGGTAAAAGCCATGATGGAAGAACTGAACATCACTGTACCGGTAGCTCTTCACTTAGACCATGGTACATATGACGGATGCTACAAATGTATCAAGGCAGGATTCTCATCTATCATGTTCGACGGTTCTCATTATCCTATCGAAGAGAACGTTGAGAAAACAAAAGAGCTGGCAGGTGTCTGCAAAGGTCTTGGACTTTCTCTGGAAGCTGAAGTCGGATCTATCGGCGGCGAGGAAGACGGCGTTGTAGGTATGGGCGAGTGCGCTGATCCTAAGGAATGTAAGATGATTGCTGATCTGGGCGTAGACATGCTGGCAGCAGGTATCGGAAATATTCACGGAAAATATCCGGAAAACTGGCCAGGCCTTCGTTTCGACGTATTAGATGATATCCAGAAACTGACAGGTGAAATGCCTCTGGTACTTCACGGCGGTACAGGTATTCCTGCAGATATGATCCGTAAAGCCATTGACCTGGGCGTATCCAAGATCAATGTAAATACAGAGTGCCAGTTATCCTTCGCAGCAGCTACAAGAAAATATATCGAGGAAGGCAAAGATAATCAGGGCAAAGGATATGACCCACGTAAATTATTAAAACCAGGCTTCGATGCCATCTGCGAGACAATTAAAGAGAAAATGGAACTCTTTGGTTCTGTTGGAAAAGCATTTGAATAAAAAATATGCAATAGAAAAGATTCCCCGGGCAGATGTTCCGGGGATTTTTCTGTAAGGGGCAAAAAACCGGACACTTCACGATCTTTCTGTGAAATGTCCGGTTTTTTTAATTAATCTCTATGATTTTATAAGGTATCGTTTCTCTTAATATAGCCTGGACGGTCCGGTGTGGAGATGATCTCTTTCACATGGATCAGTTTGGCGTGTTTGTCCACTACCTGATTTTCCACATAGACGTCTTTTCCGATTACAGAGTCAGGAAGAATCACACTGTTTTTAACTACAGCTCCTGCTTTGATTACACAGCCTCTTCCGATTACGGAATTCTCTACGGTTCCTTCGATGAGACATCCATTGGAAACAACAGAATTCTTTACGCTGGCGTTTTCAAAATACTGGGTAGGACAGGAATCGTTGGTCCTGGTATAAATGGGCCAGTCATCACTGAAAAGGCTCTGACAGTTTTTCATATCAATCAGCGAAATATTCGCATCGTAATAACTCTTAAAATCAGAAATTGAAGCAAAATATCCACGATGAGCTACCCCGCGGATATCTAATTCACTGCAGGAATCATTTACAATATCAGACAGAGTATACATGGAAGAAAGCTTGTGGGCTTTTTCTACCAGCTCGATGAACAGCTCCTTTTTCATTACATAGGTTTCCATGAAGATATTGCGGTTCTTTGCATTTCCGTGGTTTGGCTCCATGGAAAGAACGCCTTTCTGCTTGTTCAGATTCAGGATATTGCAGTTCAGGAAAGATTCCTTTGCATTATCTACAGAATGGTATAAAAGGGTAATGTCTGCCCCGGATTCTATATGGGATTCCAGAAGCTGGCTGTAATCCATAGCGTAGATCATATAGCTGGGAGCGATTACTACATAAGGTTCGCTGGCCTGTTCAATGAACTCCATATTCTCGATAAAGGCGGCGATATCATTGTTGTAGATATCGTTGTCCATACCGTTTTCAGAATAGAGAAGATGAAGTTTTCCTCTCTTGGAGTTGATGTTGTAATGACGTCCGGTTCCCAGATGTTCGGTGAGGGAACGTGGTTTTCTGCGGATATATACCTGAATGCGGTCTATGCCGCTGTCACTCATATTGGAGATCGGGAAATCGATCACCCGGTAACGTCCCAGGAAAGAAAATGCTCCTACGGGACGGTAGGTCTGCATGCCTTCTATATGCACATTCCTTCCGGCAAAATTTACAATTCCTAATGCCTTGCTCATATTATTCCTCCCCCTTTACACGTTTTGCAACGAGTTCGATATGCTCGCTGTCAGCGCTGCCTACCTTGGCGTTTTTACCGATATGTATGCCGTCTGCCACAATGGCTCTCTGTACCACGGCGCCTTCTTCTACTACTGCGCCAGGCATGATCACGCTGTCGATAACCTTGGCGCCGGTACCGATCTTAGTGTCCGTAAATAATACGGAATTTTCTACGGTGCCGTCGATGATACAGCCCTGGGTGATAAATGCACGTTTAATCTCTGCATTGGGACCGATATAATGGGGAAGGCTGTCAGAATCTTCGGTGTAGATCTTCCAGGAGGAATCGCTTAAGTCCAGAGGATTGTTCTTGTCCAGAAGATCCATGTTAGCTTCCCAGAGAGAGTCAATGGTTCCTACGTCCTTCCAATATCCTTTGAATTTGTAAGCGTAAAGAGTCTTGTTTTCGCTGAGCATAACAGGAATGATATCCTTGCCGAAATCATGATGGGAATCCGGATTCTTCATATCCGCTGTTAAGAGTTTTCTCAGAGGTTTCCAGGTAAAGATATAGATACCCATGGAAGCCAGATTGCTCTTGGGATGTTCGGGTTTTTCTTCAAATTCTACGATCTTTCCTGTCTCATCAGTATTCATGATACCGAAACGGCTGGCCTCCCGCATGGGAACTTCGATTACGGCGATAGTTGCATCGGCGTTCTGTTCTTTATGTGCAGCAAGCATTTTCGCATAATTCATTTTATAAATGTGATCTCCGGAAAGGATCAGAACATATTCCGGGTCAAAGCTGTCAATAAAATCGATGTTCTGAGAAATAGCATCTGCTGTTCCTCTGTATACGTCTAAATCTACATCCGCCTTTTCACGGGGAGCAAGTACGTAAACACCGCTGTTTTTAGCATCCAGTCCCCAGCGGCCGCCGGCAGCTACATAGCTGTTTAACTGAATGGATTCGTACTGTGTCAGTACGCCTACATTATCGATTCCACTGTTGGCACAGTTACTCAATGGAAAATCAATGATACGGTATTTTCCGCCGTAAGATACGGCAGGCTTTGCAACTTTTTTTGTCAGCTCATGCAGACGTGTGCCACGGCCGCCGGCCAGTATCATTGCCAACATATTGTTTTGTTTCATAGTGAACCCTCTCTTTCTTAAGATGGCAATAGAGACAGGTGAATAAAGCTGCCGCTATTGCTTTGATGTCATATATTATACAATTAATTGCTGATTATTTCCACATTTTTAAGCAAAAAAACACAAAAAAGAAGAAAAAAACCAGAAATTATTATAGAGATAATGGCTAAAAATCCAGAGGATACATTTTTAACGGAAATCTGGCATAAATTTTACAAAAACCAGGTGGAAAATCGATGGAAGAGTTGATTCACGGTCTTCAGCGTCTGGTCTGGGGACCAGGCATGCTAGTATTTTTCCTTGGGACGGGGATCCGTTTTACAGTACGTTCAAAATTTTTTCAGATCAGGAAAATACATATATGGATGGGAAAGACTCTGGGCGCATTAAAAAATGGGAGAAAGACAGAAAAAGAACATTCCATTTCCCAGTTTCAGTCTTTCTGTACCGCTCTGGCGGCTACCCTTGGAACCGGAAACATTACCGGAGTGGCTACAGCACTGATCTTTGGGGGACCGGGAGCTGTTTTCTGGATGTGGGTCTCGGCTTTTTTCGGAATGATGACCAATTATGGTGAAAACTATCTGGGCATCCAATATCGATATAAAGACAAAAAAGGGCGATGGGTAGGCGGTGCCATGGTCTATATGGAAAGGGGACTAAACTCCAGATTCCTTGCAGTGCTTTTTGCGGTATGCTGCCTGATCGCTTCTTTGGGAATGGGAAATATGGTCCAGGGAAATTCTATGGCAAAAGGTCTGGAGACGGCCTTTGGCATCCCGCCTTTTATTACGGGAAGTGTCTGTATGATTCTGCTGGCAGTGATAGTTACCGGTGGAGTAAAAAGGGTAGCGGCGCTTACGGAAAAGCTGGTGCCCTGTATGGCTGGCATCTATTTTCTGGGGGCTTTGGCGGTGCTGGCGGCAAACTGGCAGGCAGTCCCGCAGGCCCTGAAAATGATCTTTACCCAGGCATTCCAGATCCGGGCAGGAGTAGGAGGAGCGGCAGGCTATACGGTGCGGCAGGCCCTCCGTATGGGTGTGGCCAGAGGGATTTTTTCCAATGAAGCAGGCCTGGGTTCTTCGGTGATGGCCCATGTTCAATCCGATGTGGAGAGTCCTCAGATCCAGGGCATGTGGGGAATGCTGGAGGTGTTTATTGATACCATGGTGGGCTGTACGGTTACCGCTCTGGTGATTCTGGTAAGCGGTGTATATCGACCGGAATTGTATTTGAATCAGATTAGCCGTGGAATAGAACCGGTGGACGGTACGACTCTGACCGGCCAGGCTTTTGCTGCAGTGATCCCATGGGGTGCACAGTTTCTGGCGGCAGCTACAGCATTATTTGTCTTTGCCACCATTGCAGGATGGTCTTATTTTGGTGAGCAAACAGCGGCTTATCTTGGCAAAGAAAAAGGTGCCATGATCTATCGTTATGTCTATATTCTGATCACCCTTCCCGGCTGCATTCTTGCGCCCAGCCTGATCTGGGATCTGTCGGATGCCTTTAACGGCATGATGGCCCTGCCAAATCTGGCGGCATTGTTTTTTCTGGGAAAACAAGTGAAATATGACAATGATAGATAATTGTAAATAAAAAGTCTTTTGAAATTTTTTATAAAAGAGCTGAGAATTTTATCTCAAAACAGAATGAAATTATTGTACCTTTTTTTAAAAAGAATTATAATGTTGGAATACATTAGGGAGAAAAAAGAGATATGAAATTTGAAGGAATTATGGGAAGCTGTAATAAAGGATAAAGAAGAGGAGGAAACTATAGATGACATATATAATGAGCTATACCAAAAAAGGCTCTGATGTATACAGCGAATTAAATGATGCCATGCATTTGGCATTAAGTAAAGACAGAAAAAAATTTAAGCCTTTAAAACATAATACAGGAATTCTTTTTGCCGAAGCAGATTTTACTGACGGAGGTTTGGCAGGAAAAACGAAATGTCTGATAGATCCGTGGATTTTTCGTTATAAGGACCAGACATGGGGAGTTCTGGCAATTCGGCGAAACAGAGGAAACCAGCCGGATAGTCGAAAAATCGGATATATTATGGTTTATCAATGGAAAACACCGGCGGAATATGTTTTGACATCATTTTTAAAGGTTTCGGATAGAGAAATCCGGCGGCCGGCCTGCAGATATGATGAAGAGAAAGAGGTTTACCGGCTGGAATGGGATCAGGAGGAAGAAAGTTTCTGCGGCGAAACTACAGATTTTATGGAAATAAAGAATGTATGTAAAGAGGCGAGGAGAATTTCCGACGGAAGAGAGGAAATTCAATGTGATATTCAGGATGCCGCAGTTTCTAACATAATGGAGATAACAGAAACAGAGGAACAGTATCTTAGGACACTTTTGGAAACTCCAGTATTGCAGAGAGTTGAAATAAAAAATAGGAATCTGTCCCGAAAATCCGTTCTGGAAGGAAGAGAAATGCCGAAAGCAGAAGGTATATACAGCGATGGCAGCAGGCGGGAAATTCTGACAGACTGGGACATAGAGGAACTGAAAGATTTAGCACAAAAAGGTCCGGGAGAGTGCGAGATACATGGACAATTGAGAAAAAAATGCTATCCGGTACCTTTTACAGAAAGAACAGGAGATCCTTTTATCACCTGTTATCACGGAAGGTATCTAATGACCTGGTCCGGGGGAAGGGAAGTCACGATTCGGGCGGCGGACACCTTGGAAAGACTTCATAAGGCAGAACCAAAAGTGATTTACCGTATACCTGAAGACCAGCCGGAGGCAGGGAATATGTGGGCTCCGGAATTTCATGAGATACAAGGGGTATTGTATCTTTTTACGACAATAGGAAAACAAGGACTATGGTATACTGTTCAATCCTGCATCCTTAAATGTAAGGGAGACCCGGAGAATCCAGAGGATTGGGAGGAACCGGTGCTTTGTGTGAAAAAAGATGGTTCTGTTCTGAATGAAAAAGGAATCACACTGGACATGACCTGCTTTTCTGTGGAAGGTAGATATTATGTAATGTGGTCTGACAGGATCTTGGACCAGGAGCATTATGAGGTGAACTCTTTTGGAACAAATGGAGACGCAACTCTTTGTATTGGGGAAATTGATCCAAAGGAACCGTGGAAACTGATCAGCGATCCGGTGTGCATCTGCCGGCCGAAGTATGGCTGGGACCGTATAGAAAATGAAATAAATGAAGGACCTTACCTTCTGGAACATGACAATGACTTGTTTGTGACTTTTTCCGGATCAAGTGTGGGAGTACTTTATTGCGTGGGACTGCTGCAGGCAAAAAAAGGGAGCAATCTACTGGATCCTTCCAGCTGGAAAGAGTTTCCATATCCCATACTGACGAAAGAAAGTGTCCCAAGGCAGTTTGGACCGGGACATAACTGCTTTATTAAGGATCCAGACAGGAGGGAAGATGATCTGATCGTTCTTCATGCAAAAGAGTTTGACTTTGATGATCCAGAACATGAAGACATTATGATAGCTAAAAATCCCAGAAATTCTATAATCCGCCGTGTCCATTGGAATAGACTGGGATATCCGGTTTTAGATATGCAGGAACATCAGGATATCCCGGAGCCGCTAAGAAAAATTCAGGGAAAAATTGTACTTTTTTAATTTGAAATCTGAGATAGAATTCCCCTCTTTTCTGCAAAGAAGGGGGCAAATATATTGCATGGAAAATCATGGAAGTATATAATCAGGATATAAAAGAGGGAACATACTTATTATTTGGAGGAGAATGGCTATGGGAATTTTGGAAAAGATGAGATTGGACGGGAAAGCATCCTTTGTCACCGGAGGAGCAAGAGGCATAGGGAAAGCGATCGCCCAGGCTTTGGCGGAAGCAGGAAGTGACCTCGCCTTAATAGACATTGATATCGAAGAAGCAGAAAAAACAGCAGAGGTAATTGAAAAAAAGACAGGGAAAAAAGTGATTGCTGTTCAGGCAGATGTGACAAAACCGGAAGACGTAGAAGGTATGATGAAAAGGATCATGGGAGAATTCGGACATCTGGATGCCGCCTTCTGCAATGCAGGGATCTGTATGAACGTTCCTGCGGAGGAGATGACTTATGAACAGTGGAAAAAGGTTATAGATATTAATCTTACCGGAGTCTTTCTCACTTCCCAGGCAGCGGCTAAAGTTATGTTGAAACAGGGAAAGGGATCTATTATTAATACTGCATCTATGTCTGCTCATATTGTGAATGTGCCGCAGCCTCAGTGCTCTTATAATGCATCTAAGGCGGGAGTTATCCAGCTTACAAAATCAATGGCCGTGGAGTTTGCGAAAAGAGGCGTTCGAGTAAACAGCATCAGTCCGGGATATATGGCTACGGAGCTGACTTTGAATTCGGAAAGCCTGAAACCTCTCATAGAGAAATGGAATCATATGGCGCCTATGGGACGTATGGGAAAACCGGAAGAGCTCCAGTCAATAGCTGTATATCTGGCGGGAGATACCAGTTCCTTTACTACAGGAGCGGATTTTGTTATAGATGGGGCATTTACCTGCTTCTAAAATTCAAAATATATAAGCAGATATGGACTGGATACGCAGTTACAGAGCTTGATTCTGTAGCTGCGTATTTTACGTACAGATGTTCATTTGTGGTTTTTAGTATTTACACTGAGACTGCCAGATTATATAATGAAACAGATAAATGCCAGGATATAATATGTACAAAGGCCTTTGAAAAAGAGGCAGAGCCAGAGAAGTGAAAAGAAGGACGGAAATATGAACTATCGATTTGACATACAGTATGACGGAACCAGATACGGTGGCTGGCAGAGACAGAAAACTACAGATGATACCATTCAGGGGAAAATCGAGGAGGTCCTTTCCCGGATGACGGGAGAACCGGTACAGATACAGGGGGCGGGAAGAACAGATGCAGGGGTACATGCCCTGGGCCAGGTGGCCAATGGACATTTGGATACGCCTATGAGCTGTGAGGAAATCTGTGAATATATGAATCATTATCTTCCGGAGGACATTGAAATCCTCCAGGTCTGTCAGGTTTCCGACAGGTTTCACAGCCGCCTGAACGCTAGAGAAAAGTTGTACCGATACCGTATCGGCACAGGCAGCCATAAAAATGTATTTGAAAGAAAATATCTCTGTCCCCTTCATGAAACTTACGATGTAAAAGCCATGGAACAGGCGGCCGGGTATCTTACAGGTACCCATGATTTTAAAAGTTTCTGCTCTAATAAAAAGATGAAAAAGTCCACAGTCAGGACTCTTTATGAAATCCGGCTTACCCAGCTTCCCAATGAGCTGCAGATTGACTACCGGGGAGAGGGGTTTCTCTATAATATGGTACGGATCCTGACCGGAACCCTCATCGAAGTTGGAAGAGGAGACCGCAAACCGGAGGAAATTCCAGGCATATTGGAGGGAAGAGACCGGGGGCTGGCAGGCTTTACAGCGCCGGCCAGGGGACTGACCCTGGTAGAGGTCAGATACTAAAGAAGATGGATCTATTGCCATAAATTCGACAGACAGAAAGGCGGTTAAAAATGGAAGAAACCATGCAGGAGAAAATGGAGAGGGAAATCCGGGAGGGAATGGACAAGCTCTACCCGAAAGAGCCGGATCATTTATACAGTAAAATGCAGGTGGAATTTTACAGCTGCAGCTATGAGAAGAAAAGCGTTACACTTCGTTTTCCCATACAGAGATGGGAACTGAACCATATGAGTACGGTTCATGGAGGAATCATTGCCTCGGCTATAGATACCACCTGCGGAACTGCCGTCCGCAGCATCAGTGGAAAGACCATGATCCCTACCATAAATCTGAATATCAATTATCTTTCTCCGGGAATGGCAGGAGACGCCATGCTGGTAACTGCCCGGGCAGACCGGGCGGGCAGAAGGATCTGTAATATCAGCGCTCAGTGCAAGTCTGAAAAAACAGGAAAGCTTATCGCTACGGCTACGGCAAATTTTATGATCGCAGAATAAAAAATGCGGCAAAGCCTTTGAAAAATGGAAAAATTATGATACTATATCAAATGTTGACGGATTCCGGCAGAATGTAAGAAAAGCCGGCGGCATTTGAAAGAATTGAAAGAGAAGTCCGCAAGGATAAATACTATAGATGGAGGAGAATAAATTGGAAAAAGAGACAGTAAAGGAAACCGTTTCCAAAAACTTTATTGAACAGATCATAGAGAAAGATCTGGCTGAGGGAAAATATGAGGAAATCTGCACCAGATTCCCTCCGGAGCCTAACGGCTACCTGCATATCGGCCATGCGAAATCTATATTATTAAATTATGGACTGGCAAAGAAGTATAACGGAAAGTTTAATCTTCGTTTTGATGATACCAATCCCACCAAGGAAAAAACAGAGTTTGTAGATTCTATCAAAGCAGATGTAAAATGGCTGGGAGCAGACTGGGAGGACAGGCTGTATTTTGCTTCTGACTATTTTGACCAGATGTATGAGGCTGCTATCAAGCTGATCAAGAAAGGGAAGGCCTTTGTCTGCGATCTCAGCCCGGAAGAGATCCGGGAATATAGGGGAACTCTCACAGAGCCGGGAAAGGAAAGTCCTTACCGGAACAGAAGTATTGAGGAAAATCTGGACTTGTTTGAGAGAATGAAGAATGGAGAGTTCCCTGACGGTAGCCATGTACTGAGAGCGAAAATTGACATGGCTTCTCCTAATATCAATATGAGGGACCCGATCATTTACCGGGTGGCCCATATGACTCACCATAATACCGGAGACAAATGGTGTATTTATCCTATGTATGACTTTGCCCATCCTATAGAGGATGCCATTGAAGGAGTGACTCACTCTATCTGTACCCTGGAATTTGAGGATCACAGGCCTCTTTATGACTGGGTGGTGAGAGAACTGGAGTATCCTCACCCTCCGAAGCAGATTGAATTTGCAAAACTGTATCTTACCAATGTTGTAACTGGAAAAAGATATATTAAGAAATTGGTGGAAGACGGAACAGTGGATGGCTGGGACGATCCCAGACTGGTGTCTATCGCTGCTCTCAGAAGAAGGGGATTCACTCCGGAATCCATCCAAAAGTTTGTTGAGCTCTGCGGTGTTTCCAAAGCAAACAGTTCTGTAGACTATGCTATGCTGGAGTATTGTATCCGTGAGGATCTGAAGATGAAAGCCCCACGTATGATGGCGGTGCTGGATCCGGTGAAACTGGTGATTGACAATTATCCGGAAGGGGAGATTGAATATCTGGAGGTTCCTAATAACATGGAGAATCCGGAACTGGGCGTAAGACAGGTACCTTTTGGAAGAGAACTATACATTGAGAGAGAAGACTTCATGGAGGAGCCGGTAAAGAAATACAGACGTCTCTATCCGGGAAATGAAGTAAGACTGATGAACGCCTATTTTGTTACCTGTACAAGCTGCGAAAAGGATGAAGAGGGCAATATCACAGTGATTCACTGTACCTATGATCCCGCTTCTAAAGGCGGAAATTCTCCCGATGGAAGAAAGGTAAAAGGTACCATTCACTGGGTATGTGCATCTACAGCAGTAAAGGCACAGTGCCGTCTTTATGAGAACATTGTAGACGAAGAGAAGGGTGTATACAATAAAGAGGACGGAAGCCTGAACGTAAATCCGAATTCCCTTACTGTAGTGGAAGAAGCTTATGTGGAGCCGGAACTGGGCAAGGCAGGAGCCTATGACCGCTATCAGTTTGTAAGGAATGGATTTTTCTGCGGAGACTGCCATGATACAAAACCGGGAGCACCGGTATTTAACCGTATCGTATCTCTGAAGAGTTCTTTTAAGCTTCCCGAGAAATAAAAGCGATGAATGATTTAATGATTCCTCTGAAAGAGGATGGCCGGATTCCTATGTACCGGCAGATTTATGAGTATATTAAAAATGAAATACAAAAGGGAAAGATGAAGGCAGGAGAAAAACTGCCTTCTTCCCGCCTTCTGGCAAAAAACCTCTGTATCAGCAGAAGCACTGTAGATATGGCCTATGACCAGCTGCTGTCGGAAGGATATATCGAGTCCCTTCCCTGCAAAGGATATTATGTCTGCCGAATGGAGGGGCTTTATTTTTCTATAGAGAAAAAGGTTTTCTCAGAAAAAACTTCTGAACAAAAAGTTTCTGCTCCGGTTTATCGGTGGGATTTTGCCTTAAACGGCATTGCCCCGGGAGGATTTCCCCATAATACCTGGCGAAAGCTTTCCAGGGAGGTGTTGTCCCAGGAGGGAGACAGCCTTTTTCAACTGGGAGATCCCTGCGGAGAACTTGGCATACGTCGGGCAGTGGCTGAATATCTTCACAATGCCAGGGGGGTGGACTGTGATCCGGATCAGATCATCATTGGAGCAGGAAATGATTACCTTTTAATGCTTCTTTGGGTAATCCTGGGGAAAAACCGGAGGATTGCCATGGAAAATCCAACGTATCTCAGCGCATACTATGACCTGGTCCATATGGGATATCAGATACTTCCCATTGGACAGGATAGTCAAGGAATACGTATAGATGAGCTGGAAAAAACAGGGGCAGACACAGTCTATGTAATGCCTTCCCACCAGTTTCCCATGGGAATGGTCATGCCCCTGGCACGGAGAATGGAGCTTCTGAAATGGGCTGGTTCCGGAGAGGGAAGATACATCATCGAAGATGACTACGACAGTGAATTCCGCTACAAAGGCCAGCCGATCCCGGCGCTTTCCGGCTTTGACCAGAAGGGCTGCGTGATTTATCTGGGGACTTTTTCCAAGTCTTTAGCACCCTCAGTCCGGGTCAGCTATATGGTACTTCCCCCGGTGCTGATGAAAGATTATCTGTCCCTGGGGCACCTTTTCTCTGTCACTGTGTCCAGAACAGATCAGAAAATCATGGAGCTGTTCCTGGGAGAGGGATATTATGAAAGACATCTGAACCGTATGCGGGCAGTCTATAAGAATAAGCATGATCTGATGGTCAGGTGCCTGAAAGAAATGTCTCACATATGTGTCTTTTCCGGAGAAAATGCGGGGGTCCATCTTGTGGTGAAATTCTGCAACGGACTGACAGAAAAAGAGGCGGTCCGCCGGGCAAAAGAGGCCGGGATCAAGGTTTATGGAGTATCCGAATACCAGATCAAAAAAGTGGAAAAAGAGGAAAATATGGTCCTTCTGGGATACGCCACTATGGAAGACGCAGATATCGAAGAGGCCATGAAAAAATTAAAAGAAATATGGGAAATTTAAAAAGGCTGTTTTATTTATAAATATCCCTGGCATATATGAATGGAACAGCCTTTTTAAAATCTGGCTGTAACGATTACATCGCCTTCACGGAGAACATCTTTTCCCTCGGGAATAATAGAGACGCCGTCTCTTAAAATAAGGACGATAAGGCAGCCTGCAGGAATTGAAATTTTCCAGAGGGGCTTGTTCAGCCACGGGTGGTTGGGGCGGATGACATTTTCGTAAAGGGACAGATTCCTTCTGTCCTCAAACTCAGGAGCGGCAGCGACCAGGAGATCATTTGGAAGAATTTCTGTGTTGCCGTTAGGAACGATACTGTCATTGTCCCGGAGAATCATAACAATCAGGAGACCGGAGGGAAGGAAGGCGTCCTTTAAAAGACAATGGGCCAGCCGATCCCTTTCTTTTACATGAATTTTTATAAAGTTTACGCCGGTTGTTTCCTGATAATCATTAAAAGTCCTCTCTACATTTCCGTGAAGATCGATCATCTGAAGTTTTTCTGATACCCAGGGAAGAAGGGTTCCCTGAATGGCAATGGACATCAGGACAATACAGAAGACCAGGTTAAACAGATTGTATTTCATAGGCACATCATTGAGTACTACAAGGATAGAAAATACAATCGAGGCAACGCCACGCAGCCCTGACCAGGCGGTGACGCCGATCTGCCGCAGAGAAGAACGGAAGGGAGCCAGAATCAACAATACACTTAAAGGACGTCCGGCCAGAGTTAGAAAAACCATGATGAGAATGGCCGGGATCAACACCGGCCCTAATTGGGCAGGAGTTACCAGAAGTCCTAAAAGGAAGAAAATGATCATCTGGGAAATCCCTGTGATCGTGTCGAAAAAATGTACCAGATATTTCTTGTCCGGTATGTAATAATTTCCCATTAAAATACCGCATAAATATACACTGAGATAGCCGTTTCCTCCCAGAAGGGAAGGAAGCGCATATGCGGTAAGGGCTACGGCGAAGACAAAGATGGTTCTGCCCTGTTCCATTTCAAAGTTAAAATGCCGAAGGAGCAGGATACCGATCCAGCCAATGAGAAAGCCTCCTGCCAGACCGAAGAAGATCTGCTGAAAAAGCATGAGAGGAACGGAAATTTCCTCACCTGTTATTACAGAGATCAGAACCAGAGTCAGCATGTAGGAAATCGGGTCATTTGATCCGGATTCTACCTCTAAAAGAGAGGCGGTATTATCCTTGAGAGCCAGACTTTGGGAACGAAGGATATTAAATACAGAAGCTGCATCGGTAGAAGCGATTACGCTCCCGATTAGAATACTTTCTGTCCAGGATAACCCAAGGACAAAATGTATAAAGGTCCCGGTAAATCCGGCAGTGAGAAGAACCCCCAGAGTGGAAAGACAAATAGATTTTCCCAGAACAGGCCTGGCAGAAGAAATATTAGTGCCAAAGCCTCCATAAAACATGATAAATATCAGACAGATGGTACAGATATTTTCTGATACAGAATAATCATCAAACTGTATGCCGATGGGCCCGTTTACGCCGAAGAACATACCCAGGCCAATAAAGATAAGCAGAGATGGAACCGGAAGATTTTCTGCAAAACGTCCCAGAAGGATGCAGATCATGATCACAATTCCAACTAATAATAATACTTCATTCAATAGCACTCCTCCTTACAAAAAAAGGGAGTTTCAGGATGAAACAGCAGAGATATAATCATTGATTTATCTGCGTGTTTTACCTAAAACTCCCAAATAAAAACAGATTAAAAAGTTACTCTTTCAAGAGAGGCCGCTCCTTTGCGGTCCGTAAATTATGATTAAAAATAAGTCGATCTATCAGGATTCCTTTTCATCCTCAATTGTTTCTTTTACATTTTCTGCAGTTCCTTCTACCTTCTCAGCCGCTTTTTCCACAGCCTCAGCCGTTTCTGCAGCCACCTCTTCCCCGGCTTCTTTTACTTCTTTGGCAGCTTCTGCTACTGTAGAGGAAAAAGAGTCTTCCTCCTCAAAAATGTCATCATCAACAAAATCATCTGTATGCTCTTTTACCTTGCTCACAGCACTGTCCACAGATTTCTCTACAACATCTTTCAGCCTGGAAGCAACATTAACGGCTGAAGCGGCAGTTTCCTTTATATTGTCCTGAAAATCCGCAAACTCTTCCTGAAGATCAGGGTCCTCATTTTTCTTTTTTATAAAGTAATAAACTGCAGCACCTGCAGCGGCGCCGAGAGCTCCGGCCCCTAAAAGTTTTTTGCCAAAATTTCCCATATTCTTTAAGTCCTTTCTTTTCGTTTCCGATTATTGCAGTTAAACTGCCCGTTTAATGATATTTTCTCTATTATAATCCAACTTATAAGGAGAAGGGAAGGGGTTTTCATTAATTTTCTATAAAGTTTTTTATGATTTCTGCAATCCCGCCGTGCTCATTGTCGGATTTTGTGACATAGTCAGCAGCCTTTTTGACCTCTTTGGTTCCATTTGCCATGGCAATGCCCTTATAGGCTGCTTTGAGCATGGCAATGTCATTTTCAGCGTCACCTGCAGCAAAAGTGTTTTCTTTTGGAACTTCCAGGATCTGGCACAGGATGTCAATAGCATTGCCTTTTGATACGCCAAGAGGCACATGTTCCAGATAGTACTCGCTGGAAAAAAAGAGGGAGATCTTGTCTTTGGCCCATTCTTCTAAAGAACGGCGGTAGGCCTGATGCAGCTCCTTATCATAAAGGCAGGAGGTCAGGACCTTAAAGGGCTCCTTTGTAAGAACGGCAGGGGGATCCGTAACAATGCGGACCGGCATACTGGTATGAGAAGCATATTCTTGCAGTTCTTCCCGGTCTTTCGGTGCCAGTACATAGCCATCTTCATAGGTCTGGCAGTGGATCTGGAATTTTTCAGCCTGTTGGAAAATATACTTTACATAGGGAAGGGGGATGGTTTTCTTATAGATTACTTTCCGGGAGATACAGTCGTAGATCAGCCCTCCGTTATAAGTAACGGCGTAGCAATGCTCCTGCACTGAGGCAAGCTCCTCTATGTAAGGCCTGGCAGAAGAAAGGGAACGACCGGTAGAGATAATGGTTATATTTCCCTGGCGTGAAGCACGTTCGATAGCTTTCAGGTTTTCAGAAGAAATTTTTTTTTCACGGTTCAGCAAAGTACCGTCCAGATCGGTGAATAAAAGTTTCATTGGCAGACTCCTTTGTAATATATTAAGTTAGCAGAGCTGGGCTGTGCTTTCAGTTTAGCATAGTAAATTTTTTGCGTCAATTTTAAATATACTATTGACAAGAATAGGAAAAGCAAGTAATATAATAGTTAGTTAAAGCTAATTAGAAGAAATTAATTTTGAAAATATGAAACGGACAGAGATCCGTTTTCTTTTTCAATACAGGGTTAGAAATAACTAACCAGAAAGGAGCGATTCCATATGAGTATTGTAATTATTGGCGGCAACGAAAGAATGGTGACAAGATATGAAAATCTCTGCCAGGACTATGGCTGCAAAGCAAAGGTATTTGTTAAGGAGCATGGATCGATCAAGAAAAAAATGGGCTGTCCGGATCTGCTTCTTCTGTTTACCAATACAGTTTCCCATAAGATGGTCATGAATGCTTCCCAGGAAGCAAAAAGAAATAATATTCCCATTGTTCGGATTCATAGGAGCAGTACAGCGGCTCTTCAGTCTGTTCTGGAAGACATTAAAGGAGGACAGGTAAATGCTGGATAAATATCTGATCCAACACAGCGCCCCTACACTGGCCGGATTAAAAACAGCTAATCTTTTCTGGTATACCCGGGAAAAAGAGGAAGTGTTAGAAGAGACCCTGACTCCCTGGAGAGAGATCTTCCGGGAAAAAGGACTGGGACTTCGGGTAATGAAGATAAATGGAAACCGGGCCCTGCTATATGTTTTCCGGACGGAAAAACTAAAGAGAGAATTGGAAAGAGAAAAGACAAGAACGATCTTAGAGAGCCAGGGATATGATTATGATACATTTGACGAAGCGATTGAGATCCTGAAGAGCAGAATGGAAGAGAATGGAAGTTTTCCCCATGAGGTAGGGCTTTTCCTTGGATATCCGGAAGAGGATGTCTGGGGGTTTATGATAAACAGAGGAAAGAACTGCAAGTGCTGCGGGTGCTGGAAGGTATACTGTGACGAATGTTCGGCCAGGAAGACTTTCTGCAAATTTAAGAAATGCGAGGAAGTGTATCAGAGACTGTTTCTGTCAGGAAAGTCTGTGAGGCAGCTGATCGTGGCTGCTTGACATAGAAAATATTTTTAAGAGAGGTATATGAATATGAAAACAGCAGTTGTATACTGGAGTGGAACAGGCAATACAGAGGCTATGGCTAAAGAAGTTGAGCAGGGAATGAAAGACGCAGGTGCAGAAGTGGAAGTGTTTGAGGCAGCAGCTTTCTCCGGAGATAAAATGGGAGAGTACGATGCCGTTGCTTTCGGCTGCCCGTCTATGGGAGATGAAGAACTGGAAGATACGGAATTCGCCCCTATGTTTGATGACTGTAAGAGCGGCTTGCCCGGAAAAAAGATCGGTCTTTTCGGTTCTTACGGCTGGGGTGACGGAGAATGGATGCGCAACTGGGAAGCTTCCTGCAAAGAAGAAGGAGCCAATCTGGTACAGGATGGCGTGATCTGCAATGAAGAGCCAGATGATGAGGCAAAAGAAGCCTGCCAAAACCTGGGAAAGGCTCTGGCACAATAAAAGATAACTAACGAATAATCCAGATAAACAGAGGATCTGACTGTCCTGACAGGGAAAGCCGGGTCCTCTTATTTTTTTGTTGCATACCATTAAGAGACAGGCTATACTAAAAGGCAGAGAAGGAAGAAAATTTCTAAAAAAGCTTAAAGGAGCATTACATGAAGAAGATCATATTAGCAAGTGCTTCTCCCCGCCGCCGGGAGCTTTTGGAACAGATCGGCGCAGTATTTGAGGTCTGTCCTGCTAAAGGAGAAGAAAAGATCACAAAGGCAGAACCTGGTGAAGCAGCAGAAGAACTGTCCAGGGGGAAATGCCTGGAGGTTTTTCAGAGTCTGGACGATGACGTTACAGTGATCGGTGCAGACACGATTGTTGTCCTGGATGGGAAAATTTTAGGAAAACCCGGTTCTGCGGACGAGGCTATTCAGATGCTTTCTACCCTTCGGGGAAGAGCCCACCAGGTATTTACCGGTGTTACGGTGATGAGCCGGGAGGGAGAAAAGGTACAGTCAGTCACTTTTCATGAGTCCACCCAGGTAATCTTTTATCCCATGTCCGACAAGGAGATAGAGGAGTATGTATGGGAAGGAGAACCGATGGACAAAGCAGGTGCTTACGGGATCCAGGGAAAAGGTGCAGTTTTTATCCGGGAAATCCGGGGAGATTATAACAATGTGGTAGGGCTGCCTGTGGCGAGACTGTATCAGGAATTGAAAAATATGGGAATCCAGATCAGGGAGTGAGAAGACATGTATAAAGCCTGTATTTTTGACTTAGATGGAACCATCGCTGATACGGTGGAATCTATCGCATATGTGGGAAACAAAACTTTGGCTTATTTTCATCTTCCGCCTATCCCTGTAAAAGACTATAATTTTTATGCGGGAAACGGAGCGGATGAACTAGTGCGGAAGATGCTGGAGGCTGTGCCGGGAGGGGGTCAGACGGACTATGAGCAGGTCCGTACCTTATACAGAAAATGGTTTGAGGAAGATCCGTTTTATCATGTAAAGCCTTTTCCCGGTATTGTAGAACTTTTAGAAAATCTGAAAAAAGAAGGTCTGAAGATTGCAGTGCTTTCCAACAAACCTCACAGAGCAGCCATAGAGGTGGTAGAGAAAATCTTTGGCAGGGAGATGTTCCATAAAGTTCAGGGACAGACGGAAAAGGTCCCCAGAAAACCTTCTCCCATAGGAGCTTTGACGATTGCGAAAGAATTTGCAGTAAAACCGGAGGAATGCCTGTATCTGGGAGATACGGATACAGATATGGAGACAGGACATGGAGCAGGGATGTTTACCATAGGGGTGACCTGGGGATTTCGGCCGAGAAAGGAACTGGAAGATCATCAGGCGGATCTGATCGTAGACAAACCGGAAGAGATCCTGGAATTTCTAAAAAGGGCGAAGAGCCGGGAAAATTTATAATAGAACAAGCATGGGTATAAAAAGACCTGCATACATACAAACTATAAGGGAGGAAATAGAATGAACGAATACAGTGATGAGTGCATTTTAACCTTTTTGAAGAATCAGGGGCAATTATTTTCTGAACCGGTTGCAGAAACCATGGAAGAGGCGGAAGCTTTTTTGGAAGACTGTATGGCTGCAGTTGTGAATTCTCTGGGAGAAGTGCGGGAATATTTTGAAGAAAACGGCATGGACGTAGATGGGATGTCGGATGAGGAACTGGAAGAAGCCGGAGAAGTCTTTTCTCTGTCGGGAGGACAGTATTTGATCGTGGAAGGATAGCCTACAACAAACAGGAACAGGAGTGATACCATGAAGAGTAACAGACAGGACAGCGGGAAATTCTGGGACAGACGTTCTAAGATATATGACGCTCAGGTGATCCCTGAATATAAAAGCGCATATAAAAAGACTGTAAAACGGTCTGCTCATTTCTTAAATGAAGAAGATAGAGTCCTGGAGATCGGCTGCGGCACAGGAAATGCAACGATACCCCTTGCAGGCTGTGTAAAAGAAATCACAGCCATAGATACTTCCAGAGAGATGATGGACAAGGCAAAAGAGAAGGCGGCAAAGGCAGGAAAGACCAATATCCATTTTATAAAAAAAGACCTTATGGAACTGGGAGAGAAAGCCGGAAGTTTTGATGCAGTAACAGCATACAATGTGCTGCTCTATATGAAAAATCAGGACCAGGTTCTGAGAAGGATCCATAAGCTTTTGAAACCAGGTGGGATATTCATTTCAGCAACTGATTGTCTGGCAAGAAGTTTTGCTCCTGTAGCTGTAGAAAAATTCTGGAAGAGCAAGATGGGCCTGATGCCATATGTTTCTTTTGAATCGCCCATTGGCCTTATGAGAAAGATTCAAAAACAAGGATTTCTGGTTCTGGAGATCGTAAATCTTCATCAGAACCCTCCAAACATCTTTATTGTGGCCCAGAAAATTGAAAAAAGATAAGATTATTAGCACTCATTTAAAATGAGTGCTAATTTTTCCTTGACTTTTCTAATTCCGGGTATTAATATGTTCTTTAGACAAAGGTCTGTTGCATAATTCAGACCAAAATGCTAAAAGAAGAAAAAGGAGATGTAATTATCATGGCGAATAAGCGTGGTACATTATCAATTAATAGTGAGAATATTTTTCCAATTATTAAAAAGTGGCTGTATTCCGATCATGACATTTTTGTACGTGAAATGATCTCAAATGGCTGTGATGCTATTACAAAGCTGAAAAAGCTGGAGGTGATGGGAGATTATACTTTTCCAGAAGGACATAGGAATAAGATCGATGTGATCGTAAATCCGGAAGAGAAAACCCTGAAATTTATTGATACCGGTCTTGGTATGACTGCAGATGAGGTAGAAGAGTATATTACTCAGATTGCATTTTCTGGTGCTACAGAGTTTCTGGAAAAATATAAAGACAAGACTAATGACGACCAGATCATCGGACATTTCGGACTGGGATTCTATTCTGCATTTATGGTTGCTGACGAAGTGCATATAGATACTCTTTCTTACAAAGAAGGCGCTCAGCCTGTACACTGGGAGTGTGACGGTGGTACAGAATACGAGATGGGAGAAGGAAACCGTACAGAGGTTGGTACAGAGATTACGCTGTTCTTAAATGAAGACAGCCTGGAGTTTGCCAATGAGTATAGAATGAGAGAAGTTATTGAAAAATACTGTTCTTTCATGCCTGTGGAAATCTATCTTTCCAAAGCAAATGCTCCTCAGGAATATGAGACCATTGAAGAGTCTGAACTGAGAGAGGATGACGTTGTTGTAGAACACATTCATGAGGATGCCGAGACAGAGGAGAAAGAAAACGACAAGGGCGAGAAAGAGACCGTAGAGGTTTCACCGGCCAGAGATATGGTGAAGATCAATAAACGCCCGGTATCTTTAAGCGATACCCATCCTCTTTGGATGAAACACCCAAATGAGTGCACAGAAGAGGAATATAAGGAATTTTACCGGAAAGTCTTTATGGATTATAAAGAGCCTCTGTTCTGGATCCATCTGAATATGGATTATCCTTTCAACTTAAAGGGTATTTTGTATTTCCCAAAGATCAATATGGAATATGAATCCATTGAGGGAACCATTAAACTGTACAATAACCAGGTATTTATCGCCGATAATATTAAGGAGGTGATTCCTGAATTCCTTATGCTGTTAAAGGGTGTTATCGATTGCCCGGACTTGCCTCTGAACGTATCCAGAAGCGCTTTGCAGAATGATGGTTTCGTGAAGAAGATTTCAGATTATATCAGTAAAAAGGTAGCAGATAAACTTACCGGTATGTGCAAGACAGATAGAGAAAATTATGAAAAATACTGGGATGATATCAGTCCGTTTATTAAGTTTGGCTGTATTAAGGACAGTAAATTCTCCGAGAGGATGATGGACTATATCCTTTATAAGAATCTGGATGGCAAATACCTTACTCTGGAAGACTGCATTAAGGAAAATACTCTGGAGAAAACAGAGGATGAGGTAAAAGAAGAGCAGGAACAGGTAACAGAGGAAAATAAAGAAGAGACTGCAAAAGAAGCTGCCGAAGAGGCCAAGAAAGAACCTGAGAAGACTAATATTTATTATGTAACAGATGAGGTACAGCAGAGCCAGTATATCAATATGTTCAAAGAACAAGGATTGGATGCAGTGATCCTGAAACACAATATTGATTCTCCTTTCATCTCCCATGTAGAGCAGATAAAAGAGTATGTAAGATTCCTTCGTATTGATGCAGATGTAACGGATGCAGTAAAAGAGGAAGACGGAAAGGACCTGGAAAAGGAGACAAAAGAGCTGTCAGAAATCTTTAAGAAAGCTTTAAATAAGGATAATCTGACAGTGAAGGTGGAAAGCCTGAAAAATGAAAATGTATCTTCTATGATGACGATTTCCGAGGAAAGCCGCCGTATGCAGGAAATGATGAAGATGTACAATATGTACGGTATGGACCCTTCCATGTTCGGCGGACAGGAAACTCTGGTATTAAACGCTAACAACAAACTGGTGCAGTATGTCCTGGAACATAAAGATGGAGAGAATATCCAGATGTTCTGTGAGCAGCTCTATGACCTGGCGCTGATCAGCCACAGACAGCTGACACCGGAAGAAATGACAAAATTTGTTGCCAGAAGTAATGAGATCATGCTGAAACTGGCTCAGTAAGATTTATATATCTGTATACCCTGCAGCAGTGTAAAATTTGCATGCAGGCATATTGGCTTGCTGCCTGCATGTATAAACAGGCTGCGTGCCAGAGAAGAAAATAGAAACTGCCCTGTGAAGTACTTATCCGGTACCATCCAGGGCAGTTTTTCAATTTCTGAAGTTATATAAAAAAGGACTACATATTTGCTAAAAGATGCCTTGCTACATATATCCCTGATGCAGAGGCGTGGGACAAAGAATGAGTAACACCGCTTCCGTCGCCGATGATATAAAGCCCTTTGTAGGGGCTTTCCAGATTTTCATCAATCTCTACTTCCATGTTATAGAATTTTACTTCCACACCGTAGAGCAGGGTGTCGTCGTTAGCAGTCCCCGGAGCGATCTTGTCCAGGGCCTGGATCATTTCAATGATACCGTCCAGGATTCTTTTTGGCAGTACCAGGCTCAGATCCCCGGGAGTGGCTTTAAGAGTAGGACGGACCAGGCCTTCTTCAATACGGCGGACCGTGCTTCTACGTCCCCGCATCAGATCGCCGAATCTCTGTACGATAACGCCGCCGCCCAGCATATTGGAAAGCCGGGCAATGCTTTCTCCATAGCCGTTGCTGTCCCGGAATGGCTCGGAAAAGTGCTTGGAGACCAGAAGGGCGAAGTTGGTGTTCTCCGTCCGCATATTCACATCTTCGTAACTGTGGCCGTTGGCGGTGATGATCCCGTTAGTATTTTCATTTACTACGATGCCATAGGGATTCATACAGAAAGTGCGGACATTATCCTCAAATTTTTCTGTTTTGTATACGATCTTGCTCTCGTACAACTCATCTGTAAGGTGAGAAAAGATTACTGCCGGAAGTTCTACCCGGACTCCAAGATCCACCCGGTTGGACAGGGTGGGAATGGATAGCTGCTGGCATACAGACTCCATCCATTTGCTTCCGCTGCGGCCTACAGAGATAATACATTTCCTGCAGTCTGCAGAGGTATCCCCGTATATTACCCGGAAGCCCTCAGAAAGAACTTCTACCGTTGATACCGGGGTGTTGAAATAAAAATCAACTTTATCCTTTAATTCCTTATACAGATTTTCCAGAACCACATAGTTCAGGTCCGTGCCCAGATGACGTATGGAAGCATCCAGCAGGTGAAGCTTATTCTGAAGACAGAGCTTTTTAAACCGGGTTCCCGATGTGGAATACAGTTTGGTGTTTTCCGCTCCATGAGAGGTATTGATATGATCCACATAGTTCATCAGATCAAGAGCAGTCTGCCTTCCTACATGCTCATAAAGGGTGCCGCCGAAATTATTGGTAATATTGTATTTGCCATCGGAGAAGGCTCCGGCACCGCCGAATCCGCTCATAATGGCGCAGGTCTTGCAGCGGACACAGGAAGTGATCTTTTCTCCGTCAATGGGACACCTGCGTTTTTCCAGAGGATTCCCAGCCTCAAATACAGCAATCTTCAGATCCGTTGGTTCTTTTGTAAGCTCATAGGCGGAGTAAATACCTCCTGGCCCGGCTCCTATTATAATGATATCGTAGTCCATAATAAATTCCTCCGTTTCACGCCAGTCCCTTCTTAAAGCGGATCATCATCTCCCTGGTCAGGCTGACATCGTAGTCATCATAAGGAATATCCTCTCTTTCAAACCATTGGGCCTCGGACAGTTCATCCTCTTCCAGGATAATGTGGTCGCTGCCCTCCAGGTCACAGTAGAAGCCCATAAGAAGACTGCTGGACAGGGACCAGGGCTGGCTTTTATAGTACTGAATATTTTTTACTTTCAGTCCTACTTCTTCCATTACCTCACGCTTTACGGTTTCTTCCAGGGTTTCTCCGATTTCCGCAAAGCCAGCAATCAATGCATAGCGTCTTGCTGTGCCTCCGGCATATTTGGACATGAGAAGCCGGTTTCCGTTTCTCACTCCTACGATCACCGCAGGAGAGATCTTGGGATACTCGGTGTTTTTGCAGTGAGGGCAGTACATCATCCTTTCCCTGGTGTCCGGCACCAGAGGGTGGCCGCATTTTCCGCAGAATTTCCGGGTCTCATACCAGTTATAGAGCTGATAGCCGGTGATCAGAGCGAAGCCGTTTACCTGAGGTCCCAGGTTCCGGAAGATGATAATGTCCTCCATAGTATATCCGGAAAGTAGGGTCAGAGATTCATCCCGGATAAGATAATAATTTGTCTGGTCGATGGAAAATAAATAGGTATAGGATGTATAAATCTGGGGATAATATTCCCCGGCATACTGAAAATCAGGGAAAGAAAAAGTATCTTCCGTAACTTTTACCAGTACTTTCCTGCCCTGAAAAAAAAGAATACAGTCCCCGGCCTTTGGCGGCACCGGATGATATTCATTGTGATAGCAGTGGCTGCCAAGATCCTGGATCATAAATATAACCTCCGTTTTCTACACAGATTCCCAGAGGATCTGTTGTTGTTTAAAATACTTCAGAACAAGATCATCCCAGGCATGGTCCAGGGACTTGTCCAGAGTAAAGGTCTTCAGAGATGTGCCTGTAGTGCAGGTGAGATGAGATCCGTCATACTGAAAATTCAAAAACAGACCGAAGATTTCCTCAGCCTTATAAGACAGACCGTTTCCCTGAAGGAGTTTTTCCGTGTTTTTTCTGGAAAGGCGGAATATGATTTTAAAGTGGAGAGGAGTTTTTTTCCCTTTTATTATGGAAAAGCAGAAAGGCTTTATATCTCTCCATAGAGCGTAATTTCGTCCTTCTTCCTGAAGCTGCCGGTTTTCCTCTGTGTCAAAAAATCCTTCATGAAGATTCCCTTCAATGGAGTAGGTCACAGAAGTGGTCACAGAGGCTTCACTGAGCCAGAAAGAGTCAAAGGCATTGCCGATCAGAAGCTTTGACATGAAATCTTTAATATCCTGAATTTTTACAGCGATCATATAAATACAGGCCTCATTTCTGATAAGTTTGCAGGACGGTCCAAAGAAAAAAAGTTCTTTTGGTACCGAACCAATAACAGTATAAACGAAAAGTAAAAAAAATCCTAGAGTTTTCCATGAAAAACCTTTTCAAATAGAATTTGGTGTGTTATGATAAGACATGGTATTAAAAACTACATAAAGAGGTTGTGAAAAATGAGTTATAAAATTATTATAGACAGCTGTGGGGAGCTTTTGGAGAGATGGAAGACAGATGAACGTATTGAGCGGGCGCCCCTTACATTGATAGTAGATGGAGAAGATATTGTAGATGACGAGACTTTTGATCAGGCCTATTTTCTGAAGAAAGTTGCAGCCAGTCCCAACTGTCCCAAGTCTTCATGCCCTTCTCCGGAAAAATATATGGAGGCATTCGACTGTGAGGCAGAGCATGTATATGCAGTAACTCTTTCCGCTAATCTCAGCGGTTCATATAACAGTGCGGTGCTGGGAAGAAACCTTCTGCTGGAGCATAAGCCGGAGAAGAAGGTTCATGTGTTTGATTCCTGTTCTGCCTCTGTGGGAGAAACGCTTATCGCTCTGAAGATTGAGGAATGCGAACAGGCAGGTATGGAGTTTGAAAAAGTGGTAGAGACTGTGGATAAATATATTGAGTCTCAGCATACCTACTTTGTTCTTGAAAATCTGGAGACATTGAGAAAAAATGGCAGACTCAGCAACCTGAAAGCCTTTGTGGCTACTGCTCTGAAGATCAAACCGGTGATGGGTTCCACTCCTGAGGGAACCATCGCCCAGCTTGACCAGGCCAGGGGGATCAATAAAGCTTTGGTAAAGATGGTAGATTATGTGGCAAAAGGCGCAGCAGACAGCAAAAACAAAGTTTTGGGGATTACTCACTGCAACTGCCCGGCAAGAGCAGAGATCGTAAAAGAAGCCATATTAAAACGGATCCCCGTAAAGGATGTGGTACTGCTGGATACGGCGGGAGTCAGTACTATGTATGCCAATGACGGAGGGATCATAGTGGTTATCTGATACCGAAGAGAAATATTTCAGTCAGAAACCTGTTCCGTGAAAACCTTTTAAAAGGTGCGAAATGGAGCAGGTTTTTTTGTGTAATGTGCCTGAGGATTTTTTATACACATAAAAAGAAATATACATGTAAAATAAAAGAAGTATACACCCGTTGACAATAGAATAATGGAATGTTATATTTGGATTAAATCTGTGTAAAATATAATGACAGGAGGAAGACAAAAAAAGAAAGTATGAGGATGCTTAAGCCTTTATGGCTATGCATGATTAGTCTTCCCTCTGTCATTTTTTGCTGGAAAAAAGAAAAATATAAGACAAAAGAAGAAGGAGAGGCATATATGGATTTATCATTTTCTTATTTTTGCCAGGCAGTTATTTCGAATCCGGTGATGCTTGTTACTGTAGCCTTGACTCTGGGAGTTATCTTTGTAAATGGATGGACAGATGCGCCAAATGCCATTGCCACTTGTATCGGTACTCGCAGCATGAATGTACGCCACGCCATCTGGATGAGTGCGGTGTTTAACTTTCTGGGCGTTCTGGTCATGACACACATCAACAGTTCTGTGGCTTCTACCATCAGCAATATGGTTGATTTCGGAGGCAGGACTGACCAGGCTCTGGTAGCTTTGTGTGCTGCATTATTTTCTATTGTGGTGTACAGTGTGGCGGCTTCTATATTCGGGATTCCTACAAGTGAAAGCCACAGCCTGATCGCAGGTCTTTCAGGAGCAGCAATTGCTGTCCAGGGTGGCATCGGAGGCATCAATTTTAGTGAATGGGTAAAGGTGCTTTATGGTCTGGTACTGAGTCTGGCTCTGGGATTTTTCGTGGGTTGGGTTATCTGTAAGGGAATCACCATTATCTGCGGAAGGATGGACCGGAGAAGGACAAATACCTTTTTCCGAAACGGACAGATTTTCGGAGCTGCTTTTATGAGTTTCATGCATGGAGCTCAGGACGGACAGAAGTTTATCGGCGTTTTATTCCTGGGCATGGCTTTCTGCAATGGACAGAACAGTGTAGAGGGAATGGTGATCCCAGTGTGGCTGATGATGCTCTGCTCCATTGTTATGGGTGTAGGAACCAGTGTGGGCGGTGAGAAGATCATCAAGTCAGTGGGAATGGACATGGTAAAGCTGGAAAAATTTCAGGGATTTTCCGCAGACCTGGCAGGAGCTTTCTGTTTGCTGCTGGCCAGCGTTTCCGGTATCCCGGTGTCTACCACCCATACAAAGACCAGCGCCATCATGGGCGTTGGGGCAGTGAAACGTCTGTCTGCCATTAATTTCGGCGTGGTAAAGGATATGATGCTGACCTGGATCTTTACGTTTCCGGGCTGCGGACTGATCAGTTTCATTATGGCAAAAATATTTATGATGATTTTTTAGGAGGATAAAAAATGGCAAGAAAACAGGATGCATATTACTTCGATAATTTTATAGCGTGTGCAGAAGAATCCTGCCAGGCAGCCAGCCTTCTGCGGAAGGTTCTGGGAGATTTCAAACCCCAGGAGCTGGAAAAATATCTGGAAGAGATTCATGAAATTGAACACAGGGCAGATGGGAAAAAGCATGAAATGCTGGACAGGCTGGCAAAGGAATTTATTCCTCCTATTGAGCGGGAGGATATTGTAGAGTTAAGCCAGAATATTGATACGATGACCGATCAGGTGGAAGATGTATTGATGCGGATTTATATGGGCAATGTTCAGGAAATTGAGCTGGATGCTCTGGAGATGACAGACGTAGTGATCCAGTGCTGTGAGAAGGTTCGGGACCTTTTGAAAGCCTTTTCTGATTTCCGCCATTCTAAGGAGATGAAGAATCGGATCATTGAGATTAATGATCTGGAGGAAACCTCAGACCGGCTGTTTATGAAGAGTATGAGAAAGCTCCACACAGAGTGCAGCGATCCTCTTCACATCATTGTCTGGAGAGAGATTTACATCTATCTGGAGAGATGTGCAGATGCCTGCGAGCATGTGGCGGATACAGTAGAAAGTGTTGTAATGAAAAATTCATAACCCCTGAAACAGAAGGAAAAAAGTTTCTGAAAACCTTAAAACCCCGTATATCCGGTGATGCAGTTCTGCTGGATATGCGGGGTTTTTGACCATGCAGAAAAAGAGGAGAGTTTTGATAACTGGGAATTGACAAAGAAAGAAAAATCATTTATAGTAGAAGTGCTATGGGATACAAAGTTCGACAGAGGTTCCATGCAAATATTTTTTGACCACCCTTTGGGTTAAGGCCATACGGACAGCCGGGTCAACTGCCGACAGCAGCAAGGGCTGCATTATTGATTGAGTTAGAAGCTCAAATTTTATAAGTTGGTAACTTTACAACCAGTGCATGAGAAAGGTGCACATCAACTTGTGAAACGGTCAATAAGAGTAGTAAAAGTGAGATATTTGCTATATAGACTCTGAACTTTTGGGTTCCATATTTTTTTGACGGTAAGTTCCTGAAAAGGGAACTTTCAGAAGAATGAGAAGAATGTGGAAGGATCACGCAAGTAATGTGCCGAAATGCAGATTGCCTGCGTTTTTTTATTCTATAGAAAAGTCTTTCGGACTGTCCCCTCAAGACGGAGGAGAGGGGGAGTTAAAGCGGGCCTGCCTATTTTGGTTTAAGTAAGAAAGAATAAAAAAGGGATTGCACTTGTATTGATTCTATAAGTTAAAAGGAGTTCCTGATATGGGCGAAAAACTAAGGTTATATGGATTTAATAATTTAACGAAGGCGCTGAGCTTTAACATTTACGACGTCTGTTACGCCAAGACGGCCAGAGAGCAGAAGGATTATATTGCCTATATTGACGAGCAGTATAATTCTGACAGACTCAGGACCATACTGACAACTCTTACAGATATGATCGGGGCTCAGGTGCTGAATATCGCCCAGCAGGATTACGAGCCTCAGGGAGCTTCGGTTACTCTGCTTATCGCAGAGGGATCCATGATCCCGGCGGGAAGCACTCAGGTAGCCCATCTGGATAAAAGCCATGTGACGGTCCATACTTATCCGGAGTATCATCCGGAGACTTGCCTGGCTACCTTCCGGGTGGATATTGATGTAGCTACCTGTGGGGAGATCACCCCTCTTTCCACCCTGGATTATCTCATCGGTTCTTTTGATTCGGATATCATTACCATGGATTACCGGGTGCGGGGATTTACCAGAAGCGTAAACGGGGAAAAATTGTTTATGGACCACAAGGTCACATCTATCCAGGACTATATCGACAGCCGTACTCTGGAAAGGTATGATGCAGTGGATATTAATGTATATGAGGCAAATATTTTCCATACAAAAATGATGGTGAAGGAGATCGATCTCCAGAACTATCTGTTTAATACGGACATCTATGAGCTTCCGCCGAAAAAGCGGCTGGATATTATGAACAGTCTGCGAAGAGAAATGATTGAAATCTTCAGTGGACGGAATATTTACTAATTTTAGCAGTTAAGCATGCTTTCAAAAGAGAGCGTATTGTATGAGCAGGAGGTGGGCATATGGGTGAAATATCCCAGGAAAACGCCCCGATTTACGAGGCATTGGAAAGACTGAGAAAGATGAGGGTGGTACCTTTTGACGTACCCGGACATAAAAGAGGAAGAGGAAATCCGGAGCTTGCCAGGCTTCTGGGAGAGAAATGCATGAGTATGGATGTAAATTCTATGAAGCCCCTGGATAATCTCTGCCATCCCGTGTCGGTGATTCGTCAGGCGGAAGAGCTGGCAGCAGAGGCCTTTGGAGCGGCCCACGCATTTTTAATGGTGGGAGGGACCACTTCCGCAGTTCAGGCTATGGTCCTTTCCGTGGCAAAGCGGGGAGAGAAGATCATTCTTCCCAGAAACGTCCACAGAAGCGTGATTGGAGCTATGGTGCTCTGCGGAGCCGTACCGGTATATGTAAATCCCCAGTGTAATGACCGGCTGGGAATTCCCCTGGGAATGACGGTGGAGGATGTTAAGAAGGCCATTGAAGAAAACCCGGATGCCAAAGCAGTGCTGGTGAACAATCCTACTTATTATGGAATTTGTTCCGACATAAAAACCATTGTGAAGATGGCCCATGACCATGGCATGTATTGTCTGGCAGACGAGGCCCATGGAACTCATTTTTATTTTTCAGATCAGCTTCCGGTGTCTGCTATGGAAGCAGGAGCAGATATGGCTGCGGTATCCATGCACAAATCAGGGGGAAGTCTCACGCAGAGCTCCCTTCTCCTTCTGGGACCCAATATGTCCGAGGGGTATGTCCGCCAGATCATTAATCTGACTCAGACTACCAGCGGTTCTTACCTCCTTCTCTCCAGTCTGGATATTTCCAGGAGAAATCTGGCTCTCAGAGGAAAGGAGACCTTTGAAAAGGTTAGAAGCTATGCAAAATACGCCAGAGCAGAGATCAATGATATAGGAGGCTATTACGCTTTCTGCAGAGAGCTGATCAATGGAAACAGTGTCTATGACTTTGATGTGACCAAGCTGGCTGTCCATACCCTGGATGTGGGGCTGGCGGGAATCGAGGTTTATGACCTTTTGAGAGACGAGTACGATATCCAGATAGAATTCGGGGATTTCGGAAACTTTCTGGCTTATCTGTCCATAGGAGACAGAAAGCAGGATATTGAGCGGCTGGTATCTGCCCTTGCGGAGATTTCCAGAAGGTTCGGGAAAGAAAAAGTGAACCTTATGACCCAGGAATATGTGGATCCTCAGGTAGCAGTGTCTCCCCAGGATGCTTTTTACGCAGATAAAGAAAAGGTGGAGCTGAAGGATGCGCCGGGACGGATCTCCGGTGAATTTGTGATGTGCTATCCTCCGGGAATCCCTATTCTGGCGCCGGGAGAGCGGGTGACCCAGGAAATCCGGGAACATATTGAATATGCCAGAGAAAAAGGCTGTACTTTAACAGGAGCGGAGGATCTTGAAATCCGCCATCTCAATGTGCTGAAAGGAGTATAGACATGGATTTTTGGTTTTCTGAAAAACAGACAAAGAATGTGAAGCTTTCCATCCGGGTTGACCGGCAGCTTTACAGCGGCCACAGTGATTTCCAGCGGATCGATGTGTTTGAGTCACCGGAGTTTGGCCGTTTTCTGACTCTGGACGGTTATATGATGCTGACGGAAAAGGACGAGTTTATCTACCATGAAATGATCACTCATATTCCTATGGCGGTGCATCCCCATGTGGAGAAAGTTCTGGTCATCGGAGCCGGGGACGGAGGTGTCGTCCGGGAGCTGGTCAGGTACCCGGAGATCCAGCGGATCGACCTGGTGGAAATTGACGAGATGGTGGTGGAGGTGTGTAAGAAATACCTGCCCCAGACTGCCTGCCGTCTGGATGATGAACGGGTAGAGATCCATTATGAGGACGGCCTGAAGTTTATCCGCAGATGTAAGGAAGAATATGATCTGATCATTGTGGATTCTACAGATCCCTTCGGCCCGGGAGAGGGGCTTTTTACCAGAGAGTTTTATGGGAACTGCTATAAAGCCCTAAAGGAAGACGGGATCATGGTAAACCAGCATGAAAGTCCTTTTTATGAGGAGGACGCCCTGGCCTGCCAGCGGGCCCATAGAAATATAACAGAATCTTTCCCCATAAGCCGGGTATATCAGGCTCATATTCCAACCTATCCTTCGGGACACTGGCTTTTTGGCTTTGCCTCCAAGAAATATCATCCTCTCCGGGATCTGAGGGAAAAGGAGTGGAATGACAGGGGAATTACTACCAGGTATTATACCACCACACTGCACAAGGGAGCTTTTTATCTCCCGGCATATGTAGAGGAGCTTTTGAAAGATGTTGAGAACAAACGTTGAAACCTATCTGGAATGTGACAGAGATTATGAGGAAGCGGATATCGTGCTTTTCGGAGCGCCTTTTGATTCCAGCACTTCTTTTCGCCCTGGAACCAGATTCGGCAGCAGCGCTATCCGCCATGAGTCTTTTGGGCTGGAAAGCTACAGTCCTTATCAGGACCGGGATCTGAGAGATTACCGGATCATGGATTCGGGAGATCTGGAGCTGAGTTTCGGAAATACCAAGCTGGCCCTGGCAGATATCGAAGAGCGGGCCGGAATCATACTGAATGACGGGAAGATCCCTTTTATGCTGGGCGGAGAACATCTGGTGACACTGGGAGCTTTCCGGGCAGCGATCAAAAAATTTCCGGACATTCATATGATTCATTTTGACGCCCATGCAGATCTGCGCCAGGACTATCTGGGAGCAGAACTTTCCCACGCCTGTGTGCTGAGAAGATGCTGGGAGCTGGCAGGAGACGGACGTATCTATCAGTTTGGTATCCGCTCCGGAGACCGGGAAGAATTTTACTGGGGAAAAGACCATGTAAAAACCAGAAAATTTGATTTTGAGGGCCTTGAGGAAACCCTGGAACAACTGAAGGATGTTCCTGTTTACTTTACTCTGGATCTGGATGTGCTGGATCCTTCCGTATTTCCGGGAACAGGTACGCCGGAACCTGGCGGGGTCTCCTTTGAGGAGCTTCGCAAAGCAGCCACCCTGGTCTGCCAAAAGGGCAATGTGGTGGCCTGCGACGTAAATGAGCTGAGCCCTCACTACGACCAGAGCGGGGCTTCCACTGCCGTGGCCTGCAAGATCGTCCGGGAGATGCTTCTGGCGCTGGGTAAATAGAAGTAAGCATACGAATGCATGGAAACACGAAAAAGGTAAAAAGATAGTAACATTATAAATACAATAGCCGAAAGTTGAAGGCAAAAAAGAAATCGGAGGAAAAATTATGGGAAAAGCATTGATCATCGGATGCGGCGGCGTAGCTTCTGTAGCTATTCACAAATGCTGCCAGAACAGTGAAGTATTTGAGGAGATCTGTATTGCCAGCAGAACAGTGTCCAAGTGCGACGCTCTGAAGGAAAAACTTCAGGGAACTACAAAGACAAAGATCACCACTGCTCAGGTAAATGCAGATAATGTGGAGGAACTGATAGAACTGATCAACAGGGAAAAACCAGATGTGGTGCTGAACCTGGCTCTGCCTTATCAGGATCTGACCATTATGGACGCCTGCCTGGCTACCAAGACTCACTATGTGGACACAGCCAACTATGAGCCGGAGGATACGGCTAAATTTGAATACAGCTGGCAGTGGGCTTACAGAGAACGGTTTGAAAAGGCCGGGATCACAGCTCTTTTGGGAAGCGGTTTTGACCCGGGAGTTACAGGAGTATTCTCTGCTTACGCCCTGAAACATGAATTTGACGAGATCAACTATATTGATATCCTGGACTGCAACGGCGGCGACCATGGCTATCCTTTTGCCACCAACTTTAACCCGGAGATCAATATCCGTGAGGTTTCTGCCAACGGCTCTTACTGGGAAGACGGACACTGGGTGGAGACCAAGCCTATGGAGATCAAGAGAGTTTATAATTTTGAAGAAGTAGGAGAGAAGGATATGTATCTGCTCCACCATGAGGAAATCGAAAGCCTGGCTCTGAACATTCCAGGAATCAAGAGGATCCGTTTCTTCATGACTTTTGGACAGAGCTATCTTACTCATTTAAAATGTCTGGAGAATGTAGGAATGACCTCTATTGAGCCTATTATGTTTGAGGGAAAAGAAATCGTGCCTCTCCAGTTCTTAAAGGCAGTTCTTCCTGATCCGGCTTCTCTGGGACCAAGAACCAAAGGAAAGACCAATATCGGCTGTATTTTCCGGGGAAAGAAAGACGGAAAGGACAAGAACTATTATCTGTACAACATCTGCGACCATGAGAAGTGCTATGCAGAGGTAGGCTCCCAGGCAGTTGCCTATACCACAGGAGTTCCTGCTATGATCGGCGCTATGATGATCATGACAGGAAAGTGGAACAAACCGGGAGTTCATAACATTGAAGAGTTTGATCCGGATCCATTTATGGAAGCCCTGAATAAATGGGGACTGCCATGGAGAGAAAGCCATGATCCGGTTCTGGTGGATTAATGAACGGGAAAACACAGTCAGGCTTTTCTACCCCCTATTTTCTGGTGGAGGAGAAAAGCCTGCTCCACAATCTGGAAATTTTAAAAAGAGTACAGGAAGAGGCCGGGTGTAAGATCCTTCTGGCCCAGAAGGCCTTTTCCATGTTTTATGCATATCCTCTGATCCGGAAATATCTGGCGGGAACTACTGCCAGCGGTTTATATGAAGCCCGGCTGGGCCATGAATGCTTCGGAGGAGAGACCCATGTATTTTCTCCTGCCTACCGGGAAGAGGAGTTTGAGGAAATTTTACAGTATGCAGATGATCTGGTATTCAACTCGCCCAGACAGGTGCGCCTTTTCGGAGAACGGGCAAAAAAAGAGGGAAAATCTATAGGCCTGCGGATCAATCCTCAGTGTTCCACCCAGGAGGGACATGCTATTTATGATCCCTGTGCACCGGGGTCCAGGCTGGGAACCACTCTGGAGAACTTTGATGAAAGTCTCCTGCCTCTTCTGGACGGCCTTCACTTTCATACCCTCTGTGAACAGGGAGCAGAAGATCTGGAGATCACTCTCCGGGCCTTTGAGGAAAAGTTTGGAAAATACCTGTACCAGATGAAGTGGCTGAACCTGGGAGGGGGACACCACATTACAAAAGAAGACTATGATGTAGAGAAACTGATCGCCATGGTAAGGCGGCTGAAGGAGAGCTATGATCTGGAAGTCTATCTGGAGCCGGGAGAGGCGGTAGTTTTAAATGCAGGACTGCTGGTTTCTTCTGTGCTGGAAGTGGTCCACAATGATATGGATATTGCCATACTGGATACTTCTGCAGCCTGTCATATGCCCGATGTGCTGGAAATGCCCTACCGTCCTCCGGTGAAAAACAGCGGAGAGCCGGGGGAAAAGGCCTATACTTTCCGCCTTGCAGGACCTACCTGTCTGGCCGGAGATGTGATCGGGGATTACTCTTTTGATGAGCCTTTAAAGCCGGGGGATCAGATTATTCTGGAAGATATGGCTCTTTATACCATGGTGAAGACCAATACTTTCAACGGAATGCCCCTTCCGGACATTGTCTGGGAAAAGGCGGACGGGGAGAAAGTGCTGGTGAAGAAGTTCGGGTATGAGGACTTTAAGGGGAGATTATCCTGATACTTTGCTGAATATAAAAAATTAGAAGAGGCTGCTTCATTACGGCCTCTTCTAATTTTTTATGATATTATAACGCAATACTTCTGAAAATATCTTTGCATTTAGGGTAATTGTCAGCCAAACACATACAATAAAAAGGTACCAAAGCTTCTTGTTCTTTAATTTCTTTTACAATGCGATTCGCTATTTTCCCTTCTTCTTCGATTGCTAAGTCTGTAGTAAAAGCAATCATGTCGGAATGTTCCAGCAGTTTTCTAAAGTTTTCACGGTCTTCTATTATGATAAAGTGAGCATTAGGCATGAGCTGGGCTACTAAATTTTTCCAAAAACCGATTTTGTTATAAAGAATCAAAGTTTCTCCATCCATATCCTTAAAGGACAGCGCTTTTTTTGCGGCTAAAGGATGGCCGGTAGGAAGTAAAAAATAAAGTTCTTCACTGCCCCACAATTGGCAGACGACCTTTTGATCATTTATTTTTTTTGAAGATATAATAATTTGATAGGTTTGATCATATAAGCCTTTGATTAAACTATCGTATGTAGTGAGCTCTGTTTCCAAACGGATATTTTCATATAATGAGGTTATTACTTTGTATAGGCTGTATAGAGGCCGTGGAGCCATAGAGCCAATAGAAATGGTGTGGTTTTGTTTTTCCATCATTTTAATAGTAGTTTCCATTTCTTCAAGCTGATCAAGAATTTTTTGCGCATATTGAACGGCAACTTTCCCATATTCATTAAGTTCCATTCTGTTTTTTGAACGATGAAATAAGGGGATGTGGAGCTCTTCTTCGAGTCTGCGCATGGAGCGGCCTAAGGCCTGCTGAGAAAGATGGAGTTTTTGGGCCGCTTTTGTCAGTGTGCCTGCATCACTTACTGCAATTAAATAATAAAGTAACTTTGTATCAATCATTTATATCACCATTTCTATTATACCAAAAAAACTGCTCAGTGAAACTTTTTGTTTTACTGAAAGAAAAAAGAAAGTGCTGTTCAAGATGACTGAAAAGATATAATAATAAATATAGAAAAGGAGAGGAGGAGTCAAAATGATTCGTAGACAAAGAAAACAAGTATCCGTCCAAGTAGAGGAACCGCAGAACGGCGACGGGCTGCTGGTCATGAAAAAAATTTTGAATGGACCCGATGAATTAGATCAGAAAGGCCGTGCATTTAACCATTGTTTTTTAGATCCAGGCAGCGGACTGGGCTATCATAAACATAATGGGACAATGGAAACTATGTATATTTTAAAAGGAGAAGCGGAATATATGGATGAAAAGGGCGATAAAACAATTTTATATCCGGGAGATGTGACCATTACGGATAGTGGTCAAGGGCATAGCATTTATGCGATAGGAACGGAAACATTAGAATTTATTGCACTGGTGTTATTTAAAGAATGATAATTGTAATGATGAAGAACGATGACAAAGGAGAGGATATGTAATGAAAACTTGGCTGATTACCGGCTGTTCCAGCGGCATTGGCAGGGCAATCGCAGAAAAAGTTTTAGAAAATGGAGATAACGCAGTAATTACAGCTAGAAATAAAGAAAGATTACAGTCATTAGCCGACTTGTTCCCAAAAACTTCTTTACCGGTTTCTCTAGAAGTAACCGATATGGAAAGCATAAAAAACGCAGTTCAATCTGCAAAAATGCGGTTTGGAACAATTGATGTTTTAGTAAATAATGTAGGCCGGGGCTATAGCGGAGCTGTGGAAGAAGGGGACAACAAAGCAGTAGCCGAACTTTTTGATACCAATTTATTTGGCCCTATTAGTTTGATGAAAGAGGTTCTTCCCGATATGCGCAAGCAGAAATCAGGAGCAATTATAAACATTTCCTCTTTAGGGGTGCTCACATGTGACGGCGGAGCAGGATATTATGCTGCTTCAAAGGCTGCTTTAGAAAAAATAAGCATTGCATTAAGAAAAGAAGTAGAGCAATTAGGCATTAAGGTAATGATTGTAGAACCAGGACCATTTAGAACGAATTTCAGAGTTTCCCATGTTCAGGGGAATAACCGAAGCATATCAGATTATGCTAAAATTAAAGAAGCCCGTGATCGGCTGGCTGCAGACCCATTTGGACAGAATGGAGATCCTGAGAAGGCTGCCAAAGTAATTGTTGAAGCAATTAATAAAGAGGATCCTCCGAAAATGATTCTTTTAGGAGAAGGCGCAGCGGATCTGGGAATAAAAATCCTCAGAGAGGAAATCCGGGAGATTACAAAATGGAAAGATTTAGGGGAAGCGGTGGGTTTTGAGAAGCAGTAGTTGATAGAAATTTATAAGTGCAGTATAAAAGGCAAAAACCGGAATATTTTTCATACATAAGTAAAACCTATAAAGTATATAAGAATATATTGCTTTTCTTTATAGAATGTGTCTGGTATATTCTTTACAGAAAATCAGAAAAGGAGAATGACCAGAATGAAACAGTTAAAGAAACAGGCCCTTGGAATCGGTTTTTGCCTGCTTATCGCAGTTCCGGCATGGCTTTTGGGGAAATGGCTTCCGGTAGTGGGAGGACCGGTCTTTGCCATTTTGATGGGTATGTGCCTTGCCCTTATGATAAAGGAGCAGCCTGCTCTGGAGCCGGGAGTAAAATATACTTCTAAGAAGATCCTCCAGTATGCCGTGATCCTTCTGGGATTTGGCATGAACCTGACAGATATACTGGAGAAAGGAAAACAGTCTCTTCCCATCATCCTTGCTACTATTATTACAGCCCTGGTGATCGCCTTTGTAATGTATAAGGTGCTGAAAATGGACAGCAAAATCTCCACTCTGGTAGGTGTGGGATCCTGTATCTGCGGAGGCTCGGCCATTGCAGCTACGGCTCCGGTGATCAATGCAGATGATGAGGAGATTGCCCAGGCGATTTCTGTGATTTTTCTTTTTAATGTGATCGCAGCCCTGATCTTTCCTTCTCTGGGAGGAGTCCTGGGTTTGAGCAATGAAGGATTTGGGCTTTTTGCCGGAACAGCTGTTAATGATACCTCTTCCGTAACTGCAGCAGCCACGGCCTGGGATGGCATACATGGAAGCAATACTCTGGAAGCGGCAACTATTGTAAAGCTGACCAGAACCCTGGCGATTATCCCCATTACCCTGGTCCTGGCTCTCTGGCAGGTCCGGAAGGCAAAAGCAGCAGGACAGGAAGCCGGGGGAACCTTCCAGATAAAAAAGATCTTCCCCTTTTTTATCCTGTTCTTTATCCTGGCCTCTGTGATCACCACCGTATTTTCTCTTCCCGGTTTTGTGACGGTGCCGCTAAAAGAATTGAGTAAGTTTTTCATTATTATGGCTATGGCGGCTATTGGATTTAACACCAATCTGGTGAAACTGGTAAAAACCGGAGGAAAACCTATTTTCATGGGATTCTGCTGTTGGGTGGGAATATCCGTGGTAAGCCTTCTTATGCAGAAGGCTCTGGGAATCCTGTGATCTGTACACAGGAGGATGAAGTAGGAGAAGGAGCTGGCACATTAAATCAAAATCGAGAATATTTATACATTTTATTGCTCAGTCTGTGCCGCTTTGAGCCTATGGTCTCAAAACTATGCTCGACAAATTCGCATAAAATGTATAAATATTCCTGATATATGTTTAATGTGCCAGCTCCTTGCTTTTGTATAGCATTTAAATAGACAGAGAACGGCTTATGTTATGATAAACTCTTTTTTGTATGGCTTAATTTTTCCAGATACAGGAGCAACAGCTTCCATGCGCCCCGGCCCAGGAAGAAAAGAAGGAGCCCAAAGAATGCAGAACAGAAAAACTCCGCCACAGGGTTCAAGTCTATAATGCCATAAAAAACGATCTGCATATTCTGGATAAAGGGAATTTGCAGATTTAACAGATAGTCAAACATTTTTACAGCACTCAGGACAGGTGCGGCTATTCCACATAATAGGAAGACAGGAGCAATAACTGCCAAAACAGGGATGACGACCATACCGGAAAATCCTGCAGCTGTATAGAAGGCCCATAAGATCAAAAATCTTTTTACACTGCATCTTTTTTCTTTTACCAGCAGATCTTTCAGATAAGCTTTTGCCAGATCTTTTGGACTCCCTAAACGATCCAAGATCTGTTTGGAAGACATCTGTTCACTTTCCATTTCCAGCATTGTACTTTTAATTTCTTTTACGATATCGGCTCTTTCAGAAACCGGAAGGGGTTTCAGGTGACGGTCCACCGTAGTCAGATATTTTTCCAGGGATTGGTTCATGGGGATCCTCCTTTCAAGGCTGAGATAATATTTGATAAATTGTTCCATTCCTTTGATAAGACGTTCAGATATTGTTGCCCCTCGTCAGTCAGGGCATAATATTTTCTTGGAGGGAGCCCTTCTGCAGAATCTCTCCAAAATGAATAAAGATACCCTTCTTTTTCAAGTCTTCTGAGCAAAGGATAGATGGTGCTTTCTGTAGAAGCAATAAAAGGATAAGCATTTAGTTCCTGAAGGATCTCGTAACCGTAACGGGGAGTCTGTCTCAGCAAGAGAAGAACACAGTATTCCAGGGTTCCCCGCAATATCTGAGATTTCCATTTTTCAATATTCATAATACCCTCCTTAACAAGGTATATCGTACTACACAGTATATGCAAAGTCAATTCATTATTGCAAAGTGTTTAAGGAACATGATAAAATACAGGCAAAGCATTATATTTCTTAAGTTCTTATCTATGGGACATAATGTTCCGTCTATATTTCTTGAAAACTTTTCTCAGAAATCTCAATGCTTTAAAAATTCCATGAAACTGGCAGAGAGGTTTCTCAGGGTATTTACAGAGGAGAGACCTTCTGCCTAATACAATGAACAAGGAGGTCTGTCTATGGCACAAGACAAAGAAGTAACTGCAAACCGCACCTATAAATCCTCGGTATTTACTATGGTATTTCAGGAAAAGAAAGAACTGCTGGAATTATATAATGCAGTCAGCGGCAAACATTATGAGGATCCGGAGGAACTGGAGATCAATACCCTGGATAATGCCATCTATATGTCTATCAAGAATGATTTATCTTTTATCATTGATTCCAGGCTGACTCTGTATGAACACCAGTCTACATATAATCCAAATCTGCCCCTGCGCTGTCTGTTTTATGTGGCGGATATCTATTCCAAAATAGCTTTGCACAAAGATATTTACGGGAGCACGCCTCTTTCTATACCGGATCCGCAGTTTGTGATCTTCTACAATGGAGAGCAGGAAGTGCCGGAACGGGAGATCATGAGGCTTTCCAGTCTTTATACGGTGAAAGAAGAGCGGCCAAAGCTGGAGCTGGAAGCAGTTATGCTCAATATCCGTCCGGGACATAATCAGAGACTCATGGAAGCCAGCAGAACTTTGCGGGAGTATGCAGAGTTCGTGGAGCGGGTGAGAAAGTATGCAAAGACCATGGTTTTAGAGGAGGCTGTAGAGAGGGCAGTGACAGAATGTATCGCCGAAGGAATCCTCAGAGACTTTCTGGAGAAAAACAGAGCGGAGGTGATCAAAGTGTGTCTGTATGAGTACAATCAGGAAGAACATATGAAGTTTGTGAGAGAAGAAGGTTTCAGACAGGGACATGAGCAAGGAATAGAGCAAGGGCAGAAAGAAGGACAGGAATTTGCTCACCTGACGAATATCCGAAACCTCATGAAAAATATGGACTGGAGTGTTGTCGAAGCCATGAAAGCTATCGGAATTCCGAATGAAAAATGGCAGGAGTATGAGAAAAAACTAAATGAGAGCCAGGAATAAGGTCTGAGAGGTTATAGAAAGGCAGATCCGGTATGCAGAATCGTATGGTATATCGGATCTGCTTTTATTTGCCCGGGTCTTTATTCTGTGGTAAGATAGGAAAGACGATTTTTAACCTGGCACAAGGAGGCAGAGATGAAGGAAAAGATTTTAGTGGTGGATGACGAGAAGGAAATTACAGATCTGGTGGCTCTGTATCTGGAAAATGAAGGATTTCAGGTTTATAAATTCTATGATTCCCGTGAGGCCCTGGAATATGTACAGAAAAAAGAGATGGACCTGGCGGTCCTGGATATCATGATGCCGGAGGTGGATGGCCTGGAACTGTGCAGACTTATCCGGCAGAAGCACACCTATCCCATTATCATGCTTACAGCCAAGGGAGGAGAAATTGATAAGATCAACGGACTGACACTGGGAGCTGACGACTATGTGACAAAACCTTTTCTTCCCCTGGAGTTGGTAGCCAGGGTGAAGGCACAGCTTAGAAGATACAAGCAGTATGACGGAAGCCGGGAGAAACAGGAGGAAGTCTTTTTTCATAAAGGACTGGTCCTGAATCTGAATACTCATGAGTGCACCCTGAACGAAAGGCCTCTGGCCCTTACCCCTACAGAATTTACAATTTTATCTGTACTCTGCAAACGGAAGGGGAGTGTGGTCAGTGCAGAGGAACTTTTTCATGAAGTCTGGAAAGACGAATACTACCAGAAAAGTAATAATACTATTTCCGTTCATATCCGCCGCTTAAGGGAGAAAATGGGTGATTCCTTTGAAAAACCCAAGTATATTAAGACCGTCTGGGGGTGTGGATATAAAATTGAAGGATAGAACGAAACAGATCTTAAAACTTCTGCTGATTCTTCTCATAACAGGGGGAGTATGCTGCCTGGTTTACTTCCAGGTGGATTATATTATGAATGGAAGTTTTGTGGATTGGTTTGAGAGTAGTTTTACTACGATGTATAATACCTATGATGCTGATTTCGGAGGGGAATACGTGAGGAAAGAAATCAACTGGTACAAACTGAAGGCTTTCCTTATGGTGTTTTTTTCCGTTTTAGTGTTTGTTCTTGTACTTACCGTAACTGCCATTCTTTATTTCTACGGAAAAAAGAAGACAAGGAAAAATGTGGAAGATCTTGACAAAAAGATCCAAAGTTATATGACGAGAGACCTGGATATGGAAGAGGTATTTCCGGCACCCTATACAGAAGTAGGAGCCCGTATGCTGCAGATCAAGACCGGTATGATCCGGAAGGAGGAATCTTTGAAGCAGGAGGCTCAGAGGAAAAATGACCTGATCACCTACCTTGCCCATGACCTGAAAACCCCTCTGACTTCTGTTATCGGGTATCTTACCCTTCTTGACGAGGCTCCGGATATGCCGGAGGCCCAGAAGGAAAAATATACCCACATTGCCCTGGAAAAGGCACAGAGGCTGGAAGGGCTGATCGAGGAATTTTTCGAGATCACCCAGTATAACCTTCAGAACATTTTCCTGGAAAAAGAGGATCTGGATCTGTCTTATATGCTTATGCAGATGGCCGAAGAGTTTTATCCGGTTCTGAAAGCTCATGGAAATGAGGTAAAACTGGAGATAGAGGAAGAACTTCATTTGTACGCCGATCCGGACAGACTGGCCAGAGTCTTTAACAATATCCTGAAAAACGCAGTGGCTTACAGTTATCCCAATACGCCCATTACTATACGGGCTTCCCGGAATAAGGATAAGATCCTTCTTTCCTTCGAAAACCATGGAAAAAATATATCCCAAGAAAGGCTGGAAAGTATTTTTGAAAAATTTTTTCGCTTGGATAGTTCCAGACGGACTAATACGGGAGGTGCCGGACTGGGGCTTGCCATTGCAAAGGAGATTGTAGAGCTTCATGGAGGAAGTATTTCTGCCAGGAGCCAGGAAGAGAAAGTGACTTTTACTGTGGAGCTGCCGGCTAAACAGTGACCTTTTTTATCTTCATTTTTTCTTAGGAATTTAGCAAGGAAATATTAAAGCATTCCCGTTCTTTATCTGCTATTTTAAAAACAGTCAGAACTTAAAAAATATGTTAGAGGCTGACTGGAAAAATTCAGATGAAGGACGGGATTTTTATGAGCAGAAGAAGAAAAAGAAGGAAGCACCTGTTGGGAAAGCTTATTTTTTTGATCGGAGGAGCATATGTTTTTATTTTTGCAGCAGCGGTGATACATAGTATAGGCGGCCTGGGCGGTCTGAGGGAGAGCGTTGAGGAAAATATAGATTCCGGCCAGAATCTGGTAGATCTCTCTTCTCTATACAGTAAAAATGCAGTGCTTCTGGATCTGGATACAGGGGAGATTGCAGCTCAGAAGAAGAGTCAGGAGAGGATTTATCCGGCCTCGCTGACAAAAATGATGACCGTGCTTTTGGCATTGGAAAATGAGGAGGATTTAGAGAAACAGGTAAGATTGTCAGAAGATATCTTTCCAGAGCTTTACGAAGAGGGCGCTTCCATGGCAGGATTCCTTCCGGGAGAGCATGCTTCTGTGAGAGATCTGCTATATGGGGCGATGCTTCCTTCCGGGGGAGAATGCTGCAAAGCACTGGCAGAAGAAGTAGCCGGGTCAGAAGAAAAATTTGCAGATCTCATGAATAAGAAAGCAGAGGAACTGGGTATGAAGCATACCCACTTTGTAAATTCTACAGGTCTTCCGGATAAAAAGCATTACACCACCACCAGAGATCTGGCCCGGCTTTTGGAGTATGCCTGGGAAAATGGGGACTTCCGTGCAATCTTTACAACAAGGTCTTACACCGTGCCGCCTACAGACGGCCACCCGGAGGGGTTTACCTTCTCCAGTCTGATGTTTCAGGAAATGGAGCAGTCCGGTGCTGCCAGTGATTATATTTTAGGGGGAAAGACCGGCTATACTTCTGAAGCAGGCCTGTGTCTGGCCAGTGTGGGAACTGCCAGAGACAAGACTTATGCACTGATTACCGCCAAGGCAGACGGCAGCCATGATACCCAGCCTTATCATATCTTAGATGCTGTTTCCGTATTCCAGAAACTGAACGGGGAATAAGAAATCAGAGAACGGCATTGCCTGTTCTATGCCCCCGTGTTACAATACAGGCAAAGCATTATATTTCTTAAGTTCTTATCTATGGGACTTTTGTCCTGTCAATTTTTCTGAAAACATGTCTGAGAAATTTCAATGCTTTAAAAATTCCATGAAACTGGCAGAGAGGTTTCTCAGGATATTTACAGAGGAGAGACCTTCTGTCTAATACAACGAATAAGGAGGTCTTTCTATGGCACAAGACAAAGAAGTAACTGCAAACCGCACCTATAAATCCTCGGTATTTATTATGGTATTTCAGGAAAAGAAAGAACTGCTGGAATTATATAATGCAGTCAGCGGCAAACATTATGAGGATCCGGAGGAGCTGGAGATCAATACCCTGGACAATGCCATCTATATGTCCATCAAGAATGATTTATCTTTTATTATTGATTCCAGGCTGACTCTGTATGAACACCAGTCTACTTATAACCCGAATCTGCCTATTAGATATTTACTATATGTGGCGGATATCTATTTCAAAATGACTTTACACAAAGATATTTACGGGAGTATGCAAAGACCATAGTCTTAGATGAGGCGGTGGAGAGAGCAGTGACAGAATGTATTAACGAAGAGATCCTCAGAGATTTTCTGGAGAAAAACAGAGCGGAGGTGATCAAGGTGTGTCTGTATGAGTATAATCAGGAAGAACACATGAAATTTGTGAGAGAAGAAGGTTTCCGACAGGGACATGAGCAGGGCACAAAATCTACCCAGTTAGAAAATATTAAGAATCTTATGAAAAACACTGGATGGAATGCAAAAGAAGCCATGAATGCCCTTGGGATTCCAGAAGAAGAGCAGGAAAAGTACCAAAGTAAACTACAGGAAGGACAATGAATCAACAATGGAGAATCCTATGAATGGAAAAAAACTCTACATAATATATGCAGAAGAACTTTTGCTCTATCTGTTGCTTCACCTTATTCAAATTCAGAAGGGGCTTTTTTTACCAGCAGTTTTTATAGGAATCCTGGCAGTTCTTTTTCTATGGGCGGTTGTCTTTCTGCTGTTTTTTCTGGTAAGGAAGATCCGAAAAAAGGAGCGGTGGAAGTGGTGGGAATTCCTTTTTCTGCCTCTTCAAAGTATATATTCCATATGGCTGGGATATGAGTTCCTAATAGGAATTTTATTTTTTTGACGATATCTGATGGGAGGTATGGCAATGGAGATTAATATACTCAATTCTTCAAATGTTGGAGCTGTAGAACAGTTCATGTCAACAGTCAAACCCGAATGGTGGGATTATGCTGGGGCGTATCAACAGCTGCAGGATGTATCATTGCTTGCAAGTCTTATAGGTTGGTATATGACGGAAAATTCAAAGATTAAGGGTTGGATTTTGTGTGCGGAATACGCAGGATATTCTTGCTTAAGTATTGAGAATTTAGGATACGACGATAACGGGCAATTTGTAATGGAACAGCAATTGGAACCATTGCTGATACAAGCGGAAACTTACGCAAAAGAAAAAGGTTATCGAAATCTAAAATACATAATCGGCTCAACAGAAATGTCGTGTCACGGAAAACCCATCCTGGATTTCGCAGCAGAATTGAAAGACTTAAAATCGTACAATAGGAAACACTTTGATTATTTCGTGGACTACGGCTTTAAGCCAACGGGTTTTATTCCGAATTGTTACGGAAATAATTACCACGGTATTGTTATGATAAAGCAATTATAAGGGAAGAACAAGGGGCTGTCGCATGTCAGGAATATTTATACATTTTATGCTCGATTTTGATTAATGCGATAGCTCCTTGTTCTGTGAATATCATTCCCCATACGGAATTTTTAAAAGAAAAGTACAGCCTCCCCCGGGAGTGTCTTTCAAGATCAGGTCCCCCTTGTGGAGCTTTGCCAGCTCTTTTCCAACAGGAAGGCCCAGGCCGAAGTGGCCTTTTTGATTCCGGGATTTATCCTGCTGGTAAAATCGGTCAAAAACAGCTTCTTTTTCAGAATCGGGAATACCTTTGCCATGGTCCGCTACGGAAAAGCAGAGATATTTTTTCTCAAGAAAGATTTCCAGCTCTATGGATTTCCCCTGACCGGTGTAAGACATGGCGTTGTCCATAAGAACAGACAGGATCTGGATGATCCGGTTTCTGTCACAGCGGATTTTAGGAAGTTCCATATCCGGCAGCTTCAGCTCCAGAGGAATCTGATTTTGCCTGCACAGAGGCTGGTAAATTTCATAGACATCTAAAAGCAGGGTATCCCCGTCACAGAGTTCCAGAGTAAGATTCCACTTTTGGGAGTCTGCAGAAGCCAGGATTAACAGGTCTTTTATCAGCGTATTCATGCGGGAACACTCTTTTTCGATATTTTCTATCATGGCTGGAGTGTCTTGGGGGGAAGTCTTTATGGCGGAAGCGCTGGCCTGGATCACGGCAAGGGGAGAGCGCAGCTCGTGGGAAGCGGCGGCGATAAATTCCGCCTGTTTCTGCTTGCTTTCTTTTAGTGGAGCCAGGGTTTTTCCTACGAATTTCCAGCTTACTCCTCCCAACAGAAGAAATCCCAGGATTCCTGCTGCTGCAAAGAACAGCCCCTGAAAGAATGCCTGCCTTTCAGCTGAGGTAATATCCTGGAGGACCAGAAGGGTCTTTTTGCCGGCATCCGTAGCTGAATGGAGCGCCATACCACAGTAGGAATCCCCGGAATTTCCCGCAAGATAAAAAAGAGTGCTCTGACGGGTGCTTCCCGGAGAAAGATGATTATCAGAAAGGCCCTCTAAGGAGGCCTGTTCCATAGCCTTATTGATCAGCACTTTACGGTCTGTGGCAGGATCCCATGCTCCGGGAAAGAATAGGGAATCCCCATTTTCTTCTACATGGATGATCAGACGGTTATCTGTTTCCATTTGAGCCAGCCACTGGTCAGAGAAGAAGGATTGAGACTGAAACTGATTGGAAAGATTCAGGAACAGGCTGGAGAACAGGGCCTGGTTCCTGGACTCTACAGCTCCTTTCATATAAAAGAAGCAGACCAGAAGGATTCCAGCCAGGATAATCCCGCAGGTAAGGGAATAGAAAAAAGTCAGTCGTTTCTGGAGTTTCCGGAACATGTTAGCTTTCCTCCCCTGCTTCCATTTTGTAGCCCACACCATGGACTGTAGTGATTTTTACTTTTGTTTTTAAAGCTCTGAGCCGTCTCCGGAGAAAATAGATATAGTTGTCTAAATTTCCGTCTTCCACTTCTGCGTCAGCTCCCCATACATAGGATAGGAGAGTGGCTCTTTTCAGGCACTGTTCTGGATTTTTCATGAAATATTCCATAAGACCGGATTCTTTTTTGGACAGGGAAAGAGTATTTTCCCCACAGGAAAGCTCCAGTTTCTGAGGATCAAAAGAAAGGTCTTTCCAGACAAGTCGTCCGGGAGCCTGAAGCTGCTGAGGCCTTCTGGTAAGAGCCCGGATACGTGCCATAAGCTCTTCTGGGGCAAAGGGTTTCGTAATATAGTCATCTGCCCCTTCATCCAGCCCATGGATCTTGTCATCCAGAGTGTCCATAGCTGTAGCCATTATCACAGGGGTCTGAATGCCTCGCTTCCTTATGGTATTCAGCAATGTCAGGCCATCCAGCTCGGGAAGCATACGGTCCAGGATCATAAGATCATAGACATTCTGGAGGGCATAAAACAGCCCGTCGGTACCATTATTACATATATCTGTATCATAACCCTGGCTCTTAAAGTGAATCAGCAGAGCCTGGCATAGATCTTTATCATCTTCTACGAATAATATCCTCATAAAAACCTACCTTTTCTTTCTAATAATTGCTCCATATTATGTGCTTTATGAGAAACTCAGGGGCACTTTTTCATGATGATAGACAGAAACGAGAAAGGAGAGACAATCATGAATCTGAAGAAAGGAATCTGTCTTCTTCTGGCAGGAGCCCTTGGAACAGGAACGATCCTCGGCGGCTGCAGCCAGAAAGACAGCACAGAAGATACCGTCAGTGCCAAAGGCGGTTATATAGAGGAAGAAATGGAAGCTCCCTGGCAGGATGGAGAATATTATATGGGCAGCTTTTTTAACCAGGAGGGAAATCTGGAAGTCTATACAGGAGATACTTCCGACAGCGGGACAGCACAGGTTTTCTCCTATACCTATACCGGAGGAGGAAACTGGGACCAGCAGGAAGAATCCTGGGCGGAAACTCTCCTGGGTACAGATAGCACTGCCTATAAGCTGATACAGGGAGAGGATCAGAATCTTTATCTGATGACTGTAAAAAATTCCCAGGAAGATAGTCAGTCTGAAGAGGCGGAGTCCTCAGAATCTGAAGAAGTAAACATTGATGATTTGATCCAGGAATGGCACCTTTACCGGTATGCCGGGGAGGGAGAGGTCCAGGAACTTTATCCCGAATGTCTGACTGAAGAAGGCCAGAGAGAAGCAGGGGGATTCTTTCCCTACTACTTCGGCGTAAATCAGGAAGGAGATCCGGCTTTCATGGGTATGGGATCAGAAATAGCCATCTATGACAAAGATACAGGAAAAGAACAGTATACCTTTCCTTCCTATATGATCATGAACAGCTCAGACAGTATGGCAGATATCAGCGGCAATACCCTGGCGGTCCTGGGAAATGAGGATCAGGATCTGGTCCTTTATGACACCCAGTCAGGAGACAAGACAGGAACTATCGACTTTGGAGACCAGGACAGGGGACAGCTCTGCGCTGCCGGAGAGGGAACCTATTATCTGGCAAATTCCAAAGGAATCTTTGTCTATAAGGAAGACGGCAGTATTGTGGAACAGATCTATGATGCTGGCAGAGGGGTTATGGGAGAGACGGCAAGCAGTCTGATCATCAATCATTTCCTGGCAGGGGAAGAGGAAGACTTCTATGCGTTGTATACAGATTATGAGACTCAGAAACTGAGTATCTGTTATTACTATTACAACGGTTCAGTTACCAGTGAAGTGGAGAATGAACTGTCTGTTTACAGCCTGTATGAAAGCAGGATGATAGAAGACGCAGTGCGGAAATACGAGAGGGAGCACCCGGAGACAGAGGTAACTTATGAATATGCGGTGGAAGGCGACGGATCAGGAAATCCGGAAGACGCTATTGATACCCTGAATACCCAGCTCCTTAACAAAGAAGGCCCTGACCTTCTCCTTTTAGATGACCTGCCGGTGGATTCCTACATAGAAAGAGGAGTCCTGGAAGACCTGACAGATTACGTGGAACAGTTGGTGTCGGATGGAACCATTCTGGAAAACATTGTGAAAGGCACAGCAGTTGACGGGAAAAACTATGAGCTGCCGGCAGCCTTTTCTCTCCCGGTATATTATGGAACTCAGGAGACCATAAAACGGCTGGATACCCTGGAGAGTATTTCACAGTATATGGAGGAAAACCCAAATGAAAAGGTACTGGGGGCCGCTTCTCTTCAGCAGGTGGCTTATCTCCTCTTTGCGGCTAACTATCAGGATATCCAGGAAAATGGAGTTTTCTCTCCGGAAGCTTTAGTCCAGATTCTGGAAACGGCAAAGGCTATCTGGGACGCCAATCCTTCGGAAGCCATGGAAGAAGCCTGGAATACAGGGTTCAGCAGCCGGGTTATGTCGGGAAAAGGGCTGTCTGCTTTTGCCTCTATCGGTATGGACGAACTCTATGACGATACCGGTATTACCGGAGTGGATGATGTGACCGGTATCAGCAGTATAGCTATGATGTTTGATATTCTTGTGAAACACCCGGAGATGACTGTAGAAAATGTAAATAACATGTATACTCCGGCGAACCGTATGGGGATCAACAGCTCTTCCGATCAAAAGGAACTGGCCGAAGATTTTATGGAGACGGTTCTGTCTGACGAGATCCAGGTGGGAGATTATCTGGAGGGACTTCCGGTAAGAGTGGAAAGCCTGGAGAAACTTCCTCAGATTTCAGACGCTTCGGATATGACCATCGGAGGCAGCTATGACGGAGGACCGATCAGAGAATATGGCATGCCCTCGGCAGATCAGGTACAGCAGATCGTGGATATGGCAAAACAGGCAGATACCTCTCTTTTGATTGACAGGACGGTGCGGAACACCTTCCTGGAATGTGTGGAGAATTATGCAGGAGGCGATGTCAGTGCCCAGGAAACAGCACAGGATATGTCCGATAAAATGGAACTTTACCTGGCAGAATAAGGAACGGGAAAAGAAAATTCAACCGGGAACCAAGAGGAGATACAGAAGAAATCCCGTCGGCAGGGAAAATTTCCTGCCCTGGATCCTTCTGGCCCCCAGTCTGCTGGGGGTGGGGATCTTTACCCTGATCCCTTTTATAGATGTGTTCCGCCGGTCTTTTCAGAAAGCGGTGGGAACCGGATTTGTAGGGCTGGAGAATTACCGGACAGTCATAGAAAACCAGGCATTCAGGCTGGCAGCAGGGAACACAGGGAAATTTCTTCTGATCTGTCTTCCTCTGCTCCTGGGCCTTTCCCTTTTCGTTGCCCTTCTTCTTGAAAGGCTGGGGAGAAAAGGAAATCTTTTAAAAAGCGGCTTTCTCCTTCCCATGGCAGTGCCGGCGGCTTCTGTGGTGCTTTTCTGGCAGCTTTTCTTTGAACGGGAAGGAATACTGAATGATATTTTGAAGCACTTCCATATACAGGGCCCGGATTACATGAACAGTTCCGGGGCTTTCGGGGTGCTGGTGGCAGTCTATATCTGGAAAAACCTGGGTTATGACATGATCCTGTGGCTCTCCGGCCTTCTGGGGATCCCGGAGAGCCTTTATGAAGCGGCCAGGATAGACGGAGCGGGAGAGTTTCAGTGCTTCTGGTACATTACCAGGCCTTTGCTGGTCCAGACGGCCTTCCTTGCAGGAACCCTGTCTCTGGTGAATGCTTTCAAGGTATTCCGGGAGGCCTGGATGATCGCCGGGAATTATCCTCATGACAGCATATACATGCTGCAGAATCTTTTTAATAACTGGTTTACAAAATTAGACATGCAGAAGATGACTGCGGGAGCGGTGATGCTGGCAGGGGTCTTGGGAATTTTCCTGATCCTTTGCCAGAAAGCAGAAGAAAGGTGGAAGCAGTGATATGAGAAAAAAGAAAATACTGATCTGGATTTTTCTTACAGGGGCGGTCCTGGTGTTTTTATTTCCTATTCTGCTTCTTATGGCAAATTCTCTCATGGGGCAGGAGGAGCTGACTGCCAGTTACGGCAGTATCCTTTATGGAGATAAGGGAGATCTGGAGTGGAAGCTGTTTCCTCTGTATCCTACCCTGAGAGCCTATATTCAGCTTTTGCTGGACAGTCCGGACTTTTTTGTTATGTTCTGGAATTCTGTAAGACAGGCGTTTCCCATCCTTTTGGGACAGCTTCTTCTGGGGATCCCCGCAGCCTGGGCCCTGGGACGGTATTCCTTCAGGGGACGGCGGGCTCTGGTCTATCTGTATATGATCCTGATGATCCTGCCTTTTCAGGTGACCATGGTGTCCAGTTATGGAGTCCTTTCTTTTTTCCATGTACTGGATACCCACTGGGCAGTGATCCTCCCCGGGGTTTTCTCGGCCCTCCCCGTTTTCCTTATGACCAAGTTTTTTCAGGGGATACCCGATTCCCTTCTGGAGGCGGCAAAGGTAGACGGCGCAGGAGAAATAGGAGCTTTCTTCTATGTGGGACTGCCCCTGGGACTTCCGGGGATCATTTCTTCTCTAATCTTAAATTTTCTGGAGTATTGGAATGCCATTGAGCCTCCGATGACTTTTTTAAAAACAAAGAGCAAGTTTCCCGTTTCTCTGTATCTGAGCAATATCCCCCTGAATAATGTGGGGACTTCTTTTGCGGCCTCAGTGCTGATCATGGCCCCGTCCCTGTTTCTCTTCGCCTGGGGACAGAGCTACCTGGAACAGGGGATCATTGCCTCTGGATTAAAGGAGTAAGAACCTATGAAACTGGAAGATAAAAAAAGAATGGCGGCGAAAGCCTTTGCCGTATTTTTCATATTTATGGCTGCTGCGGGAGGCCTGTCAAGAGCCGCCGCAGCTATGACCGTTCCTCTGGCGGATACCGGCACTTATCAGGAGGGAAGACTGAACCTGAATCTGACGGGTACTGCAGTGACAGAGGCAAAAGAGGAGACCCTGGTATCTCTGGATAAAGAGCAGCGGATCTTAAGCGTGGCAAAAACAGGTACCCAGGTAAAGACCGGAGATGTCCTTGTACAGTATGATACCCAATATCTTCAGAAATCTGTTGAAGAAAAACAGGCAGAGGTAAAAAAATTGGAACTGTCACTGGAACAGGCCAGGATCCAGGGAGAACCTCAGGACAGAGTGGCAGCTTCCAATGGCGCTGCAAGAGACCTGGATCTGGCCAATCAGGGACTGGCCCAGGCCCAGAGTGATTATGACCAGGCTGTAAATGACAGCCAGAACGCCCAGAGCCAGGCCCAGAGCGACTATGACGTTGGTGTGGCTCAGGCCGGACAGGACAGGGACAATGCCTACAGTCAGGCTCAGGCTCTGGAAGATCAGGCCGGAGAACTGGAGGCCCAGGGGGCAGAACTGGAAGGACAGGGAGACAATGAAGGTGCCGGCGCCCAGTATATACAGGCAGAAGATCTCCGTCAGCAGGCCCAGTCTCTTCGCCAGGAGGCGGATCAGGCTTATGAGGCAGCTCTTTCCCAGGCCCAGGCAGAGTATGACGCTGCAGTGTCTCAGGCTCAGGACTCTCTGTCCCAGGCAGAGGCAGCCCTGGAAGCCCAGGCCCAGTCTCAGGCCCAGGCCCAGAATGCCTATACCTCCGCTCAGGAAGAAGACGCTGCTGCTGCGGCCAACGATCAGAAATCCCAGGCAGCCAGCAGCTATGATCAGCAGTCGATCCAGGTGGATCTGGATCAGGCAAAAAAGGAGCTGTCCCAGATGGAAAAGATCCAACAGGCCAAGGGGCAGGTTACCGCTCCGGAAGATGGGGTGGTCACAGATATGAATGTTCAGACAGGAGGAGTTACCGATGACAGCAGCTATCTTCTTCTGGGAACAGGAGGGCTTCAGCTCAAAGGAAGTCTGGAACTTCAGGATCTGGAAAAGGTAGAGCCGGAAGACACTGTGGAGATTTCCGTTTCCGGCCAGGGGAAAAAACTCCAGGGAAAGGTTACCCGTACAGGAGCGGAAGGAACCGGGGAGAATACTCAGGGAGCAGGCGCCTCCGGCCAGGGAGCCAGTACGATCCAGGGCACAGATCCAGGAGGCTATTTTTATGCAGATATTGAGGGCGCTGCTGTTACCTGGGGCGCCCAGGTATCTTATTCCATTGAAAAGCAGAGCAGTTCTTCTTATGAAATGCTGATTCCTTTAAGCGCTGTACGCCAGGATTCAGAGGGCACTTATTGTCTCATTGCAGAGGCCGGGGATACAGTTTTGGGAACCGAATACCGGGCTGTCCGGGTAAACATTACCGTAGAGGACAAGGACAACACTCAGGCGGCGGTGACCGGAAACCTGGGACGGGATGACCTGGTGATCTCCGGCAGCACCAAAGATATCACAGAAGGGGATAAGGTGAGACTGAAGGAATGAGTAAGAACAGATATGGAGCTTTTCTCCTGTGGACATTTCTGGCACTGGTATGCTGGGGGACAGCTCTTGGAGGATTCCTGGAAAACCGCCATGGAAACCGGGAATTTACCGCTTATTATGACAGTACAGTCCTTACCGGAAGGGAGATGGACATTTTTACTCGGGACCAAGAAGAGGAGGATATCCCTGTAACAGCGGCCTGGAAAAAGGAGGAAAAGGAAAGCTTTGCCGGAAGGCTTGACAGGACCTGTCAGGGAGCTTTCCTGAAAGTAAGAGGAGAGATGAAGGTTCTTTTTTCCAGGCAGCTTATCCGGGGGAATTTTCCCTGGAAGGGTGATGACCAGGGCTGTGTGATCTCCCAGGGACTGAGCCAGGAGCTTTTTGGCACGGATTCCGGGATGGGCAATGAGATCCAGGCTCAGGGAGAGACTTATACAGTCCGGGGGATCCTGGAAGGAAAGGATAATCTCCTGGCAGTGTGGGCAAAAGAAGAAGAGGAGCTGGAGAATTTCCGTCTTTCTTATGATACGGATCTGATACCGGTTTCCCAGGCTGAAGAATTTCTCTATCAGATGACCGGGACTCAGCCGGACAGGATGTTCGAGGGAAACCTTTATGGCGCATTGTCCAGATTTTCTCTCTTCCTTCCGGTTCTGATCCTGGGATTCCTGGCAGGAGTCCGCAGTTTTCAGACTGGCCGGAAACAGGGAGACCTGAGGAAGAAACTGTGCTGGTATGTTCTGACAGGTCTTTTATGCTTTCTTTTCCTTTGGGGACTGGAAAAAAGCGTCCGTCTTTCGCCAGACTATTTTCCTTCTATGTGGTCGGATCTTTCTTTCTATCCCCAGCTTCTGGAAGAAAAGGTGAAGACTTTCCGGAAACTTACGGCATTAAATATCTGTCAGGCAGATAGCCGGATCCTGACAGGAACCTGGAAGACCATTCTGTTGTCCGGATCCAGCCTGTTTCTGGAACTTCTGGCTTATGGGAGATTTCCCCAAAAAGAAGGCTGGCATTTCTATTCTCCTTTGCATAGAATAAAAGAAAAAAGGATTGGAAAGATTTGAACAGACAGTTCTTAAAAGCTGCAGTAGCCGGCGGGGATACCCGTCAGGTCTATGTGGCAGAGGCTCTGGGTGAGAAGGGGTTTTTGGTAAAGACTTATGGTCTTTTGAAAGATCCGGAGCATAGTCAGGTGAAGAGGGCGTCCTCTCTGGAAGAAACCCTGAAAGATGCAGATCTTATCGCCGCTCCGGTTCCTTTTCTGAAACAAGGAAGGATCCAGGGGCAGGAGTTTTCTATAGATTTAACAGAGGAAAATTTTCTAAAATATCTGAAAAAGGGCAGTCTCTTCTGCGCCGGGGGAATCCCGGAGGACTTTCTTAAGAAAGCCGGAGAGAAAGGGATCCGGTGTTTTGACTATCTGAAAGATCCCTTTACGGCTATGGAAAATACCATTGCCACCGCAGAAGGGGCCATAGCCCAGGCCATCCTACGAAGCCCGGAAAATCTAAGAGGCAGCAGCAGCCTGGTGATCGGGTATGGAAGATGCGGCAGGACTCTGGCTGGTTATCTCCAGAATATGTTCTGCCGGACTATGGTCTGGGAAAAAGACAGGGAAAAGGCTGCCCAGGCAAAAGCCGCAGGACTGGAGATCCTGGAGGAGAGAGAACTTCCCCGGGCTCTGACGCTGCCGGCTTTTCTTTTTCAGACCGCTCCCTGTGTGGCTCTGAAAAAGGATTTGTTGAAATATATAAGGAAGGATACATGTATCATAGACATTGCTTCCCTTCCGGGAGGCCTGGATTATCCGGCTGCCAAAGAGCTGGGACTTTCTCCTTTACACCTTCCGGGTATACCGGGAAAGTATGCCCCCAAGGCTTCAGGGGAGATCCTGGCTTTGGCCGCCGTCCGAAAATTATCAGAATCTATGCAGCAGGAGGGCTCGCCATGGAATTAAAAGGAAAGAAGATCGGAGTGGCCCTTACCGGGTCTTTTTGCACGTATAAAAAAGTTTTTCAGGAACTGGAGAAACTGGCAGAGGAAGGCGCCCAGATACAGACAATTTTTTCAGATGCTGCCCAGAGCATTGACAGCCGTTTCGGAAAGGCAGAAGACTTTGTAAAGGAAGCAGAACGGATCACCGGGAGAAAGCCTATGCTTACTATTTCAGACGCAGAGCCTATCGGTCCCGAAAGTCTTCTGGATCTGCTGATCCTTTTCCCGTGTACAGGAAATACTATTGCAAAGCTGGCCAACGGCATAACAGATACCCCCGCCCTTATGGCGGCTAAAGCCCATCTGAGAAATGAAAAACCACTTCTTATATCCATCTCCACCAATGACGCCTTAGGCATGAATATGAAGAACATCGGTCTTTTATTAAATGCAAAGCACATCTACTTTATCCCCTTTGGTCAGGATAATCCCCAGAAAAAGCCAAATTCCATGATCGCTCATACAGAACTGCTGATCCCGGCGGCCAAAGCGGCTCTTGAGGGAAAACAGTACCAGCCTCTGATCCTGGGGGCATAAACTCCAGGGAGAAATGAAGCAGCGTAAGAAATCTGTGATGGAATGAAAAAAGAAAATCTGCAGAATAAAAGGAGGGCCTATGTGCGGGATAGGAGGATTTTCCAGCAGCCGGGCTGCTTATACAGAAGAACCGGGAAGATGGCAGGAGATACTGGAGAGCATGAACCGGGTACAGAAACGGAGAGGACCTGATGAAGAAGGGATTTTCCTGGAGAAAAAATGCGGTCTTGCCCATGTAAGGCTCTCTATCATTGATCTGGAACGTGGGAGACAGCCTATGACAAGAAGGGCGGGAGGAAAAACCTGCACCATTGCCTATAACGGAGAAATCTATAATATGAAAGCCCTTCAAAAAGAGCTGAAAGGCCAGGGGATATGTTTTACCACAGACAGTGATACCGAGGTGATCCTCCAGGGATACCTTACAGAGGGAGAAAGCTTTATAAAAAAGCTTAACGGGATCTTCGCTATCGCCCTCTGGGATCAGAGGGAGGAGGCACTGTATCTCTTCCGGGACCGGGCGGGGGTAAAGCCCTTGTTTTACACCATCCAGGGAGATACCCTGATATTTTCTTCAGAGATCAAAGGCCTGTTCCAGTATCCGCAAGTGGAAGCTGTGGCAGACAGGGAGAGTCTTTGCGAGATTTTTGCTCTGGGACCGGCAAAATCCTACGGAAAAGGAGTTTTCCGGAATATACTGGAGGTAGAAGGGGGAAGCCGTCTTCTCTGGAAAGATGGAAGACTGAGAGAGAAGAAATACTGGCAGCTTCAAAGCCGCTCCCATGAAGACAGCTTTGAAGAGACTGTGGAAAAAACCTCCTGGCTGGTGGAGGATGCAGTGAAGCTTCAGATGCTTTCGGATATTCCTATCTGCACCTTTCTCTCCGGGGGCGTAGACAGTTCCCTGGTCACAGCTATCTGTGCCAGAGAGCTGAAAAAACAGGGAAAGGTACTCCATACTTTCTCCTTTGACTTTCAGGGAAATGACAGATACTTTAAAGCCAATTCCTTCCAGCCTTCTCAGGACCGTCCCTGGGTAGAGAAAATGGTAGAGTATTCCGGCACCAGCCATCATTTTCTTACCTGCGGGAACCAGGAGATGATCGAATGTCTGTATAAATCCGTAGACGCCCGGGATCTGCCTTGTATGGCCGATGTGGAATCCTCTATGCTTTATTTCTGCTCCCTGGTGGCAGAGCATAATAAGGTGACCCTTACAGGAGAGTGCGCAGATGAGATATTCGGAGGCTATCCCTGGTTTCATAAGAGAGAGGCCTTTGAAACTCCCGCCTTTCCCTGGTCCCCAGATATGAAGGTGCGGCAGACTCTGCTGTCAGAAGAACTGATCCAGACTCTTCCTATGGAGGAGTACGCCCGGGCCGCCTATGAAAAGACCATCCGCAAGACCCCGGTCCTGGCAGGCGAAAGTCCGGAGGAAAAAAGAAGACGGGAGATCTCCTATCTGAATCTGAAATGGTTTATGGCAACCCTTCTGGATCGGATGGACCGGACGGCTATGTATTCCGGCCTGGAAGCCAGGGTTCCCTTTGCAGACCACAGGATCATAGAATATGTGTGGAATGTGCCCTGGTCCATGAAATGCAGGGATGGAGTGGTAAAAGCCCTTCTTCGAAGAAGCGGAGAAGGAAAGCTTCCAAAAGAAGTCCTCTGGAGAAGAAAAAGCCCTTATCCCAAAACCTATCATCCCGATTATGAGGCTATGCTGGGAGCAAGGCTCCTGGAAGTCCTGGCAGATCCGGGGGCGCCTATAAGACAGCTGGTGGATAAGAAAAAAGCAGAAAAGTTTGTGGAAAGTCCCTCAGATTATGGAAAGCCCTGGTACGGACAGCTGATGGCTGGGCCTCAGATGCTGGCCTATATGCTTCAGGTCAACTATTGGCTGGAAAAATATCAGGTTCGGATTCTGCTGTGAGTTGTTGTCTGAGAAGATCCATGCTAAAATGTAGAAAAAAGAGAACAGGTCTTTCTGATAGAAAGAAGGCTGCTCATAAAAACAGGAAAGGAGAAAGCCATGGGAATTACAGTAGAAGATCACAAGGTAGTATATTATGATGAGGAGCAGGAGATGAAGGGAGAAGTGACGTTTCCTTCTATTGATCAGGATACAGTAGACATTAACCATACTTTTGTGGATCCTTCTTTAAGAGGGATGGGCATGGCAGGGAAGCTTATGGAAGCAGCAGCGGGAGAGATACGCAGACAGGGAAAGAAGGCAGTCCTTACCTGTTCTTATGCAGTGAAATGGTTTGAAAGCCATAAAGAATATCAGGATATCCTGAAGTAAAATCTACAGGATATCAAATTTACAGAGAAGGCAGAGAAAAGAACGGGAGAAAAATTATGAATCATAAATTTTTACAGCAGCTTACGGATTTTATTTTTGTGGAAGACCTGCCGGAGAATGCAGATATTATCTTTATTCCCGGCAGTGGTTTTCCTCAGCTTGGGGAAGAAGCGGCAGGTCTTTATCACAGAGATTATGCGTCATGTATCCTGCCTTCCGGTCGGTACAGTATCTTAACCGGACATTTCGGAGGGGTCCAGGAAAAGGCAGAGATTTATGCCGGGGAGTATGAGACAGAATGGGAATTTCTAAAGGCAGTCCTGGTAAAGAACCAGGTGCCGGAAAGCGCCATTCTCAGAGAGGATCAGGCTACCTATACCTATGAAAATGCCATTTATTCCAGAAAAGTTACCGACAGCCTGGGAATGGAGATCCGCAGAGCCATTCTTTGCTGCAAGCCTTACCATGCCAGAAGAAGTCTTCTCTATTACCAGCTTCTCTATCCGGACACCAGATTCCTGGTGTGTCCGGTGAGAGAAAGCGATGTGACAAGAGAGAACTGGTTCCTCACAGAAAAAGGTACAAAGATCGTTCTGGGAGAGATTGAAAGGATCGGCGTTCAGTTTCATGAGATTATGAGGGAGATGCGGGAGGCCGATGACGCTGAAAACTCTCCAGAATGATTTTTCTGGCCCGGGAGGCTTCTTCCCGGGCCAGGTTTTCCATGCCCTTTAAGGGATAGGGAAGGTTCAGTTCTTCATATTTTCTTTCTCCCATATTGTGGTAAGGGAGAACCTCCATGCCTTTTATGTTTGGATGTCTTGCCAGGATCCTTCCTACTTCTTCCAGTTCCCGGGGAGAATCGGTGAAATCTTTGACGATGACATGGCGGATGATCACCGGTATTTTTTCTTCCGTGGTAAAATCCAGAAAGTCCAGCACCGGGGCCTGAGGCTGCCCGGTGAGCTTTTTATGTTCCCCCGGGAAGGCATGTTTGATATCCAGAAGGATCAGATCTGTGGATCTCAGAAGCCTTCGGTATTCTTCTTTGTGTGTTTTTCCAAAAAGGATCCCCGAGGTGTCCAGACAGGTATGGATGTGCCGGGCCTTGGCTCTTTCAAATAATTCTGTAAGAAAGGCAAGCTGCATAAGAGGCTCTCCCCCAGTTGCAGTAATGCCTCCTTTCTGATAAAAACTTTTGTTTTTCTCATAGATTTCAAGGATTTCTTCCACTGTCACAGGTTTTCCCCCTTTTGGGGACCTGGTATCCGGATTGTGGCAGTACAGACAGCGCATGGGACAGCCCTGGAAAAACACCGTCAGGCGTATTCCAGGGCCGTCAACTGTACCAAAACTCTCAATGGAGTGGATATATCCCTGCTCTTTACATTCCTTCATGGAAGGTACGGGAGATAACCTCATCCTGCTGTTCTTTTGTCAGCTTATGGAAATTTACCGCATATCCGGATACTCGTACGGTAAGCTGTGGGTATTTTTCCGGATGCTTCTGAGCATCCATAAGAGTTTCTTTTGTGAAGACATTTACATTTAAGTGATGTCCTCCTTTTTCTGCGTAGCCGTCCAACAGGTCTACCAGGTTGTCGATCTGTGCGTCACTGATTTTCATGATAAAATCCTCCTATTTGTATTTTCGTTTTGTCTTTGAAAAGATGTCCTTATGCCTCCAGCTCTGAACCAGGCTCGCAGCAGGCACAGTCTTTGTCCAGCTCAAAGGTAATGTCGTCAAAGAAGATAGTGTCTTCCTTGCCCAATGCTCCGGGGATAATAGAGAAGGTATTGGAAATACCATCCTGGGCATCCTTAAAGGGCAGCTTGGACACTGAGCTTAAAGAAGCTACGGCCCCGTGGCTGTCTCTGTGATGCATGGGATTTGCTCCCGGTGCAAAAGCTTCCCCAGCCTTTCTTCCGTCTGGAGTGGAACCGGTGGCTTTTCCGTATACCACATTGGAAGTAATGGTCAGGATAGAAGTGGTGGGGATACCTCCCCGGTAGGTATGATTGCCTTTTATATAGGACATAAATTCGTGGACAATATCATAGGCAATGCTGTCGGCACGGTCATCGTCATTGCCGTATTTGGGAAAGTCTCCTTCGATTTCGTAGTCCACAACAATGCCATTTTCGTCCCGGATAGTCTTTACTTTTGCGTACTTGATGGCAGAGAGAGAATCTGCCACCACGGAGAGCCCTGCGATCCCCGTGGCGAACCAGCGGGTGACTTTTTTGTCGTGGAGAGCCATCTGGATCCTTTCATAGCAGTATTTGTCATGCATATAATGAATGATGTTCAGCGTGTTCACATAGACCTGAGCCAGCCATTTCATCATATCCCGGAACCGATCCATAACCTCCTCATAGTCCAGATATTCAGAGGTGACAGGACGGAATTTGGGCCCTACCTGTTTCTTGGAAATTTCATCCACCCCTCCGTTGATTGCGTAAAGCAGGCACTTTGCCAGATTTGCCCTGGCACCGAAGAACTGCATTTCCTTTCCAATTCGCATGGAAGATACACAGCAGGCGATGGCGTAGTCGTCACCGTGGGTTACCCGCATAAGATCATCGTTTTCATACTGGATAGAAGAGGAGGCGATGGAAGTTTTCGCACAGAAACGTTTGAAATTCCGTGGCAGCTTTGTAGACCACAGCACGGTCAGGTTAGGCTCCGGTGCCGTTCCTAGATTTTCCAGGGTGTGGAGATAGCGGTAGGACATCTTGGTCACCATATGCCGGCCGTCGATGCCCATGCCGCCGATGGATTCTGTAACCCAGGTAGGATCTCCGGAAAACAGGGCATTGTACTCAGGAGTTCTGGCAAATTTCACCAGACGCAGCTTCATGATAAAGTGGTCTACAAACTCCTGGATCTCTTCCTCTGTGAAGGTTCCATTCTCAAGATCCCTCTGGGCATAGATATCCAGGAAAGTAGAAGTCCTGCCAAGAGACATGGCAGCCCCGTTCTGCTCTTTGATGGCAGCCAGATAACCGAAATACAGCCATTGGATGGCTTCCCGGACATTGGCAGCAGGACGGGAGATATCGAAGCCGTAGATATGGCCAAGCTCTTTTAATTCCTTTAATGCTTTGATCTGCTCGGAAAGTTCTTCCCTTTCTCTGGTAACATCGGAATACATGATGGTCCTGGTCGTGTCTTTTTGCTGCTGTTTATCTTCAATGAGACGGTCTACGCCGTATAGCGCCACTCTGCGATAATCACCGATGATCCTTCCCCGTCCGTAGGCGTCAGGAAGGCCGGTGATGATATGGCTGGAGCGGCAGGCACGCATTTCCGGGGTATAAGCGTCAAAAACTCCCTCATTGTGGGTTTTTCTGTGTTTGGTGAAAAATTCTACGATCTCTGGGGCCACATGGTAGCCGTGATCTTCGCAGGCCTTTACCGCCATACGGATGCCGCCGTAAGGTTGAAGAGAACGTTTAAAGGGCTTGTCTGTCTGGAAACCTACAATGGTTTCCTTATCTTCATCCAGGTAGCCGGGGCCGTGGGAAGTAATGGTGGATATGATCCTGGTATCCATGTCCAGGACACCGCCTTTGGCCTGTTCTTCCTTTGTCAGCTCCATGACCTGTTCCCAAAGGTCTTTCGTTCTCTGGGTAGGACCCTGGAGAAAATCTTCATTTCCGTCATAGGGAGTGTAGTTTTTCTGGATAAAGTCCCGGATATTGATCTCTTTTTCCCAGATCCCGCTGTGGAAAGATTCCCATTCTTTGAACATATTGTATATTGCCTCCTATTGTAAAAGATTTCCAGATTTAGTAGTTAGCTCCATATAACCAAATCTATATGTGGATTTTATAATACCGTACCAAAAAAGTCAAGAAACTTAGATGTACTGAATCAGAAACATATGAGTTAGTATAAAACAAAAAAGGAATATCTATACCCACCAATGTAAAATGGGATAGATATTCCTTTTCTTCTGAAGTGTGAAACTACTTAGAAGGAGCTTCTTCCTTTGCTGCGGTTTCTTCTGGAAGCTGATAATCATCGGGAAGTCCCTCTGATGTCTCTTCCTCTTCTTTAGGTTCGTATTTTGCAAAGACCTTGCGGAAGATAATGGAATTACAATAGGCCACTGTGGCGAATCCAAACAGGATCCAAAGCATGCTTCCGTATACCAGGGTTGTGGTCGTCAGGAAAGTGACCACAGCCAACACTATAGGACAGATGACCATAACAAGAGTCCAGGGCAGATTCAGAACGGCAATCAGCAGAGAATTTTTGAAGATATTTTTGATATTATTCTGAAATCTGGCTACATAAGGGAAGATATAAGTAAATACCATCAGATAGATCACTACAATAGCGCCGATAAGCACCTGGAAGATACTTTGCATATTGCCGGGCAGAAGAACCGCTGCACGGTAATCCATAAAGAGGAAAAAGCCCAGGACTGCAATGATCAGCCAGATAATCGTGGACTGCTTGAAATTTTCCTTAAATCCCTTGAAAAAACCTCTTACGATATAAGACTCTTCACCTTTGACCATCTTCAGTGTGACAGAAAACAGCGCTGTGATCGAAGCACCTGCTGTAAAAACCGGGATACAACAGACAATGGTCAGTAAGTTCAAAATAATCAGGTCGCACACTCTGGACAGGAAGCGCATAATGGGGCTGTCCATGTTAAAAAAACTGCTCATAATAATAAAATGTCCTTTCTTAATTTGTTGCTTCTTTTTCTTCGTCTATTTCCTTCTTTGGAGGAAGGTAAATATGAACCTGTTCAATACGGGTCCGGTCTACCTGATCCACTACAAGGCGTATGCCGGATTCGGTTGTGACGGACTCTCCTTTTTCCGGAAACCGGTCCAGTTGTTCGATAATGTAACCTCCGATAGAGTCGTAATCCTGAGACTCTATGTCCAGATGAAGAACTTCGTCCAGGTCATCCAGACGGGTGGAACCAAGAGCAATATATTCTCTTTCCGGAAGGATTTCTCTGATTTCTTCTTCTTCCTGGTCCTCATATTCGTCATGGATGTCTCCCACAATCTCTTCCACCAGGTTTTCCAGTGTCACGATACCGGAGGTGGCGCCGTACTCATCCAGAACAATGGCGAAAGAAACAGAATTTTCCTTCATATCCATCAGGAGCTCGGAAGTCTTTTTATACTCATAGGTGAAATAAGGCTCCCGCAGAATCTTCTCAAGAGAAAAGTTTTCCTTATCACAGAGAAGAAGATCTTTGATATTGGCAATACCGACAATATTGTCGGTGCTGTCACGATATACCGGGAAACGAGTATGTTTCTCCTCCCGGAACAGCTGGACAAGATCCTCATAAGAGCTGTTAATATCGGCAAAAGTCACATCAATTCTGGGAACCATAATATCTTCTGCCCTGGAATCATCGAAGTCGAATACATTATAGATCATCTGCCGTTCTTCAGTTTTTATCACCCCTTCTTCGTGTCCAACATTAACCAGAGTACGCAGTTCCATTTCTGTGATGGTGCTGGCTTTCGGCTTGGAATCTGAACCAAGCAGCATAAGCACGGCTCCGGAAATATGATTCATCAGAAAGATTACCGGTGTCATAACCACCATAAGAGCTCTGATCGGTTTGGCGTAGGCCAGAGCCAGCCGCTCCTTGTGAACAGAAGCCAGAGTCTTAGGAGTGATTTCTCCAAAGATCAGGACCAGTAGAGTAATGATTCCTGTGCTGATACCTACTGCGGCGCTGCCAAACAGGCGCATAGTTAAAGTAGTGGCCAGTGAGGAAGCAGAGAGATTTACAATGTTATTACCGATCAGTATGGTACTCAGAAGTTTCCCAGGATTTTCAATTACTTTCAGCAGAGTTTCTGCCCGTCCGTCCCCTTCCTGAGCAAGGGTTTGTATACGTATTTTGCTGACGGTGGTCATGGAAGTTTCCGCTGATGAGAAAAATGCCGAAAGACAGATCAGTATGATCAGGATCAGAAACTGTATGGCGTCACTGGAATCCAATAATATTCAACTCCTTTGTTTATGATAATACTATCTCTATAATATACATGATTTTGACAGGGATTGCAATAAAACTGGTTGAAAAAAGTTATTTTAGGGGGTGTCGAAAAATGGAAAACTGTGATATACTTATGCAGAGTTGAAGAATGAACAATCATAAAAATTCAGTTTGGGTAATATCAGGAAAGGGAATATTGTTCAATGAATAGAAATAAAAAATGTTTACATAAAATGACCGCCAATGTTCTGAGTCTTACCCTGGCCTCTGTAATGGCCGCAGGTGCTGCAGGTGAGGCGGTTTCTTCCGTGCAGGTTTACGCTGCAGAGACTTCCCAGACAGAAAGCGCAAAAACAGGTGCCACTGTCTATTTAAACGGGACTCTGTCAGAGGACAACAAAGGTGACGGCACTACGAAGGAAAAAGCTGTATCTTCTATAGATACAGCTCTCAAATTGGCCGGCAGCCAGGGGACTATTCTGGTCTGCGGTCCGGTTACTATTAGCAGTGAAAAGACTCTGTCCATTCCTTCGGGAGTACAGATCAAAAGAGATTCCGGCTATACAGGCGCTATCATAAAGATTACAGGTAAGGGAAAACTGACTTTATCAGGAAGCAGTCTTCAGACAGCAGATGTGGATACTTCCGCAGCAGAGTTTGGCGCAGGTGCTCTAGTTCAAAAGATGAATACCGAAACGAAAAAAGAGGGAAAGGTATCTATGGCTTCTCAGGTAACCGTAGCCTCTCCGGAGGCCTGGAGTTCTTTTGATTTCGGAACAGCCGGCTTTACAGGAGAGGGAAGTTTTTCCTGGGCTTCTCAGACAGCACCAACCGAGTATCAGTCTTCCGTTCAGGTGATCTTTACACCAAAGGATACGGAGAATTACGATTATTCCAAAGTTCAGGGCTGGGACAGCAGCAGAAAAGCAGTGGTAAGGAATGTGAAGGTTACCATAGAATCATTGAAACCTGCGGATCCGGTTGCGCCGGAAGAGGAAGAAACATCTCAGCAGCCTGATACTTCGGGACAGACAACATCGGAGAAAACCGAAGAAAAAGATAACCAGGATTCTGATACAGATAAGAATAGCGGTCAGACAGGAGAAAAGCAGGCAGCAGGTCAGGTAACTATGCCTGAAGAAGTAAAACTTGCCACTCCGGAGGATATAAAGGATTTTGATTTTGTAAAGGCTGGTTTTACAGGAGAGGGAACATTTTCCTGGGAGAAGGAATTTACTCCGGATACTTATGAAACAGAAGTCAAAGTAGTCTTTACCCCATCTGACACAGAGAAAAAGGATTACACCCAGGTAGAAGGATGGAACGAGGAAAAAGGCCAGGTAATCCGCACCGTAAAAGTTCATGTGGAATCATTGAAAGAAGAGTCTTCTGAAACAACAGAAGAAAAAGAAGAGAATACAGATCAGAAGCCTGAAAACACTCCGGAAGGAGAGCAGACGCCTTCAGAAGATAGCGAAAACAGTGACAAGGAACAGACAGATAAAGATACAGATATAGACAAAGATACAGATGCGGAAGAGACCTCTAAGGAGACGGATCCTGTGAAAGAAGACCAGGAAACCCAGGACCAGGAAGAAGCTTCTTCTGAAGAGTCGGAATCGGTATCTGATGAAGAAGAGGAGTTTGTACAGGCCCAGCCAGGCAAGACCGGGGAAGTGGCTCAGGAAATTCCTCAGGCAGTCCCGGTGGGAAGCCTAATCGATGCCAATACAGGCATCAGGGTAGAAGGAGACTTCCTTCCTTATTATGTAGATCTTCAGGTAAGTTATAACGAGGACCTGGATCAGCTTCCCGATGCAGGGATCGGCCAGATCCTGTCTGCCTATGAGATCAAGCTTTGGGATCTGAAGGAAGATGAGGAGTACATCATTCCGGAAGGAAAAAAAGTTCGGGTGATGATTCCGCTTCCGGAAAATGCAGGAAGTTTTTCCAGCCTTTCTGTTGCCCATTATCTGGGAAATAGCAAATATGAGTATTATACTCTTCCTACGGAGGACTATCCGGGAACACTGGCAGTTATAAATATAGAAGGGATGGATTATCTGACCTTTGAAACAGCTTCTTTCAGTCCCTTTAATGTGGGTGGAAACCAGCTTGTAGGACCGGGAACTCAGACTCCACAGAGCGGTTCCTCTTCTAACCAGAATACAGGAAGTAGCTCTACTGGAGGAAATACTTCAGGAGCCTCTACGGGAACTACCGGGAATTCTCAGACAAACAGTTCCGGTGCGGCTTCCGGGCAGAGTGTGATCCTGCCTTCAGGAAATTCAGGAACCAGTACCAATACAGGCAGCCAGACCAGTAATACTGCCAAGAAAAATAATTCTTCCAAAACGGTGCGGGTGGTCAAGACAGGAGATAATGCTCCTATTATTCTCTATGCAGCTGCAGGAGCGGTTGCTGTAATCTTGGCAGCTATTGCAATTATAATAGGAAAGAGAAAAAAATCATAAAGTTATCAGTCATGAAAAAAAGAACCCTCCCATATATTTACATAAGGGAGGGTTCTTTATGGAACAGATCATGGTAAAAGCTTCAAGACCTATGCAGATGATGAAAGCCCTGCTCCTTTCCTATGTGGTGACAGGAGTCCTGCTTTTGGGGCTGGCCTTCCTGCTGTATAAACTGGGATTGGGAGAGAGTCAGGTAAACCTGGGGATCATGATAACCTACATATTATCCTGTCTGGCAGGGGGATTTTATATGGGCAGGAAAGGAAAGACCAGGCGCTTCCTGTGGGGAATGGGGCTGGGATTGGGATATGCCGCTTTTCTTTGGGCGGTGACTTATCTTACGGAAAGGTCCGGAGGGGATCTGAAAGAAACCATACTCATGTTTTTTATCTGCATCTTAGGAGGGGCACTGGGAGGAATGCTGTCATAGGAAACTCAGCTCCATGGCTGAACTGCTATAAAAGAAATACTTGCCTGGCACAAAGAGCTATGCTATAATACCGCATAGATGTTAAAAGACTTAAGGAGGAAAGATATCATGGAACATATTAAAACACTGAATACAAAGAGTTTACAGAATACAGTAAAAAAAGGCGGATGTGGTGAATGTCAGACATCCTGCCAGTCAGCCTGCAAAACATCCTGCACAGTAGGAAATCAGAGCTGCGAGAATAAATAAGAAAAAAACGGCATATAAGGAGTGGGGCTGTTGCGTGAGACAGGAATATCTGTTTCATGCAGCAGCCCTATACTTTAGTGCATAAGAGAAAGGGGAAGCACGGTGATTCATCGTTATAAAAATAATGGCTATAACATTGTGCTGGATGTAAACAGCGGTTCTGTACATGTGGTGGATGAGCTGGTATATGAGATCATTGGACTTTTAGATGAAGGAAAAGACCGGGAAGAGATCCATCAGGCCTTAGATACAGATTACGGTAAAGAAAATGTGGATCAGGCCCTTGGAGAGATTCAGGAGCTGAAGGATCAGGGAATGCTCTTTACAGAGGACATTTACAGAAATGCCATTGAACATTTCAAAGAGAGACAGACGGTAGTCAAAGCCCTCTGCCTCCATATTGCCCATGACTGCAATCTGGCCTGCCGGTATTGTTTTGCAGAAGAAGGAGAATACCATGGCAGAAGAGCCCTGATGTCCTATGAAGTAGGAAAGCAGGCACTTGATTTTCTCATTGCCAATTCCGGAAACCGTACAAATCTGGAAGTGGATTTCTTCGGAGGGGAACCTCTCATGAACTGGGATGTGGTAAAACGTCTGGTAGAATACGGAAGAGAGCAGGAAAAGCTTCATGATAAAAAATTTCGTTTTACTCTTACCACCAACGGTGTCCTTTTAAATGATGAGATCATGGAATTTGCCAATAAAGAGATGGCCAATGTGGTCCTCAGTATTGACGGAAGGAAAGAAGTCCATGATTATATGAGGCCTTTCCGGAAAGGCGCAGGAAGCTATGATCTGGTCGTCCCGAAATTCCAGAAGTTTGCCAAGAGCAGAGGAGAAAAGAGCTACTATGCCAGAGGTACCTTTACCCGTCACAATCTGGATTTTTCCAAGGATGTTCTTCATCTGGCAGACCTGGGCTTTGATCAGATTTCTGTAGAGCCGGTTGTAGCCGACGAGAAGGAAGAATATGCCATCCGAGAGGAAGATGTGCCGAAAATCTGTGAAGAATATGATAAATTGGCACAGGAGATGATTAAGAGAAAGAAAGAAGGAAAAGGCTTTAACTTTTTCCATTTTATGATAGACCTTACAGGAGGCCCCTGTGTGTATAAGCGGCTTTCCGGCTGTGGCTCAGGCACCGAATATCTGGCGGTAACACCCTGGGGAGACTTATATCCCTGCCACCAGTTCGTAGGGGAAGAAAAATTCCTTATGGGCAATGTGTGGGATGGGGTAAAGCGTGACGATATCCGGGAAGAATTCAAAAACTGTAATGTTTATGCAAAGGAAAAATGTCAGAAGTGCTTTGCAAAATTTTACTGCAGCGGCGGCTGTGCGGCAAACGCCTACAATTTCCACGGCTCTATCAATGATGCCTATGACATCGGCTGCGAGCTTCAGAGAAAAAGAGTAGAGTGTGCCATCATGCTGAAGGCTGCAGAGGCAGAAGAAAATTAATCAGTAAAGAAGGGAAATATCATGAAGAAAAGCAGAGGCGTACTGATCCTAGTGCTGACTGTTATCGTAACAGCGCTTTTGATCTTTACATCAGCAGTGGGCTGGGGCCCTACAGGAACAGGAGCTGCAAAAAACATTAACACAGGTCTGGACCTGGCAGGAGGCGTAAGTATTACTTACGAAGCTTCCGAAGAGAATCCAAGTGCAGACGACATGTCAGATACCATCTACAAGCTTCAGCAGAGGGTGCAGCAGTACAGCACAGAGTCTCAGGTTTACCAGGAAGGGAATAACCGTATTGTTGTGGAAATTCCCGGGGTGACGGATGCCAATACCATTCTGGAAGAGCTGGGAAGACCGGGATCCTTGTATTTTATTGCTGAGACCGATGCTGACGGCAATGAGAACTATACATTAAATACCCAGACCGGGGAATATGAGCTGACCAAGACGATAGAAGAACTTCAGGAAGACGGCAGTATTGTTCTTACAGGATCAGATGTCAGCGATGCCAGGGCTATGACAGGCCAGGATCAGCTGGGAAATAATACCGAAAACGTGGTCAGCCTGTCACTTACCGATGAGGGAACCTCAAAATTTGCAGAGGCCACAGCAAAGGCTTATGAAAACAGCGAGAGCATTGGTATCTACTATGACGGCCAGTTTGTCAGTGTTCCAGGTGTAGATGCGGAGATCACAGACGGACAGGCCCAGATCACCGGTATGGCAGACGCCCAGGAAGCAGAAGATCTGGCTTCCACTATCCGTATCGGAGGACTGAATCTGGAACTTTCTGAGCTGCGCTCCAGTGTGGTAGCTGCTCAGCTTGGGGAAGAAGCTATCTCTACCAGCGTGGTGGCAGCAGCTATCGGCCTGGCACTGATCATTCTGTTTATGATCATTGTTTACCGGGTTCCCGGTTTTGTTGCCGGCATAGCTCTGGTGATCTATGTATGCCTGGATCTGATCGCTCTGAACGCCTTTGACCTGACTCTTACCTTACAGGGTATTGCAGGTATCATTCTTTCCATTGGTATGGCCGTGGATGCCAACGTTATTATCTACGCCCGTATCCAGGAGGAGATCGCAGCAGGAAGAAGCGTAAGAACTGCTCTGAAGAATGGTTTTGACAAAGCCTTTTCTGCTATCTTTGACGGAAATATCACCACTCTGATCGCAGCATTCGTGCTGAACTGGCTGGGTACAGGTACCATCAAAGGTTTCGCCCAGACCCTGGCCCTTGGTATTGTATTATCCATGTTTACAGCATTGGTGATCTCCAGACTTCTGATCAACGCCCTCTATGCGGTAGGAGTGAGAAATGAGAAACTTTACGGTATGCGCAAGGAGAGAAAACCAATCCCCTTCCTTCAGAAGAAAAAGATATTCTTTACCGTTTCCATTATCCTGATCCTTTCAGGACCGGTGGGAATGATTGCATATAATGCAGCAACGGGCAGTCCGTTAAATTACAGCCTGGAATTCCAGGGTGGTACATCCACAAATGTTACCTTTAATGAGGACCTGTCCATGGATGAGATTGACGCCCAGGTCATTCCGGCTGTGGAAGAGATCACAGGAGATGCCAATGTCCAGGCTACAAAAGTGGTAGACAGCACCCAGGTGGTCATTAAGACCTCAACCCTGGATGTAAGCCAGAGAGAAGCTTTGCAGCAGGCTATGGTAGATGATTTTGGAGTGGATGCAGATAAGATTACATCGGAGAGTATTTCCTCTACTGTCAGCGGAGAAATGAGAAGAGATGCTGTATTGTCCGTGGTTGTAGCTGCGATTATGATGCTCCTTTACATCTGGTTCCGGTTTAAGGATATCCGTTTTGCCAGTAGCGCAGTCCTTGCCCTGCTTCATGACGTGCTGATTGTGTTTGCTTTCTATGTACTGGCAAGAGTTTCCGTAGGAAATACCTTTATCGCCTGTATGCTGACGATACTGGGATATTCTATCAATGCTACCATTGTTATCTTTGACCGTATTCGGGAGAATCTGAAGACAAATAAAGTGAAAAACGATCAGGAGCTGGAAACACTGGTAAATGCCAGCATTACCCAGACCCTGACCAGAAGTATCTACACTTCACTGACCACTTTTATCAGTATCTTTATGCTGTTCCTGCTGGGAGTATCCTCCATCCGGGAATTTGCCCTGCCTCTTATGGTAGGTATTGTCTGCGGCGGATATTCTTCCGTCTGCCTGACAGGTGCTATGTGGTATGTGATGAGAACAAAATTGAAAAAAGCGAATAAATAAAATGCGGGAGCTGTCCCATGGAACAAAACCGAGAATATTTATACATTTTCTTGCTCAGTCTGCGCTGCTTTGAGCCTATGGTCTCAAAGCGTGCTCGACAAATTCGCATAAAATGTATAAATATTCCTGATAGTTGTTTCATGCGGCAGCTTCTTCTTATTCATAAATGGGTAATAAGCGACAGAGGAGAATTTGTTATGGAAAAGTGGGTAGTATCTGCCAAGAAGGCGGATTTTCAGGAAATCGGGAGGAAGTTTGGCATTGATCCGGTGATCGCCAGACTGATCCGGAACCGGGATCAGATCACGGATGAGGAGATCGATACCTATCTTCATGGGAAGCTGTCCGGCCTTCATTCCTGGAAGCTGCTGAAGGGCATGGAAGAGCTGTTGGACAGACTGACGGAGAAAATCCGGGAAAAGAAAAAGATCCGGATCATCGGAGATTATGATATTGACGGGGTATGCTCTACTTACATACTGTTGAAGGGCCTTTTAAGAGCAGGGGTTCTGGTAGATGCGGATATTCCGGACAGGATCAAAGACGGCTATGGGATCAGTCGGGAACTAATCGATCTGGCGGCAGAGGCAGGGATCGATACCATCATTACCTGCGATAACGGGATCAGTGCAGCCGAGCAGATCCGCTATGCAAAAGAACTGGGAATGACTGTACTGGTCACCGATCATCATGAGGTGCCTTATGAGGAAAAGGAGGACGGAACAATCTGCAGTATTCTTCCCCCGGCAGATGCGGTTGTAAATCCCAAGCAGCCGGACTGTCCTTATCCTTTCAAAGGAATCTGCGGGGCTATGGTGGCTTTTAAGGTTATTCAGGGACTCTATGAGAGGATGGGAATACCGGAAAAAGAGACAGAGGAGCTGATCCCCTTTGCAGCCATTGCTACAGTGGGAGATGTGATGGATCTGAAGGATGAGAACCGCATTCTGGTAAAAGACGGGCTTAGAAGGCTGCAGAATCCGGAAAATGAAGGATTAAAAGCACTGATCCGTGTCAATAATCTGGAAAACAGAGAAATTTCTGCCTACCATATTGGCTTTATCATCGGACCCTGTATGAACGCCAGCGGAAGACTGAGTACAGCTAAGAGGGCTTTAAGGCTGCTCCTGGCAGAAGATCCCGGTGAGGCTGCTACTCTGGCCCAGGATCTGAAAGATTTAAACGACAGCAGAAAGGATATGACTGCAAAAGGAGTGGAAGAAGCGGTGGAAATGGTAGAGCATACGGATCTGAAAAATGACCGGGTGCTGGTTATCTATCTTCCGGACTGCCACGAAAGTTTGGCTGGGATCATTGCCGGGCGGGTCCGGGAACGGTATGTCCGTCCGGTGTTCGTGCTGACAAAAGGCGAGGAAGGAGTAAAAGGATCCGGACGTTCCATTGAGGCCTATCATATGTTCCAGGAGATGGTAAAATGTAAGGAGCTTCTCACGAAATTCGGAGGCCATCCCATGGCGGCAGGCCTGTCTCTTCCCGAAGAGAATGTGGAAGCTTTTCGGAGAAAACTTAATGAGAATTGCAGCCTGACCCAGGAAGATATGACAGAAAAGATCGTTATCGATGTACCCATGCCTATGTCTTATGTGACGATCCCTCTGATCCGTCAGCTTTCCCTTCTGGAACCTTTCGGAAAAGGAAACACAAAGCCGGTCTTTGCCCAGAAAGACATGAAAGTGCTGAACTTCCGGATTCTGGGAAAAAACAGGAATGTAGTGAAGATGAATCTGACGGATGCATACGGATTCCGGGCAGAGGGGATTTGGTTCGGAGACGGAGATGCATTCGCCGGCCGGCTCCAGGAAAAAGATAAATGGGATATGATTTACTATCCTTCCGTCAATTCTTATATGGGAAGGGAAAGTATAGAAATGATCATACAGAATATCCGATAAAAAATTTGCGTATGGGAAAAAAAGATGTTATACTAAAATCTACATATTAATTTGATAAAAGACAATATTCGATATAAAAAGGATGGAGATAAGATGGGCAGTTGTGAAAAGAAAAATATTGAAGATTATATCATCAGTATTCCCGACTTTCCGGAGAAGGGAATTATCTTCCGGGACGTGACAAGCGTTCTTCAGGATGAAGAAGGATTTAAACTGGCGGTAGATTCTCTTCAGGACCTTCTGAAAGGAATGGACGTAGATGTGATTGCTGCCGCTGAATCCAGAGGATTTATTTTTGGAGCACCTATCGCATACAATTTACATAAGCCCCTGGTATTGATCCGTAAAAAAGGCAAGCTTCCAAGAGAGACCATTGAACAAAGCTATGATCTGGAATATGGAAGCGCAGTCCTGGAAATGCACAAAGATTCTGTAAAGCCGGGACAAAAAGTGGTGATCATTGATGATCTCATCGCTACCGGAGGTACTGTGGAAGCTGCCGCAAAAATGATAGAGAAGCTTGGAGGAAAAGTTGTAAAGATGATTTTCCTCATGGAACTTGCAGGACTGAAAGGAAGGGATAGACTGGCAGGATATGACGTGGCATCTGTAATCCGTTATGAAGGCAAATAGAAATCAGGTGATAATCATATGGAAGAAAAAAGAGAATCGACACTTCAGAAAGATGAAATAGAGAAAATTAAAAAGGCAGATGCCAGCGTTAAGGCAATGGAGGACTTTACAAGCCCGGAAGTTTTATATGATGAGCTGATATCCAGTGTGAAAAAATATCACCCTTCCACGGACATCACTATGATCGAAAAGGCTTTCAATATTGCCAATAATGCCCATAAGGGCCAGGTGAGAAAATCAGGAGAACCCTATATCATTCATCCCCTGTGTGTGGCCATTATCCTGGCTGACCTGGAATTGGATAAAGAGACCATCGTAGCCGGTCTTCTCCATGATGTGGTAGAGGACACAGTGATGACAGCGGAGGAGATCCGGCAAGAGTTCGGAGATGAGGTGGAACTGCTGGTAGATGGAGTCACCAAGTTAGGACAGTTAAGCTACTCTGCCGATAAGGTAGAGGTCCAGGCAGAGAACTTAAGAAAAATGTTTTTGGCAATGGCCAAAGACATCCGGGTCATTCTTATCAAACTGGCGGACCGGCTTCACAATATGCGGACCCTGAAATATATGCCCCCGGCCAAGCAGAAGGAAAAGGCCAGAGAGACCATGGATATCTATGCTCCTATTGCCCAGAGGCTTGGTATTTCCAAAGTAAAGATCGAACTGGATGATCTTTCATTAAAATATCTGAAACCGGAAGTCTATTATGATCTGGTGGAAAAGATCAATCTGAAAAGAAGCGAACGCCAGGCCTTTATCGATCAGATTGTAGGAGAGGTCCGACAGCATATCGATAACGCCGGGATCCATGCACAGATCGACGGCAGGATCAAGCATTTCTTCAGTATTTACAAGAAAATGGTAAATCAGGATAAGACCCTGGATCAGATTTATGATCTGTTTGCAGTACGGATCATTGTAGACACAGTGAAAGACTGTTATGCAGCTCTGGGAATCATACATGAGATGTATAAGCCCATTCCAGGGCGCTTCAAGGACTATATCGCCATGCCGAAGCCGAATATGTATCAGTCTCTCCACACTACACTGATCGGTCCCAACGGCCAGCCCTTCGAAATTCAGATCCGTACATTTGAAATGCACAGGACGGCAGAATATGGTATTGCCGCCCACTGGAAGTATAAAGAGGTATCCAATAATAATGGAAAAGCAACAGTCACTCAGTCAGAAGAGGAAAAAATGAACTGGCTCCGCCAGATCCTGGAATGGCAGAGAGATATGTCCGATAACAAAGAATTTTTAAGTCTTTTAAAAAGCGATCTGGACTTGTTTTCAGAAAGCGTATATTGTTTCACTCCTGCGGGAGATGTAAAAAACCTGCCAAACGGCTCTACCCCCATTGATTTCGCCTATAATGTACATAGTGCAGTAGGAAATAAAATGGTAGGAGCCAGAGTAAACGGGAAACTTGTACCTATCGAATATGTGATCAAAAACGGAGATCAGGTGGAAATCATTACCTCCCAGAACTCCAAAGGCCCCAGCCGTGACTGGCTGAAGGTGGTAAAAAGCACTCAGGCCAAAAATAAGATCAACCAGTGGTTCAAACAGGAATTAAAAGAGGACAATATCCTGAAGGGTAAGGATATGCTGGTCCAGTATGCAAAAGTAAAAGCCATTACCCTGGGCAATATCCTGAAGCCCAAATATCAGGAAGCAGTTATGAAAAAATATGGTTTCCGGGACTGGGATTCGGTTCTGGCGGCTCTGGGCCATGGAGGCCTGAAGGAAGGCCAGGTGATCAACAAGCTCCAGGAAGCTTATAACAAAGAGCATAAGGCAGAGTTGACAGATGAGAAAGTCCTGGAAGCGGCTGCCGACAACAAAGAAAAGCTCCATATCGGAAAAGTCAAGGGAGGCATTGTAGTCAAAGGAATCCATGATGTGGCAGTACGGTTCTCCAAATGCTGCAACCCTATCCCGGGAGATGAGATCGTCGGATACGTTACTCGGGGAAGGGGAGTGACCATTCACCGGACAGACTGTATCAATGTGATCAATATGTCCGAGGAAGACCGCCACCGTCTCATTGACGCTGAGTGGCAGGCGCCGGAGAACACGGCGGGAGAACGGTATATGGCGGAACTGAACGTATACGCCTACAACCGTACCGGCCTGATTGTGGATATTTCCAAGATCTTCACCGAGAGAAAGATTGATATCTCAGCCCTGAATACAAGAACCAGCAAACAGGGAATGGCTACCATCAATATCTCCTTTGAAGTGGCCAGCAAGGAAGAACTGAATGGAATCATTGAGAAGATCCGCCAGATTGAAAGCGTCAAAGATATTGAGCGGAATGCAGGATGAGCAAGGGAGATAAAAAATGAAAAATTTGATATTGCGGGGAATCGTAGTTGGGCCGGTACAGACCAACTGTTATTTCCTGAAAAATAAAGAAACGGTCGAGATTCTCATCGTGGATCCGGGAGCCCAGGAAGAACGGATTGAAGCGGCCCTTGCAAAATTGGGCGGGAAGCCGGCGGGGATCCTTCTGACTCATGGACATTATGATCATATCTGTGCCGCAAATGAGCTGCGGGAATATTATAAGATCCCGGTTTATGCTCCCAAGACCGAGGAAAAGCTTATGACAGATCCCATGTGGAATCTTTCCGGAGCTTGGTCAGGGCAGCCCTATACCGTGAAAGCAGATCACTGGCTGGAAGACGGACAGGAGGAAACCCTGGCCGGTTTTTCTGTAACTGTACTCCATTCCCCGGGCCATACATCCGGCTCCTGCTGTTACTGGCTGAAAGAGGAAGGAGTCTGTATGTCAGGGGATACGGTTTTTTGCGGTTCCTGCGGCAGGACAGATCTGCCCACAGGAAGTATGAGCCAGATGAGAGACAGCCTTCACCGGCTTTTTGAACTTCTGCCAGGGGATACCCGGATATATCCCGGACATGGAGAAGAGACTGACGCTGCTTTTGAGAAGGCTCATAACCCATACCTATAAAAAGAAAATACGAGAAGAGACAGTAGGAAATGATAGGAATTTCTTTTAATAAAAAAGAGTTTGAATATGACGCTTACACCCTGGTAAAAGCCTTTTATCCTAAAGAGGATGTAGAGATGTATGGCACCTGGGAGGAAGAAAGGTCGAAAGACTATGAAAAACTGATAACTATTTCTTACGGGGACCAGGTAGTGATAGGCATCCATACCAGGGAACAGACACTGGAAGATTCTGCCCCTTATGACGAGGAGGAAGACCGGAAAAAGAGAAAGAACACACTGAAACAGATCCTCTATAAACTGCTGGTTCAGGAAACGGGTCAGACTCTTCCCTGGGGAGATCTTACAGGGATCCGTCCGGTGAAGATTGCTATGGGACTGATCGAAGAAGGTATGACCAACGCCCAGGCGGCAGATTCTATGCGTAAGACTTATTTTACCAGTAATGAAAAAACAGCCTTGGCTATAGCCATAGCCAACAGGGAACGGGACATACTGAAAGACATCGATTATGAGAAGGGATACAGCCTGTATGTGGGAATTCCCTTCTGTCCGAGCATCTGTCTTTACTGTTCTTTCAGCTCTTCACCTCTGAAAAAATGGAGGGATCGGGTAGATGATTATCTCACCGCCTTGTTAAAAGAGCTGGATTTTATCTCCCAGGCTATGAAGGACAGGCCCTTAAATACCATTTACATCGGGGGTGGAACACCTACTACCCTGGAGCCGGATCAGATTCGGCGGCTTCTGGGCTATATCCAGGAGAGATTTCCGGTAAAGGATATTTCGGAATATACCATTGAGGCAGGCAGACCGGACAGTATTACCAAGGAAAAACTTATGGCTATCCGGGAATTTCCTGTGACCAGAATTTCCGTCAATCCCCAGACCATGAATCAGAAGACCCTGGAGATTATTGGGAGAAGACATACGGTAGAGGATACGGTCAGGGCCTTTGAACTTGCCCGAGAATGTGGTTTTGACAATATCAATATGGATCTGATTGTGGGACTGCCGGGAGAACATAAAGCAGATGTGAAACATACTTTGGAAGAAGTGAAAAATCTGGCACCTGACAGTCTTACCGTCCATTCCCTTGCGGTAAAGAGAGCGGCCAGACTGAATATTTTCCGTGACCAGTATCAGGAAATGACCTTCGAAAATAATCAAGAGATCATGGATATGGCTATAAAATATGCCTATGAGATGGGAATGGGACCATATTATCTTTACCGTCAGAAAAATATGTGCGGAAATCTGGAAAATACCGGCTTTGCAAAAGTTGACAAAGCAGGAATTTACAATATACTAATGATGGAGGAGAAACAATCTATCATGGCGGCGGGAGCCGGGGCCTCCACCAAATTTGTATTCCAAAACGGAGAACGGATAGAAAGAGCGGAAAATGTAAAGGATGTAACCAATTACATAAACCGCATTGACGAGATGATTCAACGGAAAAAGGTCGGGATTGACACATGGCTGAAAGAAATTTGAAGATGATCGACTATGATCTGATATCGGTAATCAATCATGGTATTGCGGTGAGCAATCTGGCTTACCAGGTAGGAGAGACCATAGGCCTGCCCCAGGATCAGTGCTATGAGCTGGCCTTGGCGGGAGTTCTTCACGATATCGGAAAACTGCGGCTTTCCAGATATGTGTCCGGCAAAGAGAATCCTCTGGTAGTAGAGGAGATCAAATATGTTCGCCGGCACCCTCAGCTGGGCTGCGAGGCTCTTCAGAATCGAGGATATTCCAGCTTTGTACTGGAGAGTATCTATTATCATCATGAAAATTATGATGGCAGCGGTTATCCTCAGAACCTTCAGGGAGAAGAAATCCCTCTGGGAAGCCGGATCCTGAGAGTCTGCGATACATATGCGGCTCTTACGGAGAAAAGACCTTACCGGGAGGCGTTTGAACCGGAGACAGCCATACGGCTGATGATAGATGAGATCAAAAATTTTGATATGCAGGTGTTTCTTGCATTTATGAAAGTGGCCCATATGGAGGGCCAGGAAAAAGAGAGGAGAACAGAACAATGCAGTTAAAGAAGAAACCAGTGACAGGTATGAAAGATATCCTGCCTCAGGAGATGGAGATCCGTGATTATGTGATCGGACTGATTAAGGATACTTACAAACAGTTTGGATTTACTTCCATGGAAGCTCCCTGTGTAGAACACATTGAGAATCTGACCAGCAAACAAGGGGGAGACAATGAAAAGCTTATTTTTCGTATCCTGAAGAGAGGAGAAAAATTAAAGATCGAAGAGGCAAAATCTCAGGATGATCTGGTAGACAGCGGTCTGCGCTATGACCTGACAGTACCGCTGTGCCGTTTCTATTCCAACAATGCCAATGAACTGCCTCAGCCTTTTAAGGCCCTGCACATCGGAAATGTATTCCGTGCAGACCGTCCCCAGAGAGGACGGTTCCGCCAGTTTATGCAGTGTGATATCGACATTCTGGGAGATCCTACTTTCCTGGCAGAGATCGATGTGATCCTGGCAACCTCTACCCTGGTGGGAAAACTGGACTTCGACAGTTTTACTATCCGTATTAACGACAGAAGGATCCTGAAGGCTATGGCTGCCTACAGCGGATTCCCGGAGGATTCTTTTACCCAGGTATTTATTATTCTGGACAAGATGGATAAGATCGGTATGGAGGGGGTAGCAGCAGAGCTGGAAGAATCCGGTTTTGCAAAAGAGAGTGTGGAGAAATATCTGGGCCTCTTTAAGACCATGAGCTCTGGTGTGGACGGCGTGAAATACTGCAAAGAAAAACTGGAAGGATATCTGGATCCTAAGGTAGCAGATGACCTGACAACGATTATCCAGTGCGTCACGGAGGCGAAGACTGCCAACTTTACCCTAGAGTTTGATCCTACATTAGTAAGAGGTATGTCCTATTATACAGGTCCAATCTTTGAAATTTCTATTGACGGATTTTCAGGAAGCGTAGGCGGAGGCGGCCGCTATGATGAGATGATTGGCAAGTTTACAGGAACTCCTACACCGGCAACAGGATTTTCCATTGGCTTTGAGCGTATTGTTATGCTCCTTATGGAAAAGGGCTTTAAGGTTCCCGGAACAAAAGAGAAGAAAGCCTACCTTCTGGATAAAAAGCTTTCCCAGGAAAAACTTCTGGAGATTATGAAAAAAGCGGCAAAAGAGCGCCAGGAAGGACAGAGTGTAAATATCGTATACGCTAAGAAAAATAAAAAATTCCAGAAAGAACAGCTTGCCGGTGAAGGTTATTCTGTGATCGAGGAAGTATATAACGACTAAATGGAACAAAGAAGGAGATTTATGTCATGGCAGAATCAATGAAGGGGCTGAAAAGAAGCCACAGATGCGCAGAAGTGACAAAAGCAGATATCGGCAGCACCGTTACCCTTATGGGGTGGGTGCAGAAGAGCAGGAACAAGGGCGGTATCGTTTTTGTGGATTTAAGAGACCGTTCGGGTATTATGCAGGTGATTTTTGAAAATGGAGAGATTGACCAGGAAGTATTTGAAAAGGCAGGAAAGCTGAGAAGTGAGTTTGTGATCGCCGTTGTAGGACGGGTAGAAGCCCGTTCCGGTGCAGTGAACCCCAATCTGGCTACAGGGGAGATCGAGGTCCGGGCCAGAGAGCTTAGGATCCTGTCAGAGGCCCAGACTCCGCCCTTCCCTATCGAAGAGAACAGCAAGACCAGAGAAGAAGTAAGACTGAAATACCGTTATCTGGATCTGAGAAGACCAGATCTTCAAAAAAATATGATCCTCCGGTCCAGAGTTTCTACTCTGGTGCGCCAGTTCCTGGCAGAGGAAGGGTTCCTGGAAATCGAGACTCCAACTCTTATCAAGAGTACTCCTGAGGGAGCAAGAGACTATCTGGTGCCCAGCCGTGTACATCCGGGAAGCTTCTATGCTCTTCCCCAGTCTCCCCAGATCTTCAAGCAGCTGCTCATGTGTTCCGGATATGACCGGTACTTCCAGCTGGCAAGATGTTACAGAGATGAGGACTTAAGAGCAGACCGTCAGCCGGAGTTTACACAGATCGATATGGAGATGTCCTTTGTAGATGTGGATGATGTGATTGATGTAAATGAAAGAATGCTGGCGTTCCTCTTTAAAGAAGTTCTGGGCGTGGAAGTTCCCCTTCCTATCCAGAGAATGACCTGGCAGGAAGCTATGGACCGCTTTGGTTCCGACAAGCCGGATATCCGTTTCGGCATGGAGCTTACAGATGTATCCGATGTAGTGAAGGACTGTGATTTCGCAGTGTTCAAAGGCGCTCTGGAAAATGGCGGCAGTGTTCGGGGAATTAATGCCAAAGGACAGGGAGCTATGCCGAGAAAGAAGATCGACAAGCTGGTAGAGTTTGCAAAAGGATACGGTGCAAAAGGCCTGGCTTATATTGCTATCGGCCAGGACGGCACAGTGAAATCTTCCTTTGCAAAATTCATGAAGGAAGAGGAAATGACCGCCCTTATCCAGGCTATGGAAGGAGAGAACGGGGACCTTCTTCTCTTTGCAGCAGATAAGACCAAACTGGTCTGGGATGTACTGGGGGCTCTTCGTCTGGAACTGGCAAAACAGATGGAACTTCTGGACAAGAACGAATTCAAGTTCGTATGGATCACAGAATTCCCTCTTTTGGAGTGGTCAGAAGAAGAAAACCGCTTTGTGGCTATGCACCACCCATTTACCATGCCTATGGAGGAGGACCTTCCGTATATTGATTCCGATCCGGGAAGAGTCCGGGCAAAGGCTTACGATATCGTCCTTAACGGAAATGAGATCGGCGGAGGTTCTGTCCGTATCTTCCAGGATGATATCCAGGAAAAGATGTTTGAAGTTCTTGGATTTACAAAAGAAGAGGCTTACAAACGCTTCGGTTTCCTTCTGGATGCCTTCAAATACGGCGTTCCCCCTCACGCAGGACTGGCTTACGGCCTGGACCGCCTGGTTATGCTCATGGCAAAGGAAGATTCCATCCGGGATGTGATTGCTTTCCCGAAAGTGAAAGACGCCTCCTGTCTGATGTCAGAGGCTCCCGATGTGGTAGATCCCAAACAGCTTGAAGAACTGGGGATTGCAGTAGTGGAAAAAACAGAAAAAGAAGAATAAAGAAGAAAAACAGTAAAAAGAAAAAGACCAGAAAAGCCATGTGCATTTCCGGTCTTTTTCTCTGTATCGTGTTTTCCGTTCTGATTATTCTACATCCTGAGATATGGAGTCGATAGTCGAGGGAATATCGCCAAAAACGGCTTCGGCAATATCGGAATCCATTTGAATTTTCCAGTTGATCCCATCATTATATAGATGAAGAGTAATATCTTTGGAAACTGTAGCCTCGTTATCTTCGATGCAGGAGAGCAGAAGGGACCTTTCTTTTTCCCGCCTTCCCTGGGCTCCGTCAGAAAGAGATTCCGAGGTTTTCAGCCATTGGGTAAGCTGTTCTTCATAGGAGGATAGAATGTTTTCAAAATCAGGACTTGTAATGGAGACCTGAACATCAGCCAGGCTGTCTTCCTGCTCTTCTCCTGTGATCTCATAGTCAAAAGATCTGCTGATTTGTTCACCGATGGCTGCTGCAAGGGAATGATTATAGGAATCATCGGTATCCACAAGCTGGTCAAGGGACAGATAGATGATCAGCTGCTGATTGTCAAAGTCTTTAATGGTTCCAAAATGGGCATTTACGATCTCTGATGGAGACAGGAGTCGGGAATCAGACATATAAGAAGCAAAATCGCCGGTGAGCAGGCTGTCCAGATCTGAGGTGTGAATTACTTTCCAGGAATCTCCTTCTTTTTTCAGTGAAATCTCTGTTTCAGAAGTTTCTGTGCCGTAATCATTTTCTTCCAGCAGTTTTTTCAGCAGAATGCAGGAATCATTAAGTGAAAATTTTACTTCTTCGGGATCAGCTTCTAACTCCACCTGTTTTTCAAGAAGAGACAGAGAATAGTCTTTTGCCAGGCTGCAGGCATCAATGGTGGTCAGTCTGGTTACTGCTTTGCCTGTGCCTTTCTCTTCATCTACAGTTACTTTTTTAATATCGAAAGAAAAATCTTTATAAAACAGAGAATAAATATCTCCGATTTCTTCTGCTGTTTCCTCTGTGTATTGGGACGAGGAGAGAAGCTGCTGGGTGTCTATGGTGTCCTGTATCGTTTGGATGTCAGAACTTTGCAGTTTCTCCAGTTCCTGTACTACAGATTCTCTGGCAAAGCGTTCACTTTTGGAGGCACATCCACCCAGAAGAAAAATTCCGGATAGAATAACCCCCAGGAGAACTTTCGTCTTTTTTAAATGCATGTTTTTTCTCCTGATACAATCGCTAGAATCGGATGAGGCTGTAAGCAGAAAAAAACAAAAGATTTGCCCCAGTCCGGATAGAAAATGCTCATAACACTTCTTATTTTAGCAGAGTTAGGCAGAACATGCAACTGCCAGATCATTGTCTCTTTATCAGCCCTGCACTTTTAGGTGAAAAGCCAGAATGGAAATAAATTCTCCTGTTGTAGGTTTACGGAGAAGATGGTAACCGGCGATATGATTTAACAGTTCCCGGTTTCCTTCATTCCAGCAGATTGTAACGATGGTACGGATAGACCGTTCTACATTGGAAGCAGATGTGTGGAAGTGTTTCCCGATGTCAGGATAGAGCCGTTTGGTCATAAAGAGGAGATACTCTTCGTCATGGAGGACCAGTTCTACAGCATAGACAAGATAATAGTAACCACGGTATACGGAGCAGATACCAAGACGGCGAATTAAGGACTCGATTTTCTTCATAGAAACACTCCTTTCTCAGGCTGCATACAGCATACCAAAGAATCAACAAATTAACTCTATTTTCAACGAAAAAAATCCTATTTCGCCGTTTATAGACAAAGTTCTGCTTTTTTCGATATATTTTATTGTTTATATATATCCGAAAGAAAATCTTAAAAAATTACTTTAAAATTTTAATAAATATTTCAGGACACTGAAGAAATTTTCTGATATACTGAAAAAAAGTGGAAAGATAAAAGTAAGTGAAAAGGTATTGCGCAAGAATATTGGGAACAATTCAGAAACTTTTGAAAAAGGAAAAGAGGTTTATATGGACAAAAAATATAAGATTATCGGCGGAGTCTGTGGTGTGGTCTGCATAGGAGGACTGGCAGCAGGGATTTTCTTTATCCGGGATTCAGGTGGAAAGCAGACAGAGGATCTGGCCTATGTAACCAGTGTGTCCTCCATGAACGATATGTCCGGAATCCAGAGACTGGCAGGGGTGGTGGAATCTCAGAAAACTTTGGAGGTTCAGAAAGATTCAGAGAGGGAGGTCAAAGAAGTACTGGTAAAGGCAGGAGATGATGTAGAGGTTGGAACGCCTCTCTTTACATATGATACCGCTTCTTTGGAAATGGATATCCAGCAGGCACGGCTGGACCTGGAACGGGCTGCCAGCGAGATGACAAATCTCCAGGCCCAGATTCAGCAGTTAGAGAAAGAAAAGAAGGATGCCCCTGAGGAGGAACAGTTTTCTTATACCACCCAGATCCAGAGTGCGCAGATGGATTTAAAGAAAAGTGAATATGACAGAAAAGCCAAGGAAGTAGAGATCAACCGGATTCAGAGCCAGATCGATAATTCTACAGTTACCAGCGAGATGAAAGGTGTGGTAAAGTCTGTTCAAAATCAGGAACAGACAGGAATGAATATGTACGGCGATTCTTCCAGCCAGGCCTTTATTACTATTCTGGCCACAGGAGAATATAGGGTCAAAGGAAGAGTTAATGAGCAGAATATCGGGGAGATCACAGAGGGAAGCCCTGCTGTGATACGCTCCAGAGTGGATGAAGACCAGGTGTGGACGGGTACATATTCTGCAGTGGATACAAAGAATCCCCAGAATAATACCAGCAGCATGTATTATTCTGCAGGCACAGAAGACAGCGGGCAGACTACCTCCACTTCTTATCCGTTTTATGTGGATCTGGAGTCTTCTCAGGGACTTTTGCTGGGACAGCATGTCTATATCGAGCATGATACGGGACTGTCCCAGAGAGAACCTGGTGTGTGGTTGAATGAGGCTTTCATTGCAGATCTGGATAAGAAACCTTATGTCTGGGCGGAAAAGGACGGGGCTCTGGAAAAGAGAACTGTGGTCCTTGGAACCTATGATCAGGAAATGATGCAGTATAAGATCGAGGATGGAATAGACAGCGGAGATTATGTGGCCTATCCACAGGACTTTCTGGAGGAGGGAATGAAGACTACCCATGATCCGGCACAGGCATATGCAGGAGAGATGGAAGAGCCTTCCGGAGAGGAGATTCCTTTAGATGAAGAAATCTCTGAGGAGACGCTGCCGGAAGGAACCGGGGCCATAACGGAGGAAGAGACGCCGCAGGAGGAAACAATCCAGGAGCCTGCAGAAGGAGAAAACAGCTCGCCGGAATTATAGGGGGAAAGATATGAAGATAAAGAAAAAGACAATCATAATCACGGCAGCCGGCCTTACGGCTTTGGGGGTAGGCGGATGGTATCTTGCCCAGAATTTCAGAAGTTCCCAGGTGGACGTTTATCCGGTCTCAGAGCTTTCTCAGAGTATCTGGCAGAGCGGCACCAGTCTGGAGGGAACGATAGCTTCCCAGGTTTCTCAGGAAGTCCATCTCCAGGATAAGCAGATCGTATCTGCAGTACATGTCCAGGAAGGCCAGGAGGTAAAGAAAGGAGATCCCTTGCTTTCTTACGATATGACACTGGTAAATATCGATCTGGAGATGGAAAAGCTGACCCGGCAGCAGCTGGAAGTAAAGAAAAAAGGACTGGAACAGGAGCTGGAAAAGCTGAAAAAAGATAAAGCTCAGGCTGTATCTCATACAGAAGACTATCAGGTGGAATTTTTAGGAAGGATTCGGAAAACCGATCCGGCAGCAGAATTTACAGCAGCAGATCAGAATCCGGAGCTGCTAACCGGAGAAAATGGGACAGAAGAAATTCCGGCAGAACAGGAAAAATCTTTTCAGGAAGAGGAGCCCGGGAGTTCCGTGATCCCGTCAGATCCGGAGACTCCGGAAGAACCATTAAACCCGGAAACACCTTTGGATCCAGAGACTCCTTCTGACCCGGAGGAGCCTGAACAACCCCAGGATCCTTCAGAACCAGAGGAGCCTGGACAACCGGAGGAACCCTCAGACCCGGAAGAGCCTCAGCAGCCGGGAGAGGAGCTTCCCAGACCTTCCGGGGTCTATCAGCGGCTGTATAAAGACATTCTCCTTGAACAGGGAGAACACACAGAAGATCAGGGGATTTTTGAAAATGCTATTGCCTTTAAGGGAACTGGTACCCAGGAGGATCCCTATCGATTTCTCTGTACAAAGAATGTGCTGATACAGGGAGCCTTTTTAAACTGGGCAGGAGGTTTTGACGATACGGGAACCCGAAGCCAGATTCCGGTATACTGTTTGCTGGAAGTAAGAAGCGAGGATAAAGAAGACGGAGTTTTACTGGCAGCCATGCTCCTGGACGGAAATACCATTGCCGAACCTGTACAGCCCGAGGTATGGTTCCGTACATACCTGGGAAATGATCAGTGGGATATGGTTCCTCCGGCGGAAGAGGAGATTCCGGAGGATGAGGAATGGATGGACATTCCGGAAGATTTTATAGAGTTTATTCCTGAGGAGGACATTATCCAGGGATACTCTAAGGAAGAGCTGGAGAAAGCGGTCAGTGAGAAGCAAAAAGAGATTTCTGATACGGACCTGAGTATAAAAGAAGCGGATCTGAAGATCAAGAAGGTAGAGCAGCAGCTTGCAGGAGAAGTGGTAAAAAGTACTCTGGACGGTACTGTGAAAAAAGTAGGAGACCCTGCCAAAGGCGAGGTGGACGGAGAGCCTTTTATTGTAGTGGAAAGTGCAGCGGGAGCTTATATTCAGGGAATGGTAGGGGAGTATCAGCTGGACAGTGTGAAGCCGGGACAGGTGGTTACAGGTATGGCTTATGAGTCTCAGATGGGGTTTCAGGCAGAGATCACAGAAGTTTCCCCTTATCCCCAGGAAGGCTATTCCAGCGGCATGCAGGAGCAGTCTTATTATCCTTTTACAGCAGTGATCCAGGATGGCCAGGGCTTTAAAGCAAATGAGATGGTTTCTATGGACCTGCCGGCAGAAGGAGGAGAGATCACAGGCATCTTTATCAGCAGAGAGTATATACGGACCCAGAACGGAGAAGAGTTTGTATACAAAGAAGGGGAAGATCAGCGTCTGAAAAAACAGAAGGTAACAACAGGAAGAACCTTTTACGGATCCACAGTGGAGATCAAGGAAGGTATTACCCTTGAGGATAAGCTGGCTTTCCCTTACGGTAAGAACGTACGGGAAGGAGCCGGAGTCCGTGAGGCTTCTATTGAAGAACTTTACAGCATGTATTAGGAGGAAGGAATATGATTGAGAATATAAGATTATCTTTCCAGGGGATCTGGGCTCACAAAATGCGTTCTTTCCTGACCATGCTGGGAATTATCATCGGTATCGCAGCACTGATTTCCATTGTATCTACGATTGAGGGAACAAATGAGCAGATCAAGAAAAATCTTATCGGAGAAGGGGATAATGTCATTGAGATCACCCTTTATGGAAATGGCGGGGAGTACCAGATGGAATATGAGGGACTTCCCCAGGGAGTGCCTGTGATCAGCCAGGAACAGAAAGAAGAAATCCTGGAGCTTGAGGAAGTGGAGGCAGCAACTCTTTATCTGATGAGACAGTATGCAGACAGTATTTTCTACCAGGATAAAAGTCTGGATGGCGGGATGGTCCTGGGAATTGATGAGGATTATCTGGACACCTGCGGATACCAGCTTATACGGGGACGGGGCTTCTCTGAAAAAGACTATAAAACTTCAAAGAAGCTGGTTCTTTTAGATGAGACGGCAGCAGCAAATTTCTTTGAGAAAGGACAGGAAATAGGAAAGACTATTGAGATAAAAGGGGAACCTTTTTTCGTTGTAGGCGTGGTGAAGAAAACCGAAGAGTACCAGCCGGTGATCAACAGTAGGGAAGAATACTACACTTACTATAATACCGGCAGCGGCGGAATGGTACTTATGCCCAGCGCAGTATGGCCGGTGGTCTATCAGTATGATGAGCCTCAACAGGTATCGGTAAAGGCAGTCTCTCCGGAAGCTATGAGTTCGGTGGGGAAGAAAACTGCAGAGATCCTGAACAACAGGATCAATTCTACTAACGATACCATGGAATATAAGGCGAAAGATATGATGGAAAAGGCCAAGGGGCTCCAGCAGATCAGCGAGAGCACCAACCGACAGCTTCTGTGGATCGCCAGTATATCCCTGTTGGTAGGCGGCATCGGTGTAATGAATATCATGCTGGTATCCGTAACAGAACGTACCGGAGAGATCGGCCTGAAGAAAGCTATAGGAGCCAACAAGAGAAGGATCCTGGGCCAGTTCCTCACAGAGGCCGCAGTACTCACCAGTATCGGCGGTGTCCTTGGAGTTTTTGCAGGAATACTTCTTGCAGCGGTCATTGCCAGAATGTCCTCCATGCCCATGGTGATCAGCATACCGGCCGCCGCCGGCGCAGTAGCTTTCTCCACCGTCATCGGTTTAGTATTCGGCCTGCTCCCCTCCATAAAAGCCGCCAACCTAAGCCCCATCGAAGCCCTGAGAAGGATGTGATGACACCAGGGCCTCAAGTTGAGATGGTTTTTCATGCTCGCATGAGAAAACCATCTCAATTTGAGGCCCGACCCGCATGAGAAAGGAGCCCGATAGGGCGGATTAAAATCCGTATTCTTCTCCTACCAGTATTACGGTGATTCGTCCTGGTTTCATGGAACGGCGGGTGATCACAGTCTGACTGCAGATACAGTCATCGCTTTGGCAGTCGGAGCAGAAACCGGTGACAGAACAAGGGGTTTTGGATCCTACCCGGATACTGTTGGGCGGTGCAGCGATGTTCCGTACCCGGCGGATACCGTCTTCCACAGTGGGAACGACTTTGTTCATGCCGGTGATGACCAGGACGTGTTCCGGCCCGTTGATAAGACAGGCAACCCGGTTGCCCACGCCGTCTACGTTGATCAACTCCCCTTCTTTGGTGATGGCATTGGTGCTCATAAGATAATAGTCGGCAGTAACGATCCTGCCGTATAGGGCCCTGGATTCTTCCGGGGTCTTTGCTGACTTCCGGTCTATGTATTTATAGTCGCCGCTGCGTATCAGATCCATGATCCCGGTTTCCACTAAGGTTTCAGAACCTCCGTTGGTGACAAGAGCTCCTTTTGGAAGGATAGATTTTATCAGATCCAGAGCCTTTTTGCCGGTTTCACAGTAATACCCTTTCATATTTCGTTTTTCCAGATTTTTGATGATGGTTTTTGCCTGATTTTCATAAGATTCAGATTTGTATCCCATTGAAAAACCTCCTTTGTTCTTGTTTTTTCTATCATAAATCTATTTTCGGGAAAAGAAAAGTAATTGTATTCAGAGGAATACTATGCTATTATAAAAAATAGTGACCTAAAACAGGAAAAGGAGCCGAAAATCATGGGAAAAAAGAGAATCGCTATTGTGACAGACAGCAACAGCGGAATTACTCAGAAACAAGGAAAAGAGATGGGGATCACAGTGCTCCCTATGCCTTTTTATATCAATGAGCAGCTATTTTTAGAGGATATCACCCTTACTCAGGAAGAGTTTTATAAAAAGTTGACAGAGGGGGCAGATATCTCTACTTCCCAGCCTTCACCGGCAGATGTGATGGAACTTTGGGAGACATTATTACAAGACTATGAGGAAGTGGTACACATTCCCATGTCCAGCGGTCTGAGCAATTCCTGCCAGACGGCAATGGTCCTGGCCAGAGAGTTTAAAGGGAAGGTCCAGGTTGTGGATAACCAGCGTATCTCCGTGACCCAGAGGCGGTCTGTACTGGATGCCATAGCATTGGCAGAGGCAGGGAAAAATGCAGCTCAGATCAAAGAAGTTCTGGAACGGGAGGGACACGAATCCAGTATTTATATTACCTTGGAAACCCTGAAATATTTGAAAAAAGGCGGGAGGATCACCCCAGCGGCAGCAGCTCTGGGTACGGTGCTGAACTTAAAACCAGTGCTTCAGATCCAGGGAGAACGTCTGGATGCCTTTTCCAAAGCCAGAGGGAAAAAACAGGCGAAGAAAATCATGATCAAGGCTATTGAAAAGGATCTGAAGACCCGGTTCAAAGAATATGCGGGTAAAGGGCTGATGTGTCTGGACGCCGCCTATGGGGGAAATGAAGAAGAGGCCCTGGAGTGGAAAAAAGAACTGGAGAAAAATTTTGGCGTGGAAGTTTTTCTGGCGCCTTTGTCATTAAGCGTTGCCTGCCACATCGGCCATGGGGCCCTGGCAGTGACGGTATCGAAAAAAGTGGAAGTGGAGTAGAAAAATGAAAACAATTATCGGCTGTATAGAAGAAGTGATGATGGAAGCATTTAAAGCTTCCGGGTATGAAGAAAAATTTGGAAAGGTAACGGTGTCCAACCGTCCGGATCTGTGTGAATATCAGTGCAACGGTGCTATGGCGGCAGCTAAGACCTATCATAAAGCACCGATCATGATCGCTAATGATGTAGTGGAAAAACTTCAGGATGAAAGTATCTTTGAGTCTGCACAGGCAGTGAACCCCGGTTTTATCAATCTGAAAGTGGACAGAAACTATCTGGCTTTGTACTTAAATGAGATGACTCAGGATGAGATGCTGTCTGTGGAAAAAGCCGATAGTCCTAAAACTATCGTTATCGATTACGGCGGACCAAATGTGGCAAAGCCTCTCCATGTGGGACATCTTCGTTCTGCCATTATCGGAGAGAGTATTAAACGGATGGGAAGATTCCTGGGACATAAAGTTATTGGTGATGTACACCTGGGAGACTGGGGACTGCAGATGGGACTGATCATTACAGAGCTTTCCAAGAGACAGCCGGATCTGGTATATTTTGATGAAGATTATCAGGGGGAGTATCCGGAAGAAGCTCCTTTCACGGTCAGCGAACTGGAAGAGATCTATCCTACAGCCAGCAAGAAATCCAAAGAAGATGAGGATTATAAAAATGAAGCCCTGGAAGCTACTTTAGAACTGCAGAAGGGCAGAAGAGGCTACCGGGCTTTGTGGGATCAGATCATGAAAGTATCTGTGGCTGACTTAAAGAAAAACTATAAAAAACTCAGCGTGGATTTTGATCTGTGGAAGGGAGAATCGGATGCAGATCCCTATATTCCGGGACTGGTAGACTATCTGAAAGAAAAAGGATATGCCTATATGGATCAGGGAGCCCTGGTTGTAGATGTAAAGGAAGAAAGTGATACAAAGGAAATTCCTCCTTGTATGATCCTGAAATCCGACGGTGCATCGCTTTATACCACCACAGATCTGGCTACCATCGTACAGCGTGAAGGAGATTTTCATCCCGATGAAATCATCTATGTAGTGGACAAGCGCCAGGAGCTTCATTTTGTCCAGGTATTCCGCTGTGCCAAGAAGACCCATCTGGTACCGGAAGACACAGAGCTTTCCTTTGTAGGTTTCGGAACTATGAACGGCAAAGACGGCAAGCCCTTTAAGACCAGAGAGGGCGGAGTTATGCGTCTGGAGAGGCTGATCAGCGAGATCAACGAAGAAATGTATAAGAAGATCGTAGAGAACCGCAGCGTAAAGGGGGATGACGCCCATAAGACTGCCCAGATGGTAGGGCTTTCTGCCATTAAATACGGAGATCTTTCCAACCAGGCTTCCAAAGACTATGTTTTTGATGTGGACAGATTTACTTCCTTTGAAGGAAACACAGGTCCCTATATCCTTTACACCATTGTCCGGATCAAATCTATCCTGAACAGATATAAAGAAGAAGGGGGAGATATCCAGTCCGGTCAGATCCTGGGAGCAGCTAATGACAGTGAAAAAGCCCTGATGATGGCTCTGTCTAAACTGAACTCTGTGATCCAGCCTGCATTTCAGGAGAAAGCGCCTCATAAGATCTGTTCCTATATTTATGAACTGGCAAATGCTTTTAACAGCTTTTATCATGAAACAAAGATTCTGGGGGAAGAGAACGAAGACCAGAAAACTTCTTGGATACAGGTGCTTATTCTGACCAGAAAAGTACTGGAAACCTGTATAGGGCTTCTGGGCTTTGAGGCACCTGACAGAATGTAAAAAAGTTTGCAACATAGTGGCCGAAAATATCAGGAGTAGTAAACAGAACTATTTCCAGATATTTTCGGCCATATTTTTGTGAAGATAAAGGAAATGTATCTTTGTGCTGGATTTTGTGTTAGAATGGTAAAAGCAAAAAGTATGGGGGAAAATGAAATGGAAAATATGAAAATCAGGTACCTGGAAACCCTGGCAGAATTGTATCCCACCATTGCCAAGGCTTCCTCAGAGATTATTAACCTTCAGGCCATTTTGAATCTGCCAAAAGGAACGGAGCATTTCCTGACAGATATCCACGGCGAATACGAGGCTTTCTCCCACGTATTAAAAAATGGGTCAGGCTCTGTAAGAAGGAAGATCAAAGAAGTGTTCGGCCATACCTTAAGTGAGCGGGAACAGAGAGCATTGGCAACACTGATCTATTATCCAAAAGAAAAGATGGATCTGGTAAGAAAACAGGAATCCAACATGGAGGAGTGGTATAAGATCACCCTGTACCGTCTGATAGAGGTATGTAAAAAAACGGCCTCCAAATATACCAGGTCCAAGGTGCGCAAGGCGCTGCCAAAAGATTTTTCCTATGTGATCGAAGAACTGATCACCGAGCGGCCGGAAGTGATCGACAAAGAATCTTATTATGAACAGATCGTACATACGATTATTGAAATCGGCTGTGCTGAGAAGTTTATTGTAGATCTGTCAGAACTGATCCAGCGGCTGGTGGTTGACCATCTTCATGTGCTGGGGGATATTTATGACCGGGGACCGGGACCCCACAAAATCATGGATGTGCTGGAAAATTATCATTCTGTAGATATACAGTGGGGAAATCATGATATTGTCTGGATGGGAGCTGCCACAGGACAGACCTGCTGTATTGCTGCGGTGATCCGGAACTGTGTGAGATACTCCAACCTGGACATTCTGGAAGATGGATACGGTATCAATCTTTTGCCTCTGGCAACCTTTGCTATGACCTGCTACAAAGACGATCCTTGTACCTGCTTCAAGGTCAAGGGCCATAGTGACCAGAATCCGGAAGAACAGGCTTTGAACATGAAAATGTATAAGGCCATTTCCATTATCCAGTTTAAACTGGAAGGCCAGCTTGTCAAAAAGAGAAAAGAATTTAAGATGGAAGACAGGGCTCTTCTGGAATACATTAATTATGAGGAGGGCACCATTCAACTGGGAGAGAAAAATTACCAGCTCCTGGATACAAACTTCCCCACCATCGATCCGGAAAATCCCTATGAACTGTCCTCGGAAGAAGCAGAAGTGATGGAACGGCTGATCTTTGTTTTTGAGAACTGCGAGAAGCTTCAGCGGCATATGCGTTTTCTTCTGAAAAAAGGCAGTCTTTATAAAATCTATAACCGGAATCTTCTCTATCATGGATGCATTCCTTTGAACGAAGACGGCAGTTTCAAAGAGGTAGAGGTTTATGGAAAATCATACAAAGGCAGAGCCCTTTATGATATTCTGGAGACTTATGTGCGTAAGGCATTTGTTGCTATCGATAAAGAAGAAAAAGAAAAAGGAAAGGATATCCTCTGGTTTATCTGGGCAGCTCCTTCCTCTCCGCTGTTCGGCAAAGATAAGATGGCTACTTTTGAACGGTGTTTCCTGGCGGAAACAGAGACTCATGAAGAAAAGAAAAATCCCTATTATCGTTTCCTGGAAAATGACCAGGTAGTGGAAAATATTTTCAAAGAGTTTGGCATTACGGGAGACTGCAGGCACATTGTAAACGGCCATGTGCCGGTACATCATACAGAAGGAGAGAGCCCTATTAAGTGCGGCGGCAAGCTTCTGATCATAGATGGAGGCTTTTCAAAGGCTTATCAGAAAGTCACTGGGATTGCAGGATATACCCTGATCTATAATTCCTGGGGAATGATCCTGGCAGCCCATGAACCTTTTACTTCTGCCAGAGATGCCATCACCAAGGAAAGTGATATTCTGTCCGCCAGTATCCTGATCAAGAAGACTACTGAACGGAAAACCGTGGCAGAGACAGACAACGGATTGAAAATTAAAGAAAGGATAGCAGAGCTCCAGGAGCTGTTAAAAGCTTATCGGGACGGCCTGTTGATTGAGAAACTATGATTTGTGAAAGAATATCCATACAGACAGAAAACTCAGCAAAAAATACCCACTTAGACACCTATATCCTGGAGGATTTCCTAGACGGAGATCCTCAGTGGAAGCGTCCTTTGGTGCTGATCTGCCCCGGCGGCGCTTATGCCAGGACTTCCAACAGGGAGGCGGAGCCGGTCGCCCTCCAGTTTACGGCTATGGGCTATCATGCAGCAGTACTCCGATATTCCTGCGCTCCGGCAGTGTATCCCACTGCCCTCCATGAGGTGGCCCTCAGTGTGAAATATTTAAGAGAACGGGCACAGCAGTGGCATATTGATCCAGAGAAGATCCTGGTCATGGGATTTTCAGCAGGAGGACATCTGGCAGCCAGCTATGGGGTTTTCTGGCAGGAAGAACATATGGCCGAAGCAGCAGGATGCTTTTCAGAAGAACTGCGGCCTCAGGGTCTGATTCTCTGCTATCCGGTGATCAGTTCCGATGAAAAGATCGCCCACACAGAGAGTATCCGGAACCTGCTGGGAGATTCTTATGAAAAACTGAAAGAAAAGATGTCCTTGGAGAGCCAGGTCACTGTCCAGGTGCCAAAGACTTTCCTCTGGCATACTTTTGCAGATGAGACCGTGCCTTTCTGGAATTCTTTCCGGTTTGTGCAGGCTCTGGGAGAAAAAGGGATTCCCGTAGAATATCATCTTTACCCGGAGGGGAAACACGGATTAAGCCTTGCTACAGAAAACGTGTCTGACCAGGAGAAAAGTACAGTGGAAGAGGGCTGCCAAAGCTGGATGCCGCTTCTTCAGTCCTGGCTGACGAGAAATTTTGGATTATCTTGAAACTATTCAGCCATAAGGGAAGATTTAGCCGCAAATCAGACGGTATGGCTGGAATAGTTTCATTATCTTAGTGAATTCTGGAAAAAAGCCTTGCAATCGGTGGAAAAGATATGCTATAATACTGCCGTTGCAAAAATATCACGCCTGTGGATTCCGATGGACGGTGCTGAAAAAGTCCCGGAGGAGATGAAACCGGCGGAAGAAAAACCAAAAGGAGAGAAAAAAATGAGTGTTATTTCAATGAAACAGTTACTGGAAGCAGGTGTTCATTTCGGACATCAGACAAGAAGATGGAACCCTAAAATGGCTCCATACATCTACACAGAGAGAAACGGCATCTACATCATCGACCTGCAGAAATCTGTAGGAATGGTAGACGATGCGTACAAAGCTGTAGCAGACATTGCTGCTGACGGCGGCACAATCCTGTTCGTAGGTACAAAGAAACAGGCTCAGGATGCTATCCAGACAGAAGCTGAGAGATGCGGTATGTTCTATGTAAACGAGAGATGGTTAGGCGGTATGCTGACAAACTTCAAGACCATCCAGAGCAGAATCGCAAGATTAAAAGAGATCGAAGCTATGGAAGCAGATGGAACTTTTGATGTTCTGCCTAAGAAAGAAGTTATCAAACTCAGAAAAGAAATGGCAAAACTGCAGAAGAACCTGGGCGGTATCAAAGAAATGAAGAAACTTCCAGACGCAATCTTCATAGTAGATCCTAAGAAAGAAAGAATCTGTGTACAGGAAGCTCATGCACTGGGAATCACACTGATCGGTATCGCTGATACAAACTGTGACCCTGAGGAATTAGACTACGTTATCCCGGGAAATGACGATGCAATCAGAGCTGTAAAATTAATTGTTTCCAAAATGGCTGACGCAGTAATCGAAGCAAATCAGGGCGAGGCTGCTGACGCAGAGGATCTTTTCACAGAGGAAGCTGCAGAGGAAACAGCTGAAACAGAAGAGACTACAGAAGAATAATCAGTAACTTTCAGGAGGAAATATACGATGGCTATTACAGCAGGTATGGTAAAAGAGTTAAGAGAGATGACAGGCGCCGGAATGATGGATTGTAAGAAAGCTCTTACAGCTACAGACGGCGATATGGACAAGGCTGTTGAATTCTTAAGAGAAAAAGGTCTGGCTACTGCTCAGAAGAAAGCCAGCCGTGTGGCTGCAGAAGGTCTTTGCAAGACCCTGGTTTCTGCAGATGAGAAGAACGCAGTTGTCGTAGAGGTAAACTCTGAGACTGACTTCGTTGCAAAGAACGAGAAATTCCAGGATTATGTAGCTCAGGTTGCTGAGGCTGCTATGGAGACAAGCGCTGCTACAACAGAAGAATTCCTGGCTCAGCCATGGAAATTCGATACAACTAAGACTGTACAGGAAGCCCTGGCAGGACAGGTTGCTGTTATCGGTGAAAATCTTCAGATCAGAAGATTTGCTAAAGTTTCTGAGGAAAATGGTTTCGTTGCTTCTTACACACATATGGGTGGAAAGATCGGCGTTTTAGTAGACGTTGAGACAGATGTGATCAACGATGCTGTAAAAGAAATGGCTAAGAATGTAGCTATGCAGGCTGCAGCTCTGAAACCGCTGTACACCAACAGAAACGAAGTTTCTCAGGAGTACATCGACCATGAGAAAGAAATCCTTACAGTAGCTGCTAAAAACGAGAAACCAGACGCTAATGAAAAGATCATCAATGGTATGGTTATGGGACGTATCAACAAAGAGCTGAAAGAGATCTGCCTCTTAGACCAGGTATACGTAAAAGCAGAAGACGGAAAACAGTCTGTTGCAAAATACGTAGAAGAAGTTGCTAAGGCAAATGGTGCAAAGATCGCAATCAAATCCTTTGTACGTTTCGAGACAGGTGAAGGTATCGAAAAGAAAGAAGAGAACTTTGCTGAGGAAGTAGCAAAACAGATGAATATGTAATGCAGATTTTGCATTGATATTCTGAAAGAAAAACCCTTATGAGTGGTGAATTTGCACCGCTTGTAAGGGTTTTTGTAGTATAAAGAGAAATATAGTGCGGGCATAAAGTCCGGTTGATTCTACTCTGTGAAATGGATATACTATAGGTAGAAAGAACGGCAGGAAGAAGGAAAAGCTGAAGACGATCTAAAAATACTGGATGAAAAATGAGACTATAAAAATCATGGGTAGGATGGTTGATTAAGTATCACTTATTCGGCTATTATTTTGGGGCCGGATTTGTCTCCCAAATAGAACATTAGGGGGATAAGCTAAAAAACAATTATACAGAATCAGTGAAAACTCATCATTTGCAGCAATTTAAGACAGTACGAGAAAACGAAAGGTTGCAAAACAGATGAGCGGCATCACCGGGCTCGCAGTATGTATACTTATTGCATTATTGGGAGCCAGTATGATTTATTACGCTTCTAAGAGAAAAGAATCCTGAAAGAGGGTTCTTTTTTAATGTTTTTAAAACAATTCCAAGAC
>CASEXH010000017.1 GCA_949291945.1 uncultured Bacillota bacterium | reverse complement strand
CCATAAATAAACTCCTTTTCGATAAGAATTGTCATATCTGTAATTCTTACCAAAAAGGAGCCATTTTTTACCAAAGCCACAAAGTTTTTTACACTACCTAATTGGCTTGAATCTTGACAGTTTAAGTATTCTTCTATGCAAGAACCCCCCGAAAGCCTATGGCCTTCGAGGGGTTCCGTCTCTGCATTTCTAATTTTTATTCCTGCGAGCAACGAGTCAAGCGGGCATGCTTGCATGGCCATTAGGCGACTGCCGCAAGGGTCTAATACCCCGATGCTTGCATCGCTGCTAACTTGATGCCCCATATGCTTGCATCGGGGTATTAGACTGAAAGTACTCTTTACTTCTTAGAATTTCTCTCCGGAAAGCAGTTCGTAAGCTTCTACGTACTTATCTACTGTCTTCTCAATCACATCATCCGGCAGTAAGAAATCGCTGTCCGGATGTGCCTTCAGCCAGTCACGGACATACTGTTTGTCAAAGGAAGGCTGGCTCTGTCCAGGTTTGTATCCTTCCAGAGGCCAGAATCTGGAGCTGTCCGGTGTCAGCATTTCATCGCCCAGGACCACTTCTCCATTCTCATTTAAACCAAACTCAAATTTGGTATCTGCAATGATAATGTTCTTTGTAAGAGCATATTCTGCACATTTTTTATATAATGCAAGAGTATAGTCACGGATTTTCTCTGCATACTCTCTTCCTTTGCCCGGATAAGATTTCTCCAGGATGTCCACTGTAGCCTCAAAGGAAACATTCTCATCATGATCTCCCAGCTCAGCCTTTGTACTTGGTGTGTAGATAGGCTCAGGGAGTTTGTCAGATTCCTGCAGACCTTCCGGCAGCTTGATCCCGCAGACAGTGCCGTCTTTCTGATAGCTGGCCCAGCCGCTTCCAGTGATATAGCCTCTTACGATACATTCGATAGGAAGCATTTCCAGCTTCTTGCACATCATCACATGGCCTTCAAATTCCGGTTTCTGGAAGAATTCCGGCATATCTTTTACATCTGTGGAGATCATGTGGTTTGGCACGATATCCTTTGTAAAATCAAACCAGAACTTGGACATTTTGGTAAGGACTACGCCTTTGTTGGTAATGGTGTTTTTCAGAATATAATCAAATGCGGAAATTCTGTCTGTGGCATAGATTACCAGATTCTCTCCGATATCAAAGACCTGACGAACTTTTCCTTCTTTAAATGGTTTGTACTCCTGCATACGATTCACCTTTCTTTATGATTTATTTTTTACCTCTACTATTGTACCAAATTTCCCGAAAAAGGGAATAGGAAAGGAGAAAAAAGTGGATTTTTCTACATAAAGGATCTCCAATACCCGACTTTTCTCTCATTGATCTCCCGGATGATCTCCGGATCCACCTTAAAATTCCTCCGGGCATCCATAAGCCCGTTGATCTCCTGCTGCACATCGCTGACCTGGGTATAGCAGTAGCCGCACACATAGGGCAGGGATTTCACCGCTGTGGTTATATCGTCAAACCGGCGGATAAAGGCCTCTTTGTCCGATACCTTGTTTCCATATCCCCAGCCCTGATCTTCTCCTGCAAAGGCAATGCCTCCGAATTCGCTGATGATCACCGGCTGTCCCCGGTAGCCGTAGCCCTGGGCAAATGCGGATTTGGAGCTGCAGTGGTAAACTTCCCCTTTTAATATCTCTTCTTTGCAGTTCAGATAACGGTCCAGAAGGATCTTTCCCTCTTCTTCGTAATCGTGAAGGGTAATAATATCCGACACGGTATGCTCCCAGCCGTCATTGACGATCACCGGCCGGTAGGGATCCAAAGCCTTGGTAAGATGATAGATCTCCTCTGTAAAATGCTGCTGCCTGGGATCTGTTTTCACCTGGGAGATTCCCCAGGATTCGTTAAAGGGCGTCCAGGTAATGATACAGGGATGGCTGTAATTCTGCCGTACAATCTCCATCCACTCCCTGGTAAATTCCTCCACCGCATAGTCGTCAAACTCATAGGCCGCCCCCATCTCGCTCCACACCAGAACGCCCTTCTTATCACACCAGTAAAGGAATCTTTCGTCCTCGGTTTTCTGATGTTTCCGCAGACCGTTGTATCCCAGAGCCAGGATCTTGTCAATGTCTTCCACCAGGGCTTCCTCGCTGGGAGGCGTCAGGTGGGAATCCTCCCAGTAGCCCTGATCCAGGATCAGCCGCTGATAAAGGGGCCTGCCGTTTAGCAAAATGTTCGGTCCTTCTATTGCGATCTCCCGCATGCCGAAGTAGGACATAACTGGATCTTTATCATCTCCAAATTCCAGGGTACAGTCCAGGTCGTAAAGGTTGGGCTCTCCCGGCTTCCACTCCAGGATCCCCCACTCCCCGAAATCTTCATCATCACAGAAAACATTCAGCCGGGTCCTTCCGTGAGTCCTGGACACAAAAACCTTCACGGCAGAAATATTCCGTCCCTGAAAACCGGCTTCCAGATTTAAAAAGACCTTTTGTCCTTCTTCCAAAAGCTCCTCCAGATCTCCCCCTATCTCCCAGTTGATCTCCACAGTCTGGTCTCTGAGAAGAGGGGTGATCTTCAGACCGGATATATATAATTTGGGCACTTCTTCCAGCCAAACGGTTTTCCAGATCCCGGTGGTCTGGACATACCAGCAGCCGAAGTTTTCCTTTCTCCACCGCTGTTTTCCTCTGGGCTGGCGGATCTCATAAGAATCTTCTGCCATAACGGTGATCCGGTTTTCTCCCCGGATAAGAAGCTCTGTCACATCAAAGGTAAATCTGGCATAGCCCCCTTTATGGGAACCGGCCAGTTCTCCGTTTACCCACACCCTTGTGTAGAAATCACAGCCCTCAAAGTGAAGAAGATACCGTTTTTCTTCTTTCTTTTCCAGGGACAGTTTCCTCTCATACCAGACCCTGGAATGTTTCTCCTGGCGGCCAATGCCGCTTTTCTTAGTCTCATAGGTAAAAGGCACCAGGATCTTTTCCCCCTGGGGGAAATCCTCCTGCCATCTGTTTTTGAGCCCTTTCTTTTTATCGTCAAAGGCAAACTCCCACTCCCCGTTTAAGTTTTCCCAGCTTTTCCGGGAAAGCTGAGGTCTGGGATAGTCTTTCTGATACTGATACATCGTTTTCCTGATACCTCCGTAAAAACCCCATAAATTTTTGTAATTTTGTCATAACAGTTCCGGATTTCCGATGGGAAGATATCCCCCCAGCCCCGGAATTTTCTTATTGAAAGTCAAATAAGGACAACTGATTGGACTTAGGCAGGTTCCCGAAAAGGCCCAGGTCGTTCATCAAGTCAATGGTGGAAGCGGTTACCTTCGTCCGGTTCCGAAAATCGTCCAGAGACAGGAATGGTCCTTCTTCTGCAGCGGCCACCACCGCATCTGCCGCCCGGTCTCCCAGTCCTTCGATGGTATCCAGGGCCGGCATCAATTTCCCCTCTATGATCTGGAAGGTATGAGCGTTTGCCTTATAGATATCAATCGGCATAAACTCAAAGCCTCTGGCGTACATCTCCTGGACATTCCGCATATCCTTATAGGTGTCCTGTTCTTTCTTGGTAAGGCTGTCTTTCCGTTTTTCATAGTCGTCCATGAAATACTCCAGTTTTTCCTTTCCCTGGCACATCAGCTCGTAGGAAAAGGCCGTGGCACGGATACTGAAGTAAGCCGCATAATAAGCCAGGGGATAGAAAATCTTGCAGTAAGCGATCCTCCATCCCATCATAACATAGGCCGCCGCATGGGCTTTCGGGAACATATACTTGATCTTCTTACAGGAGCCGATATACCAGTCCGGCACCCCGTGGTTCTTCATTTCTTCTTCCCATTCCGGCTTCAGTCCCTTACCTTTCCGGACGCTTTCCATAATGGTGAAGGCCATTCCTGATTCCAGACCTTTATTGATCAGATAGATCATAATATCGTCACGGGTACAGATACAGGTGGTGATGGTAGCGGTTCCCGATTTGATCAGGTCCTGGGCGTTTCCCAGCCATACGTCTGTACCATGGGAAAGTCCTGCAATACGGATCAGGTCTGAGAACGAGGTGGGATTGGCCTCAATTAACATCTGCATGGCAAAGTCTGTTCCGAATTCCGGGATTCCCAGACAGCCCAGAGGGCAGCCACGGATATCTTCCGGAGTAATACCCAGAGCCTCAGTATTCTTAAACAGTGACATAACTTCCTTGGAATCCAGAGGGATCTCCCTGGCGTTGATCCCGGTCAGGTCTTCCAGCATACGGATCATGGTAGGATCATCGTGTCCCAGGATATCCAGCTTCAGCAAGTTGGAATCAATGGAATGGTAATCAAAATGAGTGGTGATAATATCGCTGTTCATATCATTTGCCGGGTGCTGGACAGGGGTAAACTCCTCAATGTCCCAACCGATAGGAAGAACAATGATTCCTCCGGGGTGCTGGCCCGTGGTCCGGCGCACTCCGGTGCAGCCCTGAACGATCCGGTTGATCTCACAGTACCGCTTTCTTTGTCCCCGCTCTTCGTAATAATTTTTCACATAGCCGAAGGCCGTTTTCTCTGCCAGGGTACCGATGGTCCCGGCCTTAAAGGTCTGGCCTGCGCCGAAAATAACCTCTACATACCGGTGGGCTTTTCCCTGATAATCCCCGGAGAAGTTCAGGTCAATATCCGGCTCTTTGTCTCCCTTAAATCCCAGGAAAGTTTCGAAGGGGATATCAAAGCCTTCTTTCTTCAGAGGCTGTCCGCACACCGGGCAGTTCTTATCCGGCATGTCACAGCCTGCCCTTCCTGAGTAGGCCCGGACTTCCTCAGAATCAAAATCTGCAAAATGACAGCTTGGACAGTAATAATGAGGGCTCAGAGGATTTACCTCTGTGATTCCCGACATGGTAGCCGCAAAAGAAGATCCTACAGAACCTCTGGATCCTACCAGATAGCCGTCGCTGTTACTCTTCCACACCAGCTTCTGAGCGATCATATACATAACCGCATAGCCGTTGGAGATAATGGAATTTAACTCTCTCTCCAGTCTTTCCTCAACTACTTTAGGAAGAGTTTCCCCATAGATCTCATGAGCTTTGTTGTAACAGATCTCCCGGAGCATACTGTCGGAATTTTCGATCACCGGGGGGCATTTTCCTTTATGGATAGGAGAAATCTTCTCTACCATATCCGCAATCTTATTGGTGTTGGTAATGACGATTTCTTCTGCCTTTTCTCTTCCCAGATAAGCAAATTCCTCCAGCATTTCCTCTGTAGTCCGCAGATACAGAGGCGCCTGCTGGTCTGCATCGTCAAAGCCCTTTCCTGCCATAATGATCCGCCGGTATACCTCGTCCTCCGGATCCAGGAAATGCACGTCACAGGTAGCCACCACCGGCTTGTTAAAGGATTCTCCCAGTTTCACGATCTTCCGGTTGATCTCCTGAAGATCTTCCTCTGACTGGATATCATCCCGGTCCGGATCCCGGAGCATAAAAGCATTGTTTCCAATAGGCTGGATCTCCAGATAATCATAGAAATTCACGATCCTGGCAATCTCTGTATCCGGCCGGCCGTTTAACACGGCCTGATAAAGTTCTCCCGCCTCACAGGCAGAGCCGATCATCAGCCCCTCCTGATATTTCAGATAGAGGCTTTTAGGCACTCTGGGCCTCCGGTTGTAATAAATCAGATGAGAGTCAGATACCAGATGATAAAGATTTACCCTTCCTATATCGTTTTTTGCCAGGATAATGGCATGATAAGTGGGCATTTTCTGGATAGTATGGACAGATACTGCCCCTTTTTCATTCAACAGATCCAGATCAAAAATATCCCGCTCTTCACACATCTTTATAAACTTTACAAAAATCTCCGCCGTACACCCGGCGTCGTCTACCGCCCGATGATGATTTTCCAAAGAAACCCCTACCGCTTTCGCCACCGTGTCCAGCTTAAACCGGTTTAACTGGGGCAGAAGGAAGCGGGCCATACCTACAGTGTCTACAATGGTGTCCTCTCTTTCAATGCCCAGATCTTCATAGTTTTTCTTGATAAAACTCATATCAAAGCCGGCATTGTGAGCTACCATCACTGCCCCCCGGCAGAACTGTTCAAATTCCGGCAGGACCTTATCAATAGTAGGGGCATCCTGGACCATAGAGTCATTGATGCTGGTAAGCTGCTGGATCCGGAAAGGAATGGGAATCTGAGGATTCACAAACTGAGAAAAACGGTCTGTGATCTTTCCATCTTCCACCCGGACAGCGCCGATCTCAATGATCTTATCTTTCATAGCAGAAAATCCCGTGGTCTCAATATCAAAGACCACATAGGTTCCGTGAAGAGGCTGGCCCTGGCTGTTGTCCACAATCCCTTTCAGGTCATCTACCAGATAAGCCTCCATGCCATAGATCACTTTGAAATCCGAGTCCTGAGGAACCACCCCGCCCCAGGCGTCAAAGCAGTGGTTAGCCTCAGGGAAGGCCTGGACCACTCCGTGATCGGTAATGGCAATGGCCTTATGTCCCCACTCATAGGCTCTTTTGATAATGGCTTTTGCATCGGAAACTCCGTCCATGTCGCTCATCTTAGTATGGCAGTGAAGTTCTACTCTTTTTTCCGGACTCTTATCCATACGGCTGTTCTCAAAGCTGGGGATCTTCTTGATCCCAACCACAGAGCCGATGGTCAGTTCACTGTCATACCGGTCAATGGTGGTAACCCCCTTCAGCTTTATGAAGGCTTTCACCTTCACTCCCTCCAGGATCTCCTGGACCTGGTCGTTTCTGGCAAAGATCTTTACTGTAATAGAATCGGAAAAATCTGTCATAGAAAAGATGATGATCGTCTTCTCATTCCGGATTTCTCTGGTCTCCAGGGTCATGACCTGGCCCCGGACGCAGACCTCCCCCATTTCTGTCTGAATACTTTCCAGAGGAATGACCTCATCTTCAAAGTCTCTTCCATAGAGCACATCCGGATTATCCGAGCGCTTCACGCTCCGCTTAAAGTCGCCGAAGCTTCTGTCTCCTCTGGCTCTTCCTTTATCTCCTTTAAAGGATTTTCCGAATTTGCCTTCTTTCTCCTGTTTGGCCTCTTTCTCCTTCTTCTTTGTTCCGGAAGCGGAGCTGTCTTTTTTCTTTTCTGTCTTTTGCCCCGGGGCTGCCTCCCGGACCTCCGAAGCTGCCTCTTCCCCGTCTTCTGCCTCTTCTCCATGCTTTCCGAAAGAAGACCTCTCGATAATATGAGCCGCTTCCTGCTGAAGCTGGATCTCGCTGTTTTTCCGGACCTTACTTTCTTTGGCTTCCTGATACTCCGCCTCTACCTTCAGGGAAAAGGCACAGCGCTCGCAGAAAACCTTTTCTATGTACTGGATCAGTTCATTTTCCTTACTCTTTGCCAGCACATTGGACTGAAGGACCATGTGCATGGTATCGGTCTCGGGAAACGTAATAACAGCATTCCGGAACATATTAAATACCAGAATGCTGTAATGTTTCAGTTCCAGCGCCATAGAAGAACGGTATGCGTCCAGAAAAAGCTCCGGCGTATACTGACTGGAGAGTTCAAACTTCTCCAGGATCTTCACTTTCATAGGCACTCCCGGAAAACACTGGGCCGCAATGGTGTTTTCCAGGGTATAAATATATTTCTTATGAATCCACTGCCTGCTGCGGATATAGATCCGGATGTGATCCTTTCTCTGGTTAATAGCCACCTTCGTGACTACTACCTCTTCCAGCAGAGCCCTCAGCTCTCCTACAAGCTCCAGATTCCGGAACACTTCCAGAAATTCTTTCTCCATGAAGCAATGCCTCCTTTGATCATTTCCAATTTTCCAGTTCCTGTCTAAGCACCGAAAGAAGCTGATCTTCGGGAACCTTCCGGACGATCTCCCCTTTCTTGATGAGAAGACCTTCTCCCTTTCCTCCCGCAATGCCGATATCTGCTTCTTTGGCTTCGCCCGGGCCGTTTACCACACAGCCCATAACCGCCACTTTAATGTCCAGAGGAAATTCCTGGACCATGGTCTCCACCTGATTTGCCAGCCCTATCAGATCGATCTGGGTCCGTCCGCAGGTAGGACAGGAAACTACTTCTACCCCGCCTTTTCTGAGATTCAGAGTCTTCAGAATCCTCTTGGCGGATTTGATCTCCTCCACAGGATCTCCCGTAAGAGACACCCGGATAGTGTCTCCAATCCCCTGATAGAGGATAATTCCCAGTCCTACGGCAGACTTGATATTTCCGGAGTAAAGGGTCCCGGCTTCTGTAATTCCCACATGAAGAGGATAGCTGGTCTGCTCTGCCAGAAGTTCATGGGCTTTTACACACATCATCACATCTGAGGATTTGATACTGATCACCAGGTTGTCGTAACCCAGGTTCTCAATGATCTTCACCTTGTCAAGAGCGCTTTCCACCAGTCCTTCTGCTGTGACGCCCCCATATTTTTTCACCAGTTCCTTTTCCAGAGAGCCGCTGTTTACTCCCACACGGATGGGAATATTCCGCTCTTTCGCTGTATCCACCACAGCCTTGATCTTTTCTTTTCCGCCGATATTTCCCGGGTTGATCCGGATCTTATCTGCGCCGTTTTCCATGGCTGCTATAGCCATCTTATAGTCAAAATGGATGTCCGCCACCAGGGGAATATGGATCTGCTTTTTAATCTCCTTTACCGCCCTGGCCGCCTCTATGGTAGGCACCGTACAGCGGATGATCTCGCAGCCTGCCGCCTCCAGAGCCAGGATCTGCTTTACCGTTCCTTCTACATCTTCTGTCCTGGTGTTGGTCATGGACTGGATCAGGATGGGATTTCCTCCTCCGATCTTCCGGTCCCCGATCTGAACCACCTTTGTATGATCACGATACATGTCCTTTTCCTCCATTCCGATGAGCCTCTTTATTTCTGTATCTGGAGAAGTTTTTCCTTTAATTCCCCCTCCAGGCGGTAGATCTCCGCCTCTGCAGCTCTCCTCTTCTCCCGGCCTTCTCTTTGGATATTCATCACCTCATCAAAAGTGCTGATCAGAGATTCATTGGTCTTTTTCAGGGTTTCAATATCTACGATTCCCCGCTCGGATTCTCTGGCGGATTCTATGGTAGCCATTTTCAGAGTCTCTGCATTTTTCTGAAGAAGGGCATTGGTCATGTCGGTCACTTCCCTCTGAGCTTTGGCCGCCTCTGTAGAATGAGCGATCCCCAGAGCAATGACCATCTGGCTTTTCCACAGAGGAATGGTATTTACAATAGTAGACTGGATCTTTTCCGCCATCTGGGTATCATTTCCCTGTACCAGACGGATCTGCGGGGCTGTCTGGATACAGATCATCCTGGTCAGCTCCAGGTCATGGATCTTTTTCTCAAAACGGTCGCAGAGAGAATCCAGGTCTTTGGCTGCCTGGGCGTCTTCCGGCAGATTGGTGGCCTGGGCTTTGCTCACAAGCTGAGGCAGCTCTGTGGTACGGATCTCCTCCAGTTTCTTCTTTCCTGCCAGGATATACATGGAAAGCTCTTTAAAGTAATTCAGATTCAGAGCGTACATCTTGTCCATAGTAGCCGCATCTTTCATCAGCTGGATCTGATGTTTTTCCAGAACATCCACGATCCTGCTGATATTGGTCTCAGCCTTGGCATATTTATTTTTCATAGCTTCCAGCTTGTCTGTGCCTCTTTTGAAAAAGCCCATAATGCCTTTCCGCTCTTCTTCCGCATCAAAGCTCTTCAGCTCCGTAACTACATTTTCCAGAAGGTCTCCCACTTCTCCCAGGTCTTTTGTCCGGACTTTATCCAGAGCCTCCTCTGAAAAATCCGCCATCTTCTTCTGGGTTCCCGCCCCATACTGAAGGATTGCCGCAGAATTGCGGATATCGATCTGCTTGGAGAAATCATCTACCATCTTTCTCTCTTCAGGAGAGAGGATACTGTCATCCATTTTGGGAGCCTCAGGCTCTTCCTTCTTTACCTCCGCCACAGGAGCTTCCTCCTTCAGAGGCTCAAAGGTCAGTGTAGGAGTCACTGTAAAATCTTTAAATTCATCACTCATGGCTTATTTATCCTTTCTTTTTAAATCATCTTCTGTAAGGCCTTCCTGAGCCAGCATGGTCTTCAGTACAGAAATATCTGTGGAAACGTCCCATGCCGTATCCTTATAAAAGCTGTCCAGCAGGTTCTCAAAAGCCGTGTTAATAGTATCCAGGGTATTTTCAATTTCCTGTTTTGCCGTTTTAATATTTTCTCCTTCTACATCCTGCTTATCCAGCTCTTCATAGGCTTTCAGAAGCTTCATGGTAGTGGGAAGATAGTAATCCATAAATTTATGGAGGTCATTGATCAGCTCCGGGTGCTGTTCCACCCGCTGGAAAATCCTCCGGATCACATTTTCCAGATGATACATTTTATTGGAGACTTCTACCCCCGGAATAGCATCGTTGCTTCTCCGGATCTCTTCTATGTAGCGGTCTCCCTCCTCGATGACTTTCTTTGCTTCTTCAGAAAGCTTCTTCCTGGGATCTTCCGCCGCTTCCCTCTTCATCTGCTCTGCATTTTTTTCCGCCGCAAGATACTGGTCATAGGCATCATCACTGGCGATCAGACAGGTTTCATTTTTGTCCAGGTGCCCTTCCAGGAACATCTGTTTTTTGATCATTTTCTTCAGATCCTTCCGGACAAACTTCTCTGGCTTTCTCACACTTTTCGCCAGATCTTTAATGGTTCCGTAAGGTTTTCCGTTCAGTGTCTTTACATAAGACCGGAACCGTTTGATTTTCTTTCTCATGTAATTGCCCCAGATCGCCATGATAAGGCTGATAGCCGTTGCCGGAAGAAAGATCATCAGCACCGTATCCATCTTTGACGCCAGAGAACTGACAAATATAGAAACAATCCCCAGCGTTAAAGCGGTTATCCCAAACATAAGGGTCAGTGCAATGCCCAGAGTGGTAAACAGGATTCCCATAGCTCTGGCCCATCCGGTATTTACAAAGAGCGCAAACTCTTCTCTGGCTTCTTTCATCCTTTTTGAAGAACTGGCATATTTGTCCGAAGAACGGTTCCTCCCAAAGGGACGGTAACTGTATTTTGTACTGTAGCCGTTCCCCGGTCCGTAAGGCCCTCCCTGGGGATTTTGGGAATAGTTTCCATAATTTCCCATTCCCCGGCCCCCGGCATTTTTCAGACTCTGGGCAACATTTCCCAGAGCATTCTCCAGAGTTACTCCCAGGTCCCGGTTCAAAGCACCGAAATCCCCTGTGTCTATCGCATGCTGTACGATGTCCTTGACCTCACGGCCAAGATTATTCCAGTCATTACCAGCCATAATTTCACTTCCTGATCTTAGATTTTCGCCCCGTAAGGCTGCTTTTACTTTTGATTATATATGAAAGAATATAAAAAAGCAACGGAACTTCTCTTGCAATTCACACATTAAAGTTTTATAATGGTAAAAAATTAATTTACTATACATACCGCAATCTGGCGGCAGGAATGGAGGAACCTAAAATGGAAAAAAAGAACATTGACTGGTCAAATCTGGGCTTTGCTTATATGAAGACCGATTACCGTTATGTATCTAATTTTAAAGATGGAGCCTGGGATGATGGTATTTTAACGCAGGATGATATGGTAACCATCAGCGAGTGCGCAGGAGTGCTCCAGTATTCTCAGTCCGTCTTTGAAGGATTAAAAGCCTACACCACCGAGGACGGACGTATCGTAACCTTCCGTCCTGACTTAAACGCAGAGCGTATGGTAAATTCCGCAAAGAGACTGGAAATGCCGGTATTCCCCGCAGACCGTTTCGTAGACGCTGTGGTTCAGACTGTAAAAGCAAATGCAGCTTATGTACCTCCTTATGGATCAGGAGCTACTTTATATATCCGTCCTTATATGTTCGGAAGCAACCCTGTGATCGGTGTAAAACCAGCAGATGAATACCAGTTCCGTGTATTTACCACACCGGTAGGACCATACTTCAAAGGCGGCGCAAAACCCATCACTATCCGTGTCTGTGATTTTGACCGTGCGGCACCTCACGGAACCGGACATATCAAAGCCGGACTAAACTATGCCATGAGCCTTCATGCGATCGTAGACGCTCACAACCAGGGCTTTGATGAAAACATGTATCTGGACGCTGCCACCAGAACAAAAGTAGAAGAAACCGGCGGCGCCAACTTTATCTTCATCACCAAGGACAACAAGCTGGTAACACCAAAATCCAACAGTATCCTGCCTTCTATCACCCGCCGTTCTCTGGAATATGTAGCTGAGAAATACCTGGGAATGGAAGTAGAAGAAAGAGAAGTCTTCTTTGAAGAAGTACCGGAATTCGCAGAATGCGGTCTGTGCGGAACTGCCGCCGTTATTTCTCCTGTAGGTAAGATTGTAGACCACGGAAAAGAAATCTGCTTCCCAAGCGGTATGGAGGCAATGGGTCCTGTTACTCAGAAGCTGTATGATACCCTTACCGGAATCCAGATGGGTAGAATTGAGGCTCCGGAAGGCTGGATCAAAGTTATCGAGTAAGATATTTTCGGTAATCATAACCGGACATTAAAAAGCTGCCTGGAATTCTGTATCAATAAGCGGTTTTTCTTATTGATACGGATTCCCGGCAGCTCCTTTTATTTTCTAATTTTTCTTTCTCTCATAGGTCATAAAGGTATATTCCAGATCAAAATAGGTCTGCTCTTCGCTTTCTTCTGTAACTTCCCATTCTTCCATCTCATCCAGGTTAGGGAAGAAGGTGTCTGCCTGATAGGCAAAGTCAATCTTGGTCACATGGGCCTTGCTGCAGTAGGGAAGCATCTGGCGGTAAATACTGTCGCCGCCAATGACATACACATCTTCGGAAGGATATTTCCCGGCTTCCTTGAGGGCTTCCTCTATGCTGTGAACTACTATTGCGTCTTTCACCTTATAATCTTTATTCCCCGTTATGACAATATTTACCCGGTTTTTCAGAGGCAGTCCGTTGGGAAAACTTTCTAAAGTCTTCCTTCCCATGATCACTGCTTTACCGGAAGTTGTAGTCCTGAAAAATTTCATGTCCGCCGGAATGCTTACCAGCAGTTTATTATCTTTTCCGATTCCCCAGTTGGAATCTACAGCTACGATCAGATTCATATCTTATTTCTCCTTTACACAGCAACGGGTATATTTTTGACCTGGGGCCCTGCCTGATAGTTTTCTACGATGAGGTCATCTGTGGTGAAATCATAAAAATTTTTGATCTCCGGATTCAGGGAAACCTTAGGCGCCGGATAAGTTTCCCGGCTGATCAGTTCTTTGATCACCGGCACATGGCGGTCATAAATATGAGCGTCTGCGATCACATGGACCAGTTCTCCCGGGATCATATCATTTACCTGAGCCACCATCATCAGCAGGATAGCATACTGGCATACATTCCAGTTATTGGCCGCCAGCACATCCTGGGAACGCTGGTTCAGTACGCCGTTGAGGACCAGTTTCTCCCGATCTTTGTCCTTTGTCACGTTATAAGTCATGCTATAGCAGCATGGATCCAGAGCCCCGCCGTGAAGATACTCAAACTGATACAGATTGGTCATGATCCGTCTGCTGTAAGGATTTTCCTTTAACTGTTTCAGCACATAATCCATCTGATCCACTTCTTCCCCTTTATAGAGAAATTTTCTTCTGACCACGTCCCCATAGCAGGTTCCGATAGATCCGTTCTCATCTGCCCAGGCATCCCAGATATGGGCGTTGAGGTCATGGATATTGTTGGATTTTCTCTGATAGATCCAGAGGATCTCATCCATGCAAGTCTTCAGTCCGGTTTTTCTCAGGGTCAGCGCTGGAAATTCCTTTCTCAGATCGTAGCGGTTTACCACACCGAACCGCTTAATAGTGTAGGCCGCCTCCCCGGTGTCTTCCCAGTGAGGCCGCACCTTTTCTCCTCTGGTATCCGTACCGTTATCCAGAATATCCCGGCACATATCAATAAAAAGCTTGTCTGCCAAACTCATAGTCTTTTCCTCCTCTGACAGCATTGGTCTTCTGTTTTGATCATTCTGCCTACTATCATACCATAAAACTTCCGGAAAAGCACTTGCCAATTCCATTTATCCAAAGATATCCAGAACGCCGCTGGAAGTAACAAAGATAATGCCGATCAGAATAGGAAGGACAAATTTCACCAGCACAGACCAGATGGGAGCCAGCTTGAAAGGATTCTTTCCATCGTTTGTGATCTCTTTTACTGCATTTTGGGTCTTCCATACCCATCCGATAAATACACAGGCCAGGATGGCGCCGATAGGCAGGGACACATTAGAAACCAGATGATCTGCCAGATCAAAAAAACCTTTTCCTGCGATCTTGATATCACTCCACAGTCCGAAGCTGAGAACGCTGGGGATTCCCGCAATGGAGATCAGAATCCCGGATATCACCGAAGCCTTTGCCCTGGAAAGTTTAAAGGTGTTCATAGCAAAAGATACTACAACTTCCAGAAAAGCAATGCTGGTGGTAGCTGCTGCAAACAGTACCAGGATAAAGAAAATCACACCGAAAATCTGGCCTCCGGGCATCTCCCCAAAAACTGTAGGCAGAGTCTGAAACATAAGGCTGGGACCGCTTTCCGGATCAAATCCAAAGGCAAAAACTGCCGGCAGTATGGCAAATCCCGCCAGCATTGCCACCAGGGTATCGCAGCCGGCAATACAGCAGGCGCTGTTGGTGATCTTCTGGTCCTTCCCCAGGTAAGCGCCGTAAGTAATGGTAGCTCCCGTACCCAAAGACAGGGAAAAGAAGACCTGTCCCAGAGCTCCCAGGAAGGCTCCCGGAGTCAGCTTGGAGAAATCCGGTTTCAGAAAAAATTCAATACCTGCTCCTGCTCCCGGCAGAGTGCAGGAGCGGATCGCCACGACAATAATACACACCAGCAGCAGAGGCATCATAACCTTGCATGCCTTCTCGATCCCTTTCTGAACCCCTCTTGCCACAATAAACACGGTCAGGATCATAAAGATTACATAGTAAAAAATCTGGCTGCCTGTATCTGCAGTAAAATCTGCAAAAAAAGCTGCCCCATCTTTAGAAGCATTGGTCGCTGATGAAAAAATATAACGGATCACCCAGCCTCCTAAGACCGAATAATAGGACAGACCGATGAAGCTGGTGATCACTGCCAGGATACCTACGCCGCCCCATTTAGGGTTCAGAGCCCTATAGCTTCCAAAGGCATCCTTTCCTCCTGCCCGGCCAATGGTGACTTCTGCGATGATCATGGGGATTCCCACCAGTACAATACAGATCAGATAGATCAATACAAAGGCTCCTCCTCCGTTTTCGCCTACCAGCATAGGAAAACGCCAGAGATTTCCCATACCCACAGCAGAGCCTGCCGCAGCCATAATAAAGCCCAGACTGCCGGACCATTTGACCTCTCCTGTTTTTTTCTTTCCTTGTTTGTCCATTTCTCTTCCTCCTTCTCGGCAGCGGGTCTCCGACGGGCTTAGCCCACAAAAAAACCCCCGCCCTCATATCTGAAAATTTTCAGACATAAGGGCGAGGGCATAGCCTTGCGGTACCACCTTACTTCATCTCTGCCTTACGGCAAAGACCTCAGCGGGTACGGGAATCTTCCTTATACCCTGGCGCTGTAATGGGCGCTCCCATCGCAGCCTGTGGAAAATATACTCCAGTCGGTGCGAGGCTCCGAGACCATCTTCCACTTACTTTCCTGCGCTTCCTTTCACCTGCCGAAGCTCTCTGTGCCATTTCCGTAAATGTACTCTTCTCTTCACTGCCGTTGTCTTTTTTCTGTCTCCAAGTATAAAACTCAGGTAAGCCTGTGTCAATTCTTTCCCGACTTCTTTTGAATTCTTTACATTTTTCACAAAAAATGTTACTCTTTCTTAGTAAATCTATTCATTTGTATTTTGATTACTGCACAAAAAGAACCTGTTTTTTTGTAGAATCTTTCTGTGCGGTATCAGAAAGGAATATCATGAAGAAATTTATTATTTATCTTTTAAAGCCCTTTTCTTTTCTTCCTGCCCTGCTGGTTATGTATATGATCTTTACTTTTTCCAGCCAGACAGGAGTGGATTCGGGTAACCTCAGTTATAAGATCAGCTATGATATTGTCTCTGTGGCAGACCGGGTACTGGAAAAGAATCTTCCAGAAGGGGACAAAGAATACTATGCCGGCCAGATTGAGCTTCCGGTGCGAAAGCTGGCCCATATGACAGAATACTGTATCCTGGCCATATGTATCTCCTTTCCTCTGTATGTGTACGGTCTAAGAGGGTTCTGGCTGTTTATCTTTGCCGGACTTTTCTGCGTGGCCTTCGCCTGCACAGATGAATTCCATCAGTCCTTTGTAGCCGGCCGCAGCCCCGCCAAAACAGACGTAGTCATCGACAGTCTGGGGGCCTTGATCGGTATCGTGCTGGTCCAGCTTTTCTGCCACAGTTTTACTGAGCCGTCCTATTAATTATAAATATTCCTGAAATATAACTAATTCGACAGCGCCCTGATATATATTTCATGGGACAAATTGTTTTCTGGGGCATCATTTATTCAGATAGGACAGGATATTTGCATATACCTTTTCTTTTTCCATTTCATTCAGGATTTCATGGCGCATTCCCGGATACATTTTTCCTGTTACACGCTGATACCCCACACTTTTCAAAAACTGAAGCTGTTTTACGAACTTCCTTCCCCCTCCGATGCAGGGGTCTTCTTCTCCTCCCAGAAACAATACCGGGAGCCGAGGATTTTTCATCTTCCATCCCTTTGGACTGTATGTGTTCTTCAAAAGCAGAAACAACCCCTGAAAAGCATCGGCAGTAAAAACAAAACCGCAGTACTCCGACTGGTCATAATCTTCGATAACCTTTTTGTCTGAACAAATCCAGGCCGACTCCGATCCCTCCCCGGGGAATCTGGCTGCATATGGGCCGAAGGCCAGAACCTGAATCATCTTGCTCCGGAACCGTCCGCCTCTCAGCTTTTTCTGGAGCACAGTCAGAAACAGCCCCAGATCCACCGCCGGAGTTGCACTAGGCGGTCCTGTGAGGATCAGCTTTTCCAGTTCTCTGTCGTACTCCTTAAGATAGACCCTGGCCGCAAGAGATCCCATACTGTGTCCCAGCATGTAAACGGGTTTTCCCGGAAACTTCTCTTTAATCCAACAGGTCACCTGGTGAAGATCTTCCACGATCCCCTTATCCCTGCTGCCGTAAAAATATCCCAGATCTTCTTTCTTCTTTACACTTTTTCCATGTCCTCTGTGGTCATGAATCACTGCAGCATATCCCCTGTCTGCCAAATATTCCATAAAAGGCTGATACCGTTCCTTATTCTCGCACATTCCGTGAGAGATCTGAAGAACGCCTTTTATCTGCCCTTCCGGTTTCGTATACATCAGGGAAAGCCGCAGTCCGTCAAACCAGGACCAAATCCATTCTTTATGGTTTTCCATATTTTCACCTCAACTTTATCAGCGGCCTGACAGCCTCCTTACTCATAGAGTTCAACTTCTGGGATTTCATCATGATATAAAAGAGCATGCCAACTCCCTTCTAGAGGTGACATGCTCCTATGTATTTTCTGCAAAACTTATGATTCTACAACTTCCAGAACATCAGCTGGACAGGCTTTTGCACAGATACCGCAGGCAATACATTTGCTGCTTACCGGTGAATCTTCCGCTTTGACCATAACACCGAATGGACAGGCTTCCACACATTTACCGCAGCCTGTACATTTCTTCTTATTAACCATATACACTCCTTTAGGATTCTGAGTAATGGCCTCTTCCGGACAGGCTTTTGCACATTTTCCACACTGTACGCAGACCATAGGCTTCGCATCCCCGTTTTTATCTATGATCTGAATGCAGGATTTATCCGGATCAAACTCCTTGTAAAAACTTGTTGAACAGGCCCTTACGCATTCCAAGCAGGCCATACATTTCGCACCCTTTACTACTTTTAGTTTCTTCATAGCAAATCCTCCGTTTTCCTTGGTATTTAAGACTTGTGCCGGGCACAGTCCCACAGATTATTCCGTCAGATAATTTTATCATCTCCGAAAGATTTTCACAAGGTGCTTTTCGCAAATCTCTATGCCTGAAGCAATATTTCTTTTACAGTTTCAGAAACTGTTCTACATTTACCACAAAAACTGTGGCACCTCCTACCTCAACGCTTACCGGCGGCGCTGTATATCCCAGCACCGGTCCCTTGGATCCGGAAGAATAGGAAGGATTGATCATAACTTCCTGTCGTCTGGAGCACTCTTCTTTAATAACATTAATGACGAAGTCTACCTTATCGTCTTCCGTACCGATCATCAGAGTAGCATTTCCTTTTCTCAGAAATCCTCCTGTACTGGAAAGTTTTGTCACGCTGATTTTCTCTTTATTCAAACGCTCTATAACGAATCCCTCGTCTTCCTTTCGTACAATGGCAAATATCATTTTCATAATCCAGCAACCTCCTTTTAACGGTTTTCCCCGCCTTTTCAAGTCTCCTTGAAATCTATTTTTATTGTATTTCATTATAGCACAGTTTATTCTGAAAGCAAAGACTTTATCCTGATAAAGAGCCGGTCAGATTTTCTCTCATTTCAAAAGTAAAGTATTTGTTAATTTTCCGCATTATATCTTGTGTTTTTTATATGTTCTGCTATAATCGTCCTAGCCTGAAATTTTCTGTAAAAAGTAAGGCTTTTCATTATTTAAAACTGCAAATGCAGAGAGGAGGAGTTACTTGCCGCAACAAACGGCAGAAATCTCATGAACCGTTTTATTAATTTTTTTAAAAGGCAGCCTGCAGGACGGTTGATCACCCTTGGCTTTGCCGCAGCAATCCTGTTTGGTACATTCCTGTTGCTGCTCCCGGTCTCCGTAAGGCCGGATGCGAAAGTCAGCTTTATTGATGCCTTGTTTACTTCTACCAGCGCCGTATGTGTCACAGGACTGATCGCCATTGACACTGCGGATCATTTTACGCCTTTTGGCCAGGGCGTGGTGGCTTTTCTCATCCAGATCGGAGGCCTGGGCGTCACTTCCGTAGGTGTAGGCCTGATCCTGGCAGTTGGAAAGCACATTGGGATAAAAGGGCGTCTTCTTGCCCAGGAGGGGCTGAATGTAACCGGAGTAAAAGGAATCATACGCCTGGTAAAATCTGTGCTTTTCATGACCCTGTGTTTTGAACTTACCGGAGCAGTGCTGAGCTTTCTTGTTTTCATTCAGGATTATCCTCTGCCAAGGGCTATCGGAACCAGTATTTTCCACTCCATTGCCGCTTTTAATAACTCCGGGTTTGATATTTTCGGCGGTCTTCAGAATATGATTCCCTACCAGTCGGACATCCTTCTGAACCTTACCACCTGCTTTCTCATCATTTTCGGCGGTCTGGGCTTTCTGGTAATACTGGATATACTGAAAAACCGTTCCTTTAAAAAGCTTACTCTTCATTCAAAAGTCGTGATCACTACCACGGTTATCCTTCTGGCAGTGGGAACTCTGCTTTTGAAAGCAACAGAAGATATTTCCTGGCTGGGTGCCTTTTTTCACAGTGTTTCTGCAAGAACGGCAGGTTTTTCCACCTATTCTATAGGAAACTTTACCAATGCCGGACTTTTTGTCCTGATTATACTGATGTTTATCGGCGCCTCCCCGGGTTCTACCGGAGGCGGTATCAAGACCAGCACTTTTTTTGTTCTTGTACAATCTGTGCGGAGTCTGGTGACAAAGAAAAACTTCGAATCGTTCCACCGTTCCATACCGGCAGACAGAATCAGCAAGGCTTATGTAATCTCTCTTCTGTCCATTCTGGTAGTGTGTATTGCCACCTTCCTGCTGTGTATTCTGGAACCGGACCTGGATTTTGTCCAGATTCTGTTTGAGGTGGTATCGGCCTTCGGCACCGTAGGTCTTTCAACAGGGATCACTCCCAATCTGATCCCATTAAGTAAATTTATCATTATACTTGTTATGTTTATCGGAAGACTTGGGGCATTTACCCTGTTTTCCATGTGGGTAGACCGTCCGGCGCCTTCCGCCCGGTATGTAGAAGAATCTATTACAATTGGTTAAAGGAGATACAAAACTATGAGAAATGCAAAACCTTCAACTTTTGGTGTGATCGGTCTGGGCCGCTTTGGCTCAGCTCTTGCTATGAGTCTGGCCGAAGCAGGAAAAGATGTAATCGTTGTGGACTGCAATGAAGAAAAAGTGCGGGAACTCCGCCACTATACAGAATATGCCTTTGTCACCGACAACCTTTCAAAGGAAGCTCTCCAGGAAATCGGTATCCAGAACTGTGACACGGTTATTGTATGTATCGGTGAAAAAATTGACATCAGTATCCTTACTACCCTTAACGTAGTGAGTCTTGGAGTCCCTCATGTGATCGCCAAGGCTATCAGCAGCGACCATGGAACCGTACTGGAAAAAATCGGAGCCGAAGTGGTATATCCTGAGCGGGATATGGCTCTCCGCCTGGGGAAACGTCTGATCGCCAACAACAATTTCCTGGACTTTATCTCTCTGAGCAACGAGGTTGAGATCCAGCAGATCCCTGTTACAGACCGTATCGCAGGGATCAGTGTGGAACGGCTGGATATCCGCAGAAAATACGGTTTAAATATTATCGCCATTGAAAGCAACGGTAATACAGAGACCGAAATTTCTCCAGAATACCGGATCCGCAAAGATGATATCCTGGTCGTGATCGGTAAAATGGATAATATCTGGAAATTTGAACATGAAATCTGATCCGCCCGTTACAGTTCAGCCGGAAGGCTGAACTGTGACATCAGCCCTGCACTTTTTGAAAAAAAGTGTTGACAAAACTTTTCGGATATAGTATAGTATTACCTGTGCTTACGAAAGCACAGGTAAAATGCGCGAGTGGCTCAGTTGGTGGAGCGCGACCTTGCCAAGGTCGAGGCCGCGGGTTCGAGTCCCGTCTCGCGCTTTTTTTATTATCAAAAATCGCAGCGTCTTTGTCACTTGACAGATGGACCTGCGATTTTTTTGACTTCATCTCCAGCTATTATCATTCTCTCCAGGATGTGTTATCATAGTCCATAGATTTTATTTCTAAATTTGACCTGCGAAATGAAAGGAGAAACTGTTTGTCTATGGATATCTCAAATATCAATTATGATTTTCTTATCGAAAAGTATCAGGATATCATCATCACAGCCGCCGATACCCTATGGGAGTATGCAGAACCGGCTTTTCAGGAATACCGTTCCTGTGACCTGCTGAAATCCATTTTCAAAGCCCATGGTTTTGACGTATCTTTTCCTTCTGCACTTCTTCCCACTGCTTTTACAGCCCGGTGGGGAAAAGGAAAACCTGTGATCGGCCTTTTAGGAGAATATGACGCCCTCCCCGGCATGGGACAGGCGGCGGATATCCCCGCCCCCACTCCCCTTAAGACCTCTGCCGGCCATGGCTGCGGCCACAACCTTCTGGGCTGCGGAGTCATGGCCGGCGCCTTCTTTCTGAAAGACATCATGGAGAGAGAACAACTCCCCGGTACGATCCTGTATTTTGGCTGTCCAGCTGAAGAAAACGCTGCCGGAAAGGCAGCTATGATCGACGAAGGTTTTTTTGAAAATGTAGATGCTGCGTTTTCCTGGCACCCTCACTATAAGTCCGGCATCTTCAACCAGGCCCTGGCCAATCACCGGGTCTATTATACCTTTCACGGCACAAGCGCCCACGCTTCCCAGTCCCCTCATCTGGGCAGAAGCGCTCTAGATGCCTGTGAGCTGATGAACATCGGGGTCAACTATCTCCGGGAGCATATAATTGATGAAGCCAGGATCCACTATGCTTACACAGACGCAGGAGGAACTGCGCCAAACATCATCCCGGCGAGAGCGCAGGTCTTCTATGCAGTAAGAGCGCCAAAAAGCCGGGAAGCCAGACGGTTGAGAGAAAGAGTGGATAATATCGCCAGAGGCGCCGCCCTGATGACCGGAACCACCGTAGATATAAAAACAGCCTGCGTTTATGACAGCATCCTGCCCAACCCTGTATTGGACAGCCTTGTTCTGAAATATCTAAGGACATATGCCCCTTCTTTCAGCCAGGCAGAGAAAGAATATGCCAAAGCTTTCCTTCCTTTTGGAAATCTCCCTGATACCGCTGTACCCATTGATGAAATTCCTGATCTTTCTCCGACCAGAAAAACCGGGATTTCTACAGATGTGGGAAATGTCAGCCAGCTCCTCCCCTGCTCTGCCTTTATGGTCTGCTGTTATGCCAACGGCTCTCCCCTCCATCATTGGACAGTGACCGCTCAGGGAAAATCATCTCTTGCCCACAGGGGAATGTTCACTGCCGGAAAAATCCTTGCATCCTGCGTCCTGGAACTTCTGACAGACCCAATGCTTCTTACGGAGGCCAAAAAAGCTTTTGAAGAAGCTGAACGGTAAATCGGATAGGGAAAAGTCTTTCCTATCCAATGCGATGCTGCAGGCAGCTCCAGGCATAGCCTGTCGCTGTCCGTTGCCTGGCAAATACCTGCCTGTGCGGGCACGGCAGCCGCTTGCCGGGCGTATCACACAAAAAATCCCACAGAAAGCAGGTCTGCCCCTTTGCTTTCTGCAGGATTTGAATTTTCTGTTCAGGTTCTCAGGATTGCACTGAGTATATATTGATTATTTGGAAAATTTTTATGGGTAATGTCTTCCAGACGTATCAGATCCACATCCAGCCATAACTCTTCCGCTACTACCATCAGATGTGAAAACATAATGCCGAAATTCAACTCCTCAAATTTTCCCAGATGATTCATATTGTGTTTTTTTGCAAACACATGAATCCGGTTATCATATACCACAAACCGCCAGGGCTGGCTGTTCATGCTGGAGGGTGCCAGTCTTGCCGCTTCCAGAAGCTGTTTCATCCACTGTCTTGGCACTTCTTTATAGACACAGAGGTCCTTCAGATCCATGCGCTTGGCATCTACCGCCTTCCTTGTATAACTCCCCCGACTCTTTCCGAACGCCAGCATAATCACAAATTTCATATTGCCTCTGCGCATATTTCCCATTCTGGGTTTTATCCCGCCGAGAAAGCAGGTTCCTAATCCCTTGGTACACAAAAAAAGTGCAATCTGTTCCAGAATATATCCGGCATTCATCTGTGCCAGATCTTTCTCTTCGGAATAAAAAGCCAGATAATAAGGGGCTTTCACTCCGAATAAATGCATCATCCTGTTCTTTCCTCTGGTATTATCTATAATAGAAATCTCTGTATGGATCCCCGGATTCAGCCCTTCGATTTCTCCGTAAAACTCCCTCATCTCCTGGAGGATCTCCCCGCTCACCGGTTCCATTTCATAGTTCCGTACAGATTTTCTGAGAAAAATCGCTTCATATAAATTCATATTATCACCCTTATTATTCTCCGTGTAACAATATTGTAACATACATTTTTTGAAATGCAACGGCTATTTCCCGGAGAATTTTTAATTCTCTGAAAAGTTTTTATAAAGTTTCTATTGACAAATCCGATCCGCCTATGTATTATTGTATTAATCAATTAGTACAATAATACATTTACTCAAAGAAACCATAAACTTATATGCTTCACACGATATGATATTGTGAAGATCCTTTGCAGCCAAAAAAGAAAAGGAGGTGCTGCATATATGCCTTGGAATCTGGACTCCAACCGTCCCATCTATCCTCAGATCATGGAACGGATCACTATGGATATTATTTCCGGCACATATCTTCCCGGAAGCAAGCTTCCCTCTGTAAGGGAACTGGCTCAGGAGGCAGGAGTAAATCCAAACACTATGCAGAAATCTTTGTCCGAACTTGAACGAACAGGTCTTCTCTACAGTCAGCGGACCAGCGGCCGCTTTATAACGGAGGATTTAACTATGATCGAACAGACAAAAAATGCCATTGCCTCAGAACAGGTAAAAGAATTTTTAAAGAAAATGGAATATATCGGTTTTACCAAACAAGCTACTATACAGCTTATCGAAAAAATCGAAAAGGAGGAACAGTCATGAACCCTATTTTAGAATGCAAAGACCTTACTAAGAGATATGGCAACAAGACTGCCCTGGATCAGATTTCCTTTTCTCTCATGCCTGGGAAGATCATTGGTCTCCTGGGTCCAAACGGCAGCGGAAAAACCACACTGATCAAGCTTTTAAACGGACTGCTGGTTCCCACAGAGGGCCATATCTTCATAGACGGCCTTGCGCCAGGTGTAGAAACGAAAAAATTTGTTCCCTACCTTCCTGAGCGCACTTACCTGAATTCCTGGATGAAGGTCTGTGACATTATCGATTTTTTCCAGGATTTCTATGAAGACTTTGACAAAGCCAGGGCTTACGATATGCTGAAGCGGCTGAACATCAATCCTTCCGACCGGCTCCGGACCATGTCTAAGGGCACCAAAGAGAAGGTCCAGCTGATCCTGGTCATGAGCCGCCGAGCAAGGCTTTACTGCCTGGACGAACCGATTGCCGGGGTAGATCCTGCTGCCAGAGATTATATCCTCTCTACCATTATTCAAAATTATGATGAAAATGCTACGATTATTATATCCACTCATCTGATTTCTGATGTGGAAAATATCTTAGATGATGTAGTTTTTATTCAGAACGGGCATATCCGTATGGTTGACAGCGTGGAAAACATCCGTTTCAATCAGGGAAAATCTGTAGACGCCCTGTTTCGGGAGGTGTTTAAATGTTAAAGAAATTATATAAATACGACTGGAAATCTGTATCCATGCTCCTTCTGATCCTTCATGGGGTATTACTGGCCTACAGTGTAATCGGAAGACTGGCTATTGTCATTGCCGGAAATTTCGCAGCAAGAAGCGGAAGCAGCTTTGATACCCACGTATCCCTTTCCACTACCATTTTCGGCATGGGAGCAGTGGCATACGTCACGATCTATGTGATCTTCATCATAGGTATCATTCTGGCTACGATCTTTTATCTGGCAGCTCGGATGCAGAAAAGCTTGTTTTCTGATGAAGGCTACCTGACCAATACCCTGCCGGTAACCCCGGATAAACTTCTCTGGTCTAAGATTCTCATATTCTGGACCTGGTCAGTCATTGATTTCTTATGTGTGGCTCTATCAATTTTTATATTGTTCAGCTATCCGGAGACTATGCCGGACATCATAGACGGATTCCAGATGTTCTTTACAAGTCTTTTTGGGTTTGACGGCTTTCATGCTATGGTGGAAACTATCACTGTGGTCTTAGGCCTGATCATAGAATACTTCTTCTACATTACTGCCCTGATTTTATTTTCTATCTGTCTGGGCAGCCTATTTAAAACCCATAAAGCCTTAGGGGCCGTAGTATCTTTCTTTGGAATCAATATCGGGCAGTCCATCGTCATGCTGATCGTATTATTTATCGTCCCGCCCCTGAGTCCTATCAGCACCGTGGTCACCACAGAAAGCGGAGAGGTTATCTCCAGCACAGGAGGAAACGGAACTGCGCAGATGATATTCATGCTTGCCTGGTATCTGGTTTTATCGGTAGTATTCTACTTTGGAAGCCGGTACATTCTAACAAAAAAACTGAATCTGGACTAACACTTTTGGAAACCTGCACCTGGCGGTGCACCAGATGAAAAGCTGCGGCATTAGGCAAAATTGAGAATGCTTAATGCCGCAGCCTGCTCTTTCATTAAAATGCGGGTGATATATCTAAAAGTCTCTTTTCTACCGTACAGCTCCCTTCAAATCTACGGTAGAAATTTCAAAATCTCTCTTTTCTACCGTACAATTCCCTTCAAATCTACGGTAGAAATTTCCAAAAGTCTCCTTTCTACCGTACAGCTCCCTTCAAATCTACGGTAGAAATTCCAAAATCTCTCTTTTCTACCGTACAGCCCCCCTTCAAATCTACGGTTGGAATTTCTTAAAATAGATTTCTAACTGTATTGGCACCCTATCCATGTAAAAAAGTTATGGCAGGGGAATCGGAACCGTGGCAGCTCCGATTTCCCTGCCATTCTTTTTATCCTCTTAACTTTCTACTCTAACAGTCTGGCTTCCCAGATTTTTGATCTGGAAATTGCCTTTTCCGCCCTCTACAGAAAGAAGGATCTCCTCTCCTTGTCTTCTGGCCTGTACTTTCATCACAGTATTTCCTTTGGTATCCGGGATTTCCACACAGGTCCGGGCCCCTTCTTCAAATTCTCCGATCACAAGAGTCACCTGGTCAGCGAAGTCATAATCCGGAACCTGATCATTATTTCCTACAGGCAGGATTGTGTTAGGCCGGAGCATAACCGGCAGGGAATGATAGTCGTGGGTTTCTTTTATCCATTTCCCTCCTGTTTTCTTCTCTCCGGTAAGAATGTTCACCCAGGTTCCCTCCGGCAGATAATAATCTACTTCCCCGGATTCTTTAAATACCGGAGCCACCAGCAGAGAATCTCCCAGCATGTACTGGCGATCCAGAGTGTCGCAGGCTCTGTCCTGGGGGAAATCCAGGAACATGGGGCGGAGGAGGGGGGTTCCCTTTACATGGGACTTCACTGCCTGCCCATAAATATAAGGCATAAGACGGCATTTCAGATTTACAAACTCCCGGAGGATATCGCAGGCTTCCTCATCAAAAAGCCAGGGCACACGGTAAGAAGCGGAACCGTGAAGACGGCTGTGGGAACTTAAAAGTCCGAACTGGCACCATCTCTTGTAGATATCCGGAGTTGCGGTGCTCTCAAAGCCGCTGATGTCATGGCTCCAGAAACCAAACCCTCCCAGAGAAAGAGATAAGCCTCCCCTGAGGGTCTCCGCCATAGAAACATAAGTTGCAGAGCAGTCGCCGCCCCAGTGAGCCGGGAACTGCTGCCCTCCTACGGTAGCAGAACGGGCAAAGAGCACTGCCTCTCCTTTTCCCCGCTCTCTCTCCAGAAGTTCAAATACTGTCTTATTATATAGATAAGTGTAATAGTTATGCATTTTCACCGGATCCGAATGATCAAAATATTCAATATTCTTTACCGGGATCCTTTCTCCGAAATCTGTCTTAAAGCAGTCCACTCCCATGTCCAGAAGGGTCTTCAGCTTTTCCTGATACCAGGCTGCCGCTTCCGGATTGGTGAAATCCACCAGTCCCATGCCAGGCTGCCACAGATCGGACTGCCAAACGCTGCCGTCTTTTTTCTTTACCAGATATCCCTTCTCCATCCCTTCTTTAAAAAGCACCGATTTCTGTCCGATATAGGGATTGATCCAGACGCAGATCCGAAGTCCCCGGTCATGGTATCTCTGGAGCATACCTTTTGGATCCGGAAAAGTCTTGGGATCCCAGATAAAGTTACACCATTCATAGGCATCCATCCAATAACAGTCAAAATGGAATACATGAAGAGGAATCTTCCTGTCTGCCATTCCTTGTATAAAGCTGGATGTCGTCTCCTCATCATAATTTGTAGTAAAAGAGGTGGTCAGCCAAAGACCGAAAGACCAGGCCGGAGGCAGAGCTGGCTTGCCAGTAAGATCCGTATATTTTTCCACCGTTCCCATAGGGCTGCCGCCGCTGATAAAATAATAATCCAGCCGCTCTCCTTCCACAGAAAACTGTATCCTCTCTACCTTCTCACTTGCGATCTCAAAAGCCACGTCTCCTACATTATCTACCAGAACGCCGTATCCTTTATTGGTAACATAAAAGGGAATGTTCTTGTAGGCAATCTCGCTGGCTGTTCCTCCGTCCTCATTCCACATTTCCACGATCTGTCCGTTCTTCACAAAAGGCGTAAACCGCTCTCCCAGTCCATAGATATATTCGTCCACATCAATAGAAAGCTGTTCCAGCATATAGGATTTCTCTGTCTTGTTGTTATACATATGGGCCAGATTCCGGAAGCTGGACTCGGTAAGGAATTTTTCTCCTTCATAAAAAGCCAGTTTATATCCTGCCGGGGCCTTGTCGATCACCGCTTTCAGAGACCCGGAGCGGTAGATCACCTGGGTATCTGTCTGCGTGATCTCCACCTGAGGATCTTCCTGGTTCACCTGGGCAAAGGGGCCTTTATACAAAGCGCCTGCATGGTGTACCGCTGAAACCTTGATCACACCTTCCATGGGACTGGAAAGGGTCAGTGTCAGCATTGGGATATTCAGACAGTCGCCTCTTCCGGTTATATGCTTACTGGGAAGATATACGGTTAACGTTCTGCCTTCTATTTTATGACTTGCATATTCAACTGCATATGCAGGTTCCATTTCCTTTCTCAAAAGCCAGTATCCATTTGTAAATTTCACAATCTTTCCTCCTGTAAATCTATTTTTATTTTCCTTGCTCCTGTATTTTTTCTGCATCGTATTCTCCTGTTTCCTTCCTATCCGGCTCATGCTTTTTCAGCACCCGTTCCAGAAATTCCGACATAAGGAAGATTACCGGTCCCGGAGCAAAAATCATCAGAATAGGGAAACGCCAGATAATAGCCCCTGTACAGGCCAATACCAGAAGCAGGGCAAGAGTCGTACCAAAATAGCGGACCGTCATATACATAGCCAGCTTAATCAGCCAGCCGCTGCTCATATCGAACCGTGCTAAAGCCGGAAATACGTAGCAGGCAAAAGCAAGGATCCATACAGAGGTAAGGGCATAGACACAGATAAAGAACAGGCCCACATAGCCGTCTGTTTCCTTCATCAGGATACCTATATTTAAGTGCATGGCAAAAGTAGCCGCCACCACCAGGATCCAGATAAAACACCCGGAGATAAGATTCAGCCTGAAAGAGCGGAAAAACTCTCTGGCAATATATCCGTTGCCATTTTTCACACACTTCACCATAGCATAATACAAAGCCGATGTAGAGGCTCCTATTGTCACAATAGGAATACTGCATAGTATCCACAAAAATCCTAAAGCCATTACATCGAATATCTTATCGCAGATATTGATAAAGCTGCCATCAAATCCAAAAATATTTCTCTGTGTTCTCTTTTTACCCATGTTCTACACCCTTTCCGTTTTTACAGTTCCGTCAGTTTCCCTGCCTTTGCAAATACAGGAAGCTGGTCAAGGGGAGCGTCCACCGTGATCTCTCTTCCTCCTTGGTATTCCTCACCGTCATGAATATTTCTCCAGAGGCCTTCCGGCAGATAGAGGGTCCTCTCTCTCTGATCTTCATATAAAACAGGCGCTACCAGAAGATTTGGTCCGAACATATACTCATCTTCTATCTCCCAGGCATTTTTATCTTCCGGGAAATCATAAAACAGAGGACGCATTGGGGGAGTTCCCTTTTCATGAGCTTCTTCCATGATCTGTCTTACATAAGGACGCATACGTTCTCTGAGATGGATATACTTTTCACAGATCTTGTAAACTTCCTCTCCATAGCTCCACACTTCATTTTCTGCGCCGCTGTTGTGTTTTCCGCCGCCGGTAGTTCCCAGAGGGGCCTTAAAAGGCTCCCGGAATCCATGGAGACGCATTACCGGGCAGAAAGCGCCAAACTCAAACCAGCGGACCAGCAGCTCATGGAATTTAGGATCATGGATATTTCCGCCGTGGAAGCCTCCGATGTCCGTAGTCCACCAGGGGATCCCGGAGATTCCCATATTCAGTCCTGCCGCCAGCTGGTTTCTCAGGGAACGGAAGGAAGAATCAATATCCCCGGACCACACCAGTGTTCCGTACCGCTGGCTGCCGGCCCAGGCACAGCGGAGAAGGTTCAGGATATTCTTCTGTCCTTCTTTCTCCATTCCCTCGTAAGCCATCCTGGCGTACTCTCTTGGATAGATATTTCCCACTTCCATATCTGCTCCCCGGAAATACCGGTAATGGGAGAACTCATAGCCGGTGAACTCCGGTTCCGCCTCGTCCAGCCAGAAAATATGGATACCTTTCTCATAATAATTTTTCTTGATCTTGCTCCATACATATTCTCTTCCATCAGGATTTGTCACGTCAATGATCGCCGCATTGCCCAGCTGTCCCAGACGCTTGCCCTGTTCTGACCGGGTCAGATATCCCAGTTCTTCCATTTCCTGATAGTTTTCGCTTTCCCCATCTACAGTAGGCCAGATGGACACCATCAGATGCATGCCCATTTCTTTCAGTTCCCGGACCATTTTCTCCGGATCCGGCCAGTAGTCCAGGTCAAACTTCCAGTCTCCCTCATGAGGCCAGTGGAAGAAATCTACCACGATCACATCTACAGGCAATTTTCTCCGGTAATACTCCCTTGCCACCTCCAGAATCTCCTCCTGGGTCATATAGCGTAGTTTGCACTGCCAGAATCCCATGCCGTATTCAGGCATCATAGGAACTTTTCCTGTAGCATTTGCATAGGCCTCCTCGATCTCTGCCGGGGTATCTCCTGCGGTGATCCAGTAATCCATCTGCTTGGTGGACTGAGCTGTCCATTGGGTCACATTTTTCCCGAAGGTCACAGAGCCGATAGCCGGATTATTCCACAAAAATCCATATCCGTTGCTGGAAAGGACGAAGGGTATACTTGCCTGAGAATTTCTGTGAGCCAGTTCCAGGGTACAGCCTTTTACATCCAGATAAGGCTGCTGGTACTGTCCCATTCCGTAAAGCTTCTCCCCTTCTACAGGCTCAAACCGGACAGTCAGACGGTAATTATCTGTACTCTGTCTGGGCTCAAAGGTCCTGGGAACGATCTCAAGAGCGCTATTAAACTCTTTCCGGCCTTCTTCTTCCGTACTCCGGATCCTTTCATATTCCTCCAAAAGCAGCTTTCCGTCCTGATTTAAGAAACGGAGCTTTCCAGTTCTGGTGATCTCGCAGGTAATCTTGCCGTTTTCAATCACCGTATCCGTTCCTCTCTCAAAAACCTTCACAGATACTTCCTCTGCAGGAAGAAGAGCCGAGATGTCATCATCTTCTATAAATTCATACCGCTGGGTAGCCTGTATGCGAAAGCTGTTTTTCCCCCAGGGCTGGATACATAATAATTCTTTGTCAAAGCGTCTGTACACTTTATTTCCTGCCTGTTTCAGCATATTGCAACCTCCCAATATCTTTTTAAAGCCGCCTGGCATAATACTTTTCCGAATACGGGATTCCTCTGTATTAAATGCCGCAGCGGCTTTTTTCATCTTATACTTCTAACTTAAAATTATCTCTTGTAAACAATGGGATCTGTTCCAGAGGAGTCTCTACAGTCACCTTCTGGCCTCCCTCATAGCTTTCCCCGGTCCATGGATTTGTCCAGGTGCTTCCCTTTGGAAGATAGACCTCTTTTTTCTTCTGTCCCCGTTCCATAACAGGAGCCACCAGGATATCCGGTCCAAACATATACTGGCTTTCGTTCTCCCAGCATACTTTATCTTCCGGGAAATCATAGAACATGGGACGCATTATAGGAGTTCCCTTTTCATGAGCAGCTTCCATAAGAGTTCTGATATAAGGACGCATAGCCTCTCTCAGTTCTATGTATTTCTTACAAATCTCATAAACCTCATCCCCATAAGACCATATTTCATTAGGCGCTCCGGAAACACATTCCGCTCCTCCTGTGGTCCCGTACTGAGGCTGGTAAGGCATCCTGTATCCATGGAGACGCATTACCGGGCAGAAAGTTCCATACTCGAACCAACGGACAAATACCTCATGATAGTCTTCGTCATAAATGTTGGCTCCGAAGAATCCGCCAATGTCTGTGGTCCACCAGGGAATGCCCGACAGTCCCATATTCAGACCTGCGGCAAACTGGTTCTGTAGGCTTTCAAAGGTAGAATGGATATCTCCGGACCACACCAAAGCTCCGTATTTCTGGCTGCCGGCCCAGGCACAGCGCAACAGATTCACAACCTCTTCCTGGCCTTCCGCCTGCATTCCGTCGAAGAAAGTTTTAGCGTACATCACAGGATAGATATTTCCGATCTGAACATTTGGTCCCAGATGATAACGGTAGTTTTCAAAGTCATAAACTGTATACTCCGGCTCTGCTTCGTCCAGCCAGAAAATCTTTACGCCCTTGTCATAATAATTCTTCTTTGCTTTGCCCCATACATACTCTCTCGCTTCCGGATTTGTGGGATCATACTGGATGGTGTTTCCCATGTATGTGTTATCGATGCGGACACCCTTTTCCACTCTTGTAAGAAGTCCCTTTGCCTTCATTTCTTCAAAGTTTTCGCTCTTATAATCTACCATCGGCCAGATAGAAACCATCAGTTCGATTCCCATCTCCTTCAATTCCCGGATCATTGCGTCCGGATCCGGCCAGTAAGTGGGATCAAATCTCCAATCTCCCTGCTTTGGCCAGTGGAAAAAGTCTACTACGATCACGTCAATAGGAATCCCTCTTCTCTTATACTCTCTGGCTACTTCCAGCAGCTCCTCCTGGGTCTGATAGCGGAGCTTGCACTGCCAGAATCCCATACCGTATTCCGGCATCATGGGGACTTTTCCTGTAGCATTGGCATAGGCTTCCTCAATTTCTGCCGGTGTATCCCCCGCAGTGATCCAATAGTCTAATTTTTTCGTGGACTGAGCCAGCCAGGAGGTGATATTTTTATTGAAACTCACTCTTCCCACAGCCGGATTGTTCCAGAGGAATCCATATCCGAGAGAAGACAGGGCAAAGGGAACACTGGCCTGAGAATTTCTGTGAGCCAGTTCCAGCTCTGCACCTTTTACATCCAGAAATTTCTGCTGATACTGTCCCATGCCATAAATCTTTTCATTGGGATTGGACTCAAAACGCATAGTCAGCTGATAATCTCCGCCAATGATAGGCTTAAACTCTCTGGCTTCTACTTCCAGAGAGCTGCAGGTGTCTGCAAACATGTCCTCCCTGTTCCGCACATATTCCTCCAGGAGCAGCTCTCCCTTCTGATTGTAGAAGCTGATCTTTCCAATATTGTTGATCACTGCTTTGATCTTTCCGTTTGTGATCTCAGCACTGAATTCATGAATGGTAATTTCCGGATTATCCCCTTCCGGTTTCCCATCCAGAGCCCAAAGCTCCTGGGGCATTTGGGGCATCTTGGAAGCCCGGACTCTGAGACTGTTGGCTCCCCAGGGTTCTACGATCACCCGCTCTGCATCATAGCGGTAATACAGGGCATTGTCCTTTATCTCAAAATACCCTAATAAAAATTTGTTGTCTGAGCGGAAATCCCCGGTAGGTTTCCCCTCTTTTCTGATAATATCTGTCATAATTTTGCTCCCTTCTATAGCTCTGATTATAAATTTCTCCCATATTTTCTGCCAGTCAAATCATATAGAAAATCAGACAAATATTTACCTTTTTTCTTACTCTTTGACTGCACCGGCAGTAAGACCGCCGACAATGTATTTCTGGAGGAAAATAAATGCAAGGATAACAGGAATAACCAAAATCGCTCCATATGCCATAATGCAATTCCATTTTGTTCCATATTTGCTCTGGAACTTCCGGATATTAGCTGTCAATGGTCTCATATCTGCATCTACATTAAAGGTCATAGAATAGATCAGATCATTCCAGCCGTTCAGGAAAGAAATAACTACAACCGTAATGATACCCGTTTTTATTGTAGGAATCATAATTTTAAAGAAAGAACGGAATACCCCACATCCGTCAATTCTTGCCGCCTCATCAAGAGAAACCGGAATGCTTTTAAAATACGGGCGTAAAGTCACCACGATAAACGGTACAGAACCGGATGCTACCGCAATAGCCGGTGCCCAATAGGTGCCCAGCAGATGCAGTTTCGTAAAAGTCAGATACATAGGTGTAAGCATTACAGATGCTGGCAGCATCTGCGTAACAAGAAAGGTCAGCATAAAAGATTTGGTCCCTTTTACCTGATAACGCCCCATTCCATAAGCTGCAGGCACTCCAAAAACCAGAGAGATCAGCATAGCACAAAACGCTATAAATATACTGTTCCTTAATGAGCTTAAAAAGTCTGCATCCTGGAGATTCTCTAACCAAGGATCTATTGTAAATTCATGGGGATAATAGGTAACAATCTTTCCGAAACTTTCCATATCCGTTTTAAAAGACATCTGGATCAACCAGTAAATCGGAAACAGAAAGAATATGGCTATCAAAACTGCAATCACACAATTTATCACATTTCTGCGTCCTTCTTTTGTCTGCAGATAGTTTTTCTTTGCAGGTCTTACATTTTCATTACTCATTCTAGTCATCCTCCTTACTTAATAATCTCAGATAAAACAGGCCAACCAGGAACAGGCATACAAATAATACCATTGCAATAGCAGAACCCTGAGAGAACTCATACTGAGTAAATGCTTTTGAATAAGCATAGGTTCCTAATACATCTGTAGAATTATATGGACCTCCCGATGTCATAATATACATAAGGTCAAAAGCCTTAAAAGTATAAATAAAGCCAAGCATTAATACAGAAAGCATCGCTGGTTTCATCAGCGGCAGTGTAATATACAGAAAACGTTGAAATTTATTTGCACCATCGATTGAGGCACTTTCGTAAATATCATCCGAGATACCTGTAAGTCCCGATGTCAGAAGAAGCATATTAAATGGAATGCCCACCCAGCAGTTTACGGCTATAACAGCAGCCAAAGCTGTTCCTCCGCTCACCAGCCAGTCCACAGGTTCCGAAACAATATGCAGTTTCATAAGAAGGTCATTGATCACGCCTCCATCAAGTAAAAAAAGGTTCTTTCCTAAAAGAGCGGTAACAGACATAGGCATCATATAGCCTACCAGGATCAGACCACGTACAGGTCCTGCCAGAGTAAACTTTTTTGAAAAAAACATTGCAAATAAGAAACCAATGGTAAACTGGATTGCCAGGCATGCTAAAGTAAATATAATAGTGTTTTTAAATACCATTTGGAAGGTCGGATCACTGAACAAAGTCTGATAGTTTTCCAGCCCTACAAATACAGAGGTTCCCGTCGCCATATTTTTTACATTCATGTTTTTAAAGCTCAACACAATATTATAAAGTAATGGATATCCGCAGACGATCAACAGATATAGAAATCCGGGAAGAATAAACAAATAGGCTTCTCTTTTCTTTTTTGCAGCTATACTCAGCTTCATTTTTTGCACTCCCTTCTTTTACAATAAAGAAAGGCCTCGGAATCCAGCCGGATACCAGACTGTTTCCGAGGCTCCTTCACGATTTATCTAGCATAAACTTCAGGACTATGTATTTTTATTGATTAACATCGTCCGCTACCCCTCCGCCAGCTGTGGATTCTGGCAAAGGATCTTCTTCCAAAATCGGATTAATCACATCCGCAGCGGCAGCAAGTGCATCTTCCACTGACTGATCTCCCAGCATAGCCTGTTGTGTAGCATTATACAGAGCCTCTGATAATGTTGGCCACTGTGCATGAGGTCCACGAGGTCTTGCATAGTTCATTTCCTCATTAAATACTGCATATCTTTCATCTGTTGTAAAAATCTCCTGAAGCCCTACAGCATCTGAACGTACCGGAAGTTTTGTAGCTGCTGCTGTAAACTCAGCATTTTTTTCTGCACTCATAAACCATTTCAGGAAATCTACACATTCGTCTTTATATTCTGTACCTGTGCAGACACCAAAGTTTTCGCCGCCGATACAGGAAGCGTATTGCTGATCCATAGGAAGAAGTGCATATTCATAGTTGAATGTTCCATTAATTTTCTCATCGATATCCTGAAGCTGCCATGTGCCGGATTCAAACATTGCTGCTTTTCCTGCGCAGAAAGCATTGTATGCATCTGACTGCTGCCAGTTTACAACTTCCTTGCTCATATAGCCGTTCTGTACCAGATCTGTAAGGAACTGGATTGCTTTTACAGATCCTTCACTTGTCAGATCACTGATATCACCACCAGCGGACCAGATCCACGGAAGAATCTGGAATGTACCTTCTTCAGTTCCAATAGCACACATGGAGAAACCATACACTCCATTAGCTGTATCTGTGGTTTTCTCACATACTTCTCTAAATTCTTCCCATGTAGTTGGAGGTGCATCAAAACCAGCCGCATTTAAAATATCCATATTGCAGCAAAGCGTCAGACAATTAGAATTCTGAGGCAGTCCATAATAGTGTCCTTCGGCATCCTGAACACTTAATAACGGCCCGTCATAAAAGTTTTCCAGATCTTCCCAATCCTGGATATCCTCTGTAATATCTTCAAATACTCCCAGAGAAATATATGAAGCCATATCTGGAGAATCCACCATACCAATATCGGGAAGCTCACCGGAAACAGCACCAATGGTATACTGATTCATCAATTCTTCACGTGAAACAAAGGTTGGTGTAATGTGGATAGCATCCTGTGATTCGTTATACTCCTCGATAAGTGCCTCAAATGCAGGTGCTTCAGCCTCAAAGTAATGCCACAAAGTAACCTCTGCCGGTTCGCCGGATGAGCTGCTTCCATCTCCCGAGTCTCTGGAACCGCTTCCTCCTGAGGAACCGCCGCATCCGGATACAAGAGCTGCGGTCATTGAGCCGACCAAAAATAAGGCCGCCAGCTTTTGAAATCGTTTTTTCATTTCTTTTCCTCCTTACACTTTGTATATTTTTTTGATGTTTTTATTATACATTTTCGTCAGTTTATATAAAACTTTTCATTTTAAGATTTAGCAGAAAATTTTAAAGTAAAATTTTAAGATTTGGGAAAAAATTTAAGATAAAAATTTTTCACATTTTTGAATCCCTTGCTATTTATGTATGATTAGCAACTGAAATCACAAGCAAAAAAACTCTGACAGAAATCATAACATAATTATTTCTGTCAGAGTTCTTTTTCACATATCATATGTCTACCCTTTATTTTCTTCCATAAATTCTGTAACACTCATCCCCACAGTTTCACGAAACACCTTATTAAAATATTTGGGGTCGGAAAATCCTACATGATATGGAAGTTCCTCTTTGGGATAGCCCGCCAAAAGAAGTTTTTTTGCTGCTTCTATGCGATAATTTTTTACAAATTTTGTAAATGTTACTCCCATTTCTTTATTAAAAAGATAGCACAAGTATTCTTGAGAAATCCCCAGATTTTCTGCAAGTTCTTTCTGATTGATCTTTGACCCATATCCTTTTTCAATAAAATTCAAACATTTTATTACTAATGGATGTACATCCGGATATTTTTCTTTCAGCCTTACGATTTCCTCGCTGGTGCGTTCCCCTTTCTTTTTTTCCAGACGTTTCATCAGATCATAAACTTCATCATAGGTAATCGGTTTTACCAGGTAGTCTTTAACGCCCAACACAATGGCCTCTCTAGCTGCCTCAAACTCTTCGTAAGCAGTAACGATCACATATTGAGTAGTAACTCCCGCCGCCTGCGATGCTTTAATCAGCGACATGCCATCCATATAAGGCATTTTAAGGTCTGTAAATACTACATCTGGTTTTACAATCTGTATTAATTCCAGAGCTTGACGTCCATTAGCTGCCTCCGCCACTACTTCATACTGATCCGAAATAGAAGTGATCAGATTTTTCAGTCCTCGCATGGCCCTACGTTCATCTTCCGCAATTAAAATCCTCATAAGTCCCCTCCCTCTTCTATTCTGGCATTGGAAGAATAAAGATAAATCTTGTTCCTTTACCTTCTTCCGTCCAAAACTCTACATTCATTTTACTTCCATAATGCATTCTCATTCGAGTGATAACATTGGAAATCCCTATTCCCACTTCTCTTGTTTTCGCCAGCATGGGATTTTCCAGTATTTCTTGTATTACAGCTTTTCTCTCCGAAGTCATTCCCTGCCCATTATCTTCTATAATAATCTTTAGAAATTCTCTGTAGCCTTCTCCTGTTATTTTAATGATACCCCCGCTTTCTCTTCCCTCAAATCCGTGAACAATAGAATTCTCTACAAATGGCTGAAGCATTAATTTCCTGCATGGCCAATTATCGTAGTCTGAGTCAAAGCTGATCTCATAAGAAAAAACATTATCCAACCGCTCTCTTTGCAGAAAAAGATATTGTTCTATCCATGAAATTTCTTGAAACATATAAACATTCTGATGTTTTTGGTCAAAAGTATATCTTAAAATATTGGATAATTTTTTTAGTAAAATGGATACTTTAAAATTGCCGCTTTCCATAGCTTCATAGTTGATTGCATTCAGAGTATTACAAATAAAATGTGCATTAATCTGAGATTCTAATGCCTCTCTTTCTGCTCTTTGCTTCATCTTCAAAGACTCTATCATTTTATCATGCTGCTCTTCTACTTCCTGAGCAGCCTTTCTGATTTTTTGGAGCATATTATTATACTCCTGCGCAAGCTGCCAGATTTCATTTGTTCCTTCAATGGCAATCTGCTCTCTCGTTTCGCTATCCTCTACTCTCCTGATTGAATTGCTGATAATATTTACCGGGCGAAGAAGACGATTTGTTGTCCAAAACAAGATCAATAAAATGATCAGTATGGCGCCTGCATAAAGGATCACCATTCTGCCGTAGATATCGTCAACTTTTCTCATAAGCATTTCTTCATCAATTACCGCATGCAATGTCCAATCATAGCTTACAATTTGTTCTGTCAGACCCGTTAATGCATTTTCTTCCTGATAATCTTCTGAAGAAATCCCCATATATTCATCACCCTGCGTATGCAGAATAATCTCCCCGCTGCCGTCTTCAATATATGCCTGAATATATTCTTCCTGATTCTGGTTCATCTGCTTTAGGAAACTGGCTAAAGGCTGTGACTGGTAAGAGACCAGCATCATATATTCCACATTCTGATAAGAATTAAGGTTTTTCAGTGGAAAAGCAATATGTATCACTCCCAGATCCTCCATATTCGGATGCATCATTGGATGTGTGACAATCTCATAGCGAGGAATCATATTTTTCCCGTTTCGATCTTTAATCTTAGAAAAGATTTCTTTGATCCTTTCTTTACTATCCTCTTCCCAAATAGGCTTTGCTCCTGAGATTCTCATCTCATTTTTATCATATTGATATAAAATGCCGTCTTCTGAAGCAATAGCAATCCCTACAATGAAACTGGAACTTCTGGCTGCTGATTTCAGGGCATTGCTCATATCCTTGTTGCTCTGGGCATCTGCATCACCTGTCACAAAACTTTGAATAGCACTTAGTATTTCTTCGTCAACAGAAAGTCCTGATCCAAGATTTATATATGTCTCCATCTGATTCTGCATGTTTATACTGACAGAATTCATCAGCGCCTCTTCCGTAGTATAAGTAGTTTCTACAAGATGCGTATAATATTGTTTTTTCATATAAACCCACATAATCCCCATCAGCAAAACAATTGCCACTAAAATCGCCATAGCAAAAGAGCACCACATATGGGATCTGCAATATCTCCACACCCGATTAGTTCCCCAAAACTTCTTCTTTTCTCCTGCACTTTCCATATATCATTCCCCCTCTGCAGCCAATACCTCCTGCTCCACAACTTTAATCTGTTCCCCAACGTCCGCTTTAAACTGCTCCCAGGCCTCCGGGTGAGCCACATAATATTTCGGGCAGATCTTTCCTGTCACGTCGTAGTGCCGGATCACATCCTCACTGGTAAGATTAAACCGATAGCAGAGCCATCCGGTAAGCCGGACCAAAGAAGTATAGGTGGCTTCTGTAAATTCCCCTGTTTCATCTGTATGGCAGCACTCTATGGACAAAGTATCCGAATTTCTGGAATTCGATGCATAGGCAATTTCCGAGCTGGGGATGCACTGCACGATCTCTCCCTCAATGCCCACCACAAAGTGACTGCTTACCTTTGTCTCATGGCTGTCTTTCAGCCCTTCAAAATAGTCCCGGTTATTCTGGGCCGTACTTCCGGGATTCGCCGTATAATGGATCACAATACCATTGATCTGTTCCAGAGGAATCCCCGGCCTGGAATATTCATTGACATCCAGAAGCTCCACGTCAAAAGGCGGAGCTCCCACAAAAGATTCGTTTCTGGCCTCCAAAAGCCGTCTTTCCTCCATAGCCGCTCCGATTCGGGTTCCTCCCACAGCGATCAGACATGCTGTGAGAACCGCAGTTCCCAAAAGCGTGATCCTCTGAATCCTTACTTTCTTTCTCCGATTTTTTCTCTCCGTATACCTTTTCCCGTAACGTCCCTCATACCCTTGCTTTCTCATAGAGCCTTTTCCTCTTATTCTGCTGACTCTTTTAAGGTCAGAAAAAGCAGAGGAATCGCTGCTCCATACAGCAACCCCTCTGCTCTATACTCATTTTCGAATTCGTATATCTCTGTGTTTTATTCTCTTACTCATCAATACTGTAATTCGGAGCCTCTTTCGTAATGTGAATATCGTGAGGATGAGATTCTCTTAAAGCCGCTGCAGAAATCTTCACAAATTTTCCTGTTCTCTTCAGAGTCTCGATATCCTTTGCTCCGCAATATCCCATACCGGAACGGATTCCGCCGATGAGCTGGAATACAGTATCCTCCACATGACCTTTATAAGCCACTCGGCCTTCCACGCCTTCCGGAACCAGTTTCTTTGCATCTTCCTGGAAATAGCGGTCCTTGCTGCCATTTTCCATAGCCGCAATAGAACCCATGCCTCTGTATACTTTATATTTTCTTCCCTGATACAGCTCGAAATCTCCAGGGCTCTCATCACATCCTGCGAAAATGCTTCCCATCATGCAAACATTGGCACCGGCAGCAATGGCCTTCGTCATGTCTCCGGAATATTTGATACCGCCGTCTGCAATGATCGGAATATCATACTCTTTTGCAACTTCATAGCAGTCCATGATGGCTGTAATCTGAGGTACGCCGATACCTGCCACCACACGGGTAGTACAGATAGATCCCGGCCCGATACCTACTTTTACAGCATCTACGCCGGCATCGATCAGTGCCTTGGTAGCTTCTCCTGTAGCTACATTTCCTGCGATCAGCTGAAGGTCCGGATATTTCTCTTTGATTTCTTTCACTGTCCGGATAATATTTGCAGAATGTCCGTGAGCGGAGTCTACCACTACTACGTCCACATGGGCGTTTACCAGAGCATCAATCCTTGCCATTACGTTTTTGGTAATTCCTACTGCTGCGCCGCAGAGCAGTCTTCCCTGGGCATCCTTTGCAGAAAGAGGATATTTGATCTGTTTTTCAATGTCTTTAATGGTAATAAGACCTTTCAGATTAAAGTCATCATCTACAATAGGAAGTTTCTCTTTTCTGGATTTCGCCAGGATCTTTTTTGCTTCTTCCAGAGTTACGCCCTCTTTTGCAGTAACCAGTCCTTCAGAAGTCATGCACTCTTTGATCTTTCTGGAAAAGTCCTCTTCAAATTTCAGGTCACGGTTTGTGATAATACCTACCAGTTTTTTCCCCTCAGTAATAGGCACTCCTGAGATACGGAACTTTGCCATCAGGTCATTTGCATCTGCCAGTGTATGCTCCGGTGATAAGAAAAATGGGTCCGTAATAACGCCATTCTCTGAACGTTTTACCTTATCTACTTCATCTGCCTGCTCTTCAATAGACATATTTTTGTGAATAATTCCGATACCGCCCTGTCTCGCCATAGCGATTGCCATACGGTGTTCGGTAACGGTATCCATACCGGCGCTCATCATCGGTATGTTCAGTTTCACCTTTTTTGTAAGCCAAGTTGATAATTCTACCTGATTTGGGATCACTTCTGAATACGCCGGAACTAACAGGACATCATCAAAAGTAATGCCTTCACCAATAATCTTACCCATTTTTCATTCTCCCTTCAATTTGTTTATAGTACAGTAATATAACAAATTCCGACAAAACTGTCAATCCAGAAAAACTTTTCTCGGACAGCTTCTTGCGATATTATCCAGCAACTCTTTGTCCGGCTCCAAAAGCACCCGGTATACTGTGGTGTCATCCGGAATGATCATAGCGAAAATCTTATGCTGAGAATTTCCGGAAGAGAAATCCAGAACCTTCATATTGGTATTATGATTCTGGTAATCCATTCTGTGGGAATTTACCGGTGCCATAATCTCCATTTTTGCCAGATCAAAACTCTTCATTCTCTTTCTCTTGGCTTTTGATGCGATCCGGTCTATATCCAGTTCCCCGTTTACAAATACATATTCATATTCCAGATCCAGAAGCGGCAGCAGAAAATATGCCGCAATGCCAAGGCCAATGGTCAGTACCCAAGCCAGAGGGGTAAGGATCAATCCTGCTATTGCTGTAAACACAAGCAAAAAGATCATCAGGATCTTGATCGCCTGGTCTTTCACGGTCTGCTCCTTTTTTACAAGGAGCTCCGAATACATGTCCGTCATCTTACGTTCCTCCTGTTATTTCCTATGTTCTGATAAACAGTGTAACACAAAAAAATTTCTGTTGCAAGCACGGCAGCCGCTTGCCGGGCGTATCACACAAAAAACTCCCCACCCAGGCAGCAAGTCTTTTTATTTTTACTTGTCCGCCTGGGAAGGGAGTCTGACTGCAGTCTTTTTTCTTTACTGCAGGATTACATCATTCCCGGAGCGCCTGCTGGTGCAGCCGGTGTTTCTTCTTTAATAGTAGAAACCACTGCTTCTGTTGTAAGGAGAGTTCCTGCCACGCTTGTAGCATTCTGCAGTGCACTTCTGGTAACTTTAGCAGGATCCAGGATTCCTTCTTTTACCATATCCACATACTGCTCTTTCAGAGCATCGAAGCCAACACCAATCTCAGATTCTTTTACTTTATTGATGATCACAGAGCCTTCCAGACCTGCGTTTGCTGCGATATGATACAGAGGAGCTTCCAGAGCCTTCAGAACAACTCTTGCACCGGTTTTTTCATCGCCTTCCAGTTTCTCCACTTCTTTTGCAACTTCTTTAGAAGCGTGGATATAAGCAGATCCGCCGCCTGCGATGATACCTTCTTCAACAGCTGCTCTTGTAGCGTTGAGCGCATCTTCCATACGAAGTTTTGCTTCTTTCATTTCTGTCTCTGTGGCTGCACCTACACGGATAACAGCTACGCCGCCAGCCAGTTTTGCGAGTCTTTCCTGTAATTTTTCTCTGTCAAAGTCAGAAGTTGTCTCGGAAATCTGATGTTTAATCTGAGCAACTCTTGCAGCGATCTCTTCTTTATCGCCCATACCATCAACGATAACGGTATTTTCTTTTTCGACTTTTACAGATTTTGCACGGCCAAGCTGATCCATAGTCACATCTTTTAATTCCAGACCAAGTTCGTCGGAAATTACTGTACCATTTGTCAGGATAGCAATATCTTTCAGCATTTCTTTTCTTCTATCGCCATATCCGGGAGCCTTTACAGCACATACAGAGAAGGTTCCTCTTAATTTATTAACGATCAGAGTTGTAAGAGCTTCACCTTCGATATCCTCAGCAATGATCAGCAGTTTGGCGCCGGTCTTGACGATCTGCTCCAGCAGAGGAAGAATATCCTGAATATTGGAAATCTTCTTATCTGTGATCAGGATATACGGATCTTCCAGAACTGCTTCCATCTTATCCATATCTGTTGCCATATATGCGGAGATGTAACCACGGTCAAACTGCATACCTTCTACCAGATCCAGCTCTGTTTTCATTGTCTTGGATTCTTCGATGGTGATAACGCCGTCTTTGCTTACTTTTTCCATAGCATCGGCTACCATTTCGCCAACCTCATCATCTCCGGCGGAGATTGCTGCTACTCTTGCGATCTGGTCTTTGCCTTCAATGTTCTTGCTCATCTCTTTAATTGCATTGACAGCTGCTTCTGTAGCTTTCTTCATACCTTTTCTCAGGATAATAGGATTTGCTCCTGCTGCCAGGTTCTTCATTCCTTCATGAACCATTGCCTGAGCCAGGACTGTAGCTGTTGTCGTACCATCACCGGCTACATCGTTTGTCTTAGAAGCCACTTCTTTGATGAGCTGAGCACCCATGTTTTCAAAACCATCTTCCAGCTCGATCTCTTTAGCGATAGTAACACCGTCATTGGTGATCAGAGGAGCGCCGAAAGATTTATCCAGTACAACATTTCTTCCTTTGGGTCCCAGTGTTACTCTTACTGTATCTGCTAATTTATTAACTCCAGCTTCCAGAGCAGATCTTGCTTCTGCACCGTATTTGATTTCCTTTGCCATGATGACATTCCTCCTATAAATTCAATACTGTTTTCTATTATTTAACAATTGCCAGGATATCGCTCTGTTTAACGATGATATATTCTTCCTCGCTGATCTTCACATCTGTTCCTGCATATTTGGAATAGATCACCTGATCGCCTACAGCAACTTCCATCTTTACTTCTTTGCCGTCAACAACTCCGCCCGGACCAACAGCAACAACTTCTGCCTGCTGAGGTTTTTCCTGAGCCTGACCAGGAAGAACAATACCTGACTTGGTTGTCTCTTCTGCTTCTAACTGTTTTAATACAACTCTGTCTCCTAATGGTACTAATTTCATATCTATTTCCTCCTTACAAAATTCGTATTCTTTTGTTTTATTAGCACTCATTTCTGTCGAGTGCTAACCGATAGTCATATATTAGTTAATTTATTGGGTTTTCGCAACTAGATTTATTGCTGGTTTTTTTTGTATTTTTCATATTATCTTCTATTTTCTTCTATTTTCTCTTGTTTTCTCATTTTTATCTTTTTTCTATAAATTCTATGTAAAATTTTATGGGAATCTGCTCTCTCCTGCAGGTCCGGATAAAGAAAAGGAACCATTCCTCAGCAACTTTCTCGCAGACGGTTTCTGAGGAATGGCTCCTTTTCTCTTTACAAAGATTTCTTTGCAGTTATTTCTTCACTAATTTTCTCTTTTTGATCTCTTCCAGTTCATCAAAAATCACTTCATTGAGGACTTTGATATAAGTTCCTTTCATACCGGAGGAACGGGATTCAATAACCCCTGCACTTTCAAATTTTCTAAGGGCATTGACAATTACGGAACGTGTAATTCCCACCCGGTCTGCGATCTTGCTGGCTACCAGAATACCCTCGTCTCCATCCAGTTCATCAAAGATATGGATAATCGCCTCCAGCTCAGAAAAGGACAGGGTATTAAATGCGGATTTTACCACCTGGATCTTCCGGTTTTCTTCAGCATTCTCTTCATGTACAGAGCGCATCATCTCCAGACCTACCACAGTGGTCCCGTATTCGCTGACAATAATATCCTCGATATCATAAGTTTTTTCACTGCGATACATAAATAAAGTTCCCAGTCTCTCTCCTGCTATATCGATGGGACTGATAATGGCAACATAACGGCCGATATTTTCACTTTCAAATCCCAGGGTCTCCAGATTTACATTTTCCTTGGTGGACAATACACCCAGAAGTCTTTCATTTAACAGCTTGTCAATATAACCGCCTACCTCGCTGTCGATCAGTTCATTGATCTCCTCCACGCCAGGACAGGTGCCTACTCCCAGTACCTTTCCCTTTCTGCTGATTACCAGAATATTTGAATCCAATGTTTCTACCATGACTTCGCAGATATCATTAAAAAGGACTTTCGAGGCATGGTTATTATGAAGAAGCTTATTAATCTTTCTGGTCTTATCTAATAATTGTACGCTCATGGCGAACCTCCTTTCCTGTGATCTTGTCAAAGCAGCTCAAATTATAAGCTGACAGCCTGACGGCATCCATACTTTCTGTTTATACTATTCATTTTAGCATACAACTATTCTGAAATCAATGTATAGTTTTTCTATTTTCAGTCTTTTTATCCGTTTTCTAATAATTCCTTCATTAGGTAATGTTTTCACTTTTTCCAGACTATTTCATCTTTTTACATTAAAAAAGGAGTGGAGCTGTCTCATTAAACATATCGAGAATATTTATACATTTAATGAAGCAACTCCGCTCCTTAAGTATTTCAGGCAATGCTGTTTTCCAGATCTTGTTCTTTTGGTTTCATCATTACATAACCGCACTGCTTGTTGGAACAAACCAATTTATTTCCCTTTTCTACCATATAGCTCTGGCAGGAGGGACATTTCTCTTTGGAAGGTTTCTGCCAGGACATAAACTCGCAGTCCGGATTGTTCTCACAGCCATAATAAATACGGCCTTTTTTGCTTCTTCTGATCACTACATCCTTGCCGCAAAGGGGACAGGGAACGCCGATCTTTTCCAAATACGGTTTGGTATTCTTACATTCAGGAAATCCCGGACAGGCAAGAAATTTTCCATGGGGGCCGTATTTCACCACCATATTTCTTCCGCACTGCTCGCAGATCACGTCTGTAACTTCATCCTCGATCTTCACCTGTTCCAGTTCCTGTCTGGCTTTTTTAACTGCTTCTTCCAAATCCGGATAGAAATTCCGGATCACCGTTTTCCACTGGACTTTTCCTTCCTCTACCCCATCCAGAAGCTGCTCCATAGTAGCAGTAAAGTTTACATCCACAATACTGGGGAAAGCTTCTTTCATAATCTTGTTAACCACTTCTCCCAGTTCTGTCATATAAAGATTCTTATTTTCCTTTGCCACATACCGTCTTGCAATGATCGTCGTGATCGTAGGGGCATAAGTGCTTGGTCGTCCGATCCCCAGTTCTTCCAGAGTCTTGACCAGGGCTGCCTCTGTGTAATGTGCCGGAGGCTGGGTGAAATGCTGCTGCTCCTTCAGGCCTTTCAGACTGATCTGGGTATCCTCCTCCAGATTCTTGGCGAAAAGCTGATTTTCCTGCTTTTCCTCATCTTCCTGGGTATATACCGCCATAAACCCGTCGAATTTTCGTTTGGAAGCAGAAGCTGTAAAATAGTATTCTCCTCCCTGCACCTTTACCGAGGTAGTCTCATACCTGGCCTGCTGCATCCTGCTGGCAGTAAACCGCTTCCAGATCAGCTGATACAGGCGGAACTGATCTCTGGATAGAGACTCCTTTACCTGCGCCGGCAGTCTGGAAATATCTGTAGGGCGAATGGCTTCATGGGCATCCTGGATTCGTTTGCCGTTATCACTTTTCTTTTCTGCGTCTGCCACATATTCTTTTCCATACTGAGCAGCAATATATTCTCTGGCATTCTGGTCTGCCTCTTCTGAGATACGGGTGGAGTCCGTACGCAGGTAAGTGATCAGACCCACGGTTCCGCTGCCCTTGATATCCACGCCTTCATAAAGCTGCTGAGCCAGTCTCATGGTCTTCTGGGTGGAAAAGTTCAGCACCTTGGAAGCCTCCTGCTGAAGGGTACTGGTGGTAAAAGGCAGGGGTGCCTTCTTGTTCCTTTCACCCTTTTTTACTTCTGCGATCCTGTAGGATACTCCCTGAAGTTCTTTTAAGATCTTATCCAGTTCCTCTCTGGAGTGTATGGTGATCTTCTTGCTTTTGTTTCCGTAAAACTTGGCAATAAGGGGTTTTTTCTCCCCTTCTATGCTGAACTCTCCATCCAGGGTCCAGTATTCTTCCGGAATAAAACGGCTGATTTCTTCCTCCCGGTCTCCAATGATACGAAGTGCTACAGACTGCACACGGCCGGCGCTTAAGCCCCGCTTTACTTTTTCCCAGAGAAGTGGACTGATCTCGTATCCGACCATACGGTCCAGGACTCTCCTGGCCTGCTGGGCATCTACCAGATTCATGTTGATATCTCTTGCTTCCTTGATAGAAGCCTTTACTGCGCTTTTTGTGATCTCGTTAAAGGTAATCCGACGCATTTTTTTCTTGTCCAGCTTCAGGGCATAAGAAAGGTGCCAGGATATGGCCTCTCCTTCCCGGTCAGGGTCCGTCGCCAGATAGACCTTATCTGCTTTTTTTGCTGCTTTCCGAAGAGCTGCCAGAATATCTCCTTTTCCTCTGATCGTAATATACTTAGGCTCATAATCATTTTCCACGTCAAAGCCAAGCTGGCTCTTGGGAAGATCCCGCACGTGGCCGTTGGAAGCCATTACCTCATAATTCGGGCCCAGAAATTTTTTAATTGTCTTTACCTTTGCCGGTGATTCCACAATTACCAGATATTTCGCCATGTCAACCTCCTGCTCTGGCATAGTAATTCTTGGCTGGCTCTGTAATAAGCCCGTCAAGCTCTAATTTCAATAAAACTTCTGCAATGATTCTTGTATCTAAATCGGTTTCCTGATAAATTTCTTCTATATTCTTTGGTTGGAAATCCAGACAACTATACACCATTTCTTCCTGGCTTGCAAGTCTTATCTTTGAATTTTGCCTGAAATTAACCTTTCTTTCATAGCTTATTCCCAGCTCTTCCAGGAGCATTTCCGGGGAACATGCAATCCCTGCTCCATCTGCGATCAGAAGATTACACCCCTCGCTTAAAACATCTCCTACTCTTCCCGGCAGAGCATAAACTGTCTTTCCCTGTTCCAGAGCAAAACCTGCTGTGATGAGGGATCCGCTCCTTTTTCTGGCTTCGATCACCAGTACCAGATCTGCCAGAGCGCTGATGATCCGGTTCCGCCTTGGGAAGTTTTTCCCATAAGGAGGGGTTTTTCCTGGAAATTCTGATAAGATCCCTCCCTGGCCGTCTTTCATTCTATCATAAAGTTCCCGGTGTTCTGCAGGATAACAGATGTCCGTTCCACAGCCCAGAACTGCAAAGGTCCTTCCACCTCCATCTAAAGCTCCCTTGTGCGCCATGCCGTCGATCCCTCTGGCAAGTCCGCTGATGACCTGAACACCGTTCTCACCGAGGATTTTTCCAAACCGGTACGCCTGCTGTTCTCCATATCTGCTGCAGGCCCTGGCTCCTACCACTGCCACTGCCGGCTTCTCAGGGTCCGGCAGTCTGCCTCTGACATAAAGCACCTGGGGCATGGATTTATAAACATTCAGTTTTTCCGGATAACATGTCTCTTCTCTCCTGCACTTCCATTCTCTGCTTCTTTCTTCCATCATATGTATCCTCTCCTCTTTTATTTCCAGTATTTTTTGTCAATTGCCCGGTAGCATACTGCTTCGCTGACATGGTTTTCCCGGATCTTATCACTGTTGTCCAGATCTGCAATGGTTCTGGATGTCTTTAATATCTTATAGTATCCTCTCACACTGAGGCCCAGTTTTGTATATACTTTTGTCAGAAGTCTGTCTGCCGGTCTATCCATCACACAATATTTCTCTGTCTCTTTTCCTGACAGCCGGCTGTTAAATCTTATCTTTGTTCCCTTGTATCTTTCTTTCTGAATCTCATGGACCCGCTGCACTTCCCTGCGGATCTCCTCTGATGTTTTCCCCGATCTTCCTTTTCTTATTTTTTCTCCCGGAACCTCCCGCATTTCTGTACAGATATCAAAACGGTCCAGCAGCGGTCCGCTGATCTTACCCAGATAAGCCTCTACCTGGTGGCGGGTGCAGGAACAGCGGTTTCTGTCTGGATAATAGCCGCAGGGACAGGGATTCATAGCTGCTGCCAATAAGAAATCTGCTGGAAACTCATAGTTTCCATGAACCCTTGAAATATAAATTTTCCCCTGTTCCAGAGGCTGCCGCAGTATCTCCAGGGCTGATCTGGAGAATTCCGGCAGTTCATCCAGAAACAGGATCCCCTTATGAGCCAGGGTGATCTCCCCCGGCAGAGGATAAGCCCCTCCTCCGGCCAGGGCCTTGGCCGTAGCCGTATGATGGGGATTTCGAAAAGGTCTTGTCCGTATCATAGATTTTTGCTTTCCCAAAAGCCCTGCAACACTGTAGATCCTGGACAGTTCCATACTTTCTTCTTTGTCGAGAGGAGGAAATATAGATGGCAGCCTGTTGGCGATCATAGTCTTTCCTGCTCCCTTTGTCCCGATAAAAAGAATATTATGAAATCCGGCCGCTGCGATCACCGCCGCTCTCTTAGCCGCTTCCTGTCCAAAAATATCTGTGAAATCCTCCTGATACTCTTCTTCCTCTTCTGCCCGGCCCCCTTTTTCTTCCCCGGGCTTTTCTCCTTTGTTTTCTCTCAAAACCTGCGGTTCCGGAATTCCCCATTCTTCCATCTTTGCATGTTCCATAAATTCCGCCAAGCTTTCCACTCCCAATATCCTGATCCCGGAAAATTCCCGTGTTTCTGTAAGATTTGCAGCGGGGATAATGCAAAACCGGCATCCGTTTCTCACCGCCGTATCCACAATGGGCAGGATTCCACGGACTCCTTTGATCTCACCGTTAAGTCCCAGTTCCCCTGCCATGCAGACTCCCTGGAGTTTATCTGTTTCCAGATATCCGAAGGCTCCCAGAAGAGCCGCTGCAATGGGGAGATCAAATCTGGTTCCCTCCTTGCGTATGTCTGCCGGCGAAAGATTCACGGTAATCCTTTTAGGAGTAAAAGACAATCCAGTATTTCTCAGAGCTGTCCACACCCGTTCCTGGGCTTCCCGGACTCTTGATGAAAGATATCCCACCATAGAAAATACCGGCAGACCATTGCTTACGTCTGCCTCCACCAATACCGGTACTCCTTCCACACCGGAAATTGTCGCTGATAAAACGCTGCTGTACATAGTGCCTCCTTTCCAGGGGGAAGTGATTCCACACAAAGACAGCAGAACTTTCTGTGTGAAAGAGTTCTGTCCCCCTTAGCGTGCTGTATCATTCACTTTCAGGCAAGTTCTTATGCAAAATGTGAGTGGCACAGCACACTGTTCTGTATTCTTTTCAGTTTTCTGATTTTGGGAATTTTTCGGCAGAACTGCCGTATTTTAAAGAATTTTAATGAAATAATTTCGTATACTCGGTCTCTGTATTAGCGATATGATAAATATAGATTTTTTCTCCAAACTGACGGTATATTGAGACAAACCACTGCCATATGATCATCCTATATCCTTGGTCATTCAGCCGCTTATGATCCTTTTCAGATCCTCCCAGGCCGTTGGCAAGATTTTTACACTATAATGTTGTTCCTGCACGTTCTTTTAACTCCCTTCTCGCTTCCTGAATACTTCTGGTCTTTTCTCCTCTCAGGCGCTCTTCTTCCGCCTGAAGGACCTTTAACCGCAGTTCCAAAGCCTGTTCTCTTCTTTCAAAGGCATTAACATTCATAAACACACCATCACCCTCTCCATTTTCTTCGCCTCCTTTATATCGATTTTATATTATAATCATATCTTTATTTTTATATCCACACAATACTCATTTTGCACAAAAGTAAATTTATGGTGGAAAAGCACAAAATCCTACGTCCTTACATAAACTAGAATTAAATTCCCCCGAGGTATGCTTGTGTGAATACATTTCTAAAGCCCCTGACTCCGGAAGAGGAAAGACATTATCTTCAGGAATACAAACAGGGCAGCATGGAAGCGAAAGACATTCTGATCCAGAGAAATCTACGTCTGGTTGCACATATTGTCAAGAAATATCAGGGAGCTGGGGAAGATTCAGATGATCTGATCTCCATTGGAACGATCGGTTTGATCAAGGCTATACAGACCTTTGATTTTCAAAAAGCAAGCAGGCTCTCTACCTATGCGGCAAGATGTATTGACAATGAGCTTTTAATGCTCCTTCGCTCAAAGAAAAAATCCAGCAAAGAAGTATCTCTTTATGAGCCTATCGGTACAGACAAAGAAGGAAATGAGATCAGCCTTCTGGACGTGATCGAGTCAGAACCGGTAGATGTGGTAAAGAATTATTCTCTGAAACAGGATATCCGCTATCTCTATCAGCTTCTTCCCAGAATCCTCTCTGCCAGAGAACAGGAGATCGTCACCCTCCGCTATGGGCTCTATGGCAAAGAGGAGCTGACTCAGAGGGAAATAGCAAAGCGGCTGAACATCAGCCGCTCTTATGTGTCACGTATTGAAAAAAATGCGCTTCTGAAACTGCGGGAATTTTTCTGAACAAGATCTGTGCCGGATACATCTGATATATCTTTCGGTACTTCATTTGTATCCGGTCTGAAGTACACAGCTCAATCCCCTTTAATCTTCTTTTCTTCTCAGGATATCATATTTCTCCGGTGCCTGGCTTAAAGCAACATAAAGAACCTGCTGAGGATGGGGAGCGCTTTCCTGTTCCTGTCCTTCCTCGTTGAGAATCTTCTCTACCTCCACCGGCAGATTTCTTCCATCCGGTTTCATAATCTCTATAGTCTCTCCCACAGAAAATTTATTCCGCTGTTCAATCCTGCACAATCCATCTTTCACTTCCCAGACAATTCCCAAATAGGTATAGCCTTTCTCGTAGGTATTATTGTCATAGATCTGGCTGGCCTCATCCGGCTTTCCATAAAAGAAGCCCGTGGTAAACTGACGATAGGTACAGCTTCTGATCTGTTCCTGATACCAGGGTATATGCTGCCGATACTTAGCCGGATCTTCCAGGTAATCATCAATCGCCTTCCTGTAGGTTCTGGCAACGGTTGCCACATAAAGGGCCGTCTTCATCCGCCCCTCAATCTTCAGGCTGTCGATACCGCTGGCAAGAATATCGTCCATATGCTCGATCATGCACAGGTCTTTGGAATTAAAAATATAGGTTCCTCTTTCATTTTCATAAACCGGCATATATTCTCCTGGTCTGGTTTCCTCTACAATGGAATATTTCCAGCGGCATGGATGGGTACAGGCGCCCCGGTTAGCGTCTCTTCCTGTAAAAAAATTAGAAAGCAGGCATCTGCCGGAATAGGAGATACACATAGCCCCGTGGATAAACGTTTCAATCTCCATATCATCCGGTATATGAGCCCGGATTTCCCGGATCTCCTCCAGAGAAAGTTCTCTGGCACTGACTACTCTTTTGGCTCCCAAATTCCTCCAGAAGAGATAAGTCCCATAATTGGTATTATTTGCCTGGGTGCTGATATGCCGCTCGATCTCAGGGCATACTTCCTTGGCGATCATATAGATCCCCGGATCGGAAATGATCAGAGCATCCGGTTTGATCTCCCTCAGCTCCTGAAAATATTCACGTACTCCCGGGAGATCCTGATTATGTGCAAAGATATTAGCAGTAACATAGACCTTTACCCCATGGGAATGGGCAAAAGCGATGCCTTCCTTCATGTCTTCCATGGAAAAATTTTTTGCCTTGGCTCGAAGTCCGAAAGCTTCTCCTCCGATATACACCGCATCTGCTCCGAAAATAACTGCGATCTTCAGTACTTCCAAGCTGCTTGCAGGTATCAGCAATTCCGGTTTATCCCTCATGATTTTCCTCCTGCTGCTTTCTTAACGCTAATGGCCACTCCATCCCCCAGAGGGAGAATGGCCGTTTCCAGCTCTTCGCTGTTTTTCAATACGCTGAGGTACTCTCTCATACGCTTATAAATTGTCCTGTTTCTTCTTTCAACTGCAAAGTGGGATTCTATAATATCTCCGCCCTGAAGGACATTATCGGAAACCAGCAGGCCTCCCCTGCTCAGAAGTCGGAGAATCTCTGGAAAGAAGTGGATATACTGGCCTTTGGCTGCATCCATGAAAATAAAGTCATAGGATCCCTCAAGAATTTTCAAAACTTCCTGGGCATCGCCTTCTAAAAGGGTAATCCTTTTCTCAGCGCCTGCCTTTCTGAAATTCTCCCTGGCAATAGGAATCCTCTTTTCATAGTTTTCTATAGTAGTGATCTGGCAATCTTCCGGCCCGTAAGTATACATAAGGAGTGCGGAAAAGCCCACCGCCGTCCCCACCTCCAGAATCCTGGAAGGCCTTTTGATCTGCAGAAGCACCTTCAGCAGACTTTGGGTTTCCCTGCGGATAATCGGGACATAATCCCTTCGAGCTTCCATTTCCAGTTCGTTGAGAAAAGGGGTATTGCCTTTATCCAGAGAATTGATATAGGTAACTAAACGCTGATCAACGATCACTCTCCGGTTCCTCCTGTCTCCTCTTCGCCATTCTGGCTATCCTCAGACTGAGCATCTGAACCACTCTGGATCTCAGAGCTTCCTTCCTGAGTTGTACCATCTTCCTGGGTCTGATTTGGCTGTCCCTTTACATTCTCTCTGGCCAGGATCTCCAGCATTTCATCTGTGGTCATACAAGTATTCAGAATATAAGTTCCTGCCTGGATCTTACCGCTGTAACTTGAGAGCATTTCCTGCACCACAAAGACCTTGGAATCCCGGATAAGTCCCCGGCTTTCCAAAGTTCTTCCTACCTGGTATACAGAATCCCCTTCATCCACTACCACGGTAATGTCCCTGCCTTCCTCTTCCGAGTCCACAGGCTGCTGATAGAAGATATCGTATCCGAAATCATAGGCTGATTTTCCGATATAGATCACTACAATGGCCACAATAACGTAAAGTGCAAAACGAAAAAAACCGCCGGCTACAATGGAGGACTTTTTCTGTTTCCTGATTTGTTTTCCCATAGTATTCTCCTTGGTTTACGATAATTCCGGGACATCCAGATTGATACCCTGATGAATGGCTGTACTGATCCCCTGAAGTTGTTTGCAAAGTGCCAGTTCTGCCTCAAGGAACTGATTTACTTCTTCAATTTTGCACAGTTCCTCCATTTTTGTATCTAAATCATCAATTACTTCGTACAGATTTTTATCCTCGTATTCATTCTGCACCCTGTAGTTCATACGTCGCAGATCATCCACCTGCTCTTTCAGGCCTGGAATTTTATTCACCGCCTCAAGGGCTATACAGTACTGTTTGTAAACACTGCCGTTTTTAATTGCGGAGATCAACATTTCTGTACAGGTATCGATAAAGCTCATTCTCTACGCCTCCATAATAATTGGCAGGATCATAGGATTTCTCTTGGTCCGTTTCCATAAAAAGTCTCCCAGGGAATCTTTGATAATGTTTTTGATCTTTCCCCAGTCTGTAATATGTTTATCCAGGCATACGTCTATTGCATCTTCTACTACGATCCTGGCCTCGTCCATAAGATCTTCCGATTCTCTCACATACACAAAACCTCTGGACACGATATCAGGACCTGCCAACAGATTGCCGCTGTGTTTTTCCAGTGTAAGGACTACGATCATAATACCGTCCTCCGCCAGGTGCTGACGGTCTCTCAAAACAATATTTCCTACATCGCCCACACCCAGTCCGTCTACCAGGATGGATCCTGTGCGAACCTTTCCGGTTACCCTGGCCGGCTCCTGCTCATTAAGCTCCAGCACATCTCCGGAGGAAAGGATAAAAATATTCTCCTTCGGGATGCCCAGATCTTTTGCGATCCCTGCCTGGGCCTTTAAATGACGGTATTCCCCATGTACGGGAATGGCATATTTAGGCTTCACCAGAGAATAAATTAACTTGATCTCTTCCTGGCAGGCATGTCCGGACACATGGACATCCTGAAAAATAACATCCGCTCCTTTTCTGCTCAACTCATTGATAACCTTAGACACAGCTTTCTCATTACCCGGAATCGGGTTAGAGCTGAAAATAATGGTATCATTCGGCTTAATGGTAACCTTTTTGTGGATGTTGGCAGCCATACGGGAAAGAGCTGCCATAGACTCGCCCTGGCTTCCGGTAGTGATCAGAACCACCTTATCATCCGGATAATTCTTAATCTGATCGATCTCCACAAGAGTCTTGTCCGGAATCCGCAGATAGCCCAGTTCTGCCGCTGTGCCAATCACATTTACCATGCTGCGGCCCTCTATGGCTACTTTCCTGCCATATTTGTAGGCGGAATTGATAATCTGCTGCACTCTGTCCACATTAGAGGCAAAGGTAGCGATAATGATCCTGTTGTTCCGGTGCTCGGAAAAAATATTGTCAAAGGTCTTGCCTACTGTCCTCTCAGACATAGTAAACCCTTTTCTTTCTGCATTGGTACTGTCACACATCAGGGCCAGTACGCCTTTTTTGCCGATCTCTGCAAATCTCTGAAGATCAATGGCATCTCCGAATACAGGAGTATAATCCACTTTAAAGTCTCCTGTATGGATGACGGTTCCCGCCGGAGAATAGATAGCCAGAGCAGAGGCATCCTGAATACTGTGATTGGTCTTGATAAATTCAATCCGGAAGCAGCCCAGATTAATGGACTGTCCGTGTTTGATCACTTTTCTCTTGGTGGTTCTCAGTAAATTATGCTCTTTCAATTTATTGTCAATAAGTCCCACAGTCAGCTTTGTAGCATAAATGGGCACATTGATCTCTTTCAATACATAGGGCAGGGCTCCGATATGGTCCTCGTGTCCATGGGTGATCACAAATCCTTTTACTTTCTCGATATTTTCCTTCAGATAGGTTACATCAGGGATAACCAGGTCGATTCCCAGCATATCGTTCTCCGGGAAAGAAAGACCGCAGTCTACCACAACAATGCTGTCTTCGTACTCAAAAGCTGTAATATTCATTCCTATCTGTTCCAGTCCGCCCAAAGGAATGATCTTCAATTTTCCATTATGATTTTTTTTCAATGTTATTCCTCCAATAATTTCCGTTCCTATTCAAATTCAATGTCCTCTAACATGGCTGCAAAGACCTTGTAAACCGCATCGTATTCCGTATCATCTTCCACGAATACATAGCAGCCGTCTTTGTCGCCGTCTTCTGAAATGTCCTTTAAAATGTACGCCGCACTTCCATTTTCATTTTCCGCCTCGTCCGGATCAATGACCAAAAGATAATCAACGCCTCCTACTCTGGTCTGTTCCAGGATACCGAATTCTAATTCAGATCCGTCCTCTCCGTCAAATACTACTGTTTCCATAGTTTCGTCCTTTCTTTTTGTTTTTTCAGGCATACACAGAACCCGGAAACTCGTTGGTCTCACCCTAATCCTGCCTCTTACAGTTCAGGCTGACATTAAAACCCCGCTGCACTACAGCGGGGTTGTTAACCCTTGCGGCAGTCGCCAAATGGACGTGCAAGCACGTCCGCCTGGCTCGTTGCTCGCAGAAATCAAACGGTGTCCGGGTTTGCTTTTGCATCTAAATAGCCCTGCAGAATAAATACAGCAGCTATCATATCCACATATTTTTTTCTGTTCTCTCTTCGCACACCTGCTTCGATCAATGTGCGGTCTGCTTCCACGGTAGTAAGTCTTTCGTCCCACATAATAACGGGCAGCCCCAGTCTGCGTTCCAGGGTCTCTTTTAGCTGCAGTGATTTCTCCGCCCGCTCACCAATAGTATTATTCATATTTTTAGGAAAACCAAGAACGATCTCTTCCACCTGGTACTCTCTTACCAATTCCTCGATCCTGCGCAGAGATTTTCTCAGCTTGTTTTCCTCTTCTCTCCTGATGATCTCCAATCCCTGGGCTGTCAGCCCCATGGGGTCGCTGACCGCCACCCCTATGGTCTTAGAGCCGTAATCCAATCCCATTATCCGCATAAACTTACTCATGCTTCCAGGATTTATTCCTGATATATTCTTTCAGCAGCTCCTCTACCAGCTCATCCCTCTCTACCTTCATAATGGTGCTTCTGGCACCTTTATAACTGGTAATATAGGTAGGATCTCCGGACATAATATAACCTACGATCTGGTTTACCGGATTATATCCCTTCTCTGACATCGCATTGTATACCAGATCCAGAACTTCTTTCACTCTCACTTCCGGGTCTGTCTTCACATTAAAATATTGTGTATTCTCTAAATTTGCCATACTCAATTCACGCCCTTATCTCTAAAATTCGTTCTAATCTGCTATAGCCCTCTGGGATCTAAAAAAGGACATACAACTGCAACTATACCTTTATTCTAATATATCTTTTCCGGAAATTCAACCATTATATTGCGCAAATAAGAATGCCGTCTTTTAAAAGCCCCGTGATTTTGGCCTTTTTTATACGGTTTTCCAGATTCTCCCCGGTTTTTACTACGGTCTTTATATACTCTCTGGTATGTCCGATCCAATAAGCTTCTCCCTGGATTTCCGTGGTTTCCTCAAAAAGAACTTCCACTTCCTTTCCCATGAAACTCTCCATATAGGCCTTCTTCTGTTTCTTCCCCAGTTCGATGAGGATATGGCTCCTTCTGGTTTTCACATCTTCCCGAATCTGTCCCTCCATGCGTTCCGCCCTGGTGCCTTTTCTTCTGGAATATTTAAAAATATGGGTCTCATAGAAATTCACTTGCTCGATAAAACTCCGGGACTCTTCAAATTCCTCTTCGGTTTCCTGGGGAAACCCTACAATAACATCTGTTGTCAGCGCCGGATTTTCAAAATATTTCCGCAGGATCCGGCAGCCTTCCATATATTCCTCTGCTGTATATTTTCGGTTCATACGCTTCAAAGTCTCATTGCAGCCGCTTTGGAGCGACAGATGGAAATGCGGACAGATTTTTTCCATACTTCCAAGCGCCCGTCCGAATTCCTCTGTAATAATTCTGGGTTCCAGGGAACCAAGGCGGATTCTTTTCACCCCTTCCGCCTCATGGACCGCCTGAATCAATCCCAGAAGGCTTTCCCCAATATCTATGCCATAGGAGCTTAAATGAATTCCTGTAAGAACAAATTCCTGATAACCGTTCTTTACCAGTCTCTTTACTTCCTTCAGAACTTCTTCCTTCTTTCTGCTTCGTACCCTTCCCCTTACATAGGGAATAATACAATAGCTGCAGAACTGGTTACACCCGTCCTGTACCTTCAGATAAGCCCTGGTATGTTCGACCGTAGAAGAAAGCATGAGATTTTCATATTCCACCGTTTTTTCCAGATCTGTCACAATCTTTTTCTGCCCCTGCCCCTTCCGGTAATTCTTCAGGATATCCAGCAGTTCCTGCTTCCGGTTATTTCCCAGCACAATATCTATAGCCTCATCCACCTGCTCCGCATCCTTTTGGGCCTGCACATAACAGCCAGCTGCAATTACAATGGCTTCAGGATTCATTTTTCTGGCCTTGTGAAGCATTTGCCGGGACTTTCGGTCTGCTATATTCGTCACTGTACAGGTGTTGATAATATACACATCTGCGCCAGGAGCAAAAGGCACGATATCATATCCCGCATCTCTTAATTCCTGCTCCATCGCCTCCATTTCATAGGCATTTACCTTGCAGCCTAAATTGTGCAAAGCTACTCTTTTTCTTATATTCTCCATTCTTATATTCTCCATACATTAAGCGTTTTGACGAATTGTCACCAGATTCTTTGTGTTTTATTTTTCCCTTTTTCATATTGACTTTTTCTGCCAATGACGGTAACATAATCCTTGTAAAATGCAATTACTAAAAATGAGGTAAGGGAGGATTTTTCCAATGAAAACAGTTAAAATTTCACTGAACTCTATCGACAAAGTTAAATCTTTTGTAAATGACATCACAAAATTCGATTATGATTTTGATTTAGTTTCCGGTAGATATGTAATTGATGCTAAGTCTATCATGGGTATCTTTTCTTTAGATTTATCTAAAGCTATTGACTTAAATATCCATGCTTCTGACGCAGCTCTGGACGAAATCTTAGAGACATTAAAACCATACTTAGTATAATCAAGACTATTTTTTAAAGGCTGCCGCTTCAAGCGGCGGCTTTTTTATTCTATACCCCGATGTTTGCATTATTGCTGATTTGATGCTCCGTATGCCTGCATCAGGGTATAATATTTTCTTATTCTGCTTCGCAGACTACTGTTTCTGCTGTCTCTATGGCTTCTTTCACCATATCCTCAATTTTGTCCTGAAGCCGCTCTTCCGATTTCCGGATCACCTGGATATTGGGCTTTGTCACCGGATGCTTTGCCACGAAAATGGTGCAGCAGTCTTCATAAGGAAGAATAGAAGTCTCATAAGTCTGGATCTTCAGTGCCACGTCTACAATCTCCTGTTTATCAAAACCGATCAGGGGACGGAATACAGGCATAGTACAGACTTCATTGGTCGCCGCAAGGCTGTGGATCGTCTGGCTGGCAACCTGTCCGATACTCTCTCCGGTTACAAGCGCCATACAGTTATCCTGTCTGGCAAAGGCTTCTGCGATCTTCATCATATACCGACGCATGATAATGGTCAGTTCCTCATGAGGACACTTATCGTAGATATAAAGCTGAATATCTGTAAAATTCACAATATGGAGACGGATAGGTCCTGCATACCGGGACACCAGTTTTGCCAGATCAATGACCTTCTGCTTTGCCCGTTCACTGGTGTAAGGCGGTGCATGGAAATAAACAGCGTCAATGGTCACTCCTCTCTTCGCAATCATATAACCGGCTACCGGACTGTCAATCCCTCCGGAAAGAAGAAGCATGGCACTGCCGTTGGTTCCCAGAGGCATACCTCCCGGTCCCGGAATATTCTCGGAATACAGATAGATCTTATTCCGTATCTCCACATTCACTGTCACCTGGGGATGATGGACATCCACTTTCATGTTGGGACAAGTCTCCAGGATCACGCCTCCCAGTTCGCTGCTGACCTCCATGGACTGCATGGGATAGGATTTTTTATTTCTCCTGGTATTTACTTTAAAAGTCAGAACTTTTTCACCGTAAACTTTTTTCACATAATCCGCCACATCTTTGGAAAGCTGTTCAAATCCCTGATCCTCCAGCACCACAGCCGGACAGATCCCGTATATGCCAAAGACCCTCTTCAGAGCTTCTACTGCTTCTTCATAATCATATTCTCCCTGGGGGTATACAAAGATACGCCCCATCTCCTTTACTACCTGAAAAGTTCCCTCTACATTCTTTAGCTGATATTTTATCTGCTGTACCAGAGCATCTTCAAAGATATAACGGTTTTTTCCCTTAATGGCAATTTCCGCATATTTGATCAAAAAAGCCTTATACATACAAATTTCTCCTTATATTCCTATTTTCTTGCGTATCTCCTCAGCATAGGAAGCAGCTCTCTCAAAGTTTCCAGCGTATAGTCCAGTTCTTCTTTGGCGGTAAACTCGCTGAAGCTGAAACGGATGGCCGATTCCTTCCTCTGGGGACTAAGTCCTATGGCACCCAGAGAAGCACTTCCTGTTCTTTTATGGCTGGAACAGGCGCTTCCAGCGGAAACATAAATCCCTTTATCCTCAAGAGAATGGAGAAGCACTTCACTTCTCACACCCAGAAAGCTGGCATTTAAAATATGAGGTGCTCCTTCGGAGGGACATGGGCCGTTGATTTCTACCCCTTCTATCTTTTTAAGCTCTCTGGCAAAGTATTCTTTCAATTCCCGCATATGAGCAGTATTTTCCTCCAGGTGTTCATAAATGATCCTGGCCGCTTCTCCCATTCCGGCAATCCCTGGTACATTGTCGGTTCCCGAGCGCATTCCCTTCTGCTGGCCTCCCCCCAGGATAAGAGGCTGGATCTTCACCTTGTCTCCTGCATACAAAAATCCCACGCCCTTGGGACCGTGTATTTTATGGCTGCTTACAGAGAGAAGGTCAATCTTCATTTTTTTCGGAAAGATCCTGTATTTTCCGTACGCCTGAATGGCATCTACATGAAAAATAGTATCCGGATTCTTCTCCTTGATGATCCGCCCTATCTCTTCCACCGGCAGTACAGCTCCCAGTTCATTGTTTACATACATGGCAGACACCAGAATGGTATCCTCTCTCACTGCCTCGGACAGTTTTTCCAGAGACAGGTTTCCTTCTTCATCTACAGGGATCCTAGCAACTTCAAAGCCCTGTTCCTCCAGCCAGTCTATAGGAGCAGACACTGCCGCATGTTCAAACACCGTGGTGATAATATGCTTTCCTTTTCTCTGATTGGCCATGGCCGTGCCTATCAGGGCCCAATTATCCGACTCTGTTCCTCCGGAAGTGAAATAAATCTCCTTTTCCTGGACCTTCAAGGTCTTTGCGATCTCTTTTGCAGCCTCTTTCACATAGTTCTCTGCCTGAACGCCTTTTAAATGCATAGCCGATGGATTTCCATAGTCCTCCATCATGGTCCTGACCACAATATCCTTTACTTCTTCATAGCATCTGGTAGTGGCAGAATTATCCAGATATGCTTCCATCTCTATTCCTCCATTGCAAACATCAGAACAGACAGCACCGCCAGACCTGCGGTCTCTGTTCTCAGTATCCTTTTTCCCAGTGTGATCACCTGGGCATTAGCGCCGGAAACCGCCAGATTTACTTCTTCTTCCTCAAATCCGCCTTCCGGCCCGATAAAAATCCCTACAGACTGTCCCGGGGTGATCTTTTCCAGGATTTCTCTGGAATGTTTCATATCCTTGGCCAGCTCATAGGGCAGGAGTACCACATCCAGCTTTGCCCCGTACTGTACCGCTTCCTGAAAATTCATGACCTCTTTAATCTGAGGCACGTACATTCTCTTGGACTGCTTGGCTGCGCTTTCTGCTATAGCCTGCCATCTGGCCAGCTTTTTTTCTTCTTTTTTCTTATCCAGCTTCACAACCGAACGTCTGGAAGCCACAGGGATCACCTGGTGCACTCCCAGCTCCACCGCCTTCTGGATGATCAGCTCCATCTTGTCCCCTTTGGGAAGCCCCTGAAAGAGAAACAGCTTTGAGGGCAGCTCATAGCCGGCCTCCTGGACATACATAATGTGGGCAATGATCTCTTCCTCGTGAAGGGCCTCAATATAACAGGTATATTCCAGCTTTCCTCCATCGCTGATCAGGATCTCCTCTCCCTCTCTCATCCGCAGAACATTTTTAATATGGTTTACATCACTGCCAGTAATCGAAATCTGTCTATCTCCTATCCGGGCAGGATCTGCAAAAAAACGATACATGCTTTCACCTTAATTCTTTCTCGCTGTCACAGACACCCACTCGCCCTGGCGGGTAACTTCCAGCACTTTCAGTCCGGCCTTTTCCACGGCTTCTGTCACTACAGATTCCTTTACATCAAGGATACCGGAAGTAATATAGATTCCTCCCTTTTTCATCTGATGAACGATCACTGGTGTCAGAGGCACCAGCACATCTGCCAGGATATTGGCAGTTACAATATCATACTTCTCATATCCCACTGCATCCTGGATTTCTTTATCGTCAATAATATTTCCGATCATCATCCCGAAGTCTTTATCCGGAATCTGGTTAGCCTCTTTATTTTCCTCTACAGCCGGCACCGCACAGGGATCCAGGTCGGTCCCCACTGCATGGGCAGCTCCCAGCTTTAAAGCCACAATGGAAAGGATCCCGCTTCCGGTTCCCACATCCAGAAGAACCGTATCTTTTGTCACATATTTTTTCAACTGGCGGATACAGAGCTGGGTTGTCTCATGCATGCCTGTTCCAAAAGCAGTTCCCGGATCAATATGAATGATCATCCGGTCCTTGTCTTCTTCCTTAACCTTCTCCCAGGAAGGAATGATCAGAATATCATCTACATAGAACTGTTTAAAATACTGCTTCCAGTTATTGATCCAGTCAATGTCTTCTGTCTCATCCACAGCAATGGAGCCTTCCCCGATATCCAGAAAATCTCTGAGTCCTTCCAGTTCCTGTTTTACCATACCCAATACCTGTTCTTCTGTAACCTCTTCCCCATTTACCAGCAGTTCCCCATCTTCTGTTTCTTCCACAAAAAAGCTGAGATAAGCTGTGCCGTCATCCTCTCCCATCTGGGGCAGAATGTCTACAAACATCTGCTCCTTTTCCAGGGCAGTAAGAGGTACATTATCCTCAATCTGGGCTCCTTCCAAGCCAATGTCATAAAGAGTGCTGATAATAATATCTTCCGCCTCTGTTCTTGTCTTAATTTTGAATTTTTTCCATTTCATAAAATTCACCCGGGCTGTGGCATTCATCATATGTCAGGAATATCCTCAATTTTGATTAATGCTACAGCTCCTTTCCTTTCTTTTCTATATACGATTATACCAGCATAAAAGCCAAAGTGATCGTGAATACTGATAAGATCGTAGTCACCACAATTCCTTCTGCAATAGGCTTGGGATCTCTTCCGTACTGTTCACAGAGCATAGCCGGGAAATTTCCCACCGGGAGAGCAGCCATAAGAATTACCACTTCCCGCATCAGCAGATCAGACAATACCGGGCGAAGAGCCAGTGCCAGCAGTATGGGAAAAGCAATAAACCGAATAAAGACAAAGACAAGAAGCCGTCTGTTTTTCAACATATCTTTGACCTTCATTCCAGCCAGGGAAATCCCAATAACGATCATAGATAAAAGGGTGCAGGCATTGCCGTAATAGCCTGCCAGAGTCTCAATCTCTTCCGGCAGCTCAAGCTGAAACCAGTAAATGGCAAAAGCAATGATGCAGGCGATCAGTCCGGGGCTCAGATAATCTTTCCAGGACTGCTTTTTTCCCTGATTGTCTTTTTTTAACAGCATAATTCCAAAAGTAAAGATTGTAAGATTAAAGAGGAAATTGAAGACGATCACATAAACCATAGATTCCGGCCCGATAATCGCCAGTGCAACAGGAATTCCGATAAATCCCGTATTTCCGAAAACTGTCATCAGAACATAGGCATTTCTCAGGTGCTCGGGCACTTTCAGTACCCATACAAAAAAATAGCCGAAAAAAATCAAAAAGAGATAGAAAACAACACCGATAATCCCAACAAAGATCACATTTTCTCTTGGAATCTGGGAAAGGTCATTAAACATACTTACAATGACCAGCCCCGGTGAGCATACATTTACCACCAACGCCGACAGATCTTTTGAAGCACTGTCTGATATCATTTTCTTTTTATACAGCACAAAACCGGTAAGGATTAAGATAAAGATCATTACCATCTGTTCCAGCACCACTAAGCTGCTCATTTTCCTCTTCCTTTTCTCTCCCGAAATCCTGAAAACATTCAAAATCCGCCCTGTCGGGCTCTTTTTTCATGTTTTGCGGGTCTCAAATTCATGTTTTTTCATGCAAGCATGAAAAACATGACCTTTCGACCCTGATATCATGTTATTATAGAAGAAATGTTTTTAAATTGCAATACAAAAAGAAGCCCCCTAAGGGACTTCTTTAACCTTCAAATATGTCTTTCAGCTTCTCACCGAATTTTTTCTTTTTCTCACCGCTTGCAGGACGATTTCCACAGGCCTCGTCAAATTTACGCAGGGCTTCTTTTGCTTCTTCGTTGAGTTTGGTAGGAACCTGTACCACCAGAGTTACATAATGATCTCCTCGTACATTTTTATTTCTCAGAGAAGGTACTCCTTTTCCTTTCAGACGGACTTTTGTGTCTGTCTGTGTTCCCGGTTTTACATCATACATGACATCGCCGTCTACGGTACTGATCCGTACCTCTCCGCCGAGAGCTGCCTGTGCAAAGGTAATCGGTGCAGTAGAAAATATATTCATATCCTGTCTCTGGAAAATCGGATGGCGGGCAACCACCACCTCCACCATCAGGTCTCCTCTTGGTCCGCCGTTGGTTCCCGGTTCTCCTTTTTCCCGGATACGGATACTCTGTCCGTTATCGATACCTGCTGGTATGGTTACTTTGATCTTTTTGCGGTTGGAAATGAATCCGGTTCCCCTGCAGTCCGGGCATTTGTCTTTAATCACTTTTCCGGTTCCATGGCAGTCGGGACAGGTCTGGACATTTTGGATAGTTCCAAACATAGACTGCTGGGTATACACTACTTGTCCGGTTCCGTGACATTTAGAACATGTCTCCGGCGAAGTACCTGGTTTGGCACCAGTTCCGTGACATGTCTCACAGGTATCTTTTAAAGTAAGGTCCAGTTCTTTCTCACAGCCAAACACTGCCTCTTCAAAGGTAATCCGCACGGAAGCGTGGACATTGGCTCCTTTCATAGGGCCGTTATTTGGTCTCCGCCTTCCACCGCCAAACAGGTCGCCAAAGATATCACCGAAAATATCTCCCATATCTCCGCCGCTGAAACCTCCGAAGCCGCCGAATCCGTCAAATCCTCCGGCCCCGCCGCCTCCCTGCTCAAAGGCCGCATGGCCGAACTGGTCATACTGTCGTCTTTTCTGGGGGTCGCTTAATACACTGTATGCCTCTGTAGCCTCTTTAAACTTTTTCTCAGCCTCTTTATCTCCTGGATTCACATCCGGATGATACTTTTTAGCAAGCTTACGGTAGGCACTTTTTATTGCAGACTCGTCTGCACCCCGGTCCACGCCCAGGACTTCATAGTAATCTCTTTTATCTGCCATTGGTCTTTTCCCTTTCTACACACAAGCATGGGATGCCCGAAAACACCCCATGCTTTTCTATTGCTTTTTATGTCCCGGATTAAACTTCTCTATAGTCTCCGTCTACCACGTCGTCGCCGTATGCTTCATTTCCGCTGTCCTGAGAGCCTGTATTTGCTCCAGGATTTGGTCCTGCCTGCTGAGCGTTCTGTGCTTGCTCATACATCTTTGCAAACAATTTCTGAGCACTCTGCATCAGTTTCTCTTTGCCGGCTTTCAGTTCTTCAACCTGAGCATCTGTGATCTCGTCTGTGTTAGAACATTTTGCCAGAGTCTCTTTCAAAGCATTCAGATCAGCCTCAACAGCAGTCTTGTCATTGGCGTCAATCTTGTCCCCTGCTTCTTCCATGGCTTTCTCTGTCTGGAATACCATAGCATCTGCATCATTTTTTGTATCAACAGCCTCTTTACGTTTCTTATCCTGTGCCTCATACTCAGCAGCTTCTCTTACAGCCTTGTTGATCTCGTCATCGGACATGTTAGAGCCTGCTGTGATCGTGATATGCTGCTCTTTTCCTGTTCCCAGGTCTTTTGCAGAAACGTTAACAATACCGTTTGCATCAATATCAAAGGTAACTTCGATCTGAGGAACCCCTCTTCTTGCTGGCGGGATTCCATCCAGACGGAACTGTCCAAGGGACTTATTGTCTCTCGCAAACTGTCTCTCACCCTGTACTACGTTGATATCAACGGCAGTCTGATTATCCGCTGCTGTGGAGAAGATCTGGCTCTTCTTTGTAGGAATAGTTGTATTTCTCTCGATCAGTCTGGTAGCGATACCTCCCATGGTCTCGATAGACAGTGACAGCGGAGTAACATCCAGAAGAAGGATATCCCCTGCGCCTGCATCTCCAGCCAGTTTACCACCCTGTACGGCAGCGCCCAGAGCCACACATTCATCCGGGTTCAGAGTCTTACTCGGCTCTTTGCCTGTCAACTGTTTTACCTTATCCTGAACAGCAGGAACACGGGTAGAACCACCTACCAGCAATACCTGGCCTAATTCAGAAGCGCTCAGTCCGGCGTCAGAAAGGGCACGTCTTACAGGCTCTGCTGTTTTCTCTACCAGATCATGTGTCAGTTCATCAAATTTTGCTCTTGTCAGATCCATATCAAAGTGAAGAGGTCCGTTGGCGTTCATGCTGATAAACGGCAGGTTGATGTTTGTAGTTGTAGCAGAAGACAGCTCTTTTTTCGCTTTTTCTGCTGCTTCTTTGATACGCTGCATAGCCATCTTGTCTGTAGAAAGGTCAACCCCTTCTTTCTTCTTGAATTCAGAAATCATATAGTCAGCAACCTTCTGGTCGAAGTCATCGCCGCCCAGGTGGTTATTACCTGCTGTGGACAGAACTTCGATAACGCCGTCTCCAATTTCAATGATGGAAACATCAAAGGTACCGCCGCCTAAGTCGTATACCATGATCTTCTGCTCTTTCTCATTGTCCAGTCCATAAGCCAGTGCTGCTGCTGTAGGCTCGTTGATGATACGTTTTACTTCCAGGCCTGCGATCTTACCTGCGTCTTTGGTAGCCTGACGCTGTGCATCGTTGAAATAAGCCGGAACTGTGATAACAGCTTCTGTAACTTTCTCGCCCAGATAGTTCTCAGCATCTGCCTTCATTTTCTGAAGGATCATTGCAGAAATTTCCTGAGGAGAATATTTCTTCTCATCAATGGCTACTCTGTAATCTGTACCCATATGTCTCTTAATAGAGGAAATTGTCTTGTCAGCGTTAGTAACAGCCTGACGTTTTGCAGGCTCACCTACAAGTCTTTCTCCTGATTTTGTAAAAGCTACAACAGATGGTGTTGTTCTTGCACCTTCTGCATTTGGGATAACTGTCGGCTGTCCGCCTTCCATAACGGCTACACAGCTGTTTGTAGTACCTAAGTCAATACCTATGATCTTGCTCATGATAAACTCCTCCTTGAATCATTTCTATTGTTAGTTATTATTGGCTGTTTATAAGATAAAATCCTTCAGGATCTCTCCTGGATATAAAATTGGTTATGGTTCCGGCTCCTGTCTTAATTGGCAACCTTCACCATGCTGTGACGGATCACTGTGTCCTTGTAGGTATAACCTTTCTGGAACTCTTCCACCACTACATTCTCTCCGGCTTCCTCATCTTCCACATGCATCACTGCATTATGGTAGTCCGGATTGAATTCCTGACCTACAGATTCGATAGCTTTAACTCCCATTCCTTCAAAAACAGAAAGGAGTTGACGGTAAATCTTATTCATTCCGTCTACAAAAGGAGTTTCCTTCTCTTCTTCCGGAACCGCAGCCAGGCCCCTTTCGAAATTATCTACAATTGGAAGAATCTTTTCGATCACTTCTCTGGCTCCTATCTCATACATAGAAGATTTTTCTTTCTCTGTACGCTTCCGGTAATTATCGAATTCCGCCATCTGTCTTTTTACCATATCGGTAAGTTCTTCTATTTTTTCATCCTTTTTGTCTTTTTTCTTCTTCCCGAAAAATCCTTTTTTCTCAGGCTCTTTCTGGCTTTCTTCTGAGGATGTGTCAGAAGCTTCTGCCTCTTCTTTTGGCTCCTGTTCCTCCGCCTCTTCCACTGTCTCAGCAGTCTTTTCATCATCCTCTTTTAGGATGTCTTCTGTCTGATCCTTGGAAACGCTTTCTTCTTCCATGGGATTGAATTCTTTCTTTTCTTCTGCCACGAATTCTTACCACCTTTCTACGTTTTCTTAAATATATTGTCTAACTGATTTTTTAAGGTTTTCAGATTATCCATAACATTTTCATAATCCATTCGCTTTGGACCTATGATTCCAATAGTACCCTGCATACCACCGCCCAGATCGTAAGTAGCCGTCACTACACTGCAATCCTTCATGGTCTTTACCGGACTTTCATTTCCGATATACACCTGAATACCGGTATTCTCACTGTTCTTATCGTTGTCCATAGTATCCTTTACGAACTCTGCCAAAGCTTCTTTCTCTTCAAAAGCGGAGATCAATTCGCTGGCTTTAGAAGAATCCGCAAGTTCCGGATATTTGAAAATATTTGTTGCGCCGCTGGTATAAATCTCCATTTCCTCATCATCTACCGCTATGGCCTGAGCCACTGCATCGATCACGCTGCTGATCACTTCGCTGTGGATTCCTGCCTGTTCCTTCATCCTGGAGATCATCGCCAGATTGATCTCTTCGATCGTCAGTCCATTCAGCTGAGTGTTCAGAAGAAGATTTAACTTCAGCACTGTCTCTTCATCCATTGGTTCCCGAAGCTGGATAATGTGGTTTTTCACAATATTCCCTTCCACTACCACCACCGCCAGAAGCTGAATGTCAGACACTCTGGACAGCTGGATGAATTTCAGCTTATTCCGATGATAGGTGGGACCTGTGATCATAGTCGCATAGTTGGTATTGGAAGCCAGGATCTTAACCACCTGCTTTAACACCTTTTCCATCTTATCTGTCTTTTCTATCATCAGATCTTTGATTTCTGCAACTTCTTTGTCCTTCTCTTTCATGAGTTCATCTACATAGAGACGATAGCCCAGATCAGAAGGAATACGCCCTGCCGATGTATAGGGCTGAATAATATACCCCAGCTCCTCCAGGTCGGACATCTCGTTGCGGATAGTTGCGGAGCTAAGATTGAGATCTGTATATTTGGAAATTGTCCTGGAACCTACCGGCTCGCCAGTCTCCAAATAGGTCTGGATAATGGCTTTCAGAATTTTTCGTTTTCTCTCGTCTAATTCATTTTCCATCCTATCTTACGCTCCTTTCTTTTGTAGTTGTTAGCACTCGTTGTAGTGGAGTGCTAACATCTATGTTCTTAAGATAGCACCACTGAAAATATTTGTCAAGAGCTTTCCTCGTATTTTTATCTAAACTTTTCCGATATTTTTTATTAAAAATGCCAGTATTCCATTTGCAGCAAAAAAGCAGGGACATCACCTGTACAAACACAGACTTTCCTTTATCCCTGCTCTCTGATATCTATGGCAAAGTGATCTATGAATCCAGTTCTGCCAGATTTTTCTTTAATTCTACCATCTTGTCACGAAGCTCTGCCGCCATCTCAAAGTTCAGATCCGCTGCTGCAGCTTTCATCTGTTTCTCTACATCTTTCACCAGCTTCTCCAGCTCCTTCCTGCTCATGGATTCCGGATCCTTCATCATCTTATCTTCTGTCTCTGCTACAGCTTGGGAAATGCTGATCAGATCCCGGACCGCTTTCTTAATGGTAGTAGGGGTAATGCCATGCTCCTCATTGTATTTCTGCTGCATGTTCCGGCGACGCATGGTCTCATCAATAGCAATCCGCATAGAATCCGTCATCATATCCGCATACATGATGACCCTTCCCTCTGCGTTCCTGGCTGCACGGCCAATAGTCTGGATCAGAGAAGTCTCAGATCTTAAAAAGCCTTCTTTGTCTGCATCCAAAATCGCCACAAGGGTAATTTCCGGAATATCCAGTCCCTCTCTCAGCAAATTGATACCCACCAGCACGTCAAACACATTCAGACGCATATCCCGGATGATCTGAGTCCTTTCCAAAGTATCAATGTCCGAATGGAGATATTTTACCCGGATCCCCAAATCTTTCATATAATCGGTAAGATCCTCGGCCATACGTTTCGTCAAAGTAGTGATCAGGATCTTGTTGCCTTTTTCTACTTCTTTATTGACCTCTCCTACCAGGTCATCGATCTGTCCCTCTACCGGCCGCACTTCCACCATAGGATCCAGAAGTCCGGTAGGACGGATAATCTGCTCTGCCCGGAGAAGCTCATGTTCTTCCTCATATTCTCCCGGAGTAGCGGATACGAAAAGGATCTGATCAATCTTACTCTCAAACTCCTCAAAGTTCAAAGGCCTGTTATCCTTAGCGGAAGGCAGACGGAATCCATAATCTACCAGGGTCTGTTTCCTGGACTGGTCTCCTGCAAACATTCCCCGTATCTGAGGTATAGTCTTATGAGACTCATCTATAATAATAAGAAAATCATCTCCAAAATAATCGATCAGCGTATAAGGCGGCTGCCCCGGTGCCAGTCCGGCCAGATGTCTGGAATAGTTTTCTACCCCGGAACAGAAACCTGTCTCCTTCAGCATCTCAATGTCAAAATTAGTCCGTTCCGCAATCCTCTGGGCTTCCAGAAGTTTATCTTCGCTTTTAAAATACTCCACCCGTTCTTTCAGCTCTTCCTCAATCGCATCTGCCGCCTTCAGGATTTTTTCCATAGGCACCACATAATGGGAAGCGGGAAAGATTCCGATATGGTTCAGAGATCTTTTAATCTCCCCGGTAAGCACATCGATCTCCGTGATCCGGTCTATCTCGTCTCCGAAAAACTCTACTCTCACAGCAGTATCACTATAGTCCGCCGGGAATATTTCCACCACATCTCCCCGTACCCGGAAGGTTCCACGATGAAAATCCATCTCGTTCCTGTCATATTGGATATCTATCAGCTCCCGGATCACTTCATCCCTGTCCTTTTCCATTCCCGGACGGAGGGAAATGATCATGTTCTGGTAGTCGTTAGGACTTCCGATACCGTAGATACAGGAAACGCTGGAAACAATGATCACATCTTTTCTCTCACTCAGTGCTGCGGTAGCGGAAAGTCGGAGCTTGTCGATCTCATCATTTACCGCAGAATCCTTGGCAATATATGTGTCCGAAGAAGGGACATAGGCTTCCGGCTGGTAATAGTCGTAATAGGAGACAAAATACTCTACGGCGTTGTTGGGGAAGAACTCCTTGAACTCGCCGTAGAGCTGTGCCGCCAGGGTCTTGTTGTGCGCAATGATCAGTGTCGGTTTATTCAGTTGTTGGATAACGTTTGCCATCGTGAAGGTTTTACCGGAACCTGTGACGCCCAAAAGTGTCTCGCACTGGTTGCCTTCCTTGAAACCTTTGACCAGCTCCTCAATGGCCTGAGGCTGGTCGCCGGTTGGTTTGTATTCTGATACTAATTCAAAATGATCCATGATAAACTCTCTCCTTTGTGGCTTTTGATATATTCAATATCATCTACCCTCAAAAATCATTTATTTTCTTCTGCCTCAATAACAGTTTTTTTAATATTCTTTATCTTTCTATGAAAGTTATTCGAAATTTTCGAACAGCTAAAATACTATCGGACGTAAAATTCTACCTTTTGGCACATTATAGCAAATATAAGGATAAAAGTATATATACATTGATCATCTGTCCAAAAAACCGGAGGATCTTCGCACCTGAAAATCCTCCGGCTATGCAGCATTTATAAGTTTTTCCTAATTTTATAGTCTGAAGTATTAAGCTCAGGCTGCAGTCGCTGTTTCTTTTGTCGGTCTTTGTCTGAATATCTTTCCGAAAATCCATCTTACCAGAGGGCCTGCATAGAAAATCTGCCAGCACAGGGCCATTGGAAAATTCCGCACAGAGATCTGAAGCCAGCTGGCGATCAAATCAGCGCTCAGCCCCTGGAAAACCAGGGTTGCAATAAAGCTCATAATAGGACACATAAAACATACGGTAAGGGCAGAGATCACAAGGATCACTGCTATCGGTCTGTCCTTGCCAGGTGTTACCATGCGGAAAGCCAGTTCAGGAACGATCCGTCCTACTACGAACAACTCCAGGATAAAGCCTGCGGTTACCATAATAGGGAACTCATGAAAAGCCATAAGGAAAATCTGGTTGCTCATCCCTCCTTTGTCAACGGCAATATTATATACCACCATGGCATAAACCATTACCATCACCATTAAGATTGTAAAAATAACTTCCTGATATTTTGTTTTTGGCATTTTTAGCCCTCCTTTTTTATGGAACGAAAAAAGGCAGTGGGTTATATTCCTGTAAAAGCGGCGGCGGCAGATTCCTCTGCCGGGCCAATATAACTTTCGCTGCGATTACAGTTCTATAATCTCACTACCATTTTCATCTGATCCAATATTTCATTTTCTGTGCTATTCTAACAGAAAACATTTCTCTGTGTAAGTGCCAATTTTAAATTCAGCGGTTTTACCGAAATCCTTCTGCCAGCTCTGCCTTCCTGGCAGAGATATCATACAGACTCGCTACTTAAAATCAGCATCTTTACAGCAATCCACCTGCAAAGTTTTCCTTTCAGGCAAAAGACATTTTATACAGGCTGCTGTAGATTCCGTCTTTTTTCATCAGTTCCTCATGGTTTCCCTCCTCAGCGATTCCCTCTTCTGTCAGGACCAGAATTCGCTGAGCCTTTCGTATAGTAGAAAGACGGTGTGCAATAACAAAGGTTGTCCGATTTTTTGCCAGTTCCTCCAGAGATTTCTGAACGATTTTCTCGCTTTCATTATCCAGGGCTGAAGTAGCCTCATCAAAGATCAGGATCGGCGGATTCTTCAAAAAGACCCTTGCAATGGAGAGCCTCTGTTTCTGACCTCCGGAAAGTTTTACCCCTCTCTGTCCGATATCTGTGTCATATCCATTTTCCAGTTCCATGATAAATTCATGGGCATTGGCAGCTTTTGCCGCCCGGATAACTTCTTCATCCGTAGCTTGTGGCTTGCCATAACGGATGTTCTCCATAACAGTCCCTGCAAAAAGATATACGTCCTGCTGTACAATTCCAATATGACTGCGCAGACTCTGAAGTTTCAGATCCCGGATATCTTCTCCATCCAGGAGCACTCTCCCCTCAGTTACATCATAAAATCTGGGTATCAGGCTGCAAAGAGTGGTTTTTCCTGCTCCCGAGCTCCCCACCAGGGCCACATACTCTCCCGCCTTCACCCGGAGATTTACATGGTTTAATACCTTTTCTTTACTTCCTTCATAGGCGAAGGATACATTTTCAAAATCTATTGCTCCTTTTACATCAGTAAGTTCTTTGGCAGCTTCCCGATCTTTGATATCCGGCGCCACTGCCATAATCTCCAGAAAACGGGAATATCCGCTGTATCCGTTCTGGAACTGCTCGGTAAAGGTGATCAGCTTCTTCACCGGGTCGGTAAGATTATTGATATAAAGAAGAGCCGTTACAAGATCCTCCACCGGCATCTCTCCTCTGGCAAGGAAAAAGGCTCCCGCCAACAAAACCGAAATGGTGATCAGAGTAGTAAAGGCTCCCATCCCTGAGTTATATCCGCCCATATATTTATAACTCAGTTTCTTGGAATCTACAAATCTTTCGTTTCCTCTCCGGAATTTCTCCATCTCCTGCTTCTCATTGGCAAAAGACTTCACCACCCGGATTCCCGAAAGACTATCCTCGATCTGAGTATTGATATCTGCGATCCTAGCCCTGTTTTCCTTGAAAGCGTTTTTCATCTTCCTGTTAAAGACAACCGCATAAATGACCAGGAAAGGAACAAAGAGAAAAGCCGCAAGGGCCAGTCTTACGTTCACAAGCATAAGGATGATAAAGGCTCCCAGAAATTTAATAATGGAAATCACCAAATCCTCAGGCCCGTGGTGAAGAAGCTCACTGATATCAAACAGGTCTGCTGTAATCCTGGACAGCAGATGTCCCACTTTCTGATTATCATAAAAAGCAAAGGACAGCTTCTGATAATGGCCGAAGATCTCATTACGCATATCCCGCTCGATCCTTGCTCCCATAATATGTCCGTAGTAAGCAATATAAAAATTGCAAAACGCCTCTATCAACACCAATATGATCATAAAAATCCCCAGTTTTACGACCATACCGGTAGCCCTTTCTACAGGCAGATTTACAATATTGCTGGTAATATACCGCACGATAAGCGGAATCACCAGAGTAATGGCTGCTCCCAGTATGGCGAAAAACATATCCGAGAAAAACAGTCCCTTATAAGGCTTGTAATATCCCGCAAGCTTCTTTAGTGTTTTCAGCATTTTCTTTCTCCTTCTGTAAATAATCTGTCTTTCCTAAATAGCTATATCCTTCAAAATTATTCCCTTCTATGTGAAGCAAAATATAAGGTGGCTACTTATTATTCGCTGTATTAGTATACGCCCGACAATTTTTCTTTGCAACGAATATTTCCATATTTAAATCGGAAAACTGTCCCGCAGGCACAGGAATCCAAATCCGGTCTCCGGATTGGGATAAATTTCTCCTGAAAGCCGCCTTGCACCTCTCCTTAAATAAGCCTTAACCTTCTCTCCATACAAGTAGGGATCCTGTCCCCTAACAATCCCCCACTCCATAAGCAGGGCCGCCGCCCCTGTGACAAAGGGTGCCGCAAAGGAAGTCCCTGTCCTTGTCCCGTATCCCCCTCCCGGCATAGTAGTGAGTATATCTACTCCAGGAGCCGCCAGATCCGGTTTGATCTCTCTGGTCACTCTAGTATACCCCCGCCCTGAGAATTCCGCATTGGAAAGCAGCCGGGAATTATAGGCTCCCACGGAAATAATCTTTCTTGCGGTAGATGGTATAGTAAGGGTAGTATCCGGTGTGGGAAAGGGAAATTTCGTGTCCTCATTCAGAACACCTCCCCCCGGCAGCCACAAATCAAAATTCCCCTCTACAACTTTCTGGGGGTTCAGAAGAATCCTCCAGGTTCCACTGTCTACATACTGGCCCCTGGGGATCCACTCTATATAGATTTCCTGAGAAATACTGTATGGGCTGGGTTCTCCATAGTAAATCAGAATTTCTGTATTTCCCACTAAAAACCTCTGAGGCCCCAGCACCTCCTGAAAAGGTCCCACCCTGCTTCCGTCCGGATGGATCAGGGCAACCTCTACCTGATCTATATACTGTTTCCACAGCTGGACATTTACCCCTGTCTCGTATTCTCCGATATTCAGCTGTACGAAGGTTTCCCGGCCAGTCTCCATAATTCCTGATGTATGAAGGGCTTCGCCGCCTTCATTCCCCGTTCCCACGCAGATTACATTTCTTCCCGTATCCGAAACACTGTCCAGGTATACTTCTATCAGAGACTCCCCACTGTGAGAACCATAGTTGTTTCCAAAGCTTAAATTCATGGCAAGAGGCATTTTCAATTCCAGGGCCTGCCGGATCAGATAATCAATCCCTTGGATCAGTTCTGTAGTTCTAGGAAAACCTCCTTGTCTGGGGATCCCCAGCTTCACTGCCATTAGAGTGCTTTCGTAGGCCACACCCCGGTTTATACCACCGGAAGCGCTCCCATTTCCCCCTGCGATCCCCATAACTCCCGTTCCATGTCCGCTTATATCACGGCTTGGCACTCTTTCTCCTGACAGCGGATCCCCTTCTTCCAGAAGGATCCTGTCAAGATCTTCTTTAGTAAATTCTGTCCCTATCTGATACCCTGCAGGAGGATTACCCGGCAGGCTCTGATCCCAGAACCGCAGGATCCTGGTGCTGCCGTCCGGATTCCGAAAATCCGGATGCGCATAATCAATTCCTGAATCTACGCATGCCACCAGGACACCTTTTCCTGTAAGGTGAACTCCCAGAGGTGAAAACTCGCTTTGCACTGCATTCATACAGGAAGCGCTCCTCCCCTGGCTGACTGCAAAAAAAAGGCTTTTAGGCTTTTCCACGTATTCAACTTCTTCCAGATCTGCCAGTGCATTGATCTGCCCTTCAGGCACGGTCAGGACCGCAAATCCATTCAAAAGCTCCACAATCCCCACATTCTCCCCCAGAACTTTTCTCAGATTCCCAGAGTACTTTACAAGCACCTCCCAGATATTATCTTCTTCGTCATATCCAACATTGAGCTGCAAAGATTTTTCTCTTTCTTCTAAAGTAGCGTCAAGAGCCAGATTCAACAGATTATCTACTTTCTGATCCTGCATGATCCCCCTGCCTTTCCCTGTACTGTCCCCAGTATATCCTATGATATTTCCCGCCATAAAATGATCGGACAGGGAAGATTCATTCCCTGTCCGATCTATAGCAATGGAAGCCTGCGGAGAAGAACTTCCAATATGCCCTCTCTATTCTATTTTTCTTTAGAAATCAGATGATAAGGCAGAGCCACAAATACAATGGCGCCTATCATATTTCCTATTGTAGCAAGCAGAACATTATATACGTACTGGCCGATACTTACATATCCATTTGCCAGAGCCACACCGATAATGCTCATATTAGCAACACTATGCTCAAATCCACAAACCATGAAAACGAAAATACACCAGAAGATCATGATCAGTTTTCCGGATTCTGTTTTCATCTTGGTTGCACACCATACGGCAAGGCAAACCAGGATATTACAGAGGATGGCTCTTGCCAGCAGAGGGATAGGCGCATATCCTACCTTGCCGGCTGCAATACTTCCAAAATATGCCGCTGTATCACCACTGGGAATTCCGGTTATCTGGAAAATGGCTACGCAGATCACAGATCCCACCAGGTTTCCGATCCAGCAAACCACCCACAGCTTTATGGTATCTGCCCAGCTTACCGCTTTTCTGAATGCTGCAGAAGACATTACAAAATTATTTCCAGTAAACAGTTCTGCTCCTGCCATGACTACAAGGCTCAGGGCTGACGCAAAAGCAAAAGCCTGCACCGGTTTTGTCCAGGAAACAGCATCTCCTGCATTAATCACAGCACCAAGGGTAAAGGCAACAAAACTTCCGAAAGAGATAAACATGCCGGCAACCATTGCCGCAACAAAATATCCCAGAGGATTGTTCTTCAGAAAGTTGACCTTTCCCACGCCTCCATTGACAACCGCCTTAAATTCATCTTTAAACATATGTAATTCGCTCCCTTCAAGCTGTCCTTGTAAAATAGGACTGCCGCACTAAACAAGTTTTGTTTAATACGGCAGTATCCCACTTATAAAAGAGAATATCTCCCTATGGCTGAATTAGAACAGGCCGGAAATCTTTCCTGTCTCATCTACATCAATACGCTCTGCTGCCGGAACTTTCGGAAGACCAGGCATAGTCATGATCTCTCCGGTAAGAGCTACTACAAAGCCTGCTCCTGCGGAAATCTTCAGATTTCTGACAGTTACTTCAAAGTCTGTAGGCGCTCCCAGTTTTGTCTGGTCATCCGTTAAGCTGTACTGAGTCTTTGCTACACAGATCGGGCAGTTGCCAAATCCCTGTTTTTCAAGCTGCTGTGCCTGTTTCTGTGCATTGGCAGTAAGGACTACTCCCTTGCCTCCGTATACTTTCTGTACGATCTGGTTCAGCTTATCCTCAATGCTTCCTTCCAGTTCATAGGAATATGTAAAGTCATTTGGTTCCTCTACCAGACGGATTACTTCTTTTGCCAGAGCGATTCCGCCTTCGCCGCCTTTTGCCCATACTTCAGACAGGGCTACATTTACGCCCAGCTCTTTACATTTCTGTTCTACCAGGTCAAGCTCTGCCTTGGTGTCTGTTGGGAATGCGTTGATGGCAACTACACATGGCAGTTTGTATACATTCTTGATATTGCTTACATGTTTCAGCAGGTTTGGAAGTCCTTTTTCCAGT
>CASEXH010000016.1 GCA_949291945.1 uncultured Bacillota bacterium | reverse complement strand
CATAATGATGCCTCCTTTCATAATTGTATTCCCTACAAATAGGATAGCACATTTTGTTGAAGTTTCTTTATTTTTTATCTAGCACAACAGGTTAAATTATGTAGAGGGTATCTATGTGGGCTACCGATTCTATGAGACTGCGGCAGAAGAAGGACTGATCAACTATGATGAATCTGTAGTATACCCCTTTGGCTATGGTCTTTCTTACACCACCTTCACCCAGGAGATGGGTGATCTGACAGTGACAGATGATACAATTTCTGTAGATGTCACTGTAACAAATACGGGAGAGACAGCAGGCAAAGATGATGTAGAACTCTATTATACACCGCCCTATACCAACGGCGGTATTGAGAAAGCATCTGTAAATCTGGCGGCTTTTGATAAAACAGATCTCCTTGAGCCGGGAGCATCACAGACACTGACGCTGACATTCCGTATAGAAGATATGGTATCTTATGATTATCAGAATGCACAGGCATACGTTCTTGAAGCCGGAGATTATGAGATCAGCCTGAGAACAGACTCCCATACGGTTGTGGATACACGTACCTATACAGTGGATGAGACGGTGACCTATGACGGTGACAACTCTCGTTCCACAGATCTGATAACAGCCACAAATCAGTTTGATTTTGCAGAAGGAGAGATTGAATATCTGTCCCGTGCAGATGGATTTGCAAATTATGAAGAAGCAACGGCAGCACCGGCCACCTACAGCATGCCGGAAGATGACAAGGCACTGTTTACAAATAACTCCAACTGGGAACCAGAGGAAGATCCGGATGCCCAGATGCCTGCTACAGGGGCAGATAACGGGCTTACACTTGCTGATATGAGAGGACTTGCCTATGATGATGAACAGTGGGAACCTCTTCTGGATCAGCTTACCATTGATGAGATGAATACAATGATTGCTCTGGGAGGTTATCAGACAGCAGCTGCAGAAAGTATTGGAAAAGTGACGACCACAGACTGCGACGGACCGGCGTCCATCAACAATAACTTTACAGGAGTGGGTTCCATCGGTTTCCCATGCGGGGTCATGATCGCAAATACATTTAATGAAGATATTGCACGTGCTTTCGGACAGAGCATCGGCGAGATGGCGGATGAGATGAATGTATCCGGATGGTATGCGCCGGCTATGAATATCCACAGAAGCGCATTTGCAGGACGTAATTTTGAGTATTATTCAGAAGACGGACTGCTTTCAGGAAAAATTGCCTCCCAGGCAGTCCAGGGAGCTTCGGAGCACGGCGTATATGCATACATCAAGCATTTTGCACTGAACGATCAGGAGACCAATCGATGGGAAATGCTCACCACATGGTCTAATGAACAGGCAATACGTGAACTTTATCTGAAACCTTTTGAGATCTGCGTAAAAGAAGGAAACGCACAGGCAGTTATGTCTTCCTATGACTACATCGGTTCTCAGTGGGCAGGAGCATGCAGTCCGCTCCTTGAGACCGTACTCCGAGATGAGTGGGGATTTGAGGGATTCGTAGTGACCGATTATTTTGCAAACTTCGGTTATATGGATGCAACAAGATCCATTTATAACGGCGGAAGCACCTGTCTTGCAGCTTATGATACAGGCTCCAATTATGTGAGCGGGCTTACAGACGCAAGCGTAAGCGATACCAGCTCTGCAACTACTGTACAACATATGAGAGAAGCATGTCACCGGATCTGTTATACGGTTGTAAACAGCCGGGCCTATGAACCGGAAAATATCCAGACCGGACCCCTTATGTACCAGATCGTGCTGGCTGCCGCCGATATAGTGATTGCAGTACTTATTATTCTCTATGAGGTATTCCGTGTACGCAGCGTATATAAGAAACGCAAAGGGGCTGCTGTGACCAAAAAGGCATCAGAAACAAAATAAAAACCAAATTCAGGGTACAAGGGCAGGCTTTGGCGGGAGAAACCAAAAGCCTGCCTTTTTCAGAACAGATACAGAAAAATATGAGGTGTAAGATGAAACATGAGGAAATGATCAAGAAGATGACATTAGAGGAAAAGGTAGCCTTTCTAAGCGGAAAAGGTGAGTGGCAGACCTGGGATTTTGAACGTCTGGGTATCCCGTCTATGTACTGTTCCGACGGGCCTCACGGTATCCGTAAGCAGGCAGGGGCAGGGGACCATCTGGGACTGAATCCTTCCCTTCCTGCCACCTGTTTTCCTACGGCGGCAACTATGGCCAATAGCTGGGATCCGGCCCTGGGGGAAGAGATCGGAAGAGCCCTTGGGGAGGAAGCAAGGGTACAGGATGTGCATGTGGTTTTAGGCCCGGGGCTGAACATTAAGAGGAGTCCCTTGTGCGGCCGCAATTTTGAATATTTCTCTGAAGACCCTTATCTTGCAGGAAAGATGGCTGCAGGTTATGTCCGGGGGATCCAGAGCAAGGGCAAGTATGCCTGTCCGAAGCATTTTGCAGTGAACAGCCAGGAACTTCGAAGAATGGCTATGAATGCAGTGGTTGACGAGAGAACTCTGAGGGAGATTTATCTGACAGGCTTTGAGATCGCTGTTAAAGAGGGGGGGAGCCAAGGCTCTCATGACCAGTTACAATCAGGTGAACGGAACCTATTCTAATGAGAATACACATCTGCTTAAGGATATTCTTCGGGAGGAGTGGGGGTATGAGGGGATTGTGATCACAGATTGGGGCGGTTCCAATGACCATGTAAAAGGTGTGGCAGCAGGGTCGGATCTGGAGATGCCTACTCCCGGTATGGACTCTGCCCGGCAGATTGTAAAGGCAGTATAGGAAAATAGGATTCCGGAGGAGGCCGTAGACGCCTGTGTGGACCGGCTTCTTGTTGCGGTGCTGACTCTCACCGGCGGACAGGAGGAAAAGCCCTCAGAATTTGACAAAGAGGCCCACCACGCCCTGGCAAAGAAAGCCGCAGCCCAGAGTGCCGTGCTTCTGAAAAACCAGGAGGATATCCTTCCTCTGAAACCAGGTACCCACGTAGCTTTGATCGGGGATTTTGCCTTTGAGCCACGGTATCAGGGGGCAGGATCTTCCATGGTTAATACTATAAAACTGGATAAGATGTCAGAGCTGATCGGCGGGTATGATCTGACTGTGGTGGGAATGGCAAGAGGTTATAAACGGGACGGCGAAGTGGATACAGTGCTGGAGAAAGAGGCGGTGGATCTGGCCCAGTCTGTGGATGTGGTACTGTATTGCTTCGGACTGGATGAGCTGAGTGAATCGGAAGGTGTTGACCGCACCCATATGCGTATCCCTCAGAATCAGATCACTTTGCTGGAAGCAATGGCTCGGGTGAATGAAAATATTGTAGGGATTTTAAGCGCCGGTGCAGTTGTGGAGATGCCCTGGCATACCAGCCTAAAGGCACTGCTCCATGGATATCTCTACGGTCAGGCAGGAGCGGGAGCCATGCTGGATATCATTACCGGAAAAGTCAATCCTTCGGGAAGACTGAATGAAACCTATCCGGTCCGCTATGAGGATACCCCGGCGTTTAAATATTTCCCCAGCGAGGAAAGAAATTCTGAGTACAGGGAAGCACTCTATGTAGGATACCGCTATTATGATACAGCAAAGGTACGTGTGCTCTATCCCTTCGGATTCGGATTATCCTACACAGAATTTCAGTATCGTGATCTGACTGTGAATCCGGAGGGCGCAGAATTTACATTGACGAATACCGGAAACCGGGACGGAGCCGAGGTGGCGCAGCTTTATATAGGGATGAAAGATGGAAAGGTTTTTCGCCCGGCAAAAGAACTGAAAGGTTTCCAAAAAGTTTTCTTAAAAGCCGGAGAGAGCCGGAGGGTACATATCCCCTTTGACGATAAGACCTTTCGGTATTGGAATGTGCGGACGGATCAGTGGGAAACAGAGGGAGGAACTTATACCATTATGATCGGGGCAAGCCGTCTCGATATCCGGCTCCGTACAGAAACAGAGATAGAGGGAACAACAGATACCTATCCTTATTATACCAACCGGATGCCCTCCTATTATTCCGGACTCATAGGACAGGTGGAGGATCAGGAATTTCAAGAACTTCTGGGATATCCCATCCCCAGCGGAAAATGGAACGGGGACCTTACCGTTAATGATGCGATCTGTCAGATGTACTATGCGAAGAGCCCTGCGGCACGGTTTGTCTACAAGAAGCTGACCCAGATGAAAAAGAAAAGTGAGGATGCAGGCAAGCCGGATCTGAATATTCTTTTTATCTATAACATGCCTTTCCGTGCCATCGCCAAGATGACCGGCGGCATGGTAAGCATGGAGATGGTGGAAGGAATCGTGACTATGGTAAACGGTCATCTGTTCCGGGGACTTGGGCATACCATCGCAGGTTTCTTCCGCAATCAGCGGCAGAACCGAAAATATGTAAAGCGGATTTCCGGAAAATAAAAAATTGCTTCAGACATTAAGGAGCAGCCGGCCCGGGACAGAAAGCAGGAGAGGACCGGCTGCAGAAGGAGGTAAATATGGCAAATAGAGAACATATAAAGGCAGATGAAAATAAACAGCAGGAAAAAGCACCTGCATCCCAGGGCCTGGCAAAGGCATGGGGAAATTTCGAAAAGAAGTATCCGAAACTGGCAAAATGGTTGTATCAGATTTTTTATTTCTTCGTCTTCAGCATGGGTGTGACGATCATCCAGTATCTGTTTTTTACCTTTATGCCGGCTTTGCTGGGGGAAGGACTGGCAGGTACAGAATTTATGTGGCCCCAGGTACATATGGATATTTTTGGCGTGGAGTTTACATGGAGCCTGCTGGGATATAATGTCCTGTATGACGATGCAGGAGCCGTGCTGATCGGCGGCGGTCTGGGGTATTTTATCAGTTATGAGGTAGGCTCCTTTGTGGCACAGTGCATCAATTTTCCATTGCAGAGGAACATTACCTTTAAGAGCCACGGCAATGTGGCCTATCAGGCTATGTGGTATTTCATTGCCTGGATTGTGATATCCCTGGTCTGCAATGCCTTCAACAACCTGTGGATGCCCATTGCGGCGGCATATGTGGCTCCGGCTGTCTATAATATCCTTGTGACAATCATTACAGGCGGCGTGTCCATGGTGATCTTTTTCTTTGTATTTAAAATTATCTTTCCGGAAGGAGAAGCAAAACATAAAGCGTGAGAAGCATAGAGTGCCGGAACGGCGAAAATGCTGTTTGGCCGAATGTGAACGAAAAAGCCAGAGGGTTCTGCACATAAATCCTGTGTGGACCTCTGGCTTTCATGATTTTTAGCTCGTTTTTTCTTGTTAAATCTGGTATACTCTTACCTGTGCGATATCAGTTTGAAAAACAGGAGGAATTTATGAAAATCATAGAAGTAAAAAACAGGATATCAGAGTTGATAAACTGTCTTCTGGAGGTATGGGAAGGCTCTGTGAAAGCTACCCATCTGTTTCTGTCAGACAGAGAGATCAAGAATATCAAAGAATACGTTCCCCAGGCATTAAAAAGTGTTGAACATCTGGTGATCGCAGAGGATGAAGCAGGATGTCCGAAAGCTTTTATGGGAATTGAGGACGGTTTCCTGGAAATGCTGTTTGTTGCACCGGAGGAGAGGGGAAAAGGACTGGGAAAACGTCTGCTCCGATATGGGATTGAAAACTATGCCGTTGAACGGCTGGCTGTTAATGAACAGAACCCCCAGGCAAAAGGATTCTATGAACATATGGGTTTTCGTGTTTATAAAAGGACAGAACTGGATGAACAGGGAAATCCTTATCCGCTTTTATATATGAGCCGTACTGAGAAATCCTTGGAGACTATGAAAACCATACGTTTGCTTTATCCGGATCATGTCAGCGGGGGATTAGAGGCCTATTATTTTGGCGCACATCTTCTTACCCACATATTGCCTCAAAATGAACGGCAGCCTCTTGTGAAGGTCGACATTGCCCCGCCGGATCATAAAGAAAAAGAGGTTGAAGAAGGGATTTACGCCAGAGAAGAAGTACTTGCCGGGATTGAAGACGCTGCAAAGAAAATCGAGGGGGAGAAACCGGACAGGATCATTACCATAGGGGAGTTTCTGAATGATATTGGAGTGGATTATAAGGTGCAGGAAGAGACTTTTGTGCCGGATCATGAAATTTTGGAGTTTGTAAAAAAGTTTGAACACATTCTGGTGCATTTGGATGTTGATGTGCTGGATGAGCATTTCTTCCACTCCACCTACTTTGCTGATCCGGAATTAACGGGAGACGGCTCCGGCGGCGGAAAGATGACTATAGAAAAGCTGACAGAGGTGTTAGGTCTCATCACAAAAAATGCAGATGTTGCCGGTTTCACCATTGCGGAATATCGTCCCTTTGATGAGTATAAGCTGCATAAGATGTTTTCGGGAATATCTCTGTTCATAGAATAACAGCTACATAAAAGGAGAATCATAAGATGACACACTTATTACTTGCGATCATATATCTTGCTTTTATCAGTCTCGGCCTTCCGGACGGTCTCCTTGGCTCCGCATGGCCTACAATGTATACGGAATTTCATGTTCCTGTTTCCTATGCCGGGATCATTTCCATAATCATTTCCCTGGGGACTATCGTATCCAGTCTCCAGAGTGACCGTCTGACAAAGAAGCTGGGAACGGGGAAAGTGACGGCGATTAGCGTAGCTATGACAGCCGCCGCTCTTTTAGGCTTTTCTTTCTCCAGTTCCTTCTGGATGCTCTGCCTGTGGTCGATTCCCTATGGGCTTGGGGCAGGGAGTGTAGACGCTGCTCTGAATAACTATGTTGCTCTCCACTATGAGAGCCACCACATGAGCTGGCTTCACTGTATGTGGGGTGTGGGCGCTACGGTGGGACCATATATCATGGGATTTGCCCTGTCCGGAGGCAGGACATGGAATTTCGGCTACCTTTGCGTGGGGATCCTCCAGATTCTTCTGACCGCCGTTCTTATTTTCAGCCTGCCTTTATGGAAAAAACGGGGCAGCAGAAGTTTTTCCGAAAAAGAAGAGGGAACAATAGACAGAGAAAAAGAGGCAGAGATACAGGAATCCGCCCTTTCTCTGGCGCAGATCATAAAGATTCCAGGAGCAAAGGAAGTTATGCTCTGTTTCTTCTGTTACTGCGCCATTGAACAGACAGCAGGGCTGTGGGCCAGCAGCTATCTCCATTTATTTAAAGGGATACCTGCGGAAACAGCTGCACGTTTTGCCGGAATGTTTTTTATCGGCATTACTGCAGGCCGTGCAGTCAGCGGCTTTATTACTATGAAGCTCAATGATGTGCAGATGATCCGTCTGGGACAGGTAATTATTTTCGCAGGTATTCTTGTTATGCTTCTTCCCGGGCCGAATGTGATAGCTCTTGCCGGGCTGATCCTTATCGGACTGGGCTGTGCCCCGGTATATCCCTGTATTATCCACTCTACGCCGGAGCATTTCGGGGCGGATCGGTCACAGGCCATCATTGGCGTACAGATGGCCAGCGCCTATGTGGGCACCTGCCTTATGCCGCCTCTGTTCGGGCTGATCGCCAATCATATCAGTATTACGCTCTTTCCAGTGTATATGATGGCGCTGCTTGTGCTTATGGCTGTCATGCATGAGCTGCTTACAAAAAAGACAGCTCATTAGAGAATATAAAAAAATTGTTATCATCATAACAGACAAACTGTTCTGAAAAATCAAGCAAAAAGCCTGGAAATACTGCAAAAGATTGCAAAACCTCCAGGCGCTTGCTCTTTAATGTGTATGATCCAGTATCTGTATTTCCCCTTTTGTTTCTTTTTCTGCCAGATCTCTCATTCGTTTTGCGAAAGGGCAGGGATAACCGATGGGCGTTCCTTTCTGTATACAGGAAGCAAAAGCTATCGTATCAGCCCCTCTTCGTATCAATTCTCTTATGCGGAGAGAAACCTTTTTCCCCGGACATCCGCCGCAGTTGATAAAGCCGATCAGTTCGATCTCTTCCTCTACCCCTTCGAAAACCCCTGTCTTTTCCCGGATGGCTTTAAAGTCTGTGGTTCCGGGACAGTAATCTTCCGTCTGCATACAACGTATGATTCCTACCTTCATTTCATTTTCCTCCTAATTGATTTTTTAATAATTGGTTACCTTTTATCTGAAATTACAGCTGGGCTTTGGCTCAAATGAGAAACCTTTTCCTGATAACGGTCCAGAATATTCTGTAATGTGATCTGCCGCATTTCATTTTCAGCGGTCCTTTGCACCTGGTCAAAGTAATCCTGAAGGGACAATTGGATGTAAATTCCCACTCCGCATTCGGGATTTGTGTGGGTATCCAGATGGAGCAGGGGCTTATTGCCTTCTACCGCTTTATAGATATCCAATAAAGTAATGGCGGAAGGTTTCCGGGTCAGTGAAGGCCGGGGATGGCCCTGGACACTGGACAAAAGCCCGGATCTGCGAAGGGCAGACATAAGCTGGCGAACACACCCGGGATTGGTCCGTATACTTTCTGCAATGCTGCCGCTGGAAAGGGAACCGGTGGGATTTAACTGGATAAAAGCCAGGATATGAACGGCGTCACTGACTTTTGTGGAATATTTCATAGTGATTTCCTCCTCTAATGTTAATTTAATTATAACAGCATATTGACAGATGTGCAACCCTATGTTAAGGTAATGATGTTAGAATAAAAATTACAACAAAGCAGATGGGAGAAGAAATCATGAGTTTTTATGAAAAACTTGTAATGCAGACACAGATGAATTATTCCAGATATTACAGTCTGTATGCAGCGGGGAAAACACCTTATGCATTATCAGAAAAACCTGCCCTTCCCTATGAAGAACAGATTGCGTGTCTGGTGAAGGAAATAGAAGAAGCAGAGTGCATCCTGATAGGCGGCGCTTCAGGGCTGTCTGCGGCAGGCGGCGGTGATTTTTATTATGAGGACAATGCCTCCTACCGAAAATATTTCGGAAAATTTGCGGAAAAATACCATTTTAAAGGAGCTTTTGACGGCATGATGCGACGATGGGACAACCGAGAGGAGTTCTGGGGTTATCTTGCCACCTTTCTCCATACCACTCAGACAGCTGAAATCCGGGAGCCCTACAGAGATCTGGACAGCCTTCTGAAGGGAAAAGATTTTTTTGTCATCACCACCAATCAGGATACCCAGTTCATAAAACTCTATCCAGAGGAAAAAGTAGCGGAAATCCAGGGAGATCACCGCTTTTTTCAGTGTGCGGACTGCTGCACAGATAAAACCTGGGATGCGGTGAAGCCGGTAAGTAAGATGATAAAAGCCATGGGAGAAGGTACTGCTGTTCCCACAGAATGGATTCCACGGTGTTCCCACTGCGGCGGTGAAGCCTTCCCCTGGGTCCGGGGATACGGAAATTTCCTTCAGGGGAAAAAGTATGAGGAACAGTATGAAAAGGTTTCCCGTTATGTTTTGGAACATAAAGATGAAAAAATACTTTTCCTGGAGCTGGGCGTTGGGCGTCTGACTCCTATGTTTATCCAGGAACCCTTCTGGAACCTGACCCTGAGTTTTCCAAAGGCCCGGTACATTGCAGTGAATAACCAATATGATTTTCTGCCCAAAGACATAGAGAAAAAGGGAATGGTCATTAAGGGAGATATTGCAAAAGTGCTGAAAGATGCTGCAGAAAGGGTGTGCAAAAAATAGACGGTTTTCATAAAAATACGGTTCAGTACAACAGGGCTTTTAGCGAGATGCTTCGGCCTGCAAAGGAGCAGTTAAAACATCTGTCTCCGGATAATATAGCTCAAAGAAGTGGAGCTGTTTTTTACGAAGAAAATGCAGTATTAGAATTACAAAGCCTGAACCAAAGGGTCAGGATCACAGTTCCTGAATATACATGTTCCCCCAAGCTTGAGGAATGGCATCAATTAGTGATCCTTCATTATCTGGCTCTGGCAGACGGGACTGCTGTTTCTGAGCAGATGATTACGTTTGGAGGATTAAAGGACGGCCTTATCAGAGGAACAAAATTTGACCATGACATGGAAAAGGAACTCCGGGGATTTCTGAGCAGAAAGACACCGGATGGCATCCGGAAGATTTGCAAAGCTCTTGGGGCGGAATTTACAGACAGCAATGCTGACTTATGCGCAGTATTTCACTTTTTGCCAAACTATCCGATCTGGCTGAAAGTATGGTTTGCGGATGAAGAGTTTGAGGCCTCCGGGAAATTTTATGTAAGTAAAAGTGCAGACCATTATCTGAGTATGGAGGACGCAGTTACGGTTGGGGAAATTTTGCTGTCAAGATTGAAAGCGCAGGATGATGACGAAGGTGGAAGAGCAAATGATATTGGATAACAAAAAGGAAATTGTCAAGAAGATTGAAGAAGCCGATGGGGTTTTGATCGGCGCCAGCAATGGCCTGTCTATTACGGAGGGGCTTCACCTGTTTGCGGACAATCAGGCTTTTGAAGAATTGTTTGGGGATCTGAAGCAAAAGTACGGAATTCAGTGTATCCTTCAGGGAATGGGGGCCAGGTGGCCTTCTGAGGAGGAAAAATGGGGATTCTGGAGCCGCCTGATCCATCACTACTGCGGAGAATATCGGGAAACCCAGGTGATGACGGATCTGAAAAAAGTAATCGGCAAAAAAGATTATTTTGTCGTCACTTCCAACGGAGAATGCCATTTTGAAATGTGCAGATTTGCACCGGAGAAGATTTATGAAGTGGAGGGCAACTGGCTGACCATGCAGTGCGCTGCCCGCTGTCATGAGAAGGTTTATCCCTGGGCAGATCTGTCAGAGAAGATGGCAGGAGCAGAACAGAAGGGGAAAATTCCTTCGGAATTGGTTCCCTATTGTCCGGTCTGCGGCGGGCCTATGCAGGTTCATATGGCGATGGACAGGAATTTTATACCTGAAACTGAGAGCCAGAAGCGTCTGGAGGACTTTCTGGAACAATACCATGGAGAGAAACTGGTGATCCTGGAGCTGGGCATAGGCTGGAGAAATCAGCTGATCAAAGCGCCGCTTATGCAGCTGGCTGCCAGAGAACCCCAGGCCGTTTATGTGACGGTGAATCTGGGAGAGATTTTTATCCCGGATGAGATCAGGGATAAGTCTTATGGTCTGGATGGGGATTTGGCAGAAATCCTTCATGAGCTGGCGAAAGAGCGGGGAGACGGAGAATGAAAAGAAAGCTTATCATCATAGGCGCCGGTCTGGCGGGACTGTCTGCGGCATTTACGGCGGCAGAAGCAGGCTTTCCCTGTATTCTGGTTTCCCAGCAGCCATCCGAAAGGTCACAGTCGGTGCTGGCTGAGGGTGGGATCAACGGTGAACAATCGGGAGGGCAGACAGCGCTCCAGTCTCATTGGCAGGATACCATGAAGGCCGGCAGCGGCCTGTCAGATCCAAATGCAGTCCGAAATCTGGTGAGAGGGGCTTCTGAAATTATCTGCGGACTCATGGATTTGGGAACACCTTTTCAGATGACGGAAGAGGGCCCTGCTCTGCGAAAACTGGGAGGTCATACCAGGCCACGCACAGTATATGCCGGAAACAGTACCGGTAAAGCCATTCTGACGGCTCTGGCAGACGCAGTACGAAGGCAGGAGGCAGCGGGACTGGTGACAAGGATGGACAACCATCGGTTCCGGAAATTGATCCTTCAGGAGGAACGGTGTCTGGGATGCTTCGTATAAGACTGTTATACCGGGGCAACACTGCGCCTGTATGGTCCTGTACTGCTGGCCAGCGGCGGAATGAGCGGCCTGCTTCCGGGCCATGCCACCGGGACAGTAAAAAATGACGGCAGCGTGACAGCAGCCGTTTTTCGTCAGGGAGTGGAACTGGGAAATCTGGAATTTATTCAGTATCATCCCACCACCGTCCCTATTCCAGGGAAGAACCTCCTGGTCAGTGAAGCAGCCAGAAGCGCCGGAGGCCGTCTGTTTACAGAAAAAAATGGCGCTCCCTGGTATTTCCTGGAAGACCTTTATGGACCAGAGGGAAATCTTGTATCCCGTGACCGTGCAGTCACAGCTATGTGGAAGGCCAGTTTTCAGACTGGCAGCAGACTGCCGGTATACCTGGATATGAGAGGGATACCGGCAGAACTCTGGAAAGAACAGCTTGCCCAGCTGAAGGAAGAGTGTGAAGGTTTCCTGCATATAGATCCGGAAAAAAATCCGGTTCCCGTAGAGCCAGCCGTCCATTACTTTATGGGAGGAATTCTTGTAGATGAATATCATCGTACCAATAAGAGGTTCCTGTATGCTGCCGGAGAGTGCGCCTGCCAGTATCATGGGGCCAGCCGGCTGGGAGGAAATTCCCTGCTGGGCGCTTTATATGGAGGAAAAACTGCGGCCCTGGCGGCGATGGAGGATTGGGAAACATGCCGGACGGATGCTAGGTATGGGGAAGCGATGAAAACTTTTCCGGAAATGGAAGATTCTCCGGAAACAGGGCGAATCCAGGGAATCAGCTATGATAGGGTCCAAAGCAGGATTGGGGAGATCCTCTGGAACTGTCTCGGCATTGTCAGGACAAAAGAAGACCTGGAAAAAGGCGGTAAAGAGCTGGAAAAAATGATGGAGGAAAATGATCTGACACAGGAAGAAAAGGATAAGATCCGGTTGGGAATCGCTATGGTGAGATCCGCATTGGAACGCCGGGAGAGCCGGGGCGCCCATCAGCGGCTGGATGCCCCGGAGACCTGCCGGGAATTCTGCAAGACCACAGTTGCTGCTTTCGATGGAAGACAGGTGACGGTTCGGTTCCGGGATATTCCGGCAGACAGGGAGGCGAAAAGAGAATGAGAAAAAAGATAAAAATACTCCGGTGGAAAAAAAGGAGACAGGGAATCCCGATGGCAGACTTTTCTTTATGAGTCTGAAAAGGAAAATACCACGGTTGCCCAGGCGTTGTCAGAACTGAATCAGAGGAGTCCACTTCTGGATATGGAAGGAAAAGAAGCAGCGCCTGTCCGCTGGGAATGTAACTGCCTTCAGGGAAAGTGCGGCGCCTGTGCTATGCTCATCAATGACTTCCCGGCGCTTGCCTGTAAGGAGAAACTGATAGACTATGGCGATACGGTGGAGCTTATGCCTCTGCAGAAATTTCCGGTGGTCGAGGACCTGGAAGTGGACAGGACGATCATCTTTGACCATCTGAAGGAAATGAAGGTCTGGATGGAACAAAAGCATGCTGTGAAACCGGAAAAACAGAAGGAAGCTTTTCTGGCTTCACAGTGTCTTCAGTGCGGCTGTTGTCTGGAGATCTGTACCAGCTACACCGATGGCAAAGAGTTTTTCGGTATGGCAGCTTTAGTACCGGCTGACAGAATTATCAAACTGGAGGAAGATGGGGAAGAGAAGACACCTCTTCTGACACAGTACCGGGAGCATTTTTATCAATGCTGTGATGAGTTTCGTGCATGTGAGCATGTTTGTCCGGCAGAGCTTCCTCTGACACAGATGATGGCGTACATGAACAGAGAAATGGAAGCAATGGACATCCGGATGATATGAGGAGGTATTGTGAATGAAAAGGGTAGACAATATAAGAAAAGAGCATAAGAAATGGAATCAATTCCTTTCAGAAAAGATAGAATTTTGGATGAAGACCAGCGAAAAACATACAAAGGAACATTGTTCCAGGGTATTGCTGTATGCTCTTTTTATTGCCAGTCAGATGGACCTGTCTGACGATGAAACGGAAGTATTGTGTATGGCGTCTGTATTTCATGACTCACGCCGACAGGACGACTGGTATGATGTCGGGCATGGACAGAGAGCAGCGGAGTATTACCGGGAATACTGCAGGCAGTCGGAAATAAGAGAAATAAGATACGATCCAAGATGCTATGACATTATGTATTATCATGACAGAGACGATGAGATAGGCATTGCCGCCATGGAAACCCAGGGTTCCCTGGAAAATGAAGTGTTGCTTTACCGGATTTTTAAAGATTCAGATGCACTGGATCGATTCCGGCTGGGACCGAATGGTCTGGATGTGGCTTTTCTTCGAACCGAAGCGGCAAAGTCGCTTTATCCCTATGCGAAGCATCTGTGGGATAATTTCTTTTCTGAGCTGGGAGAAGAAAAGAATAAAGGCGATCTGTGGGATAGAATCTATCAAGAAATAGAGATTTGGGCACTGTGAAATATCTTATTATCGCTGATATAACAGGTACTTTCGCAACCTTAATTCTGATTTTTAGAGAAACGGTGGAAACACTTCTTAAAAGTAAAAATCAGATTGAGAAAAGCAGTTTATGTATCGGTAAACTCCGATATCAGAACTGCTTTTTCTTTATATTAAGCTTTTTAATTATCATCAACTAATCATGAAAAATTTTTCCTTTTCTCCAAAAACCTAATGCAATCAGTGTACTGTAGATATCTGCAGCCAACTATGCAAAGACCAGGCCGGTAATCCCCCACAGCCAGGTGAACAGAAACAGGGTTGGGATAAAGAATAGTCCTTGCCTGCTGACACTTAGAAGAAAAAATGTTGCTTTATTTTGGATGATTTACTAAGATTTGCCCAAACAGAAGTATGTTTTATCCGATTAGAAGGTTGTTGTCCGGACTGATTGACTTCCTGTTTTGCCAGCCATAAAATACAAATGAAACAATTAAAAGAATATTTAATTGTATGGAAGGAGGAAGCAATTTGCAGTTAAAAGACGCACAGATCGGAAAAACATACATTATCCAGGATATGAAACTTCCTTTTCAGATGGAAAGACGGCTGGAAGCTCTGGGAATGACCAAGGGAACTCCTGTATCCGTTCAGAATCGAAAGGGAAAAGGAATCCTGATCATCAAACTTCGGGGAACCCGGTTCGCTTTAGGATACAATATAACGAAAAATATTACAGCAAAAGGCGGTGATCAGAATGAGCAGTGAAATGACCATTGGCTTTATCGGCAATCCCAACTGCGGGAAAACCACTTTATTTAACGCCTATACCGGAGCCAATTTGAAAGTGGCAAACTGGCCGGGAGTGACAGTGGAAAAGGTGGAAGGCATTATGAAAGAACACGATCTCACGATTCATCTGGTAGATCTGCCCGGTACATACAGCCTGACCTCCTATACCATGGAGGAAACGGTTTCCCGGCAGTTTATTTTGAGCGATGAGGTGGATGTTATCATCAATGTTGCAGATGCTTCCGCATTGGAACGCAGTCTGTATTTGACGCTTCAGTTGCTGGAACTGGGAAAACCGGTTGTCCTTGCCCTGAATATGATGGATATAGTGGAAAAGCGTGGAATGGAGATTGACATGCATCGCCTTCCGGAAATGCTGGGAATCCCGGTAATCCCTGTTTCTGCCCGGAAACGCCGGGGGCTGGATATATTGCTCCATGCAGCCGCCCACCATAAGGATTGTACGGATCCCGACTGCCTGATCCATCACCATAAGATATGCTCCAGACATCAGCATGATCACCATTCGGAATATGCCATGGTGTATTCCGATGCCATAGAAGACAAGATTGATCTGATCATCCCGGAATTAAAACGCCGGTATCCAGAGCTTCCGAATTACAGGTGGCATGCTTTAAAGCTGTTAGAGGGAGACAAGGAAATTACGGAAAATATCCGGTAGACCTGCCGGAAGTTCTGGACCGCAGCTATGAATCGGATATTATCAATCAAAAATATGATTTCATCAGTGAAATTATTGAAGAAGTATTGCTTCACAAGGAACGGCAGGATGTCTTTACGGAAGCAGTAGATAGAGTGCTGACAAGCAAAATCTGGGGAATCCCTGTTTTCCTTGTTATCATGGCAGGTGTGTTTTTTCTGACTTTTACAGTAGGAGATTGGATAAAAGGATATTTCGAAATGGGGATAGACTGGCTTTCCGGGATTGCAGAATCAGGCCTCTTAGGAGCTGACACCGGGCCGATCCTCACTTCCCTGGTAGTAGACGGAATTATTGGCGGTGTGGGAACTAGTGTCACCTTCCTGCCGAACATTCTGATATTATTCCTCTGTCTCGCACTGCTGGAGGACAGTGGATATATGGCCCGGGTGGCTTATGTCATGGAAGGAATTATGAGCAAACTGGGGCTTTCCGGAAAGGCATTTATCCCAATGCTGCTGGGCTTCGGATGTACAGTTCCAGCCATTATGGCTTCCCGCACATTGGAAAATAAACGGGATCGCTACAAGGTGATGCTGGTCACGCCATTTATGAGCTGTAATGCCCGGCTGACTATTTATATTCTGTTTTCGGAGATGTTCTTCGGAAGGAACGCCATGGTTGTGGCTTATTCTATGTATTTGATCGGCATCCTGGTGGCGATTATCGTCTCTGCTCTTATCCATCTGTTCGACCGGAAAAAGAGCGTCAATTACCTGATGATCGAGCTGCCGGAATATAAAATGCCGGATTCCCGGACAGTGGCCATTTATGTATGGGAAAAAGTAAAGGATTATCTGGAAAAAGCCGGAACGACAATTTTTATTGCCACTTTAGCCATCTGGGTACTCCTGAATTTTGGCTTACAGGGATATTCCCCAGATATGGGTGAAAGTTTTGGCGCATTACTGGGAAAATGGCTTGTACCATTTTTTGCTCCTGTTGGTCTGGGCTTCTGGCAGATCGCAGTGGCGCTGATTGCCGGCATTTCTGCAAAAGAAGTGGTAGTGTCAAGCTGCGCCGTTCTCTTTGGAATCACTAATGCCAGCTCACCTGCAGGGATGAGTGCGTTCGCTTCAGCTCTTGGCAGTATCGGGTTCGGACCGCTGAACGCATTTTGCCTGATGGTGTTTTGTCTGCTGTATATTCCCTGTGCTGCCACACTGGCAACTATCCGCAAAGAGTCGGGAAGCTGGGGATGGATGGGATTTACCGCTTTCTTTCAGTTGGCTGTGGCCTGGGTGGTAACTTTGTGCGTTTATCAAGTTGGCATGCTGCTTTTTGCATGACCCTGGGGCTTACAGAAAAAAAAGAGGGAAATGCAGAGATTGTCCATACAGGGATTCCGGAATCTGCTGTTAAAGATTTTTGCCCATATGGACATAGTTTTGACCCTATCAGAAGGATATGCTTATAATCTATTGAATCCATTGACCGGGGTGATAAGATAGGGAAAACAATAAAGCAAGTGTTAAAACAAATAGCAGGAAGCGAGGCTGATACAAATGAAATATGTAATTGTAGGCGGAGTAACGGGAGGCGCCAGTGCAGCTGCACGGCTGAGACGCCTTGACGAAGAGGCAGATATTCTTATTTTTGATAAAAGCCCTCATGTCTCCTATTCGAACTGCAGCCTGCCGTATCGTCTGAGTGAAACCATTGATGAGACGGAAAAGCTGATTTTAAACAGTCCCCAGAAACTGAAAGGCATGTATAATATCGAAACATGTGTATCAAGTGAAGTGGTTTCAATCGACCGAAAAGGAAAAAAGGTCAGGGTGAAAGATTTAGTAAATCAGCGTGAGTATGAAGAACACTATGATAAACTGATCTTATCTCCCGGAGCTTATGCGGTAGTTCCGCCAATTAAAGGAATCGAAGGAGCCAATCTTTTCACCATCAAGAACGTGGTGGATATTGACCGGTTTTATACATTCCTGAAAACAGGAGATGTGAAAAAGGTATCTGTGGTAGGAGGCGGGTTTATCGGCGTAGAAGTGGCGGTAAATCTTCGGGAAGCAGGCTATGAGGTGTCCCTGGTAGAGGCGATGCCCCAGATCCTGCGTACCTATGACTACGATATGGTGCAGATCCTCCAGAAAGAAATGGCAGATAAAGGCGTGGAACTGATCGTGGAAGATCAGGTCATGGAATTCCGGAAATCGAATATGCTGCTGAAATCCGGACGTATTGTGGAAGGAGAAGCAGTCGTTATGGCAGTTGGAATCAGGCCGGATACTGCCCTTGCAAGGGAGGCCGGACTGGCTTTGAACCAGCGGGGAGCAATCTTGGTTGATGGGAACTACCGTACAAGCGACCCGGATATCTATGCGATCGGTGATGCCATAGAGGTGTTCCATGCGCTTACACATAAGCCCATGATGCTGCAGCTGGCCGGGCCGGCGCAGAAACAGGCCAGAGAAGCAGCAGACCATATTTATGGACGCATTGTCCGCAATACAGGCTATATCGGTTCCAGCTGCATTAAGGTTTTGGACTATAATGCTGCCAGCACCGGTCTGACGGCAGCTCAGTGTGAGCAGGAGGGTATTCCCTATGATATCGTATATGTGATCCCGAAAGATAAAGTCAGCATTATGCCAGACAGTACATATCTGCATTATAAGCTTATTTACGAAATCCCCACGGGGCAAGTCTTGGGTGTTCAGGTAATCTCCAGAGGAGATGCGGCTAAACGGGCGGATATCGTAGCGACACTGCTGAAATTCGGCGGTACTGTAGACGATCTGCGGGATCTGGAACTCTGTTATGCTCCGCCATTTTCATCTGCGAAGGATGCCGGTAATTATGCAGGGCTTGCAGCGTGCAATCTTTTGCAGAAGACCTTCCGGCAGGTGCGGACCGACCAGGTAAGGAGCCTTGTGGAAGAAGGCGCTTATATCATTGATGTCCGGGAGAAGGAACTGTATGATCAGGGGCATATAAGGACAGCAGTAAATATTCCCATCAGCCAGATCCGCCAGAGGCTGGAAGAGATTCCCAAAGACCGTCCGGTCTATCTCAACTGCAAGACGGGACAGACCAGCTATAATGCAGTCCTGGCTCTTCAGGGGAAAGGCTTCCGTAACGTATATAATATTTCCGGCGGTTTTCTGGGCCTTTGTTTTTTTGAATATTTTAACGACAGGACAAAGAACCGTGAGCCCATTGTCACGGCCTATTCTTTTGAATAACCATGATAATTTTGCCCGATCAGCAGAACTGTTTGCCCAAACGGAAGGATGTGTTCCAAAGAGGTTGACCCTGGGAAAGAAAGCAGATATGATGAATATAACGATTAAGAAAATGTTTAATCGTAATAAAAGACAGAGAGGGTTTTAAAAATGAAGAAGAGTTATAGGATTGATGTGGACTGTGCCAATTGTGCCAACAAAATGGAAAATGCCGCAAAGCATACGGCCGGAGTAAAGGACGCCAGCGTGAACTTCATGATGCTGAAGATGAACGTGGAGTTTGAAGAGGGGCAGAATCCAAAGGAAGTGATGCAGCAGGTCCGCAAAAACTGCAAGAAAGTAGAAGACGACTGCGAGGTTTATATTTAAAACTCAGTAAAAAGGAAGCACCCGGAAAGCAAGCCGTCTGACCGGGTGTTTTTCATAGAGGAGGACGAACATGAACAAGAAACAGAAAAAAATGCTTGCCCGTATCCTGATCGCAGCGGTTCTTCTGGCGGCCCTGAATTTTGCCCCGGTGGAAGGATGGATACGGTTTGTGCTTTATCTGATCCCCTATCTGGTGATCGGATATGACATTTTGCTGAAAGCTCTGAAAGGGATCAAAAACCGCCAGGTATTTGATGAAAGCTTTCTGATGGCAGTGGCCACCATTGGAGCCATCGCCCTTGCTCTCTATGAAAAGAGCGGGGATTATACGGAAGCAATTGCTGTTATGCTGTTTTATCAGATCGGCGAGTGGTTCCAAAGCTATGCTGTGGGAAAAAGCCGCCGGAACATCAGCGAACTGATGGACATCCGCCCGGATTATGCCAATATGGAGCGGAATGGGAAACTGGAAAAAGTAGATCCCGATGAGGTGGGGATCGGCAGTGTCATTGTGGTGCAGCCGGGAGAAAAAGTGCCCATCGACGGTGTGATAGTGGAAGGCGCTTCTTCCCTGAATACCAGCGCACTGACTGGCGAGAGCCTTCCAAGAGACGCAAAAACAGGAGATGAGATCATCAGCGGCTGTATCAATATGACTGGTGTATTGAAGATCCAGACCACGAAAGAATTTGGGGAATCTACCGTATCCAAAATTCTGGATCTGGTAGAAAACGCCAGTTCCAGAAAATCCAAGTCTGAAGATTTTATTTCCAGATTTGCCAGAGTTTATACACCGGCGGTCTGCTATGCGGCTCTGGCACTGGCCTTCCTGCCGCCTCTGGTGCGGATGTTGGGTCTGGGTCTGGCGCCTGACTGGGAAAGCTGGATCTATCGGGCGCTTACCTTCCTGGTGATCAGCTGTCCCTGTGCACTGGTGATCAGTATTCCTTTAAGCTTCTTTGCCGGGATCGGCGGAGCAAGCAAAGCAGGAGTTCTGGTGAAAGGTTCCAACTACCTGGAAATCCTTTCCCAGACAAAAATTGTAGTATTTGATAAGACAGGAACCCTGACCCAGGGAGTATTTGAGGTAAATGGCGTCCACCATAATGAACTGGAGGACGCCAAGCTGATCGAATACGCAGCCCTGGCCGAGAGCGCATCTTCCCATCCTATCAGCAAGAGCCTGCAGAAAGCCTATGGAAAAGAACTTGACCGTTCCCGGGTGACAGATATTCAGGAGATCAGCGGGAACGGCGTGATTGCCACGGTAGACGGCAAAAAAGTAGCGGCAGGAAATGATAAGCTGATGAAGCACATCGGCGTCCCTTATATTAATTGCCATGCTACAGGAACCATCATCCATATGGCTATAGATGGAGAATATGCCGGGCATATCGTGATCTCCGATATTGTGAAGCCACATTCCAGGGAAGCTATTCAGGCGCTGAAGAAGGCTGGTGTCCATAAAACTGTCATGCTCACAGGAGACGCCAAAAAGGTGGCCGACCAGGTGGCAGATGCGCTGGGGCTGGATGATGTGTACAGTGAACTGCTTCCGGCGGATAAAGTAGAGAAGGTGGAAGACCTCTTAAAGATCAAACCGGAAAAAGCTAAACTGGCCTTTGTTGGCGACGGGATCAATGACGCCCCGGTGCTGGGACGGGCAGATATCGGAATCGCTATGGGAGCTATGGGATCTGATGCGGCCATCGAGGCGGCAGATGTAGTGCTGATGGACGATGATCCCATGCAGATATCCAAAGCAATCAAAATTTCCCGGAAGTGCCTGGGGATCGTATATCAGAATATCGTGTTTGCAATCGGTGTTAAGCTGATCTGCCTGGTGCTGGGAGCATTGGGAATCGCAAATATGTGGCTGGCAATTTTTGCAGATGTGGGTGTGATGATCATTGCCGTACTGAATGCGATAAGGGCTCTTTTCGTGAAAAAATTATAGAACTATGTTAATCAATGATATAACAGGAAAGGACTGAACCAATGGAAAAGGATCCTGATTTAAAAAATATTTCACAGGTGGAAAAGAGGCCAGATGAGCTGGCCCAATTCTTCCGGGCATTGAGCGACCCTACCCGTGTTAAGATCCTCTTCCTGATATCGGATAAAGAAATGTGTGTCAGACAGGTGGCAGATCTGCTTGATATGACAGAGGCAGCTGTTTCACATCAATTCCGGATTTTACGTATGAATGGGTTGGTGGAAAGGAGAAGAAAGGGAAAAGAAATCTGTTATCGACTGAACGACAGCCATGTAAACAGGATCATGGAACAGGGCTGTGAACATCTGTATGAAAGAAGCAAACCTTAAAAGGGATCATAGAAAAACTGGTTATATGAGCAAAGGAGTAGATTCATGAAGATTGCAGTAACTGGAAAAGGCGGTGTGGGAAAGACAACGGTCTCGGCAGTGCAAGGCAGCTACCGATGAAATCCGGCAGATCAAAGAAACCTTTGATGCCATGTTAATGTAAAAAATCAGTAAAGGCGAATTTCGCAGAAAGCAGGTGAAAAAATGATTGCATTTGCAGATTGCCAGGATATCCGGAAAATGACAGTGATCAAAGAAATTGACTGCCCGAAATGCGGAGCAAAAGATGGAATTGAAGTGTTTGAGAGAGATGGTCAGACTATAGGAGACAGTGTGTGCGATCAATGCGGATTTACGATTCCGGAAGGAGTTGTTCCGGAATTGTATCTGGAAGAGATAGAACAAAAATAATAAGATAAGGAGATATGCAGATGAAGATAACAATATGCGGAAAAGGCGGCTGCGGAAAAAGTACAATAACCAGCCTGCTGGCCAAAGCTCTGGCCAGACGGGAAAAAGAGGTTCTGGTAATTGATTCCGATGAATCAAACTATGGACTTCACCGGCAGCTGGGTATGGATCTTCCGGGAGACTTTACCGGATATTTTGGCGGGAAAGAAAATGTATTGAATGATATGATGCTGTCGAAGTTTACCCATCAGTTCTTTCGGGAAACCTGGACTCTGAAGGATATTCCGGAAAAGTATTACAGTCTGAAAGACGGGGTGAAACTGATGATCAGCGGGAAAATCCATCAGGCCAATGAGGGATGTTCCTGTGCCATGGGAACAGTCATGACACAGTTTGTCCAGAACCTGCGGCTGACTGAAGACCAGTTTGCCCTTCTTGATATGGAAGCAGGGGTGGAACATTTCGGCAGGGGAATTGATAATGGCGTGGATTTGGTGCTTATGATCGTAGATCCTTCTTACGAATCCCTCCAGCTTTCTAAGAAAGTTGGAGAATTGGCCGAGAGCATTGGAAAGCCGTTTTATTACATCTTTAATAAGGTCACCGAAGACAATCGGAAAATGTTGTATGAAAATGTATGGAAGCCTGAACAGGTTGCAGCTTGCCTTGAAGCAGATTCAAAAATCATGAATGAGGGACTGACAGGAAAAGAACTGTCTGAAAAACCGGAACCTATTGAAGGTTTGGCGGAATTTCTGCTTTCTTTCGTATAGGAGGAGACAAATGTTACAGCAACAATATGAAAAACATAATCTGGAAATGCAGCCCTATCATCATTACCTTGCGGAATATCAGAAAATGGATCCAAGGGATATCAGCCGGCATCTGGAAGTTCCATTTGATGAAAATACCGGGCTTTTTCAGGTGAAATTTATGGAGAAAAACTATACAGTCAGCCATCCGGACCTGGAGATCCATTGTCTGGATGAAGAGGACAGCCAGGCAGTTCTATGCAGTGATATCCATGCAAAAATACTGCTGCTCCGCTATTTTACAGAAGGAGATCATATGAGGGCTACAGGAAATCTTCTTTCCTATCGTGACCTTCCCTGGGGTGAAGTGTACTATCGTCAGTTTTATGGAAGGTGTATCATGAGACTGGCCAGAATGTTTGGAAATCGGCTGGAAGAATTTAAAACGGTTATGGAAGGATTGAAAGGAATTCCAAAAGAATATGGAGATATGGCTTATGAATTTCAATTTCTGGAAGACTTAAGGTTATGCTTCGTTTTGTGGACGGGCGATGAAGAATTCCCCGCCTCTGCACAGATCCTTTTTTCTGATAATTTCCCGGTTGCTTATGCTGCGGAAGACGTAGCATATATTGGAGATGTAGTGATGGATTATATAAAAAGGATGTAGGTCAATGATCCCGCCGGCGGATATTAATTATTTTGCGAGCACCGACCGGAGTGGAACGTAGACCTGCTGCAAGGGTCAAATACCCCGATGCTTGCACCGGGGTATTTGAATACGTCCGCCGGCTTAATAACAACCTGTTTTATTGAAAGTTTTTTCTGAAGGCAGTAGGTGTTGTCTTTGCAATATCCTTAAATGCTTTTGTAAATTTCCCTTGGCTTTCATATCCGACTTTAGCAGCAATCTCAGCAATACTGTCATCTGTCTGTCTTAGCAATTCCATACTTTTACGAATCCGGTATTCCTTCATGTAAGTTGCAATGGGAAGTCCATAAACGCCTTTAAATACTTCTTTTAAGGAAGAAGTATTGATCAGATATTTTTTTGAAAGTTCATCGATTGTAAAACGATGATCAAGATGTTCGGTTAATAATGTATGAATATCCTTGATCATCGCAGTTTGTCTGGAACAATATTGAGTCAACCCGGAGGGGTTTGGATTAAGATATCCCAGGTATAAAAGTAATTCCTGAACTTTCAGTTTAAAATAGGGCAGACGAATCTCTGCTGGAACGGTATACAAGGGACGAAATATTCCTTCAATGGCCGGAGAAGATGGCAGTGCAATGGATTTATCCGGACGGCAGAAATTACGGTCTAACTGTTCTATGCTTATAGAAACTTCCTGGAGTATGGGAAGAGGATTCCTTTTAAGTTCTTCCAGGTTTATAGAGACAGAAATACTTTCACAATAACCCAGAGGAAACATCATAACAGAATCCGCACAGCACTCCATACTGTGAAGGGACAGGTCTCCGGTTCCGAGATAAACGGAAGTTCCGTTATTAAAATCCCAGCCGATCCGCCCGGTCTGACAATGATTAATCTCCAGTATATGCGCATGGGATTCATGCTGAAAAGACACTTGTTCGGACAAAGAATAATTCAAAGAGAGCTGGATACCGGGAAATACCTGATAGGCAGCCATTTTTCCTTTTCCCTCTGTCCGGGTCTGAAAGGATTCTGTAAATAGATTGGTTTCGGTATGTCCATTAAAATGGTGTTCAACTTTTAGGGTTCCCTTGGGAACGTCCTGTAAATTTTTTTTGATTCGTAAAAGCTGCTCTTGTTCCATATATAGTTCCCCCTTAATTTTCCTCGCAGTAAATAGCTGAGTTTGGAAAAATGTTAATGAGTAAAATCCAGAATCTGGATTTTACCCTCTGTTTCTTTTTCAGCAAGGGCTCTCATTCGCTTTGCAAAAGGGCAGGGATAACCGATGGGTGTTCCTTTCTGGATGCAGGAAGCGAAGGCTATGGTATCGGCTCCTCTTCTGAGCAGTTCTCTTATGCGGAGAGGAACCTTTTTCCCAGGACATCCGCCGCAGTTAGTAAAGCCAATCAGTTCGATTTCTCCCTCTATTCCTTCAAAAACTCCTGTTCTTTCTCGAATTGCTTTAAAGTCTGTAGTACCGGGACAGTAATCCTCTGTCTGCATACAACGTATAATTCCAACTTTCATAGTTTCTTATCTCCTTATCTGGTTGCAGTTCAGTCTTTTGATGTCATAATCCACAACCATATTATTTTTTAAAGTTTAATGTAAATTTAATTATAACAGCATATTGACAGATGTGCAACCCAATGTTAGACTAATGATGTTAAAATAATATTTACAATAATAGAATGGAAGAAGAAACAAGGAGCAAATGATATGGGACTTAAGATCGTAGTGATAGGAGGGGGCAGCAGCTATACCCCGGAGCTTATGAATGGATTTATACGCAGAAGTGAAGAACTTCTCATTGATGAGATCTGGTTGGTGGATATCCCGGAGGGGAAAGAACATCTGTCTGTTATCCGGGATCTGTCCCGGCGTATGTGGGAGGCGGCAGGGCTTAGAACAAAAATCTATACTACATTGGATCGAAAGGAAGCACTGCCGGATGCGGATTTCGTGATTACTCAGTTTCGGGTAGGAAGATTGTATGCAAGGATCAAAGATGAAAGGATTCCCCTGCTCCATGGCATGCTGGGACAGGAAACCAACGGTGCCGGAGGAATTTTTAAAGCGCTGCGCACCATTCCGGTGATCAGTGAAATCATCAGGGACATGGAGAGACTTTGCCCTGATGCATGGCTTATGAATTTTACCAATCCAAGCGGTATGGTCACAGAAGCGGTTATTGAAAAAATGGGCTGGAAAAAATGTATGGGCTTATGTAATGTCCCAACCATCGCCATGATGAAAGAGCCGGCCCTGCTGGGGAAAAAAGAAGGAGAACTCACCTACCGTTTCGGCGGCCTGAATCATTTCCATTGGCATCGGGTCTGGGATAAGCAGGGCAGGGAAGTTACAGATAAGATCCTGGAGTTTATCAATGATAAAGACGGAGGCACTCCGGTGAATATTTATCAGCAGCCCATGGATATGGAACTTTTAAGATCTATGCATATGATCCCCTGCGGATACCACAGATACTATTTCAGCGCTGAAGAAATGCTGGAACACAGCCTGCAGGATTTTAAACTCCATGCTACCAGGGCGGAGCAGGTTTTAGAGACAGAAGAATCTTTGTTTGAACTTTACCGAAACCCTTCCCTGCATACGATGCCGCCGGAACTGAATAAGAGAGGCGGCGCATACTACAGTGACACGGCATGTGAATGCATCAGTGCGATTCATAATGATAAAGGCAGCATTATGGTGGTCAATACAGAGAATAAGGGGGCAGTGAACTGTCTTCCGGAAGATTGCTGTGCAGAAGTTTCCTGTGTGATTTCTGCAAAAGGGGCGTCGCCTGTTGCTTACGGAGAGATGCCGGAGGCAGTCCGGGGGCTTCTGCAGATGATGAAAGCAATGGAACAGTGTACGATACAGGCGGCTCTTACCGGGGATTATGGGAGTCTTCTGCAGGCTTTTGCATTAAATCCTCTGATACCGGACGGAGCGGAGGCAAGAAGGGTGCTGGATGAACTTCTGGTGGCTCACGAAAAGTATTTGCCGCAGTTTGCTGAAATCACCGCAAAGCGCAAAAAAGAAGGGGTTTTCTGTGAGGACAGTGTTGTTCAAAATTTAGTGAGAGCCGGACATTAAGGCAATATAGAGGGGGGAGGAAGACCGGCGCCAGCAATGGCCTGTCCACTAAAGAGCGGGGAGATGGAGAATGAAAACAATGGATAAGATAGGAGAGAAGGGAAATGATGGAAGAATTTCAGATGGAAGAAACCAATAATTACGAAAAATGGTGTGAACAGTGGAGAGAGAAGTTCCTGCAAATGGATCAGGAAGAACAAAAAAAAAGGCTGCCGGAATTAAAGGAAGAAGGGGATTGGCTGACGGTCTGTCATTTCGGAAGAAGGCTGGGAGTTCATAAAGAAAATGGAAAGATCATTGCCATGGAGGATCACGATCCAGTGACCTGCTATGAAAGGCTGAATGTCTATACACTGTTTGGCTATGTATCACCCCTGGCCCATTACAAAGATGACTGGGTGCGGTTTGACCGGCTGAAAGATACCTCGCCTTTCTCAAAAGCCTTCCAGGAAGGAGTGACCGAACCATTTTCCAGAATGTTCAGCGGCCATGTAGAAGAACTGTCTAAGGCCTGTGAGAAGCTGGGAGGAAAGAAGATGCCCTGGTCCGATGCAGGATATGAATTGAAAGCATTTGAATGTATTCCGGTACGCTTTCTTTTCTGGGACGGGGACGATGAATTCCCTGCCCAGGGGAATGTCCTTTTTGATGTCAGCGCCACGGATTTTATCCATGGGGAAAGTGTGGTGACTATTGCGGCCATTGGCCTGGAGCGGATTGTAAAACTGGCAGGAGTACCTATGGACCGAAGTACATTTCCTATATTTTGAAACAATGGAGGGGTTAATACCCCGATGTCTGCCTCACTCTGGCTTGCTGCCCCCTATGCTTACATCGGGGGCTTTGACTCTTCCTGCCTGTCTGCATTTTTTAAGCGATCATATCCGCCGGCTGTAAATTTCAGAAGCATGGAGTGCATCTGATACCAGGTATTGTTCTTCTTCCAGTGAAGGGATTTGTTGACATTATACGTCCCGGTGATAACGAAAAGAGTAAGCATTTCTGCTTCCTTTTTTGAAAGATGCAGTTCTTTTGCAAAGACCGGGGCCAACTTCTGCCGCTGACATTGGTAGATCCGGTTTACCACATAGCCGGAGATGGTTTCATCCTGGAAAATGACCTGGTATTTCGGAAGCTGTGCAACACGGTGGCAGACAGGGAGAAGAGATTCTTTTTCTCTTAAATGATCTGCCTGCTCTCCTGCAAGAAGACTCAGAATCTGCAGAGCGTCTTCCTCTTGTTTTTGGCAGTCTTGATCTGCTATCTGCAGAGCGTCGTTTAACAGTTCGTCCAGGACCTGGTTAAGAGATTGGTAATGGAGGTAATACGTTGCACGGGTAACCTCTGCACGCCGGCAGACATCTGTAACCGTGATCTGCTCAAATGCCTTTTCTTTCATTGCTTCTAATAAAGCATCTTTGATAACGTTTCTTGTGTAAATAGTCCTTCGGTCTGTTTTTCTCGGTTTTATATCATCTTTTCTCCCCATAGTCCACCTGTCCTTTACATGAAAGCTTAGAGCTGTATGCTGATTTTTTTTGACAAAAATCAGAAAGTGTCTGGAACTGTTGTTTTCTCACAGTTCTGTATATTGTTATTTGCCTATAAATAGATTATCTTATTATTAAACAAGTTGTCAAGAACTTTTCAGAGTGAAAAAAATCAGACAGATTGAAGCCGGCTGGTCAGTCCGAATATTTTTTACGTTTTCCGAAAGGTTCTGACACAGAATGAGGAGGAGATACCATGATAGAGATTCAATGGGAAGACGTGATCGGTGTTCTGCAGACATGTAAGCCTTATCTGATCGCATTGGGCGTTCTGTGGATTGCGGCAGTCGTAATTATGATTGTATGTATGAAAGTGAAAAAGAAGAGCAAAAAGCGGATGATCCGAAAATATTCCGTTCTGAGTATGCTTGTGTCTCTTGTGGTCATTGTAAATATGATCGTCCTCGGTCCCATGTATGCCATGATCGATCTGACCATGAAGGGCGGGACAGTGAGTGATGAGACAACGGAAGAAGCGAAGGATGTGGCGGGACAGATTGCAGAAGAAGGTATGGTGCTTTTGGAGAATGATGGCATCCTGCCTATCCGTGAGCCGTCTAATATCAATCTCTTCGGCTGGTCTTCTGTGAATCCGGCTTATGGAGGCACCGGTTCCGGAGGCCTGAATGACCTGTACGAAAGAGTCAGCATCATTGATGGCTTGACAGATGCCGGTTTTCAGGTAAACCAGGAACTGGTGGACTTTTACAATGATTTTTCGGCAGACCGTGCGGAAATGTCCCTTTCCACACAGAACTGGACATTGACAGAAGCACCGGCATCTGCATACTCTGAGGAACTGCTGCAGAGCGCAAAAGATTTTTCAGATACAGTAGTCCTCGTGATCTCCCGTATGGCAGGGGAAGGACACAACGATATGCCAGGTGATGTTACACAAGCATCTTACGACAACACAGCAAACGGATATGAAGATTTCCAGGCAGGGGAGCATTACCTGCAGCTGTCACAGACAGAAGAAGACCTTGTTGATCTGGTATGCAGCAATTTTGATAATGTGATCCTCCTTTACAATTCGGCTAATCCTATGGAACTGGGATTTATCGATCAGTATGAGCAGATCCGGGCAACCCTTTGGTGCTAGGGACCGGGAAATGTGGGATTTGAGGCACTGGGTAAGATTTTAAGCGGGGAAGTCAATCCATCCGGAAAAACCTCGGATACTTTTATCTATGATATGACTGCCGCTCCCTGGTGGAACAACTGGGAGGCAACTCGTTATTCCAATATGGAAGATATGGCTGTGGAAGGTATGAACGCAGGTATGGCTCAGACTTATTACCCCTCCTTTACGAATTATGTGGAGGGTATTTATGTGGGATACAAATACTATGAAACAGCAGATGACGAAGGGGCTATTGACTATGACGCCACAGTACAGTATCCATTCGGCTATGGCCTGTCCTATACTGCATTTACCCAGGAAATGAGCGATCTTACCCTAAGCGACGGCAGCATTTCCTTTGATGTGACAGTTACAAATACCGGAGATACGGCGGGAAAAGATGTGGTGGAAGTTTATTACGATCCTCCATATACAAACGGAGGTATCGAGAAAGCTTCTGCGAATCTGATCACATTTGACAAGACCGGATTATTAGAGCCGGGAGCGTCTGAGACCATCACAGTTACTTTTGAGGCAGAGGATATGGCTTCTTATGACATGTCAGGAGACGGATGCTATGTGCTGGAACAGGGAGACTATGTTATCTCTGTGAACAGTGATTCCCATACCGTCCTGGATCAGCAGACCTATACTCAGGATGAAACCATCCGCTATGAGGGAGAGAATAAGAGAGACAGCGATCAGATCACAGCCACAAATCAGTTTACAGATGCAGCCGGTAATGTGACTTATCTTTCCAGGGCAGACGGTTTCGCAAATTATGAGGAAGCTACTGCCGCTCCGGCATCGGACATTATGTCAGAGGAACTTGCAGCCCAGTACCATCTGAACAGCAACTTTGATTATACTACATACATCAATGAAGAGGATGAGATGCCCACAACAGGGGCGGATAACGGGATCCGGCTTTACGAACTCCGGGGGGCTGACTATGATGATGAACGCTGGGAGGAACTTCTGGATGAACTTACGGTAGAGGATATGACGAATATGATCGCTCTGTCCGGATACCAGACGCCGGCTATGGATTCTGTAGGAAAGGTGCAGACCATTGATGCAGATGGGCCTATGTCCGTTAATAATAATTTTACAGGTGAAGGCTCTATAGGTTTCCCCACAGAGACGATGATCGCCTGCACATGGAATCAGGATCTGGCACGGGAATACGGCGGGATCATGGGGAAGACATGCAGGGAGATGAACATTGCCGGATGGTATGCGCCGGGAATGAACACACACCGTACACCTTTCGGAGCAAGAAACTATGAGTATTTTTCAGAAGACGGGACTCTGTCAGGCTATATCGCCTCCGCAGCAGTAAAAGGTTCAGCGGAACATGGAGAATATGCCTATATCAAACATTTTGCAATGTATGAGATGAATGCGAAAATGGTGTGCGTATGGTCCAACGAGCAGGCAATGCGTGAGATTTATTTAAAACCTTTTGAAATCTGTGTAAAGGATGGAGACGCCCATGCAGTTATGGTATCCTGGAGCTTTATCGGCATCAAGTGGTCCGGAGAGAACAGCAGCCTCATCAATACCGTACTCCGTGACGAATGGGGATTTGAAGGCTTCTGTCTGACAGATTTCTTCCGCAATAACGGACACGGGTTCATGAACGCAGATATAGCCCTGGCTAACGGCTTAGACGCCATGCTTTCTACTTATGCAGGGGGCCCCAATGTAGTACAGGATCCGGAAGCGGCGTCTTCCGTGAAGTACATGAGACAAGCCTGCAAGAACGTGATGTATACAGTTGTCAACAGCTGGGTATATGAAGAGGAAGGCGTAGATACAGGAATGCCCCCATGGGAGAAGGCAGTGATCGGCGCTGATGCGGCAGTTGGAGTGATCCTCCTGGGTCTGTGCGCACTGATATACAGAAAATATAAAAAGGACAGCGCATCCGGCAGATAACCGGAACAAAAAACATGAATAACAGGAAAACAGGCTTCCAGAAATAAGATACTGGGAGCCTGCCTTATAAAATGAGGAAACGATATATGAAAAATAGAGAATGGATTGAGAAGATGACACTGGAAGAAAAAGCCGCTCTCCTTTCCGGAAAAGGGGAGTGGCAGACATGGAATTTTGACCGTCTAGGGATTCCGTCTATATACTGCTCAGACGGGCCTCATGGCATCCGCAAGCAGGCTGGAGCAGGGGATCATCTGGGCCTGAACCCTTCTCTGCCGGCCACCTGTTTTCCTACTGCGGCAACAGTGGCAAACAGCTGGGATCCGGGACTGGGAGAAGAGATCGGAACAGCATTGGGAGAAGAAGCGGCAGCACAGGAGGTCCATGTGGTGCTGGGACCGGGACTGAATATCAAAAGAAGCCCTTTATGCGGAAGAAACTTTGAGTATTTTTCGGAAGATCCCTATCTGTCGGGAAAGATGGCTGCAGGATATATCCGTGGGATCCAAAGTCAGGGAAGATATGCCTGTCCGAAGCATTTTGCCGTAAACAGCCAGGAGCTCCGCAGGATGGCCATGAATGCAGTAGTTGACGAGAGAACACTACGGGAAATATATCTGACCGGTTTTGAAATCGCTGTCAAAGAGGGAGACGCAAAGGCCCTGATGACAAGCTACAATCAGGTAAACGGAACTTATGCCAATGAAAATACCCACCTGCTGAAGGACATACTCCGGGACGAGTGGGGATACGAGGGTATTGTGATCACAGACTGGGGAGGCTCCAACGACCATATCAAAGGGGTAGCTGCAGGCTCCGACCTGGAGATGCCTGCGCCAGGGCTGGACTCCTCACGGCAGATCGTAGAAGCAGTACAGGAGGGGAAGCTGCCGGAGGCTGCAGTTGACGCCTGTGTGGATCGGATGCTGGAAGCTGTTTTAACTCTGGCAGGGGGGAATGATGAGAAAAAGGCCCGGGCAGATGCTTTTGATAAGGAAGGCCATCATGCTTTGGCTCGGAAGGCGGCTGCCCAGAGTGCGGTGCTTTTGAAAAACCGGGAAAATATCCTTCCCTTGAAACCGGGGACCCATGTGGCCCTGGTGGGAGATTTCGCCTTTGAGCCCAGATACCAGGGGGCAGGCTCTTCCATGGTCAACGTGACAAAGCTGGATAAGATGACAGAGCTCATAGGAGAATACGATCTTGTTGTGACAGGCACGGCCAGAGGCTATAAAAGAACCGGTGAGCGGGATCAGGTTCTGGAAAAAGAAGCGGTGGATCTGGCCCAGAATGCAGATGTGGTACTCTACTGCTTTGGCCTGGACGAACTCAGCGAATCGGAGGGGATTGACCGGACCCATATGAGGATTCCCCAGAATCAGATCGCTTTGCTGGAAGCAGTCTCCAGAGTCAATGAAAATGTAGTAGGGATCTTAAGCGCAGGAGCGGCAGTAGAAATGCCCTGGCACCATTGTCTGAAAGGACTCCTTCACGGCTATCTGTACGGACAGGCAGGAGCCGGCGCTATGCTGGATATTATTACCGGAAAGATCAATCCATCCGGCAAGCTCAGTGAGACCTATCCGGTCCGGTATGAGGATACGCCTGCTTTTCCGTATTTTCCAAGCGTGGAAAGAAATTCCGAGTACCGGGAAGGGATCTATGTAGGATACCGGTATTATGACACCGCAAAAGTACAGGTCTTATACCCTTTCGGATTTGGATTGTCCTACACGAAATTTACGTATCAGAACCTGAAGATCGGTCAAAATTCTGTGGAATTTACTATAGAGAATACCGGAGAGTTTGACGGGGCAGAGATCGTACAGCTTTATATCGGAAAAGAAAAGGGCAGGGTTTTCCGGCCGGAAAAAGAACTGAAAGGTTTTCAGAAAGTGTATCTGAAAGCAGGGGAAAGAAAGACCGTAAGGATTCCTTTTGATGATAAAAGTTTCCGTTACTGGAATGTAAGGACAAAACAGTGGGAAATCGAAGAGGGAAGGTATACGGTGATGATCGGCGCCAGCAGCCGGGATATCCGGCTCAGCGGGGAAATATCCCTGGAAGGGACTACGGATATCTATCCTTATTATACCAACCGCATGCCTTCCTATTATTCCGGAGATATCCGCAAGGTAAGCGACAGTGAGTTTCAGGAACTTCTGGGAATGCCGATTCCCAGCGGCAAATGGGGAGGGGAGCTGAAAGCAAATGACGCCATCTGCCAGATGTATTATGCCAAGAGTCCTCTTGCCAGATTTGTATATAAAGTCCTTACAGATAAGAAAAAGAAAAGCGAGGAAGCCGGAAAGCCGGATCTGAATATCCTTTTTATATATAATATGCCTTTCCGGGCCATTGCTAAAATGACAGGCGGCATGGTGAGTATGGAAATGGTCAATGGAATTGTCACCATGGTCAACGGCCATTTTTTCCGGGGACTTGGAACAGCTGTCACGGGATTTTTCCGGAACCGGCGTAAGAATAAGAAATACCGGAAAAAAATTACCAGAGGATAAAAACGTTAAATGAAAGAGGGATTCGTATATGAGTGATCAAAACACTGGCAATATAGAGAATAAAAACAGGACGAGAAAGTTTTGGGAAGATTTTGAGAAAAAACATCCCAAACTTGCGAAATGGCTGTATCAGATCTTCTATTTCTTCGTTTTCAGCATGGGAGTGACCCTGATCCAGTATCTGTTTTTTACCTTCCTGCCCCAGGTCCTGGGAAAGGAACTGGCGGGAACGGAATTTATGTGGCCCCAGATACAGATGGAACTTTTCGGAGTGCCCTTTACCTGGAGCCTGCTGGGGTACAATGTACTCTATGATCAGACGGGAGCTGTGATGATCGGCGGCGGCCTGGGGTATTTCATCAGTTATGAGGTGGGATCCTTTGTGGCACAGTGCATCAATTTCCCTCTGCAAAGGAATATTACTTTCAAAAGCCACGGAAATCCTTTTTACCAGGCAATGTGGTATTTCTTCGCATGGATTGCGATCTCACTGATCTGTAATGGATTTAATAATCTGTGGATGCCTGTGGCGGCAGCCTATGTGCCCCCGGCAGTGTATAATATTCTGGTGACCTTCATTACAGGCGGCGTATCCATGGTGATCTTTTTCTTTGTATTTAAGATTATTTTCCCTGAAGGGGAAAAACAGACAAAGGACAGTGTTTAAAGAAACTGGGTTTTTGAACATATGACTTACATAAGAACAGCAGGCCGAGAGCTTACGGCCTGCTGTCTTTACATTTCTGCAGCAACTTTTAAATGATCTACCAGAAGCCGGCGGACCCCGGGATATTCGCCCAGTCCTTTTACCACAGGCTCCACCTCGAACCCGGCGGCTTTAAACTGGCTGTACCAGGATTCCGGATCATCTCCTGCCATATCGTTCTTGGCGTGATCTCCGGCTACGATCATAAAGGGAGCCAGAACCACCTTGGAAGGATTATATTCTTTTACCATTCGCATCAGGCTTTCCATGGAAGGATAAGCCTCTACCGTGCCAAGGAAAATATTTTTGTAGCCTTTGTCCTTAAAGGTGTAATCCAGGGCAGCGTAAATAGAGTTGGCATAATGGGTGGTACCGTGGCCCATAAGTACCAGCACCTGATCCTGGGCAAGGTCAGAAAATTCATCGGCAATTGCCTGGATCACTGCAAGATTGTCTTCTGCGCTGGTGAGGAGAGGATCCCCGAAGGTGATGGAGTGAAAATCATCACGGTAAGCCAGGGCGTCCTCCTTCATCAGATCATTTTCGATGCCGTTGATCACATGGGTAGGTTGTACCAGAACGTCGGTGATCCCGTCTTTTTTCATCTGTTCCATAGCTTCCCGGACAGTAAACACATGGACATTGTCCCGGTTTTTCAGCTTTTTGATGATCATTTTGCTGGTCCATGCCCGGTAGAGACTGTAGTCAGGAAAGGCTTCCTGCATATCTCTCTCAATGGCGTCAATGGTCACTTTTCTGGTATCGTTGTGGCTGGTGCCGAAGCTTACTGCCAGAATGGCTTTCTTTGTTTCTGCTGTCACTGGTTTCTTTCCTCCGTAATGTGGGTTTAATTTTATTTCTTCTATATATTGTTCCAGGGTTTTTAAATTCCTGGGGATTTCCAGAGAGGCTTTCAGGATCCCTTTTCTGCACAGACTTTCAAAAAGCTCCAATACTGCAGGGGGCTCCAGGTTCGTCTGGGCAAGAACCCGTTTATTGGAAAAGACCTGGGCGGGAGACCCGTGGAGCAGGACTTTTCCTTCATGGAAAAGGATGACTTCATCTGCCCACTCATAGGCGTAATCAACATCGTGGGTAGCCATGAGAACGGTGATTCCCGCCTCTGTCATCTGATCTACAATGTGGTTTACCATCTGGGTATGCTTTGGATCCAGGGCCGCTGCCGGCTCGTCCAGGATAATGATATCCGGATGCATGACCAGGATATCTGCAATGGAAACCTGCTTCTTCTGACCTCCGCTCAGAGCATGGGTAGGTTTATGGCGGAAAGGGGTGATCTCCAGATAATCAATGACTTTCTCCACCTCTTTTTTGGCCTCTTCCGGGGCAACCCCCAGATTCAGGATGCCGAAGGAGATTTCCTGATAAACACTGGCAGAGAAAAGCTGATTGTCCGGATCCTGGAAAACAATGCCTACCTTGCTCCTCAGCTCGAGGAGACTCTGTTTATCGTAAGCATAGGGCTTTCCTTTAAAAAACAGCTGGCCTTTCTGGGGCTTTAAGATTCCGGTGCAGCAGAGAAAGAAGGTGGATTTCCCGCTGCCGTTTGCCCCCATAAAGGCGACTTTCTGGCCCTTTTTGACCTCCAGAAAGAGGCCGTTTAAAGAGTGGCTGTTGTCATCATCATAGGAATAGTACAGGTTATCCGCTTTTAAAATCATTTCATCATTCATGAGAAAAACTTCCTCCATATAGCAAAAATAAAGAGTGCAGTATCAAAGACTGCAATAGCGGCGATGATCTTTTTCCTGGGAGGCTGATTCTCCGACAATACCCGGATCCTGCCGTCATAGCATCTGGCTTCCATGGCGTCATAGAGCTTGTTGGAGCGGGTTATGGCCCGTATCATAAGTACAGACCCCAAGAGCCCAAAAGACTTTAGAGAAGTCCGGTAATCTTTGTTTCCAAGACGGCAGTTCTGGGAAGTGGAGATGGCAGAAGCCGTGTCCAGAAGGATAAAAATAAAACGGTAGATCAAAAGCATCAGTTCAATGAGAAGTCCCGGACAGTGAAGCTTTCTCAGAACTTCCAGGATATCCGGCATAGGCGTGGTAAAAGACAGAAAGTACAGGCAGGATACAGCTGCCAGGGCAGTCAGGATCAGCTGCAGGGCATAGAAAAAAGAGTCTGTACTGGCGGTTATATACCAGTTTCCTACCGGTATGGCAAAAAGATCCAGAGGCACTTTTTTGATATTGAACATAATGGCGATGGTACTCAGAAATAAAAATGCCAGGGGCACTGTGAGAAACCGCAGATAACGGGAAACAGGGATCCCGCCTTTCCAAACGGCCAGAATCCCTGTCACAGCTAAAACAATACATGCCACTGCAATGGAACGACTCATTACACAGATACAAAGTGTAATCACTGCAAAGGCAAATTTTTCACCGGCATTTTCATAGCGAAGCTTTGAATGATAGCAGAGCTTATCTATGGTAATCACGGGAATCTCCTTCCTTATTCATCCATTTCCTCCGTTCCACGAACCGGCCCATGATAAAGGCGATGATCCCTACACCGATACCGGTCTGGATACAGAAGAAGAGACTTTCCACTTCTCCCGGAAGTTCTCCGCCGATAATAGTTTCCAGAATCGGAGTGGCCCAGGGTTCATAGGAAGGATCCATTTCCTCCACCACCTGGCTGCCTGCATCGTCAGAGCCTCCGAATTCCGCATCTTTTAAGACAAAGAGAGGAACCAGGGCGATTAAAAAGATCACAAGGATTCCTAAAATAACTTTCTTTTTCATATCACTTTGCCTCCTTTATAAATCCGATAGCTCGCAGTTCCGGTTTTGCATAGGTCTCCAGACCCATAACGATCAGCACAGTGATAATCCCTTCAATAATGGCCAGAGGCACCTGGGTAGGAGCAAAAACCGCCAGGAATTTTACAAAAGCGCCCCCGATGGTAGACTCTGCATGATGAGCCGGAGCCATCTGGAAGGCTGTTACACAGTAGGTGAACAGATCTCCTAAAGAGGCGGCAAGAAAGATCCCTACCCGTTTGTTTACTCCGACCTTTTTGCACAAGGTGTAGATCCCGTAGGTGACAAAGGGACCGGCGATAGCCATGGAAAAGGTGTTGGCGCCGATGGTGGTAAGGCCTCCGTGACCCAGCAGGATGGCCTGGAACAAAAGGACGATCAGCCCCAGGATGGAAACGGCGGAAGGACCGAATAAAATGGCCCCCAGCCCGGTTCCTGTCATATGGGAACAGCTTCCTGTTATAGAAGGGATCTTCAGGGAAGAGATCACAAAGACAAAGGCGCCGGACATAGCCAGAAGGGTGATCAAGTTCCGGTGTTCATTCAGGGTTTTCTTTATGGACAAAAATCCTGCGATCAAAAAAGGCAGGCACAGGACGCCCCAGGCAATACAGAATCCTCCGGGCAGATAGCCCTCCATAATGTGCATGGCGCTTACGTTGGGAACAATTCCGAAAGTAAGGGCGAAAGCGGCTGCCAAAGCCAGAATACGTTTTTCAAGTTTGCTTCTTTTACTCATTTTCTTCTCCTTTCTGATGTAAAAATCCTGTCATAGAGACAATAAAAAAAACCTGAAGGGAAATCCCCACAGGCTACCAGAAGAACAAGAGGTATAGCGAATAGAATTGAACTGCTATGAGCCAACCTGTTCTTACACTAGGCCATCGTTCGTAACCTGTGTAAATCTCGTGCACAAGGCAGGTCTTCTGACTCAGGCATCATCACCGTATTTCAGCCTTCCCAGGAAGATTCCCAGTGGCGCAGATTGTTGAAATCTTTTCAGAAATACGGTTCCACCCTTACAGCGGCGTGACCGTGTGAGCTTTTCACTCAGCTTTCCTATTCTCCCGCAGAGACTGCAGGCACCTTTGTGCATTCAATTCTGGATTTATTGTAGCATATCCCGGAATTTTGTCAATTCTATTTCAAAAAAACAGCGGACATTTTCATAAATTTTCAGATAGCTTTACCTAACCAAACAAAGATTGCACCTTGAGAAATTCTATGCTAAGATGAGAAAAGATTGAGTGGAGAAAGACCGTTCAAATTCAGAAGAGAAAGAAAATAGGGGAGAGCAAAAACCATGAGCATTTCCATGATTGGGATTGATTACAAAAAGGCATCGGTAGATGTCCGTGCCCAGTTTTCATTTACAAAGAAAAATACAGTGGCAGCCCTGGAAGACCTGAAAAAGGAGCCGGGAATCCTGGGCTGTATTATTCTGTCCACTTGTAACCGTATGGAGATCTGGGCCAGCACAGGAGAGGACTGGCAGGGTTCACTTTATGAATTTTTATGCAGAGAAAAGGAGAAAGATCCCCGGGAATTTTACAAATATTTTGTGGAAAGAGAAGAAGAAGAGGCGGTGGAACATCTGTTTTATCTTACCAGCGGTCTGAAATCCCAGATCCTTGCAGAGGATCAGATCATTACCCAGGTGAAAGACGCCCTGGCTCTTTCCAGAGAAGCCTACTGTACGGATAATGTGCTGGAGGTGCTGTTCCGCATGGCTGTCACTGCAGCCAAGAAAGTTAAGACACAGGTAAGCTTTTCCAGAGCAAACAGCTCTGTGATCCACCAGGCTATCGAAAGGCTGGAAAACCAGGGATTTTCCATTCAGGGAAAGAACTGCATGGTGATCGGAAACGGAGAAATGGGAAAGGTTACGGCTCTGGCTCTGAAAGAGGCGGGAGCGGAGGTTACCGTCACTGTACGCCAGTACCGGAGCGGGATCGTCACCATTCCCCAGGGCTGCGACCGGATCAACTACGGAGAAAGACTGGACTTTCTGCCAAAGTGTGATCTGGTAGTCAGCGCTACTGCAAGCCCTAATTATACATTGACTATGGAACAGATTGAAAATGCGGAAATTCCCGGGCATGTGGTCCTTATTGATCTGGCTGTACCCAGAGACATTGAGCCTTCGGCAGGAACTTTAAATAACGTCACATTATACGATATCGACAGTTTTAAGATTGATGCCGTATCTCCAAAGCTCCAGGCCAGCCTTGACCAGGCGGGAGAAATCCTAAGAGAACAGCAGGAGGAGTTTTACAACTGGTATAACGGCAGAGACCTGATCCCCCGGATCCAGGAGATTAAAGCAGACGCTGTGGAGGATCTGAACCTGCGGATCATGAAGATCCTGCGGAAAACCCCTATGGAAGAAAAAGACAGAGAAAATCTTTTAAAGGCTATTGATACAGCTGCAGGAAAGGTAGTCAATAAAATGATGTTCGGTCTGAAAGATTTTATGAAAGAAGAAGAATTTATCAACTGTGTGGAAGGGCTGGAAAAGCTTTATGAAGAGTAAAGAGAAAAAAATGTTTCCCCTTTTTGTGGACCTGACCGAAAAGAAAGTATTGGTGGCAGGAGCCGGGAAGATCGCAGCCAGAAGGGTAAAGACCCTTCTTCCTTTTGCCGGAGAGATCCTGGTGGAAGCTCCGGAAGCTGAAAAAGAGATTCTGGATCTGGCCGAGAAGGGAGAGATTCTTTACCGGAAGAAACCCTATGCCAGGGAGGATCTTTATGACGCAGATATGGTCATCGCTGCTACAGACAGCAAAGAAGTAAATGAAGATATTTACAGTGCCTGCAAATGCCTGGGGATCCAGGTAAATGTGGCCAGCGACCAGAAAAAATGTGATTTCCATTTCCCGGGCGTTTTAGAATATGACGGGGTGGTCATGGGATTTAACGGAGGCGGAAAGGACCACAGGAAAGTGCGCCAGGTTCGGGAAAAGGTTCAGGAAGCCTTGCTGGAAGACAAAGGGGAGGTATAAGCAATGAGAAAAGTTGTGATCGGCAGCCGTGAGAGCCGGCTGGCGGTGATTCAGAGTGAGATCGTAAAAAAATATATTGAAGAACAGAATCCGGATATCCAGGTGGAGATCCTTACCATGAAAACCACAGGAGATATTATCCTGGACAGGACACTGGACAAAATCGGAGGAAAAGGTCTTTTCGTAAAAGAGCTGGACAAAGCCCTGCTGGAGAAAAGAAGCGATATTTCTGTACACAGTCTGAAGGATATGCCTATGGAAGTGTCCGGGGAACTGCCGCTGGCCGCTTATTCCAGGAGAGAGGATCCCAGGGATGTGCTGGTCCTTCCAAAAGGCCGGGAAACCATGGACAAAACAAAACCCATCGGCTGTTCCAGTCTTCGGAGGATCCTCCAGCTAAAAGAACTTTTTCCGGATATGGCGTTTAAAAGCGTACGGGGAAATGTGATTACCAGACTGAGAAAGCTGGATGACGGTGAATACGGGGCTCTGGTTCTGGCGGCAGCGGGACTTAAGAGGCTGGGACTGGAAGAGAGGATCAGCCGGTATTTTACCGTTTCGGAGATCATCCCTGCAGCAGGTCAGGGAATCCTGGCAGTCCAGGGAAGAGCAGGAGAAGATTTTTCTTATCTGGCCGATTTTCAGGATCAGGAAGCTGCATGGGCAGCTACAGCAGAGAGGGCTTTTGTCCGGTATCTGGACGGCGGCTGCTCCTCACCGGTAGCCGCTCACGGACAGGTACAGGGGGAGGAATTGAACCTTCTGGGCTTATACTATGATGAAGAAACCGGAAAATATAAAAGAGGCAGCAAAAAAGGCAGTGTTTCTATGGCGGAAGAGTTAGGAATCTCTTTGGCTCGGGAACTGCGGGAAGCCTGCCAGAAAGAAAATCAGCAGTAAAGGAGCAGATAGATATGAATACAGGAAAAGTCTGGCTGGTAGGAGCCGGCCCGGGAGATCCGGGACTTTTTACCGTCAAAGGAAAGGAAATCCTGGGCAGTGCAGAAGTTGTGGTCTATGACAGTCTGGTGGGTCAGGGAGTACTGTCCCAGATCCCCAAAGAAGCAAAGGCCATCAACGTTGGAAAGAGGGCTTCTCATCATACTATGCCCCAGGAAAAGATTAATCAGGTCCTGGTGGAGGAAGCTAAAAAAGGATACCGTGTGGTCCGTCTGAAAGGTGGAGACCCTTTTCTTTTCGGAAGAGGGGGCGAGGAGCTGGAACTTCTGACCAAAGAAGGGATTCCCTATGAGGTAGTGCCAGGGGTGACTTCTCCTATTGCAGTGCCGGCCTATAACGGGATTCCGGTGACCCACCGGGACTATACTTCTTCCCTGCATATCATTACCGGCCATAAAAAACAGGGAGAGGCCTATGATATTGACTTTAAGGCTTTAGTAGACACTAAAGGAACTTTGGTATTCCTTATGGGGGTCACAGCTCTTCCTGATATCTGCGCTTCCCTTCTGGCGGCGGGAATGGATCCGGAAATGCCTGCTGCAGTACTCCAGCAGGGAACCACTGCAGGGCAAAAACGGATTGTTTCTATAGTAGCGGAGCTTCCGGAAGAAGTAAAACGCCAGGGAGTGGAGACCCCGGCCATTATCGTTGTAGGCCGGGTCTGTGCTCTGGCAGATGAGTTTGCCTGGTATGAAAAGCTTCCTCTGGCAGGAAGGAAGATTCTGGTGACCAGGCCAAAAGACCTGATTTCCTCAATGTCTGCAAAACTGAGAGCTCTTGGGGCGGAAGTTCTGGAGCTCCCTGCCATACGGACAGAGCCTCTGGAAGATCAGGGAGAGCTGTATCAGGCGTTTAAGGAACTGGATACTTATGACTGGGCTGCCTTTACCAGCCCCACAGGGGTAAAGGTCTTTTTTGATGAGATGCTGAAGACAGGAACTGATATCCGGAAGCTGGCAGGCATCAAAATTGCGGCTATCGGAAAGGGAACCCAGAAAGCCCTGAAGGAAAGAGGGCTGATCCCTGATCTGGTGCCGGAAGTATATGACGGGGCCTCTCTGGGGAAAGCCCTGAGAGAAGCCTGCCGGGGAGGAGAGCGGATACTGATCCCCCGGGCCAAGATCGGAAATCACGAGATTCTGGAGGAACTGGAACAGAAACCGGATCTTCAGATCTCTGATATCGCCACCTATGATACCCTTTATGAAAATCAGGGGATCATTGATGAGAAAAAAGAATTTGAACAGGGAAAGATCCACTGCGCAGTATTTACCAGCGCTTCTACGGTAAAAGGCTTTGTAAAGGCCTGCCCGGATCTGGACTATACCAAAGTTACTGCCGCCTGTATCGGGAAACAGACCAAAGCGGCGGCAGACGCCTGGGGAATGAAGACCTATATGGCCGAAAAGGCTACTATAGACAGTGTACTGGAATTAGTACAGCGTCTCGAAAATAACGATACTAAATAACTTGTTTTTATAACCCTTCAGGGAAAAGAAAAGGAGTGTTGACAAAATGGATATGACCATCAGACCCAGAAGACTCAGAGGAGGAGAGACCATCCGGAAAATGGTCAGAGAGACCAGAATGGATAAAAGCTCTCTCATCTATCCTCTTTTTGTAAAAGAGGGGGAAAACCAGAAAGAAGAGATTCCCACTATGCCGGGACAGTTCCGCTACAGTCTGGACCGTATGCCGGAAAAACTGGAAGAATTAATGAAAGCCGGGGTAGACAAGGTGATGTTTTTCGGTATCCCGGATCACAAAGATGAAGTAGGAAGCCAGGCATATGCAGAGGATGGAATTGTACAGAAAGCCCTTAGAAAAGCCAGGGAGGAGTTTCAGGAGGAGCTGTATCTGATCACAGACGTGTGCATGTGCGAGTATACTTCCCATGGACACTGCGGTATTCTCCACGGCCATGAGGTGGATAATGACAAAACGTTAGACTACCTGGCCCGGACAGCCCTCTCCCATGTGGAAGCTGGTGCGGATATGGTGGCTCCTTCAGATATGATGGACGGCAGGGTTCGGGCGATCCGGACGATCCTGGACAAAAACGGACACCGGGATATTCCTATCATGTCCTATGCGGTAAAATATGCTTCTGCTTTTTATGGTCCTTTCCGTGACGCAGCAGGCTCTGCTCCCGCATTCGGCGACAGAAAGAGCTATCAGATGGATTTTCATAACCGGAGAGAAGCTATAAAAGAAGCTCTTCTGGACGTGGAAGAAGGAGCGGATATCATTATGGTTAAGCCAGCCATGAACTACCTGGACATTATCCGGGAGGTAAAGGATCAGATTCATCTTCCGGTGGCTTCTTATTCTGTCAGTGGAGAATATGCTATGGTAAAAGCCGGAGCGAAACTGGGTTACATAGAGGAAGACAGGATCATCTGTGAGATGGCAGTCAGCGCTTTCCGTGCGGGAACAGATATTTATCTTACCTATTTTGCAGAAGAAATCGCCAAATTTATAGACGAAGGGAGAATCGGGTAATGACAAGATCAGAAGAGCTGTTTCAGAGAGCAGTGAAAAGAATCCCGGGAGGAGTAAACAGCCCGGTAAGAGCCTTTGGCTCTGTAGATGAGGCCCCCAGATTTATCCAGGGAGCAGTTGGAAGCAAAATTTTTGATGTGGACGGAAACGCTTATACAGATTATATCGGTTCCTGGGGACCTATGATCCTGGGGCATAATGATGAGCGGATAAAAGAAGCGGTGATCCGTGCCAGCGAGAATGGTTTAAGCTTTGGCTGCGCCACAGAGCGGGAAGTTGAGATGGCAGAGTTTATCTGTGAGAGGATCCCTCATGTGGAAATGATCCGAATGGTGAATTCCGGTACAGAAGCAGTTATGAGTGCTATCCGTACGGCCAGAGGATTTACAGGAAAGAATAAGATCATTAAATTTGCCGGATGCTACCATGGCCATACAGACGCTATGCTGGTAAGTGCAGGAAGCGGCGTGATGACCAGCGGCGTACCGGACAGCGCCGGAGTGCCAAAAGGCTGTACCCAGGATACTATGATCGCAGTTTATAATGATCTGTCCAGTGTGGAAAAACTTATGGAGGAAAGCCGGGATCAGGTAGCGGCAGTGATCGTAGAGCCGGTGGCTGCCAATATGGGTGTGGTTCCTCCTGAAGACGGTTTTCTTCAGGGTCTGAGAGATCTGTGTGACAAGCATAAAGCCCTGCTGATCTTTGATGAGGTGATTACCGGTTTCCGTTTAAGATTCGGAGGAGCGGCAGAATACTTCGGAGTGACGCCTGACATGGTTACTTATGGAAAGATCATCGGTGCAGGCATGCCTGTGGGAGCCTATGGCGGAAGAAAAGAGATCATGGAAATGGTGGCTCCCAGCGGTCCGGTCTATCAGGCAGGTACTTTAAGCGGGAATCCGATTGCCATGGCTGCAGGCCTGGCACAGTTAAAGATTCTCTGGGAAGACCAGGACATCTATAAACGGCTGTTCCAGAAGGGAGAAATCCTCTTTGAAGGGATCAGGAAGATCTTTACAGAGAAAGGAATCGGATATCAGGTAAACGCTGTATCTTCCCTGGGAAGTATTTTCTTTACAGAAACTCCTGTTACAGATTATCAGTCAGCGAAAACATCCGACACAAAAGCCTTTTCAAAGTATTTTGAATATATGCTGGAGCATGGAGTTCATCTGGCGCCTTCTCAGTTTGAAGCTATTTTCCTTTCTGACGCTCACACAGAGGAAGATATCCGGCAGTTCCTGGAACTGATCAATCGGTATTTTTAGGTGAATTATGTATAACGATACGGTGATCGGACTGGGAGTGATCCTCCTGTTCCTGATCGGAGCAGGACTTTTGAATTTTTATGAAGCCAGAAAAAGAAGAAAGCTTTTCCTGGAAAGGATGATAGCCTCCTGGGGAAAGATTCCCCAGCGGGAATACAGCTATGAGGAGCTGGATCACATTTCCCAGTTTTTTCGACAGAGAGAAAAAGAAGGATTTTATATTGACGATATTACCTGGAATGATCTGGACATGGACCGGATTTATGCTCTGATTAACCAGAGTGTTTCTCCGGCAGGGGATGAGTGTCTCTATGAGCTTTTGCGAAAACCGGTTTTCCGGGAAGAGGAACTGAAAGAAAGACAGAGACTCCTGGAATTTTTTGCAGGCAAAAAAGAGGAAAGACATCGGATACAGGCTCTTCTTGCGGGAATCCGGAAACCGGGGAATGTGAGTGTCTATGAGGCGGTCAGTGTGACAAAAGAGGTTGAGATCCAGGGCAAAGGATTACAGATCGCTATGTGCGCAGCCTTTTTTCTTTCTCTTTTGTTTTTTGCAGTTATGCCTTCGCCGGGGATCTTTTGCTTCCTGGGTGTCTGCATTCTGAATATTATCACGTATTTTATGCAGAAGCAGGACATTGATCTGTATCTGAACAGCTTCCGCTGTGTGATCCAGCTTCTGGAGGCCCAGAAAGAACTGGAAAAATTAAAGATCCCGGAGCTGGATCCCTATAGAGAAGAGGGGAAGAAGTACCGGGAAAGTCTCCGTACTTTTCAGAAAGGCTCTTTTCTGGTACTGGAACAGAGCAGTACGGGGGGAGGGCTGGAAGGGCTTGTCATGGATTATATCCGTATGCTGACCCACATTGACCTGATCAAATTTTCCGCCATGATGAAAGCCATGCAGAAGTATCAGGGAGAAATCGTGGGATTGATAAAGATATTCGGATATCTGGACGCCATGATCTCCATTGCTTCTTTCAGAGAAAGCCTGCCCTATTACAGCCTGCCGGAACTGGAAAAGGGGGAGAGAGCGTATCTGAGGGTGAAAGACTTGTACCACCCCCTGCTTTCCCAACCTGTGGCCAACAGCATAGAGGCCGGGACCGGCATTCTGGTAACCGGCTCCAATGCTTCAGGAAAGTCCACTTTTCTGAAGAATATAGCAGTGAACAGCATCCTGGCCCAGACTGTCTATACCGTTACAGCCTCCTCTTACCATGCTCCTTATTTTAAGGTGATGACTTCCATGGCCCTCAGGGATGATCTGGAAAGCGGCGAGAGTTATTTTATTGTAGAAATACGCTCCCTGAAAAGAATTTTAGATGAGGCGGAAAAAAAGGGATGCCTGCTGTGTATCATAGATGAAGTCCTTCGGGGAACCAATACGATTGAGCGGATCGGAGCTTCTTCTCAGATACTGGCAGATTTGAAACGGGATCAGGTGCTGCCTTTTGCAGCTACCCATGATATTGAGTTGTCTTATATCCTGGAGGATCTTTATGAGAATTATCATTTTGAGGAAGAAGTAAAGGAGCATGAGGTTGTCTTTAATTATCTGCTGAAAAAGGGAAGGGTGACTACCAGAAATGCCATTCGTCTTCTGGAAATGACAGGATATAAAGAAGGCCTGGTAAAAGAGGCCAAAAAATCCGTAGAAGCTTTTGAAGAGACAGGAATCTGGAAAAAACTTCGGGAATCCTGAAAAAGATTGTAAATAAAAAAGAGAAAAAGCAGGAATGCACCAAAAAACGTCAGACTGTTTTCCTTGACGGAAAAAGCGTATGCTGTATAATAGAAGATGTCGGAAGACAAAAATGTCTTATCTATTTACTTTTTGTTTTTATTTCTTCAATCAGCGGTTCTGCTGGAAACTCAAAGACATATGGATTAAACGCTGTGAGAAAACAGAAGATGGGAGTGATAAAAGAGAAGAAGACCCGTTCTAAATCTGCATAGGCAGACACATCTTGTTTATTGCAGCGGTGCCATAAACGTCTAACTTCAGGACCATGGAAAGCACAGTTTTTGAGTTTGCCATTGGGTTGGAGCTGCCGCATTTGCGACAGCTCCATTTACACGATATGCCTGACAAGCGACAGGCTTTGCCTGGAGCTGCCCGCAGTATCGCAGCGGATAGGGAAGGACTCTTCCCTATCCGATTTTTTTAGCAGAATCCGTTTCCGCCGCATCCGCACAGAAGCAGTAAGATAAGGATCAGACAGCTGCAGTCGTTGCATCCGTCATTTCCGCCAAAGGTACTGCCGTTTCCACAGCAGCTCATCAAGAGCAGGATCCAGATGATGCAATTGCATCCGCCGCCGAATAAGCCACGGCTCATGCCTCCTCCACAGTTATCGTCACAACCGCAACCACAATTTGTAGCAGCTAAGTCACTCATGAATCGTTCCTCCAAAAATCTTGATTACACTTACATACTATGCACCAGAGGGAAATGGGTGCAATAAATTTATGGAGAAGAAAGAACGGCAAATACCTGATATACATCCAGGGTGCCATAGCCCCACTCCCGGTTTGGATACAGGTTATCTCCACGCCTGTTGGCCCCTCGGATCAAGAGATTTTTCATTTCGGTATTATTGAAGATCCTGGAAGGCGTCTGGTTCATGCCCCATTCCATGATCAGAGCACTTGCCCCTGCAGTGATGGCCGCCGCTGCGGAAGTACCGGTAATGGCAGTATAACGGTTTCGGGGAGCAGGGGCGAAAACATTGACGCCCGGTGCTGCGATATCCGGTTTGATCTGTCCGGTTCTGGTATAACCCCGGCTGGAATTCAGATAGAGACTGCTATTATAGGCATTATAGGCTCCGGTAGTGATCACAGAAGCAGAGTTGCCGGGAGAAGTGATAGTAGTGTCAGGATTGGGTGCCAGGAAGATAACATCTGGATCAGAAAAGCCTGTGACCGGCAGCCAGATATGATAACTGCCGCTGTTATAATCTCCGGTATACACCCGTATTTTCCAGGAGCCGGGAGTGGGATCCGTAAAACGCATAAAAATCAGCTGGCTTCCGGAAACAGTCTGGATGATCTCAGAACTGATAAAAATCCTGGTGTTTTCCAGGATAAAGGAGATATTTTCCGTGTAACTCAGCCTGGGAGGAATCTTCTGGATCACTTCTCCCAAGGGAGACTCAAAGCCTACGGCATAGACTTCCGGAGGCTGTCCCCATAGTTCAGCACAAAAACCCCTGGTACCCTCTTTTACCAGGATCTCTACAACATTGTATTCAGCAGAATTTAACGCAGTGCCATAGTAGTGATGTGCTCTTCCAGCTTCGTTTCCTGCGGCGGATACACCAATAAAACCCCGGAACTGATTTGTGATAGACAGCATGGAGTCCAGAGGAGAATCCCCGGAATGGTCTCCCTGGTTGGTGCCAAGGCCCAGACAGATCACCAGAGGTTTTACCAGTTCTCCCGAGAGGTGGAGAAGATAGCGAATACCTGCCATAATATCGGTCATCTGATAAGCAGGGGCGTCTCCCGTGACGTAAAAAAGAGTTTTCAGATATTCCTTGGCTGGCTTGAGCTTAACTGCGGCGATCATCGCCTGAGGAGCAGCTCCGTTAAAATCATTTTCAGGGAGAGTGGTTCCGGCGGCAATTCCGGCAAGGGCGGTGCCATGGCCGATCTCATCACGGCTGGGGATCAAAGAAAAAGGATCTTCCTGCTCCAGGGCCTGATCGATCTCTTTCTGCGTGTAGGCGCTCCCATATTCCAGGTCATAGGGTGCAGTTCCGGTCTGGATGGTCTGGTCCCAGAGTCCGCAGATCCGACTGCTCCCGTCACTTCTTCGAAATGCCGGGTGAGTGTAGTCAATCCCTGTATCAATAAATCCCAGGATGATATTCTGACCTGTAAGGTCCAGTACCGGCTGGTTCTGAACCTGGGTAATTCCCGCCGCATCCAGATTTACAGTGTCCAAAAGGGTGTAAAGCTTGGGCACGGTAGTGTAAAAAAATCCTTCCTCAAAAAAGGCGGCAAAGGTCTGAGGAGAAAGAGGGTAGTGGATCATTCCATAGTAATCGTTAAAGACCTGTGCACCCTGATCCCTGTACCGGTTGAGAAAGCATGGAAAGTAGGGAACAATAATGTCTGCATAGTCTTCAGAAAGAATCATTTCTCGTATAGACGGCATAAGAACTCCCATAATATTGGATTTTTATTCTTTTCAGTCTATGAAGCGATGAGAGCAATCTTGACTGGAACCAGAGGGATTTCTGAGGAATATGATATAGAAAAAGCAAGGCGCATCTGTGGAAAGTCATGAAAGAATTAAGCGGAAAAGGAATCGGGGTGGCTGTTCTGGATACAGGTGCCTTTCCTCATATGGATTTTGAAAACCGGATCTGGGCCTTTCGGGACTATATACATGGGAGAGAACAGGCCTATGATGACAATGGACACGGTACCCATGTGCTGGGAATACTGGGGGGAGACGGAGCTGCCTCCGGGGGGAAATACCGGGGGACGGCTTTCGGCTGCGGCCTGATCCCCATTAAGGTCCTGGATGAGAAAGGAAACGGTAATAAAGAGAAAGTGATTCAGGCTTTGAAATGGATCGAAGAAAATATGAACCGGTATCATATCCGTGTGGTAAATATCTCTGTGGGGACCACTCAGAGGGAAGGCCATGAAGACCTGATAGAAGCGGTAGAGGAAGCCTGGGACAGAGGTTTGGTGGTAGTGGCAGCAGCAGGAAATATGGGACCGGGAAGGGGCAGCATTACAGCTCCGGGCAGCAGCCGGAAGATCATTACCGTAGGGTCTTCCGATATGCTGGTGCGAAACCAGGGGATTTCCGGAAGAGGACCCACCAGAGACTGTGTCAGTAAACCGGATATTGTGGCTCCGGGAAACGAGATCATTTCCTGCTCGAACAAAAAGGGTTCTTGTCCTTATACCAGAAAAAGCGGCACTTCCATGTCTACGCCCCTTGTCTCGGGAGGGATTGCGCTGCTCCTGGAAAAAGATCCTCAGCTTACAAATCTGGATATCAAAAAAAGGTTGAGAGCTACGGCAAAAGATTTGGGCTATCCTCACAATCTTCAGGGATGGGGACTTTTTCAACTCCAGAGTTTTTTGAATGGCCCCGGTGTTTAATATAACTGCCGGTTATGGGTGTTATCAAAAATGAAAAATCTTATTGACAGGTTTTGTATCGTTGTATACAATAATACAAGCAGTTCTATATAGTAGTGTATGAAACCATGATTTTTACAGAAAATGAGGAGTGAGAGAAATGATAGACAGAGCTGTGCGTATGAATTATCACACCAACCTGCTGGAACTGGAGGAGCATATGTATCCTCTGGTAGATGTGGAAAAGCCAAATGTATTCCGAAACCTGTTTCCTTACACGGAGGTGCCCAAGATCGCCTTTAATGACAGGATCGTCCCCCACCATATGCCGGATGATATCTGGATCACAGATACGACTTTTCGTGACGGACAGCAGTCCAGAGCACCTTACAGCACGGAACAGATCGTAAGGATCTATGAATATCTCCACCAGCTGGGAGGACCAAACGGCAAGATCCGTCAGAGTGAATTTTTCCTCTACAGTAAGAAGGATCGGGATGCTGTATACAAGTGTCTGGAAAAAGGATATAAATTTCCTGAGGTAACCAGCTGGATCCGGGCCAGCAAGAAGGATTTTGAACTGGTAAAGGATATCGGACTGAAGGAAACCGGGATTCTGGTAAGCTGTTCTGACTATCATATCTTTTATAAAATGAAAATGACCCGCCGGGAGGCTATGGAGCATTATCTCAGTGTGATCCGGGACTGTCTGGAAATCGGTATCAGCCCCAGATGCCATCTGGAAGATATTACCAGAGCTGACATATACGGCTATGTAATTCCTTTCTGCCTGGAACTGACAAAGCTTATGGAGGAATATTCCATTCCCATTAAAGTCCGGTGCTGCGATACCATGGGTTATGGCGTAAACTATCCGGGTGCGGTGATCCCCAGATCCATACCGGGAATCATTTATGGTATTATGACCCATGCAGGAATTCCTTCTGAACTCATTGAGTTCCATGGACATAATGATTTTTATAAGGCGGTAAGCAATTCTACCACAGCCTGGCTTTATGGCGCCAGCGGCGTAAACTGTTCTCTGTTTGGCATTGGAGAGAGGACAGGAAATACCCCTCTTGAGGCCATGGTATTTGAATATGCCCAGTTAAAGGGATCTTTAGACGGTATGGATACCAGAGTGATCACAGAACTGGCAGAATATTATGAAAAAGAGATCGGCTATAAGATCCCGCCGCAGACTCCTTTTGTGGGAAAAGCCTTTAATGTGACAAGAGCAGGAATTCATGCAGATGGCCTATTGAAAAATGAAGAGATTTATAATATATTTGATACAGAAAAATTCCTGAACCGTCCGCCTCAGGTAGCAGTTTCCAATACTTCCGGTCTGGCAGGTATCGCTCACTGGATCAATAATCATTTCCGGTTGTCAGGAGAAAAACAGATTGATAAGAACAGTGAGTTGGTAGCCATGGTCAAAGCCTGGGTGGACAAACAGTATGAGGACGGCCGGGTAACGGTACTGACGGATGAAGAACTTTTGACCGTTATTGATGAATGCTGCGGCCGTTTGGGAGTGAAACTGAAATAAGGACGGCGAAAAAGATGGCAGGAGAGTCATTGAGAGAAAAAGTCTTTCAGAAGATCCGGGAGGACATTTTGAAAGGAAGATACAAAAAAGGTGATGAACTGGTGGAATGTACCATCGGAAAAGAACTGGGTGTCAGCAGGACTCCGGTAAGAGAGGCTGTCCGGCAGCTGGCTCTGGAAGGCCTGGTCCAGATTATTCCCAATAAGGGAGCTTTTGTTACCGGCATTTCCGTAAGAGATGTGATGGATATGTATCAGATCAGAGCACGGCTGGAAGGCCTGTGCGCCTCTATGGCGGCGGAACGTGTTACCAAAGAACAGCTGGAAGGAATGGAAGAGGCTATTGTCCTCTCTGATTACCATGCGGGAAAAGGAAATTATGATCAGGTCTGCCAGCAGGACAGCAGATTCCATAAGCTTTTGTACGAAGCTTCCGGCAGCCGGATCCTGGTCCATACACTGGGAGATTTCCATCAGTATCTTCAGAGAGTCCGTATGGCGTCTGTACAGTACAGAATGAGGGTACGGCCCTCCAACAGCGAGCACAGAAAAATCCTGGAAGCGATCCGCCGGGGAGACGGCCAGGGGGCAGAGAAAGCGGCTTATGGCCATATCGCCAATACCATTGAAAACCTGAAGAACTTTGATATAGAAAAAGTCCTTCGGGAAGAAATGAAATAAAGAAATGTAAGAAAGGAGATTCCATTCATGGAAAAAATTAAAATGACCACTCCTCTTGTGGAGATGGACGGAGATGAGATGACAAGAATTCTCTGGAAAATGATAAAGGATGAACTGATCCTTCCTTTTGTGGATCTGAAGAGCGAATACTATGATCTGGGTCTGGAACACAGAAATGAGACCAATGATCAGGTGACAATAGACGCTGCTAATGCTACGAAAAAGTATAAAGTGGCTGTAAAATGCGCTACGATTACACCAAATGCTGCACGTATGGATGAGTACCACTTAAAAGAAATGTACAAGAGCCCTAATGGAACTATCCGTTCTATGCTGGACGGTACCGTGTTCCGTGCTCCTATTGTAGTAAAAGGCATCGAACCCTGTGTGAAAAACTGGAAGAAACCCATCACTCTGGCAAGACATGCCTATGGGGATGTATATAAAAATACAGAGATGATCATTCCAGGACCGGGAAAAGTAGAACTGGTCTACACTGCCCAGGACGGAACAGAGACCAGAGAACTGGTACATGAGTTTCAGGGACCGGGTGTGGCTCAGGGTATGCATAACCTGAACTCTTCCATTGAAAGCTTTGCAAGGAGCTGTTTCTCTTATGCCCTGGATACAAAACAGGATCTGTGGTTTGCCACCAAGGATACCATCTCTAAAAAGTATGACCATACTTTTAAAGATGTTTTCCAGGAGATCTATGACAAAGAATATAAAGAGAAATTTGAGGCTGCAGGGATCACCTATTTCTATACCCTTATTGATGATGCCGTGGCCAGAGTCATGAAAGCGGAAGGAGGCTTCATCTGGGCCTGCAAGAATTATGACGGAGACGTAATGAGCGATATGGTATCTTCTGCCTTTGGTTCTCTTGCTATGATGACTTCTGTACTAGTATCTCCTCATGGATATTTTGAATATGAGGCAGCCCACGGAACTGTACAGCGCCATTATTACAAACATCTGAAAGGGGAAGAGACTTCCACAAACTCTGTGGCTACCATCTTTGCATGGACCGGCGCTCTGAGAAAGAGAGGAGAGCTGGATGGAAATCAGGATCTCTGCGAATTTGCAGACAAGCTGGAGAAAGCAACGGTAGGCGTGATCGAAAGCGGAAGAATGACCAAGGATCTGGCCCTGATCACCAGTCTGGAGAACCCTGTGGTATTAAACAGCCAGGAGTTTATCCGGGAGATCCGCAAAGAACTGGAAAAATAAGAAGAAGATTTCGAGAGAAAGCCCTTGGCTTTCTCGACAATAGAAAAGAAAAATGGGAGGAACCGCCTATTGGGCAAGTTCCTCCCATTTTCCATAAAGCTCTTCCAGTTTCTCGGCGATCTCTGCTTTTTCTGCGGAAAGAGGTATACATTTGGAAGGATCTGTGGCCACCTCCGGTTTTGACAGTTCCTCATCGATCTCTTTGTCACGGGTTTCCAGATCTTCGATAGCTTTTTCTGTTTTCTTCAGATCGTTTTCTCGCTTCCGGATCCGGGCCTGTTCTTCTTTTTTCTGCTGCCAGTCCTGTTTGGTGGAAGATGCTTTTTCTAAAGGCTTCTCTTCCTGAATCTGAGGGGCATAGACAGAAGTAAGTTCTTCCTTTTTCTCCAGATAGTAATCGTAATTTCCAATATAGTTTACCAGCTTGTGATTGGTCAGTTCCAGGATCCTTGTGGCCGTCCGGTTAATAAAATACCGGTCATGGGACACATAGAGGACTGTTCCCTCATAACTATTCAGAGCATCCTCCAGGATCTCCTTGGAGATAATATCCAGATGGTTGGTAGGCTCATCCAGGATCAGAAAATTGGCTTCTGACAGCATAAGCTTTGCCAGGGAAACACGTCCTCTTTCTCCGCCGCTTAATGCAGAGATAGGCTTGAACACATCATCTCCTGTGAAAAGAAAGGCCGCCAGAAGATTTCGGATCTCGGTATTGGTCAGATTTGGATAATCATCTGAAATTTCTTCAAATACGGTCTTATCCATATGGAGTACATGGTGTTCCTGATCATAGTAACCGATATGTACCTTGCTCCCCAGGCGGAAACTGCCTTTATCCGGAGGAAGAAGATGATTTAAGATCTTCAGGATCGTGGTTTTTCCAGTTCCGTTATTGCCGATAACGGCAACTTTTTCTCCCCGCTTGATGGTAAAATTTAAGTCCTCAAAAAGTGGAAGAGAAGGAAAGGACTTAGAAAGATGCTCTACCATCAACACATCATTTCCGCTGGTAATCCTGGGCTTTAAGGAGATCCGCATAGAGGCATCTATCTCCTGAGGCTTTTCCAGAACATCCATTTTCTCCAACATTTTTTCCCTGCTCTCCGCTCTGCGGATAGACTTTTCCCGGTTAAACTGCCGCAGCTTGGCAATGACCTCTTCCTGATGTTTGATCTCCTGCTGCTGATTTAAATAGGCCTGGTATGCAGCTTTTCGAAGCTGGGCCTTTTTCTCGCTGTAGGCGGAATAATTTCCTGTGAAAACCGTGGCCTTTGTATTATCCAGTTCCACAATTTTGGTAACTACTTTATCCAGAAAATACCGGTCATGGGATACGATGAATACAGCTCCCGGATAGTTCAGAAGATAGGTTTCCAGCCAGGCGATGGATTCCATATCCAGATGGTTAGTGGGCTCGTCCAGAAGAATGATATCCGGACTGGAGAGAAGAAGGCGGCCAAGGGCCACCCGGGTTTTCTGGCCGCCGGAAAGTGTGGAAATCTGTTTTTCAAAGTCGTTTTCCTCAAATCCCAGACCTTTCAGTACCCCTGTGATCTCGCTTTTATAGGCATAACCGTTTTCCTGCTCAAATTTCTGGGTAAGACGGGAATAGGAGTCCATAATTCTGGAAAGTTCCTCACCGGAGGCATGTTTCATTTCTTTTTCTAATTCCCGCATGCCCTGCTCCATGTCCAGGACATGCTGTTTCATTTCCAGGAGAGAATCGTATATGGAAAGCTGGCTGCTGATCTCCTGATGCTGTGCCAGATATCCTATGGTCTTTCCTTTGGCCAGGATCACCTGACCACTGTCAGCAGGAATTTCCCCCATGATGATCTTTAAAAGGGTAGATTTCCCTGCACCGTTAATTCCGATAAGGGCAGCTTTTTCCCGCTCCTCTATATGAAAATTTACATCCTGCAGCAGAAGTTCGCCGTCAAAGGATTTTTCAATATTCTGACATGCAAGTATCATTGTTCCTGTCTCCTTTAGGATTTCTCTTTAAAGTCTGTCCCTACTATTATAGCGAAAAATCCAAATTTGACAACAGATAAAAGGAATAATAATTGACTTTATTTTAACAATTATATATAATAATATCTAGGAATTTGCTTATCAGACAGACTTGAGTTTTCCGTTGGATAAGCACTCTGCGGAAAGTTGCAGAGACAAGTTTTGAATGATATAGGAGGGTTTGTCGTGGATGATAAAGGTATCTCAAAGGCAGTAATAAGAAGACTACCCCGCTATTACAGATATTTAGGAGAACTTTTGGAAGAGGGAGTGGAGCGGATCTCATCCAATGAACTCAGTGAAAAAATGCGGGTGACCGCTTCTCAAATCCGTCAGGATCTGAACAACTTCGGTGGTTTCGGACAGCAGGGATATGGCTATAATGTCCCATATCTGTATACAGAGATCGGAAAAATCCTGGGGCTTGACAAAACGCATCATATGATCATTATCGGTGCCGGAAATCTGGGGCAGGCCCTGGCAAATTACGTACAATTTGAAAAAAGAGGTTTTAAGGTTGTAGGAATTTTTGATGTGAATCCGGTGCTCAAGGGGATTTCCATCCGGGGCAACGAGATACGCATGATGGATGAGCTACCTGAGTTTCTGGAAACTCATGATGTACAGATCGCAGCTTTGACACTGCCGAAAAATAATGCGGCAGAAACGGCAGATATGCTGGTAAAGCAGGGAATTAAAGCTATCTGGAACTTTGCTCATCTGGATTTAGACGTGCCGGAAGATGTGATCGTTGAGAATGTACATCTGTCGGAAAGTCTTATGCGTCTGTCCTATAATCTGAATCGTTATGTATCAGAGCACAAAGAGAAAAAATAGTGAAAAAGCTGCTGTAAAAGAAATTTTGCGGCAGTTTTTCTGTATAGGCGGCAGGAACAGGGAGTCCTGATACGGCCGCAGATATTGAGAAGAGTAAAAGGCGGTGACAACATGGAACTACTGGTAACAGGAGAACAGATGAAAGCTTTGGATCATTTTACCATCCAGGAGATGGGAGTCCCTTCTCTGGTTCTTATGGAACGGGCGGGACTTGCGGTATTTGAAGCAATGAAAAAAGAAAAGTTTCCTCTGGACAGGACTCTGGTATTGTGCGGAGGGGGAAATAACGGCGCAGACGGTGTGGTGATCGCCCGTCTGCTTTTTCTGGCCGGGTATAAGGCGGATGTCTGCATTTTGGGAAATCCCGCTCATTTTACAGAAGAAATGAAAAAACAGATAGATATTGGAAAAAAATACGGAATTTCCTTTGTCAATACTTTTCACCTTCATGAATATACTACTATAGTAGATGCTGTCCTGGGCGTAGGATTGTCCAGGGAAGTATCGGGAAAATATAAAGAAGCTGTCTGCCGGATAAATGAATTTTCCGGCAAGGTAGTATCCGTGGACATCCCTTCAGGGATCAGCGCAGATACAGGCACCATACTGGGAGCCGCAGTGAAAGCAGACCTGACAGTCACTTTCGGATACAGGAAAGCGGGACTTTGCTTTTACCCGGGGGCGGCCTGTGCAGGAAAGATTATTCTTGCCGACGTGGGAATTTATAGAGATAAAAACACTGTTCCGAAACCGGAAATTTCTGCCTGTACCAGGGAGGAATTGAGGGCTTTGAAGAGAAATCCGGAAGGCAATAAGGGAACCTTCGGCAAGATCTTTCTCGTGGCCGGAAGCAGAGATATTTTCGGAGCTGCCTATTTAAGCGGTTATGCTGCAATGAAGACAGGAGCAGGGATGATCAAGATCTGCACTGCGAAGGAAAACAGGGATATGTTTGCCTGCTTCCCGGAGGCCATGGTCCGGGTGTATGACGAAGATACAGACATTGAGGCTATGCTGGAAGAAGGCATGAAATGGGCAGATGTATACGGGATTGGTCCAGGGATCGGAACAGGACCTTTTGCAGAAAAGATACTGAAGGTCCTGCTTGCCAGAGGAACCAAGCCTCTGGTGATTGATGCGGATGGGATCAATCTTCTGAAAGGCCGGGAAGAACTGCTGAAAAAATATCAGGGAGGAACCATACTTACCCCTCATCTGGGAGAATTTTCCAGACTTACAGGGATTCATCCTCACCAATGGAAACAGGACCCGGTGGGGATCACCGGCAGATATGCAGAGGAATGGAATACCGTACTCATATGTAAAGATGCCAGAACAGTCATTGCACAAAACAAAGACAAAGTATTTATCAATCTTTCCGGCAATGACGGCATGGCAACTGCAGGCAGCGGAGATGTGCTGACGGGAATCCTTCTGGGGGTGCTGGCTCAGCATGTGCCTCTCTGGGAGGCGGCGTATATTGGAGTATATCTTCACGGCGCAGCAGGTGACAGGGCGGCCAGGAAAAAGGGGCATGCCGGTATGCTGGCAAAAGATATCGCTGAGGCGGCAGCCCTTATTTTAAACGAACTTTAAAGAGAGGATAGAGAGATGAAACTACCAAGCAGAATCCAGGCAGACATTGATCTGGATGCCTTTGCTTTTAATCTGGAAAGCATAAAAAACAATTTGAAAGAGGATACGAAAATCATTACAGTGCTGAAAGCTGACGGATATGGACATGGTGCACTGCCCCTGGCCAGGGAAGCTGTAAAAGATCCCAGAGTCTGGGGAGTTGCGGTGGCTACTGTAGAGGAAGCAGAGGAACTTCGTCAGGGAGGTATCCAAAAACCTCTGTTGATCCTGGGCTATACCTATGAAGAAAACTATGAGCAGATCGCCAGGGAAGAATTCCGCCCGGCGGTATTTAAACTTTCCATGGCACAGAAACTTTCCCAGGCAGCAGTGAAGAATCATACGGTAGTAAATGTTCATATAAAGATTGATACGGGAATGAGCCGTATCGGCTACCGGGATCTGAAAACAGCAGTACCTGAGATCCTGGAGATTTCCCGGCTTCCGGGAATCAGGATCGAGGGATTATTCACCCATTTTGCAAGGGCTGATGAAAAGAAGACAGATCCTGCCTATGTCCAGCTTAGAAAGTTTCAGGAATTCCAGAAAGCCTTAGAGGCACAGGGACTGCATATACCTATCTGCCATTGTTCCAACAGCGCCGGGATCATCCGTATGCCAGAAGCAAATCTTAATGCGGTGCGGGCAGGAATTATCCTCTATGGCCTTTATCCTTCAGAAGATGTAGAGAAGGAACCGGTTCCCCTGAAACCGGTCATGGAATTAAAAAGCCATATTGCATACATAAAAACTGTGGAAGCCGGTGTTCAGATCAGCTATGGAGGAACTTTTACTACAAAAAGAGAGACCCGGGTGGCTACCATTCCGGTAGGCTATGCGGACGGCTATGCCAGAGGTCTTTCAAACAAAGGGAGTGTTCTCATCCATGGGAAAAGAGCTCCTATCCTTGGCAGAGTCTGTATGGACCAGTTCATGGTGGATGTGACAGATATTCCTCAGGCTCGGGAATTGGATGAGGCAGTGCTCCTGGGCAGGAGTGGAGATGAACAGATCACCATGGAGGAGTTGGGTGAATTATCCGGAAGATTTAATTATGAATTCGCCTGCTGCATCAGTAAAAGAGTACCTAGGATTTACTTTAAAGGCGGACAGGTGACAGAGTAAAAATACCTTGGATAATAACATGAATACACACAAAAAAATTGGGCAGAATTATAGCAGGTGAGAAAGTCTCCGGGCTTTCCCCTAGTAAAAATCGGAGTGTGAAATCTGTGGTTATCAAACGAGGTGACATTTTTTATGCGGACCTGCGGCCGGTAGTGGGCAGTGAGCAGGGCGGCATAAGGCCGGTCCTGATCATTCAGAATGATGTGGGAAATAAACACAGTCCTACGGTGATCTGCGCAGCCATTACTTCCAGGATGAATAAGGCAAAACTTCCTACCCATATCGAGATTGATGCGTCCTCTTATGCAATAGTGAAAGACTCTGTGATCTTGCTGGAGCAGCTGCGTACCATCGATAAAAGGAGACTGAAGGATAAAGTATGCCATTTGGATGCGGAAATACTGGAGAAAGTCAATCATGCCCTTTGTATCAGCCTGGAACTTCCTACATAATCTGATCTCTGCGGGTTCTTTTTGGCGGGAAATCTTGACGAATGTAAGAGAAAATGGTATTTTAATTGCAGGTCTGCGCTAACGGCAGGCTCTGGTTGAAAAACAGAGGAAGAAAGAAGGAATAGAAAAAGTTTATGGACGACAGCAGCGGCCCTTTATGGGCTCTCATATTTTTTGTCTTGTTTATTATCATTAACGGAGTCTTATACGGATTCGGCTCTGCAGTGCAGAAGGTCAGCGAAAGCGAGATTGAAAAGAAAGCGAAAGAAGAGGGAGACAAAAAATCTCTCTGGCTGTTAAAGGCGATGAATCATCCTGTTTCCATTGTGAACACGATTCTGACTACAGCCACTTTATTGAGCATTCTCACCGGGTACATAGGGATCAGCGGCATCAGCCCATATGTATATACCGGCTGCCGGCAGGCGGTGAAACTTACAGGTCTTGAGATCCCATCCGGGGTGGTCATGGCAGTTTCTGTTATTGTGGTAGTGATTTTTGCGCTGATACTTCTGGTATCTTTAGGAGTGGTTTCAGCAAAAAAAATCTTCAGCAGTCATCCGGACAGATGGGTATACCGGACGGCGGGGATCGTAAGATTTTTTGTAGGACTTTTCAGGCCTTTGACATTTGTTATCATGAAGGTTTCCAATGGTGTGGTCCGTCTGTTTGGTGTGGATCCCCACAGCAATGAAGATCAGGTGACAGAAGAAGAGATCATTTCCATGGTAGATGATGCTCATGAAAAAGGGGTTATAGAAGAAAATGAAGCAGAGATGATTCAGAATATCATGGAATTTTCTGAGACAGAAGCTCAGGACATTATGACTCACAGAAAGAATATCAATGCTTTAGAGGAAAACACTACTTTAGAGAAAGCTCTGGAGTTTATGGTGAATAACAGCAATTCCAGATATCCTGTCTACAGGGAAGATATCGATCATATCGTAGGGATTCTTCATCTGAAGGATGCCATGCGGCAGATAGCGGTTTTTGACTGCAAAGAACTTCCTATCAGGCGTATCCCAAACCTGATCCGGGAAGCCTCTTATATTCCGGAAACCAGAAATATTAATGAATTGTTCAAAGCCATGCAGGCCAAGAAGATACATATGACTATAGTGGTAGATGAGTATGGACAGACTTCGGGTCTTGTGACCATGGAAGATATTCTGGAAGAGATTGTGGGAAATATTCTGGACGAGTATGATGAAGAAGAGCAGTTTATCCATGTACAGACAGACGATTCTCTGATCATGGAGGGCTTCACCCCACTGGAACAGGTAGATGAAGTGCTGGGATCGGATTTTGATGAAAGTGAAGAGTTCGATACGCTCAACGGATATCTTACTTCTGTACTGGGCCATGTACCGGATATGACAGAAGATAAGGAGATCAAGGCAAAAGGTTATTTATTTACCATTCTTGCAGTGGAGAATAATACAATACAAAAAGTCAGGGTGGAAAATCTGCCCGAGGAAGAAAAAGGAGAAGAAACATGTCAGGACATTCAAAATTTGCAAACATAAAACATAAAAAGGAAAAAAACGACGCAAAAAAAGGTAAAATATTTACCGTTATCGGAAGAGAAATCGTGGTTGCTGTAAAGGAGGGCGGCCCGGATCCTGCAAATAACAGTAAACTGAGAGATGTGATCGCAAAGGCAAAGGCCAACAATATGCCTAATGATACCATTGAAAGAGGCATCAAAAAAGCGGCAGGAGACGCCAATGCAGATAATTTTGAAAAACTTACCTACGAAGGATACGGCCCCAGCGGTGTAGCTATTATTGTAGAAACTCTTACAGACAACAAAAACCGTACTGCCGGAAATGTGAGAAGTGCCTTTACTAAGGGAAGCGGAAATATCGGAACCCCCGGTTCTGTATCCTTTATGTTTGATAAAAAAGGTCAGATTATTATTGACAAAGAAGAGTGTGAGATGGATCCCGATGATCTTATGATGACTGCTCTTGACGCAGGAGCAGAGGATTTCCAGGAAGAGGAAGACAGCTATGAGATCCTTACAGATCCCGATGAATTCAGCAATGTAAGGGAAGCTCTTGAGGCGGCCGGTATTCCAATGGCAGAAGCCCAGGTGGCTATGATCCCTCAGACTTATGTGACTCTTACAGATGAGCAGGATATTAAAAATCTTCAGAAAACACTGGATCTTCTTGAAGAAGATGATGATGTTACAGATGTATGGAACAACTGGGACGGAGAATAAAATTAACAAGGTTACACATAATACCTCCAGAAAATGAAACTGGAGGTATTTTTTATGTCTGAAGAGAAAGAAGAGAAGCTGGAAACTGTCCAGGAACAAAATCAGCAGATTGAGGACCTGGGAGAGGCGATGCTGGAAGAAAATGAGAGGAAATACCACATTCAGCTTTTGACTATTATAGGAGAGGTGGAAGGACATGAATGCCTTCCCAATAACAGTAAAACCACAAAATACGAACATATTCTTCCAAAGCTTGCAATCATCGAGGACAGTCGGGAAACAGACGGCCTTCTGATCCTGCTGAATACCGTAGGAGGAGATGTGGAGGCAGGTCTGGCTATTGCAGAAATGATCGCCTCTCTCAGCAAGCCTACGGTTTCCCTGGTGCTGGGAGGAGGTCATTCCATTGGAGTACCTATGGCCGTGTCTGCGGATTATTCTTTTATTGTTCCCAGCGCTACCATGGTCATCCATCCGGTCCGGAGCAACGGTATGTTTATCGGCGTTATGCAGACTTACCGGAACATGGAAAAAATCCAGGACCGGATCACCAGATTTATTGCAGATCATTCAAACATGAAAAAGGAGCGGATTGAGGAACTGATGCTGGATACTTCCCAGTTGGTTAAAGACGTAGGGACTATGTTGGAAGGCGAGGAAGCGGTTCGGGAGGGACTGATTAATGAGACAGGAGGAATCCGTGAGGCCATGGAGAAACTCTATGAATTAATTGAAAAAAGAAGGAATATATGTTAAAATAAGCTGTTGATATGAAAATACAAATGATGAGGTTAGAAAAATGACAACAATCGAAGCACTGCTTCTTGGACTGATCCAGGGGATCACAGAATTTATCCCGGTAAGCAGCTCCGGCCATCTGGCAATTATAGAGAATCTGCTCCATATAAACAGTGAATCCAGCCAGCCTTTTGTAGCTCTGGCGCACCTGGCCATGCTGGTTGCTGTCATAGGAGCTCTGCGCAAAGAGGTAAAGAAGCTCCTTATGGAACTATGCAGGAGTATTTACGACATATATGAGAATATTAAAATCTATTTTTATAACAGGGATAAGAAAGAAGCCAGAAGATATAAGAAGATCATATCCAATAATTATCGGAAATGGTTTCTGCTGCTGGTGATAACTTCTATTCCTACGGCTTTAGAAAGCTATATCCTTCAGGATATGGCAAATCTGGCAGGAGGAAATCTGCTGGCACCGGGTATGGGATTTTTTATTACAGGGATTGTACTGCTGGTAGCTGACTTTTTCCCCAGGGGCAAGAGGATACCAAGGGATGTCAATTATTCTGCAGCGCTGGTTATTGGTTTGATCCAGGGACTTACGGTGTTTCCGGGAGTTTCACGGGTGGGAATCACTTTGGCAGTATGTCTGGCCTATGGATTTCAGAGAAAATTTGCAGTGAGGTACGCTTTTCTTTTGTCGGTGCCTGTGTTCATTGGATCTTTTGCTGCTAAATTCAGCTATCTGGGAGGCGTTTCTCTTAGCTGGCAGACTTGGGGAGGCTATGTGGCAGGAGTTTTGGCGGCAGGAATCGCAGCCTATTTCTGCATTGGAAAAATAACAAAAGTATTGCAGAATAAAAAGTTTTACGGTTTTTCTGTCTACTGTTTTTTAATAGGAGCAGCGTCAGTTGCTGGAAGCTTTTTTCTTGCATAAGGAATTATTACGTGGTGATATAACAGATTAGAGGGAGAAATAAGAATGGCAGGAAAACAAGGGGCTAGGGGAAGAAAAAGAAGTACCTCTTCAGGAAGAAGGAAAGGGACAAAAAAAAGAAATGAGCCGGACAGAAGCATGGAGACAGAGATCATTCTCTGGATCGTCCTTGCCATGTCTGCAGTTCTTTTGATCAGCAATTTTGGCCTGGGAGGAGCTGTAGGAAATGCAATCAGCAGTTTTTTCTTTGGCCTGGTTGGTCTGGTGTGCTATCTCCTTCCATTTTTTCTCTTTCTGGGGACGGCATTTGTGATATCAAACAGTGGAAATACCAGGGCTTACCGCAAGATGGGCGGATTTGTCCTGCTTTTTGTTACAGCATGTATGCTTATGCAGATGGTAACAGAGGGAGCGGTCCTGGAGGATAATCTGGGGGTTTATTTCAGTATTTCGGCAGAATATAAAACAGGAGGAGGCGTCCTGGGAGGTGCATTGTGCCGCTTATGTGTGATTGCTTTCGGGGTGGCAGGTACCTATGCGATCATTCTGGCAGCGCTGATGATCTCACTGGTACTTATTACCCAGAGATCGATTTTTGATATGATAAGGAAATTCAGCCAGTCTCTCTACGAGTCGGCCGCAAGACGGCAGGAGGAGAGAAAGGAAGCGGCAAGACTTCGCCAGGAAGATGAGGAAAAACAGGAAGAGCTGGAAGAAAAGCGGAGACGCCGCAGGGGAAGAGCAGCAGAAGAAAAGGTAAAAAAATCGGAGACAGGAAGAAGGAAGAGGAAAAGAGAAACAGTTCCTCCTGAAGAAAAAACTCCTGTTGTCCGGGAAGAGACTTTAGCAGGAACTGTTGTAGAGGAACCGGAAGAAGAATTGCCTTTTATTCCGGAGAAAGCTTTTCCTATTCACAGAGGCGACCGTCTGGTTCAGGATCTGGAAGAGATCGCCGTGCCAGAAGAAGTGCCTCTGCAGGAGAAGGAAGAAAAGAATAGAAAAAATCCTAAATCTTCTCCTGAGGAGATCCGCCAGGGCGTAGACGAGGTGAAGTCTCAGATCGCCAGGGAAGAGAAAAAGAAAAAAGAGTATAAATTTCCACCGATTTCACTTTTGAAAAAAGGAAAAAATACCGGGGGAGATTCCAATGCCCATCTTCGGGAGACTGCCAGGAAACTTCAGGATACCTTACATAATTTCGGAGTAAATGTGACTATTACCGATGTGAGCTGCGGCCCTACGGTCACCCGGTATGAGATGCAGCCGGAACAGGGCGTAAAGGTCAGCAAGATCGTCAGTCTTACAGATGACATCAAGCTGAATCTGGCGGCTACGGATATCCGGATCGAAGCGCCTATACCGGGAAAGGCAGCAGTAGGGATTGAAGTGCCAAATGAAAATAACAGTACGGTTATGCTCAGGGATCTGATCCAATCTGATGCATTTAAGAACTGTCCTTCCAAACTGGCCTTTGCTGCCGGAAAGGATATTGGAGGTCGGCCGGTGATCGCAGATATTGCCAAAATGCCTCACCTTCTTATTGCAGGGGCCACAGGCTCCGGTAAATCTGTATGTATTAATACGATTATCGTCAGTCTCCTTTACAAAGCCACCCCAGATGAGGTAAAATTAATAATGATAGACCCGAAAGTGGTGGAATTAAGCGCATACAATGGGATCCCTCACCTGTTTATTCCAGTGGTGACGGATCCAAAGAAAGCTGCAGGCGCTCTGAACTGGGCGGTGGCGGAGATGATGGAACGTTATGATAAATTCGCCCAGTATAATGTGAGAGATCTGAAAGGCTATAATGCAAAAATAGAGGCTTTAGAGGGCATTGAAGATGAAAACAAGCCGAAAAAACTGCCTCAGATCGTAATTATTGTAGATGAACTGGCGGACCTGATGATGGTAGCGCCGGGAGAAGTGGAGGATGCTATCTGCCGTCTGGCCCAGCTCGCCAGAGCGGCGGGGATTCATCTGATCATTGCCACCCAGCGTCCATCTGTAAATGTTATCACAGGTCTGATCAAGGCAAATATGCCTTCCAGGATTGCTTTTTCTGTGTCTTCCGGCGTGGATTCCAGAACGATCCTGGATATGAATGGAGCGGAAAAACTGCTGGGAAAAGGTGATATGCTGTTTTATCCTCAGGGCTATCAGAAACCGGCCAGAGTCCAGGGAGCTTTTGTATCAGATCAGGAGGTAGGAGCTATTGTTAACTTCCTGTCTTCTCAGCACCCTGAGACGGAATATGACCAGGAAATCCAACAGAAAATTGAAGCTGCAAAGGATGCGGGAGGACAGAGTCCTCAGAGCGGCTCAGAAAGAGACGCTTACTTTGCCGACGCAGGAAAATTTATCATTGAAAAGGACAAGGCTTCCATCGGCATGCTCCAGAGAGCCTTTAAGATTGGCTTTAACCGGGCTGCCCGGATCATGGATCAGCTCTGTGATGCCGGAGTCGTTGGGGAGGAAGAAGGTACAAAACCCAGAAAAGTCCTGATGTCCATGGAACAATTTGAACAATATATAGATGAGTATTTATAAATGAATGAGGATTTGATATAGATGAAGTGTAGAAACTGTGGTGCAGATTTGGAGGAAGGAACCCTGTTTTGTCCTGTATGTGGAAAGGAAGTCCAGTGGGTGCCGGAGTACAATACACTGGAGACTCTCATAAAACAGAGAGAGATTGAAGCGCAGGAAAAAAAGCGCAGGGAAATGGAGGCAAGAAAGGAAAGAGAAAAAGAAGAGAGAAAAGCAGAACTGGAAAGAAAAAAGAAAAGACATAAAAGGCGGCTGATCATCGGTACCATAGGAACGGTGATCGTTTTGGGGGCGGCTGCTTTTCTGTTTGTCTATCAGACGCAGATAAATTCTTTTTCCTATCAGATGAACCGGGCAGAGACAGCCTATGGGCAGGGGGACTATGAAAGCGCTCTGTCCTATGTGGCAAGAGCTCAGGAACTGGAGCAGGGGAACGCCCAGGCTCAGATCCTGGAGGCCAGGATCTATATAAAGGATAATAACGTGTCTGCAGCAGAGTCCATACTGAACTCTGTGATCGAAACCGATCCGGAGAATACCACTGCCTATGGAGAACTTTTAAGGTTGTATGAACAGCAGGAAAAGTATGTGGAAATCCGGGATCTTATGGACAATGCCAGCGATAATATGCGGGAGATCTATCAGAATTATGTCTGTACACTGCCGGAAATTTCTCAGGAGGGCGGATCCTTTACAGAAGAGGTAAGTATTGAATTTACCAATATTCCCTCAGGAACAGAAGTATACTATACCCTGGATGGATCAGACCCGGATCAGAACAGTGAGAAATACCAGAAATCGGTGGAACTGACAGAGGAAGGAACGTTTACTTTTAAGTATATTGCATACAATCAAAAGTCTATCCCCAGCGATATAGGGGAAGAAGAATATGTCATCAGCTTTGACGCACCTGATCGTCCGCTGATCGCTCCTGTATCAGGCAGATATGATTATCAGGAAAATATCATTGTAACAGTGCCTGAGGGATGTACGGTATATTATGCGTTTGACGAAACACCTACCATAGAAAGTACGGAGTATACGGAACCGGTGCTTATGCCTGAGGGCGAGCATACCTTTTCCGCCATTGCCGTGGACAGCAGGGGTAAGATCAGTCCTGTAGCCAGCGAAGTATATGTATATTACGGATACTGAGGATAAATAGTAAGAATATCGTGGCAGATTGCACAAAATTCATCACTTTAATCAGAAAGTGGATTGAATTTTTATGCGGTTTGTCTTATACTTACATTTAGCAATCATAACAAAGATATCGACAAAAGCCAAAAGAAAGCTGTGTTCCTGCTGTATGATCAGCAGATGAGCCGATATTTTGTAAGAATATGAGGAGGAGACTATGTATAAGATTCTAAAAGCACAACAGCTCAATGAGGTTGTTTATCTCATGGATGTAGAAGCGCCTATGGTTGCAAAGCACTGCATGCCGGGCCAGTTTGTAATTGTGAAATTAGATGACAAGGGAGAAAGAATTCCTTTAACAATCTGCGATTATGACAGAGAGGCGGGTACGATCACCATTGTATTCCAGCCAGTGGGAGCTTCTACAGAGAAATTTACAAAACTTAAGGCAGGAGATGCTTTCGAGGATTTTGTTGGTCCTTTGGGATGTCCATCTGAACTTGTAAATGAAGATATAGAGGATTTAAAGAAAGAGAAACTCTTATTTGTTGCCGGTGGTGTAGGTACCGCACCTGTTTACCCTCAGGTAAAATGGCTTCATGAGCAGGGGATTGACGCAGACGTTATCGTAGGCGCCAAGACAAAAGACCTGATCATTCTGGAAAAAGAAATGGAAGCTGTAGCAGGCAACTTATATATCACCACAGACGACGGTTCCTATGGCCGCAGCGGTATGGTTACCAAGGTGATTGAAGATCTGATGGCAGAAGGAAAAACCTATACAAAATGTATCTCTATCGGACCTATGATCATGATGAAGTTCTGTTGCCTGACAACTCAGAAATACAATATTCCCACTATCGTGTCCATGAACCCTATCATGGTAGATGGAACAGGTATGTGCGGTGCCTGCCGCGTGATCGTAGGCGGGGAAGTAAAATTTGCCTGTGTAGACGGACCGGAATTTGATGGCCATAAGATTGACTGGGATCTGGCTATGAAGAGACAGCAGATGTATAAGACTGAAGAAGGAAGAGCATTGCTGAAAGAACGTGAGGGAGATACTCATCACGGCGGATGCGGAAACTGCGGAGGTGACGAATAATGGGTAACGTATTAGAAAAAGTTCCTGTAAGAGAACAGGATCCGAAGGTAAGAGCAACAAACTTTGAAGAGGTTTGTCTTGGATATAATAAAGAAGAAGCTATGGAAGAGGCTTCCCGCTGCTTAAACTGCAAGAATGCAAAATGTATCAAGGGATGTCCTGTTTCTATTAACATTCCGGCTTTTGTTCACGAAGTAAAGGAAGGCAATTTTGCAGAAGCCTATAAGATCATCAGCCAGTCCAGCGCCCTTCCTGCTGTATGCGGACGTGTTTGTCCTCAGGAAACCCAGTGTGAAGGCGTTTGTATCAGGGGCGTAAAGGGAGAAGCCGTTTCTATCGGAAAACTGGAGCGCTTTGTTGCTGACTGGGCAAAAGAGAACGGCATTAAGCCGGAAGCCCCTGCCCAGAAGAACGGGCACAAGATCGCAGTGATCGGTTCCGGTCCTTCCGGACTGACCTGTGCAGGAGACCTGGCAAAAATGGGTTATGATGTTACTATCTTTGAAGCTCTTCATCAGCCCGGTGGAGTTCTGGTATACGGTATTCCGGAATTCCGTCTTCCCAAGGATAAAGTAGTAAAAGAAGAAGTGGAAAATGTAAAATCTCTGGGCGTTAAGATCGAGACAAACGTGATCATCGGTAAATCTACTACCATTGATGAACTGCTGGAAAAAGGCGGTTTTGAGGCAGTATTTATCGGATCCGGTGCAGGTCTTCCAATGTTTATGGGAATCCCCGGAGAAGTGTCAAACGGTGTCTTCTCTGCTAACGAATACCTGACAAGAAGCAACCTGATGAAGGCCTTCCGTGAGGACTACGACACTCCGATCAAGACCGGAAAGAAAGTTGTGGTAGTAGGCGGCGGAAACGTTGCTATGGATGCTGCCAGAACAGCTCTCCGTCTGGGCGCAGAGGTACATATCGTATACAGAAGAAGCGAAGAGGAACTTCCAGCCAGAAGGGAAGAAGTACATCATGCAAAAGAAGAGGGCGTGATTTTTGACCTTCTTACAAACCCTGTAGAGATCATTCCAGATGAAAACGGCTGGGTAAAAGAAGTAAAATGTGTGCGCATGGAACTGGGTGAGCCGGATGCTTCAGGAAGAAGACGTCCTGTTGTCATTGAAGGTTCTGAATTCACTATGGAGGCAGACACAGTGATCATGTCTCTGGGAACTTCACCAAACCCGCTGATTTCTTCTACAACCATCGGTCTGGATACTAACAGAAGAAAATGTATCATCGCTGATGAAGAAAACGGACAGACCTCAAAAGAAGGCGTATTCGCAGGCGGTGACGCCGTAACAGGAGCTGCTACGGTTATCCTGGCTATGGGTGCAGGAAAAGCTGCTGCAAAAGGAATCGACGAATTTATTAAAAACAGAAAATAAACAAGTTACAGGAATGAAAGAACTGCCAGAGGCGCAGGATCAGAAACAGATCCGGCCCAGGCAGTTCTTTTTGCGCCATACGCCGGTCGGGCGACCGCCGTGCTTGCATGAGCGGGCATCCGACCGGCGACGGTCATTGAGTGGCAATGTTTCCCTATCCGATCCTGCATAGTAGATCGCACAGGCCAATATAACAGAGAAGCGCAAATAAATACGTGTAGGTTAAATACCCTCTGTATGCGGAAACTGGATAATCCAGACAATTCCAGCATATAGAGGGTATTTTTGACCGTGAATAGAAATGTTTTGACACAACTGCAACAATTTATAAATATACATAAAAATGAATAAAAGAACGGTATAAATATGAATTGCATATATGGAAGAAATAATTTAGAATATAGAAAAGATTTTCAGATAAAAATTGGAGAAGATAGAGAATAAAGGAGAAGAGCTATGTCAGAAAACAGGAATGATAAGATTTCTGCCGTCACCGAATGGATCCGGGAGGAACTGGAGAAAAATGCGGATCCATCTTATCGGGAGTTTCACAGATCTCTGGTTCCGGGACTGGATAATTTTCTTGGGATTCGTGTGCCAAAGCTTCGGGAGATCAGTAGAAAAGCAGCCAGGGAAGACTACTGGAACTTTGCCAGAGAGGCGAACCGGAAGATTTATGAAGAGCTTATGATCCGTGGCATGATGATCGGATACGCCAGATTAAGCAAAGAAGAACAGCGCCGGGAACTGGAAGAATTTGTGCCCTGTATTACTAACTGGGCAGTCTGTGACTGCTGCTGTTCTACCTACAAGTTTATGAAAAAAGACCAGGAGGAATGGTTTGCCTTTTTGAAAACCTATGCAGCCAGTGACAAAGAATACGAAATCCGTTTTGCCCTGGTTGCCATGCTGGACTATTTCATCAATGAAGCGTACATAGATCAGGTACTGGAAATTTTGGGGCAGGTACGGCATGAGGGCTATTATGTAAAAATGGCGGCGGCCTGGGCAGTTTCCATCTGCTATGTGAAATTTCCGGAAAAGACCGAGGAGTTTCTGAGAAAAAATCTGCTGGATGATTTTACCCATAATAAGTCTATCCAGAAGATCCGGGAGTCTTACCGGGTTTCTAAAGAAGATAAGGAGAGATTGAAAACCCTGCGGAGGAATCCGGATTAAAAACGAAATTTCCCGGAAAAACCGGAAGGAAAGGAACAGAATAAATGAAGATCACAATTGTTACTGTGGGAAAGATTAAAGAAAAATATCTTCGGGATGCTATAGAAGAATATTGCAAACGGCTGAGCAAATACTGTAAGCTGGAGATCATTCAGGTGGCAGATGAGAAGACTCCGGAGAACGCCAGTCAGACGGTGGAGGACCAGATCCGTCAGAAAGAGGGGGAGCGGATCCTGAAATATCTGAAGGATGACGCCTATGTGATCACCTTGGAAATCGGAGGGAATATGCTGGACTCTGTAGAGTTTTCAAAGAAAATAGAAAACCTGGGGATTCAGGGGAAGAGCCATATTATTTTCGTGATCGGAGGCTCCATCGGCCTGGGCCGGGAAGTTCTGAAACGCTCCGACTATGCACTGAGCTTTTCTAAGATGACCTTTCCCCATCAGCTCATGCGGGTGATACTGCTGGAGCAGATTTACAGAGGGTATCGGATCATGGCGGGGGAGCCGTATCATAAATAAAGGCGGTTTAGAAGAGAGTGGACAGCTGAAGTTCCGCTCTCTTTTCGTATGAGCAGCGAGAAATAAAATGACAGAGAAATAAACGAATGGTATAATTCTTTAGGAAAGTATCAGATTCAGAGCGAGAAAAAGAGTAGCCCTGAGTAAAAACGGACTGCTCTGAATGTGATTCTTTCCAATTGTACCAATTCGCGGACGGTCAGCCACAGAACTATGGGATTTGTATTTTTCCGGGAGGCCTTAAAATCACTGTGCTCCATATAAAAACGGAAAGAATCCGCAGCTTTTCTTCCGGTAAACCGTTTTCCGGGCATGCTTCGCGGACCTTCCAATGGGAGGCCTTAAAAAATCGGTATGGAAAGGACCATGCGTTATGGGAAAGGAGCATAGCTCCTCCCCAGCTGCTGCATGGAAGTACAGCCGCATTCCGGACAGATGGACAGGTCAATGTTCCAGACCGCTTTGAGCAGTTCTGCCATGGACAGCCCGGCATAACGCTTCCGGAATCTCTGGCCGCCCTGGATCCGGAAGATTACTTTCAGGTTCCTGGATTTCATCCGGTTATTAAGGAAACCATAGTACCGGATCTTCTGGAAACCGGCGGGGAGCACGTGCATCAGGAACCGGCAGATAAATTCTTCGTGGCTGATGGTGATCTCCCGTTTTGGGTCACCGGGCTTTTTCCCCCGTGCGGAGAAGGTGACCTCTGTTTCCGTCACGGACAGGATCCGGTTGTTGGAGATGGCATCCGGTTGTTGGAGATGGCGACCCGGTGGGTATACCGTCCCAGGTATTCGATCGCATTCCCGAAACCGTTGAAGGTTTCTTTGATATATGGGCACCAGCCTTTCTCATAAAGGCTGTTTTTGAACACCTTCCAGATGCAGGGATCCTGCAAAGTACTGCAGGAAGACGAAAAAACAAGTTCCCCCTTTTGATAGCAGGTGTCCAGCAGAGAAAGATATTTCCCCTTAAACTTATCCCTGAGTACCCTGACAGGGATAAAAAACTTAGCGGAGGATCTACGGATCCTGTGGTCAGTGGTAAGCCCGCCCCGCCGCCGGAGATAATACAGTGCATATGGACATGGTAGCCCAGTTCCTGGTTCCAGGTGTGGAGGACCTGTATGATCCCGGGTTGTGCGCCAAGATATTTTCTGTCAGCAGATAATTCAAGTATGGTCTGGGCACAGCATTTGTGGAGAAGGCCGTACAGAAGCTTCTGGTTGCAGAACATCAGGGGATTGAGTTCATGAGGGAGTGTAAATACCACATGGAAGTAAGGGGCGTCCATCACTTCCGCCCTGCGCTGATCCACCCAGACCTCTTTCAGGACTGCCTGGCAGTTGGGGCAGCTGCGGTTGCGGCAGGAGTTCTTGTGGAACTCCATATGTCCGCATTCGGTGCATTCGCTGACGTTAACGCCAAGCCTGCCGGATTTGCAGGCAAGGATGGCAAGAGAGGCTTTCTTCTGCTCTTGTGACTGGAAATGTCCGGAGTGACAGTAATCCTCATAAGAATCCTGCCAGATCTTCTGGATCTTAAAGTTACTCAAGGGAACCACCTCCGATCCGGTCAAAAGGGGATATCACATTTCTGGCCTGGTAAGAAGCCAGATGGATATAGAGCAAAGTGGAGTTCAGGGATTTATGTCCCATAAGGGTTTTGATCGTCAGGAGGTCAGCGCCGTTTTCATAGAGATGGGTACCAAAGGCATGCCGGAAAGAATGGCAGGTGATCCGGTGTTCCCAGCCGAGGGAATCTTCATGTGCGCGCATATGGCGCATGATATAAAAGGTATCAATCGGGCGGGAAGGCTCCGTCTGTTTTGGAAAAAGCCAGCCGGTTGGGCGGTTATAAGCAAACCAGTATTCCGTAAGGATGTCCAGTGCTTTCTGAGAGAGGATCGCATAACGGTCCGAGCGGTTTTTGGAATGTGTGACATGGATGCGCATATTTTTCCGTTGGATATCACAATAATGCAGGCTGCAGACCTCGCCGACCCTGAGGCCGGAAGAATACATGAGGGAGACCATGGCTTTCGGTTTTAGGTCAGGGAGAGAAGAGATAAAAAGTTCCGCTTCCTTCTGAGTTGGGACAAAGGGCAGATAAGAATCAAACTTTCTCATGGGAAGCTGAGTGGGGTCCCAGGGTTTATGCAGGACATATAGGGTAAAGAAACGGAGCTGGGAAATGCAGTGGTTTATGGTACGGTCAGAGAGGGAACGGTCTTTCTGGAGCCAGCGGATATACTCCCGGAGTTCCTCCCAGGAGACATCTTCGGGTTGTCTGCCCAGAATCGTCTGCAGATAATCCAGATAAGAACGGATGTAAGTGGAATAAGATTTTATCGTATGGTCAGTAAGACCGCGAAGGGAGATCATCTCCCGGTAAGCTTTTAAATAGTCCATAATGGAACCTCCTTGAAAAGATGCAGTAATAGATTGACAGGTTATGGATCTATCAAGGCGGAGCCCTTGGAAAAAAATAAGATATATGGTTGTTGAGTTTCAAAAAACATGGTAAACTAATCATAGCAGTTGGCGATATAGGTTGATTGGTGTGTGTGGTAACTCAACAATACAACATATATTCAAAAACTGCTACTTTTTTTGAAAAAATGGCGGAAAGACGTATCTGTGGCTAGCCGCTGCGCTAGCGGCTTGGTACAATGGAAAAAAATGAAGACGGCAGATCGGAATTTATCAGAGAGGTAATTTATGGATAAAAAACGGTTGAAACGAGTGTTGGGAGGTGCAATTCCACTTGCCATCCTTATAATCGGTATAAGTTATAACAGCTATGTTAAGATGCACACTTTCACCCTTTCAGGTAACGAGAGAGTGAAAAGTGAACAGATTCAGCCTGTTAACGGAAGTGTAAAAGTTACCGGTACTGCGGATACAGATGTCGTATTTACGGATATTGAAAGCGGTGAAACTTATGTAATAGGTTACATTACTTCCGGAACAGGAGAAAAAATTAAACTTGAACGAGGAAAATGGTACAGGGTTGAAGGTGCTGGAGAACTTACAGTGAGGCCAGTCAATGTTCGTATAGAATAACAAGAAGCTCTGCTCTCTTTTATGCAGGAGGAAATTCAGATGGCAAAAGAAGTACATACAATTTTGTGGGAAGTTCTTGAGAACGGTCGATTTGAGTTTATATGGGATGATGCTGCAGTTTTAGGCACATATGCCCAGGTATGGAATATCGACGGCCAGATGATAGACACCAGAAAGGCAAAAATGACGGAAAAGGCATGTCTTCCTGACGGATGGAAACCCGGAGCTTTGAAATGGGGAGGGACAGCCCTTTAGGGGAAGCCAGAGCCCGTTATACAGCATCTGTGATCTCAGGACAAGCAACAGAAATCCTAAAAGACGAATATATTTCATGGAATATAGGATTTGCGGATACTATACAAGAATGTTAATATACGTTGCTTGCGGCAACGGGCAGGTTTTCATACAATTGTGATAACAATTGAAAGAAGGGAGGTTCGATTTCATGCTAAATGAAAACATTAAAGCAATCAGAAAATCAAAAGGTCTTTCACAGGAAGAACTTGCTATTAAGCTGCATGTAGTGCGACAGACAATATCCAAATGGGAGCAAGGACTGTCAGTCCCTGATTCGAATATGTTAATCTCTATATCGGAAGTCCTTGAAACGCCTGTAAGCACTTTGCTTGGAGAAACGATTGCTGAGCCGAAAAGAGATGATTTAAAAGCAATTTCTGAAAAACTGGAGGTTATAAATTTACAGCTTGCAAAAAAGGCGGCAGCAAGACGGAAAATGCTTCAGTGGCTATTTATCTTCATTACATGTGGTATAGTGATAATATTTGCAGCTTTACTAGTATTAAATAGTCCATACTTGGGCTGGGATTATAGTGATCCTGAATTAGCTGTTGCCGGAGTGAGTTATCACGCAGCTGAATGGCTGTTTGTCAGATTAGCACCGATTATCCTCATAGGGGCAATTGCCGGAATATTTTTGACAAGGAAAAAAGATTGAGCAGTTTGCAGAACATGATCATCTTTTTTAGGAGGGATCCATGTGGATATCACACAGCGTCAGATTACAAAAATAGCCAGGGAGGTGGGAAAGTTTACTTCCCGGATGATGAAAGAAGAAGGGGTCGGCACTGCGGAGTTCGATCTCATTCATGTTGTACGGAAAAGGCCCGGCATCACGCAAGCGGAAATAAGCAAAATCTTAGGGGCAGACAAAGGGGCTGTAGCAAAGCAGACTGCCAATCTGGAGACAAAGGGTTATCTTCGGAGAGAAAATAATCCGGCAGATGGACGCAGCCAGCTTATTTTTCCTACAGAGCAGGCACAGCGCCTAAAGAATTCTAAGGCCCATATTGAGGCTCTGTTTTATGAATGGCTTGTTGAACCACTTTCAAAGGAGGAACAGAAGGAGTTTGCGCATCTGCTGGATATTCTTTATCATCGGTGTAAAGAAGAAAGCAAAGCTGATTTTCCTGAAATGACCCTACGTATAAAGGAGTGTGAGTGATATGAATGCCAGCCAAAAGAAAAAGCACCTGTCCCAGGCAATGGTATTTCTTATTCTGTTTGGAGTTGTCAGCCTGTTCTCTGACATGACTCATGAGGGTGCATCCAGTATCCGGGGAGCGTATTTGTCCATTATGGGCGCTTCCGCCGGTGCGATTGGCTTTTTCTCCGGCCTGGGAGAACTGATCGGATACTCCATGCGTTATATATTCGGAAAACTTACGGATAAGACCCGGCAGTATTGGCCGATTACAATCTTTGGCTATGTACTGGATGTGTTGGCAGTGCCGGCATTGGCTCTGGTAGGAGAGCATGGATGGGTCTGGGCATGTCTGCTGCTGCTCATTCAGCGGATGGGCAAAGCCATTAAGAAACCGGCAAAAGATACGATCATGTCCTTTGCGGCATCTCAGGAAGGCGTCGGAAAGAGCTTCGGCCTCCAGGAACTGTTAGATCAGATTGGCGCTTTTTTAGGACCGGTACTGCTATACCTGGTAATGCTTTTTCAGACAGAAGGAAATGTCTTTCAGACCTATGCTTTCTGCTTTGGGGTGCTTGCCATTCCCGGTGCGATTACATTGATTCTGCTCCTTGTTACCCGGCGCAGGTTCCCGAATCCGGAACAATTTGAGCCAGAGCCGAAGGAACACGTTCCTTTCCGGATGAGAAAAAGTTTCGTACTCTATATTGCAGGGATCAGCTGTTTCGCCTTTGGATTTATTGACTATTCCCTTATTATCATGCATGTTTCCAAAGCTTATACTGGTCTGGCCGCAAGCCTGGCAGAGACATCTTCGCTGGTAACAGAGGGAACTCTTCCTCTGCTTTACGCCGGTGCGATGCTGGTGGATGCAGCAGCCGCTCTTGTGTTCGGACATCTTTATGATAAGATCGGCGTAAAGGCGCTGATGATTTCTACGCTGCTTTCCAGTGTGTTTGCTGTTTTTGTGTTTTCCATTCACTCCATTCCCATGCTCCTGCTGGGTGTGGCCCTCTGGGGAATCGGGATGGGCGCTCAGGAATCTATCCTGAAAGCTGTGGTCACTTCCATGGTCCCGAAAGACTGCCGGGCCACGGGATACGGAATTTTTGAATGTTCCTTTGGTATCTTCTGGTTCCTGGGAAGCTGGATCATGGGCGTGCTTTATGATCTGAGCATTCCGGCCATGGTAACTGTATCGGTGATCGCACAGCTTGCGGCGATTCCACTCTATCTCGCTTCGGACAGATGCGCCCGGGCGGAGAATGTCCCTTTGGGCAGCTGATGAGAATTATGATCATGTCAGCACACTAGGGCTGGTCTTTATACTCCACCTCCTTATTCCACCTGGTGCTTTTTAAAGCCAATCCCTGCAAGAGGCAGTAAAATCAACGCCAGTAGCGCATACACTACAGCATTCATTGTAAACGAATCCAGAATCACCGAGCCAAACGGATAGGTAATATACTGTGCGAAGTTCGGCGTAAGTGACTGATACGGCGTCAAAAATATGAGCAGATTATAGATCCCCGCAGTTCCGTTTGGAGAAAGGAACATAGGAATAAAAAGCACAGGTATGACTACAATCAATACAAAATATGGGGTTTTCATTTTAGATGACAAGAAAAGCGTCAAGCCAATCATTGCGATCAGTACCAAATAAACTACACCTAAATTGATAAGTGTGCCTTCCAAAAAGGTAAGAGGGTATGGAACGGCAGTTCCGTTGATTTGCAAGGGTAGATTCCACCCGTCAATGCCATATGCTGCAAGCGGTATGGCAAAACCTACGATAATGTGCAGCGTAAAAGCAAGCAATCCAAACAGAAGGGACGCTATGGTCTTTGCTGTTGTCAGCTTCGTCTTACCGTATTTGGAAGACAGCACCACTGCGTCTGTCCCGGCTTGATACTCACCTGAAAAAACAGGGCATAGGATAATGCAAATCGCTAAAAGTGGGAAAATGAGCAATTCAAAACAGCTTATTATAACTTCCCATCCCTCAAAATAACCATATGGAAGGGGCGTCTCCACCTTGCTGTTCATATTAAGCCAATATTCTTTTGCGCTTTCGGATAATTCACGAGATGAAGTATTTATGATCTTCTCAATTTTGTCCTGCCTTGCTTGGTAGAAGTCGGCTCCGTTGGAGGTATCCACGGATAACAAATGGTTATAGCCAACCGTTACATTAGGTTCTGCAAAGTTTGCCGCAATCATATTAAGCAGGCTTTCCCTATATGCAATGTCATTCCAGTAAGCGTCATCAACCAAGAACTGTTCCTGGCCGTCATAGCCAATATTATCGGGATTTTCAAAAAGCTGCTTTACTTCATCTATTGCTTTCGTAACATACTCATTCGTCAGCGGAACAGAAATGCTTTCATACTGTTCCTTATCGTATTTAATACCTTCAAGACCTCTAAGAACACCGTCCTGATTGTAGGTTTGATACTGTATGATCGGCAAAGCAAAGAAAACAGCCGTTATGAGCAAGCTGGCCAGCATAATTACAAGAGTTGATTTTTTCCGTAATATTTTCAGAAATTCGTACTTAACCAGCATTTTAAATTTCACTCCTTTCAACTTGCGCATCCTCTCCAAAATGGTAAAGGAACAGGTCTTCAAGACTTGGCGGAACAGTCTTTGCGTCAGCGCTTGGCGCAGTATTACTTATGATCCGCAGGCGCACGGAATTGTTTTCGTGATGAAGATTGACAACCGCAAATCGGCGGCTGTATTCTTCTACTGTGCGTTCATCTGTAAAAAGCTCCCAGACCTTACCCTGGATACCGTCTGTAACCGTTGCCATAGGCTTCTGCAAGATAAAGCGACCGTCTTTCATCATCAAAATCGTATCTGCGATATAAGAAACATCGGAGACAATGTGGGTAGATAGAATAACGATCTTTTCCTTCGATAAGTCGGAAATGAGATTGCGAAAGCGCACCCGCTCCTTTGGATCAAGTCCTGCGGTGGGCTCATCCAGGATCAAAATGGAAGGCGAATTGAGTTCTGCCTGTGCAATCCCTAAACGCTGCTTCATACCGCCGGAAAAGGACTTGATTTTTTTATCTGCGACATCAGATAAATTTACCATGTGGAGTAAACTGTCGGTGCGTTTTTTTCCCTTGTTTTTGCTGAGCCCTTTTACAGCCGCCATATAAAGCATAAACTCACGGGCAGTAAAATCGGGATAAAATCCAAAGTCCTGCGGCATATAGCCCAAATGATCATAATATTGTTCGCCTAATGCTTCAATCTTTTTGCCGTTAAGGCTGATTGTACCGGATGTTGGCTTTAAAACACCGCAGATCATTCTCATCAGTGTTGTTTTGCCTGCGCCGTTTGCACCAAGCAAACCATATATCCCCGGCGTTAAGCACGCATTCACATCATCAACAGCATACTTTGTACCGTATCGCTTACTTAAATTTTGCAATTGCAGTTCCATATTACCCCTCCATTCAATAAACTCATTCTCGCTCAATCGACATAAAGAATAGGCAGCCTATGCTTATAGCATAAACTGCCTGCCTTATGTCTGCCTTTTTCCTATCTTAAGTTAACCTTAATTCTGAGCTGGAAGTGAAATGATAAATTCCGTACCTGCATTCAATTTGCTGCTGACGATAATATTTCCTCCGTGTAGCGTTACGATCTGTTTTGCAATCGCCAGTCCAAGACCGCTGCCCTCCGGTTTTTCTTTTGTATTTGTGCCTCTGTAATAACGGTCAAACAATTCTGCCTGATCTGTTTCACTGATACCAACGCCATTATCCTGAACAGATATTAAGACACGATTTTCAGGTGTTACAGTAACCGCTATCTTTACCTTTGTATTTTCCGGATTATGGGTCAATGCATTAATGATCAAATTTTGAACGGCACGGCGGAATAAATCAGGATCGATGCGGGCAACAAGCTCAGGTGTACTGCTTTCAAAAGTAATATCACGGTCTGAAAATGCCGGATCGTTTATAATATCAATTACCCATTCTTTTACACAGCGTATAATCCGCATATCCTTTGGACTATACGGTATGGAGCCGGATTCAAGCTGATAGGTCAATTTCAGATCATTTATCAGCTTTTCAGTATGATTTACATTCTTCAGTATGATCTTGCCATATTCCTGAATTTCCTGTGCTTCCTTCACGGAGTTGTCAGCAAGAAGCTCAGCATACCCCTTTATTGGAGAAAGGGGCGTTTTCAAATCATGTGTAATGTTTGTAATCCATTCCTGCCTTGTGCGCTCCGTTTCTTTCTGTACCTTATCTGCTTGCTGAAGCTCTCTGTTCATTTTATTGAGGGAAGCATAAATCTCAGTAAACACACCTTTTTCTTTTATCGGAATGTAGTCTTGTATGGACAATCTACGGATACCATCTGTAACCTTTGAAAGTTTGCGTGAAAGCCAAACGCTGTATGCAAAAATGGAAGCTGCTAAAATACCGAATCCAGCCCTAATAAGCAGTTTTGCTGCGGGAGAAAGACGGGAAATCCGTGAACCATTATAATACAGCAAATATTTTCCAATATCATAAGGGAATCCTACAATATAACTGCATTCTTCGTCTGTGTCATCAAGGCTGTTTACGAATAGTGTATACCCATTCTCATACTTACTGGTACTAAGTGCAAGCAATTCGGCGGCAGTATATTTTGAGGGGTAGCCATCAGGCTTATTATGAGAAAAGATTTCTTCTCCGTTTTCATCAAGAAACTGAATCCACAAGCCATATTCGTCCAGCCGTTCAAGTCCGATTTCTTCCACTTGCAGTTCACCGTTTTCGTAGGTTGTCCATACCGAAAAGCTGTTTGTGAAATCTTGTGGAAATCGTGTAGTGCTGAGGCCTTCCGGCTCAGGAATAGAAAACATATAGTAAAACAAGCCGATTGCCATTACGCAAAGCAGCAAAATCAATGTGATTATGAAAATAACCGTTTGGATAAGCAGATTATGCTTTCTCTTATTTTTCATTTGGATTCACCAACTTATAGCCTAAGCCTTTCAACGTAATAATATATCGGGGATCGTTGGGATTATCCTCTATCTTTTCCCGCAGATGCCGAATATGCACCATAACCGTATTGTCACAGCCGAAGCTGTCCTCGCCCCATATCGTTTCATAAAGGCGCTCTCTGCTGATTACCCGTCCTTTATTTTCAGCTAAGTATTTAAGAATTTCAAATTCCCGTGCGGTTAGTTCGATTTCTTTATCTCCCTTTATAACCTGGCAACTATCCGCCTTAATCTCCAATGCGCCTATATGGATAGACTGTTCTGCTTCCGGTATTTGCTTATACTGTATGCGGCGAAGCTGTGCTTTTACCCGGTATGCAACTTCTTTCGGACTGAAAGGCTTGGTAACATAATCGTCTCCGCCCACCGCCAAACCAAGTATCTTATCCAATTCGTCATTTTTAGAGGACAAAAACAAGATCGGGCAATGAGAGAACTGACGAATTTGTTTACAGACTTCATACCCATCAATATCCGGCAGCATGACATCTAATATCATTACATCGGGCTTATCTTCCCTGCAGGCATTTACTGCTTTATGGCCATTATCTACTTTAATAACATGATTGATTCCTTCGATATTCAGAGCTTTTTCCAGCAAATCCAAAATATCCGGTTCATCATCTACAACCATTATTTTATATTCATTCATCAATAGCTGCTTCCTTTCTTTCGGCTGCTTTGGCTCTATTGTTTTTAATGTGTTTATCTGCAAACTTTTCAGCATTTTTAGGGATAAGCCAAGTATTTCTTACTTTGACAGCACCTTTAATACGATCTGCATTGCAATATAGTCCATAACAATACCACTAACATAGAGTATATTTTGTTTGTCCGGAGAATACAAGCAAAATAAAATGAACATGGGAGTATTTGTCCCTTGCCTATTTCAGAAAGAAAATATAAAAATAGAGTCTTCTCAAAATGGTCAACCAGATATAATAAAAAATAACCACATTGGTCGTAAGGAGAACTTATGGACGAAAAGTTTTACGGCCTGTCAAAGGAAAAGCAACAAGCAATTATTAACGCAGGATACCGGGTGTTCTCACAAAACAGTTATAAAAAGAGCCCGATACAGCAGGGATTAGCAAATCCCTTCTTTTTGACTATTTTCACAACAAGGAAGAATTTCTAAAGTATATCTCTCCCTACGGATATGCAGAAGGTACAGACATTGTGACAAATGCCAGCCTGGACAGAACGCTGGTGCTGCTGAGTATGATTTACGGAGGAATCGGGATTGCAGCAGGATATTTTTCTATTCTTCTACCGACCTTTGATAATTGAATGTCTAAAAGGGATTTTTTATTCCATTCTACCATATTCTTTATTTTTGATTTTCAATTATATATAAAGATATCTGTATTCTAAGCCGGTTTTGTTCTTGATCTAAGTCGGATAAAAGCATGTTGTTCAGACGCTCTATTCTATAAAGCAGTGTATTGCGGTGGATATGAAGGCTTTTAGCAGTTATGGCGATATTTCTTTCATTAAGCAAAAATGTTTTTAAAGTATGGAGGTATTCTGTTCCATGTTTTTTATCATATGTGTCAAGCATTTTAAGAGACGGATCACAAAACATTTCCAGATCTTTCCTGCTTGGACATGAAGAAAGAAAATATTCCATACATCTATCTGAATATGTAGAAAAATAATCTGGCTCATTCATACAGTAATGCAATAATGTATATTGAGCCTGTTTATAATACCAGGGGAGATTTTCAAATCCTGAAAACAGATCACTCATTGCTATTGAAAGTTTTTCTTTCATAGAAAAATTTTCCAGTATGTCTGCAATTTTCCGGTATTCCTGTACTTTGGTTAGATAAAAAACGCAGATGACCTGTTTGTTGTAAATCAACGGTTTTCCATCATAAGTTTTTTCAAGGAGCCGACAGATATTTTCATAGTATAATATATTGTCTTCAGCAGGCTGGCATATGGCGACTGTGTAGTTGCCTGTTTCATCCCAGCCTAATGTTGAAAGTTGTTTATGGATCAATGCCGGTTCTGTTGTACCGTCGGTCAGGGAATGAATAAGAAAATTTTCATAGCCTTTGTTGCGTGTGGATAAAAATGAAATATTATTTTGAATAATTTTCTCTATAATCTGTTTTAGTTCATCTGCTAAAGCAATCTTTCCAGGTGTTATTTGTTTATTATATCCAACAACAAATAAATGACCAGCTACTTGTCCGTTTTTTAAAAGTGGACAATTTATAAAAGCGTTTGGAAATACATCTGAATTTACTATTGCTGTGATCGGTGTGTTATCCAGCACAGATAGCTCTTCTGTTTCTCTTAATTTTGCAATTATGTCATAAGAAAGATACCTGTATGTGGTGAGATGTCTCCATATTGCGCTCATTTCAGAATATATGGGAGATTCATCGATGGCCAGAACTTTATATGTGGAGTCGACTATATATACAGGATTTCCCATTATTTCAGAAAATACCGTTATATATTCATCCAGTCCGGCGTTCTTTAAGGTCATTTCTTTTAAACGATTTCCTAATTCTACATATTCATTAAAGATAACAAGACAAAGATTCAACATGTCTGCCAACGGCAAAATGGGAGAAATGCTTTTACTGAAGATCAGCTGCTTTTCATGATCAAACATCTCAAATTCAATAGAACCGTTAATATTTTGATTCAGATATAATAAATGTGGATAAAGAGCTTCTTTTTCTGATGGAAATAAACGTATCCCCTGTATATAAATACCGGAAGAGATATTCTTGGACTCCTCAGGCGTAAGGAATAATTCTTCACCGATAGTTATCAAAGGAATGTTCATAAATATTCTCCTTCTTGTATGTTTTATACGAAGATTTATAAAAATAAATCTGACATTATATATAATTTACTAATAATTAAATTTATTATATCATAAAACAAAGAACCAGGAAACATATAGACTGTATTCAGACAGGAGGCTTTGTTATGGATGAAAAACAACTGAAAAAGCAACAGCGTGACCAGAGGGTGAATGACACAATTGAATTAAAAGAACCGGATCGTGTACCATTTGTTCCTAAGACGAGCGGTTTTTATCTTGAAGATGCAGGAATTTCATTTTATGATGCTATGATGGATGCCAGAAATATGATCCCGGGTTTTCAAAAATATATGCGTGAATTTGAACCCGATGCGGTCAATATTGGAGGCCTTTATGGTATAAACGCTCTGGAGGCGTTAGGAACAAATTATTTAAAATGGCCGGGTCCTACCTGTAATCTTCCGCTGACTTCTTCATTTCAGCACCTTGATGATACCTATTTAAAAGATGATGAATATAAAGAATTCATTGAAGATCCGACACATGTTACTTTGACAAAACTGCTGCCCCGGAAGCATAAAAAGTTAAAAGGATTGAGTAAACTCTACCTGCGAGAAGTTTATGACGCTGGATTTTTCCAGGATATCGCAGCATTTGCAGATCCGGAAGTAAAGGAAGCTTTGCATGCTCTGGAAAAAGCCGGAGAAGCAGCAGTAGAACGAGGTAAACAAATGGCCGAAGTAAGAAAAGCAATTCAAGATGAAGGTTTTTCAACTTTGTGCCAAGGAACTTTTTTCATACCATTTGATGCGTTCGGGGACAGTATCCGTGGAATATTACAGGTAGTAACAGACATTTATGATTATCCAGATGAGTTAAAAGCAGCTGTAGATAAAATTACAGAGATGAATGTGGAAAGAATTGTAAAATTGTACGCTTCAAGAGGCGCAAAAAGAGTCTTTTTGCCGCTGCATTGCGGAGTTGATGAGTTTATGAGTCCCCAGGCATACGAAAAATTTTACTGGCCATGTCTGAAACGCTGCATCGATATCATAATTGAAAACAACATGACACCTGTATGTTTCTGTGAAGGAAATTATAATACCAGGCTTGAAGTCTTAAGCCAGGTTCCGAAAGGGAAAGTTGTGTACATGTTTGAGAAAGTTGATATTAAAAAAGCCAAAAACACAGTTGGCAAAGTGGCCTGTATTTGCGGCAACCTTCCAAATGCTCTGCTCGCATTTGGAACAAAAGAACAGGTGATTGAAGAAACCAAGCGGCAACTTGATATCTTAGCACCTGGCGGTGGATTTATTATGGATTGTTCGCTGATGCTGGATAATGCAAAACATGAGAATATGGAAGCTTGGAGAGAAACAACTCTCAAATATGGCCAATATTAATAAGTATAAACGGTATTGAATAATAAAGTGATGTTGCAGACTGTAGATAAACGTGGTGCTGGAGCTTGGCTCCAGCACTATTTGCAACCTTTTAAATATAAAGTGGGATATTTAGAACAAAAAGTAAGGAAAAATTCCAGCAGACTTTTGTCCCCACAATAGTTTGACTCAGAAATTATATAATGCTATGATGACAATATGTTTCTTGGCCTTTATGGAGAAAATTAAAATGAGATTTATATATACTGACATACTGACGGTAATTTTTGATTGATTATGGAGATTTTCAGATACATATCTAGTGCACTGAGGAAGAAATTTGACAAAGACGGGAAAAGATGAATCCGCTGAGAACACAAGAACAAAACCAAAAGAGACTGATAAGAAGTAATAAAAAGTTTGCAATCCAGGAGGTGATCGATTGAAAATAGAAATCGGAAAAGACTTTCCAAAATATTTTAAACCTTCCTATCCGGAAGAATTTGACTTGTTTTCACATTTTGAAGTGACGGCTGGAATACCCACAGTTTTATTTGCAATTACTACATGGAAAGAAAACGGAGAGCCAAATGTTTGCTTTCATTCATGGAGTTGTTTTCATGGAGATAAAACTGCCTTTTTTGCCGTAATGGGGAATCTGTATCAACATACCCATACCTACGCCAATATTCAAAGGGAAAAATGTTTTTGTATAAATTTTCTGCCTATAAGCTATTACGATAAACTGGTAGATACCATTCATCACAACGATATGGAAACCGATGAATTTGCTGTGGGAGGCTTTACACTTTCCAATGGAAAAACGATCCATGCACCGGCTATTCAAGAGGCTTTTATCAATATAGAATGTACCTTGAAAGAGACAAAGGATCTAAGCGGCGCAGGAATTACGGCTATGGTTATCGGACAAGTGCTGCATATTTCTGTAGAAAAAGAATATGCCCAGGGCTATGCACAAAGATATGGAAAAGAAGGCTTTATGATGCTGATACCAGCGCCTCAGGATCTGGTTACCGGCGAGCCAAATCTGTCGGCAATTGGTACAATAAATATTGAAAAATATGATTGACAGTATATAAGACATGAAAAGAAAACGGAAGCTTGGAGGAATTGTTATGAAACGGGAGTTAGGAATTGCACGCTGCGGACTGGCCTGTTGTTTATGTTCTGAAAACGCAGTCTGTTCCGGCTGCGATTCAGGTCAATGTCCGGACAAAGACTGGTGCGAAAACAGAAAATGTTCCATTGAAAAAGAAATCCGGCATTGTTATGAATGCGATGAAGAATGCAGAAAAGGATTATTAGGTAAAATAAAACCATATGCTTTTACTTTATTTATGAAAAGATATGGTGAAGAATATCTTTTATATTGTCTGGAAAGAAATGAGGCCAATGGAATTGTTTACCATCGTGATGGTATAAATGGCGACTATGACGATTTTGAGGATGTGGAAACACTGATAGAATACATAAAAACCGGAAACAGATAAATTTATGGAGATTATTTATGGCAGATTTTGGATTAAATGAAATGTTACCCTCAGTGTAGAAGGGACCAAACGGTCAGAACGGCTAAATTTACAGTTCTGCTGCGTTACTTTCAATCGACGTACATCCAGTACGCCTCATTCAAGTGCCTTGCAGAACTGCAAATTTAGCTCCTTCTGACTCTCCGACCTCTGCCATAGGAATTTTGCCCATTTTTCAGGCAGACGAAAGAGGCGTACTGGGCGTACGCCGATTGAGGATAACGCCGAAAATGTGCAAAATTACATGGCAGAGGCGTTTGGCCCCTTGTACACTGAGGGTAGCAATGCAAAAAGAATTGCAGGATAAATATAAAGATAAATGGGAACCGATTTCTTCTGAAACAGGAAAAAATAAATTACTCTGGATGATATCATAAAAGCTCTTGTGGAAGGCATTATTGAATATAAAGCAGAAAATAAAATAAGTGAAAAAAGAAAAGAGTATTTTAGATATAGAAAAGGGAAGTGGCAAAAGGTTTGTTTCATCGCATCCATAATACTTGCGTTAACATTTGTGACCATAGGTCTGTGTCAGATTATTCAGAGAAAAATGATAGGCATATTATTGGTTTGTGCCGGTATAGAAATCGGCTTGTCCATAGCAGTTGATCTGGGAACAGCAGAAAGAAAATGACAGGGAAGACGGGGTATTATAATAAACAGAACGGGTATGATAACTTGGTATTTATGAGATGGACAAACACATCTATTAGAAGAAATTCTTTTGATAAAATCAGATATCGATAAACTGAAATTGCGGTAAATATGGAAGGAGAAAAGTAAATATGGAATGGCTGCCAATTATTGTGATAGCGGTACTTATTGTAATATTAGGTCTATATTTTATTGTTAAACGGGCAGTAAAAGATGCATTGAAAGAATATTTTGAAAATAAAAGCAAAGAAGAAGATCTTAAGAACTAGAATAGACAATTCTAATTTGCGTTTGAGGGGAGATAACATGGGAAAATTGATTATACTCAGAGGAAATTCAGGCAGTGGGAAATCCACAATCGCAAAAGCATTACAAAATTAAATTTGGACAGAATACTATGCTTATTTCTCAAGATGAAATAAGAAGAAATATGCTGAATGTCAACGATGGAGAAAATACACCTGCATTGCCTCTTATGAAAGAACTCCTGATATATGGCAGTAAACACAGCGATATTGTTATACTGGAAGGCATTATGAATGCAGATTGGTACAAGCCATTATTTGAACTGGCTATTCAATTATATGGTACAGAAGTGTTTGCCTACTATTTTGATCTGACTTTCGAGGAGACCTTAAAGCGGCATTTAACAAGAGTTAAGTGTCAGGAATTTGGCGAGAAAGCAATGCGAAGATGGTGGCGTGAAAAGGACTTTTCAGATATATTAAATGAAATCAGTATTACTGCTGAGAAAGATATGGAAAATATTGTTAAAGACATTTATGATACTATTTTAAATGAATACTCTATTTGATTAGTATGGAGGTATTGAATTCTGATTAATTTTATTGAATTAAAGGAAATAACAGACCAAAGAAAAAGGAGAAATTTATGAAAAGAAAGATCCGTCCTGCAGAGGAGGAAATGGGAAACGTGGTATTCCTGATTTTGTTTGTGATCATGTGGTATTCCTCACTTATTGGTTCTTTTCTGACCGGCGGTACCCATACAACTGCTCTTTTGTTTTTTGTTGCGGGATTGCTTCCGGTGTATACCGCTGTTACTATGATACGAAAAGCATTGTTTTACCGCAGGCAGCGGGCAGAGGCTATCGCATACGGATCTTCACAGCTTGGCTGGATCCGGAGTGTGGTACGGCAGGATGTTCCTTATCAGTCAGGAAAAAATAACTCTCTTAGATATCACAGGTATTACTATCTTCAGGTGGATATTACAGATCCGGTTACCGGAGTTGTGAATACGATCACAAGTCAGGGATACCGAAAGCCGATCCACCGGTATCTTGCCTCCAATCAGGTACGCATCTATACAGACCGGAGCGGATGGAAGCATTATCTGGAGGATTTTCAGTATAAAGAACGGATGAAGGATCCAGGTATTTTTGATGACAGACCCATGGAATTCGAGAAAACAACAGCCGGAAGCGGACATGTTGTACAGATTTTGTTTGTTGTTATATTTATATTGATGGCGCTGACATCAATTTTTCAGAACTTTTAAAGTGCTTAGCTATGAAGGAATGGTCCGGGACTACAGCCCGGACCATTCTCTTATAAAATATGATCCCTTTGCAGTGCCTCAATCAGATTGCATTTCATTATTTTTCTGCCGCCGATGTAATAGGCCAATGCCACAAAACCGAAAATGACCAATATGAAAATTACAATCGGCATGATCGGAGCTGCCTTCAGAAATTCCATTGGGTTCAGATAACTTGCTGTTACCATGAATCCTACAAACAGCAGAGTAAGGGGCAGGGTGATCAATACCGGACGGCCGGCAATTACCAGGGCTTCAATACAGAACATTTTTTTCATGCTTTCCGGTGTCATACCGATGGACATATACCTTGCAAATTCTCGTTTCCTTTGCTGAATAAATTTTAAAGTATAGGAGAAGATGCTGGCAATACCGATTATAGCAAGCAGAACGCACAAGGCTCCGATAATCAGCTTATATCCATTCAGCATAGTATCGTTGTCGATTTTTTCCTGGATACGGTTTTCTATTTCAAAGGTATAGTTTCCTTCCATGATATCCGCAGCTTCTGTTTCCAGCACGTTTAGTGCGGAAAGTTCTCTGCTGTTTTCTGCCAGTATACGAATATAAGTATCTGGCTCGGTATTTCCGATCACTTTTTCAATCTGTCTCCAGGTAGAAAGAGGAATGAATTGAACCAGAGTATAGTTCTCATATTCTTCTCTTAAAACAGGCGGTTCCTGTGTGTATGCAAGGACGGGAATTTCCACTGTATTTTGCGTCTGCTCCATATTCTGCAAAAGGATAGTATTCTGTTCTGCAGTCAGAAATGGAACATATTCTTTGTATCTGAAATTGCTGTTTATACTGTCCCAGATGCGGTTCAGGACAATACATCCTGTTTTTTCCGGCTTTATTCCTATCTTTTTACAGTATTCTTTAAATCCATTGTCATCCATAATGATAATGGGAGCCTGAACGGAATAAACACCTTCGGAAGTACGGGCGACATTTCCTGCTAACGATTCCAAACCGCCTAACCGATGCAGATCATCACTGATACTGGCTTCCGGAACTGCACATTGGGCTGCTGCCTTTTGATAGATAACGCTTTCTGCATGATTTAATTGCAGAATCTCCTCTGTTTTCTCAAAATTTTCTATATTCGTATCTTTCACTGTTACCATAATATCCCATGCGTTCTGATAACGTTCAAAATAGGTATGGTTTGTGCTGATCCCAGAGAGGGTAAAAAAGCATAGCATCAGTGTGAATCCCAGAAAAGAAAGGGTCAAAGATAATGTAGAAGTCCGCAGGGCTTTCTTTTGCGCCTTTATTGTAGCCCCGGCCAACTCGCCTTCAACGCCAAATATCCGGGATAGAAAGGGAGATTTTTTTCTCTTTTTTAGATGGGTCTCTCCAATGTTTTGGATTGCTGCGAGGGGTGTCAGTTTACTTAATTTTCTTGCAGGCAGCCATGCAGAAACATAAACCGTTAAAATAATGGACAATATGGTGATGACAAATAGTATCGGATGATAGGCAAAAACCGCTTCATGTCTGCCGGGAATTCCACTTGCCAGAGCATTAATAAGCTGTAGAGTTCCAAAACTTAATACGATCCCGGCAAAGGTTCCTGATAATATGGGCAGGATGCAGAGCACTGCGGCTTCCTGCACTAAGCAGGTGCGGATCTGCCCTGGCGTTGCCCCTATGCTGGAGAGAATGCCAAGCTGATGCAAACGGGCTCTCATAGATACTGCAAAAGCGTTATGGATGATCAAAATTAAAGACGCTGATACAATAAACAGCACTGCCAGATAGAAAAACATCAATAAAGGAGGATCTGTATCCTGGGGGTCTTGGATCAAGTACCTTGATAAAAGCAATTCATGATAAGACACAGAATTGCTATCCACACCTAAATGCTCTGCTATCAGCGGCAGATCCTGATAGATTGTCCGCATATTTTGAAAGCAAATATCAATCACAAAATGTTCTTCATCCGAAAGCCCTGTATTAATTTGGACAGTTTTTACATTTGCGAAATTCTGAATAGCTGATACGATACTTTCGTTAAATGTTCCGGAAATCCGTCCTTGCCAGCTGCCTTCTTCTAAAGTGATTGATTCAATCTCGTATTTCCATAAATTGTAAGATAAACTGCACAGCAAAGACAAGAACAGTGCAGATATAAAAGCTGCAGCGAGCACAGATAAGCTGGAAGCACGGTTTTTTCTGAGAAATCCAATTGAATAATCTTTCCACATATCTTTTACCGGCCTTTCTGATCGCTGAGGATCTTTCCATCTTCTATGGTTATAATGCGGTCAGCTTCTAAAGCGATCTTTTCATCATGGGTAATTAAAAGAATAGTCTGGTTCAGACTGCGGTTTGACAATTTCAGCATATCTATAATTTCCTCCCCGTTTTTCCTGTCAAGATTTCCAGTTGGTTCATCAGCCAGTAAAAGAGCCGGACGGTAAATCAGAGACCGGGCGATGGCTGTACGCTGCTGCTGGCCTCCGGACAGCTGATGGGGAAAAAAGTCTAACTTGTCAATAATTCCCAGGGAATTGACAATCTGCTCAAAATATTCTTCATTGGGTTTTCTCTTATCCAGCATAAGAGGCAGGAGAATGTTCTTTCGCACTGTAAGTGTAGGGATCAGATTGTAGAATTGATAAACAAGCCCTACCTTCCTTCGCCTGAAGATCGCTGCCTGTGTTGGCGTCATCGTTGACAGATCTGTGTCCTCAATCACAACTTTGCCTTCCGTGGGCTTATCTATACTGCTCAGGATATGCAGAAGAGTCGACTTTCCTGAACCAGACGCACCTACAATGGCAACGAATTCTCCCTTCTGTATGGACAGGTCGATATGATCCAATGCCACCACCTGATTATTTCCAGAACCGTATACTTTCCGGACACCTTCACACCTTAGTATTTCCATGCCGCCTTCTCCTTTCTGTAACTGGCCGATCTGCTAAGCCTGTATACAGTATAACAAAGTAAAGTGACATCTCAGTGACTGTATATTTTTATTTCAAAGCAGGCGCCGCCCTCTGGAATGTTTCGGGCAGTGACTGTTCCATTTTGCAATTCGAAGATCGATCGGGCAAGGGCTAATCCGATGCCGGATCCATTGGGAGTTCCGTTCCTGCCTTGGTAAAATCGTTCAAAAAGGTGGGGGATGTCCCCTTGGACAAATCCTGTGCCTTCATCCCATATCAGAATTTGTGCATACAAAGGATTCTCTGTGTAATCACAATAAATGTGTCCGCCGGACGGTGAATGCTCCATACAATTTTTCATTAGATTGATAAGTGCCTCCATTGACCATTCCAGATCACCGGAAAACTCCATACATCCTTTCTCTGGAATAACTACCGAAACATTTTTCTCTGACAGTAAATCATTCAGATTTTCCGCTGCAAGAGTTAATGCGGTATAGATGTCAACCTTTTGGAATTTTAAGGGCAGAGTGCCTGCGTCAATTTTAGAAAGAGTCAGCAGAGATTCTTCCAGCCGGTTCAGACGTTCCAATTGTTTTTCTACTTGTAATGCATATTCATTTTGGGAAGCCTTTTTCATCAGCTGTAGAGAAAGAAATGCTGCGGTGATCGGTGTCTTCAGCTGATGGGCGATATTTGTCAGATTTTCAGCGAATCTTTCCCTGGCAGCAATCGCTTCTTCTCTGGTCTGATAAAGCATGGTGACAGTTTTATATATTTCATCCTGTAAATGAGAAAAATCATCTTCCTGCATCTGTATGAATGTCCCGCCGGCTCCTGTATTGACCTGTTCCAGATATTCCGTCAGATAAGTAATCCGCCGCCGGGTTTGTCTGCAGAGCCTCCATATCCCCCAGGCAAAAGCGGAGGCAGAAATAAAAAATAAGGAAAAAAAGAGTGCAAAGATATGGACCGGAAGCCCTCTGCAAAAGTCATCCTTATGATACCCGTATTTTTCCAGATAATTATGTTTGTCCACTTCCTCTTCTGATAAAGATTGACATTCTTTTAATGCAGATAAGAGCTGCGGTTCCGATTTAGGATCGGCTTCTGCAGCAGTTTGGAAAAATGCAGATATGTGTTTGAAAGTATTCTGCTGATAAGTTCGCAGACAAAAAACTGCCATATAAGTCATACACAGAAAAAGAATAAATATGGGAATAAAAAATAGAAATCCTTGTTTTCGTTTTTCGTTCATATGGTATCCTCCATCCGGTAGCCAAAGCTGCGGACCGTTTTCAGACATGGGGGATTATGAAGTTTCTCACGTAACCGTTTCATAGTAACAGTCAGTGTATTATCATTCACATAATTTCCATTGCTGTCCCAGATCTCCTCTAAAAGCTGCTTTCTGGTAACCGTTTTCCCCTTATTTTCCATCAGTAATAAAAGAAGATGATACTCCGGCTGGCTTACAGTGATTTCTTCCTGCTGATAATAAACAGATAATTTTTCTTTATCTATGACCAGGTCGTTGCAAAACAGCTTTGTTTCTCTGACAGCTTTTGTTCTGCGGAGCAATGCAAGTATACGAGAATAGAGAACAGTAAGTTCAAATGGCTTAACAACGTAATCATCGGCACCATTCTGAAATCCGGCTACAATGTCGTGAGAATCCCCTCGCACTGTCAAAAAGATAATCGGTAAATTGGCCGATCTAATACGGATCCAGCTGCATAGGTCATTTCCCTGGCCATCCGGCAGGTTCCAGTCTATTAAGATTAGTGTAGGAAGATGATCCAGCAGTGCCCGTTTTGCTTCTGAAATTGTTCGGAAAATAAGAACGCTGCAGTTTTGCTGAGCCAAATATTCTTTCACCAAATCAGCAATTGTTTCATCGTCTTCTATATAGTAAACTTCAATCATAATCATTGCCTCCTTTCTGCCTGACAATATTTTCTGCTGTCCGATAGCTTTCTTGTATATAACTTTCTATGGAATCATTATATTTCGAAAGAACGAAAGAAGCAAGGCAGTAAAGCCATACCTGTTCAATGGAAAATAACTAATTTTTTCATTCAGGAAATGACAGAAGGAGGATGATATAGTATAATGAAAAAATATAAAAGCAAAGATAAAAACGCAACGTATGCAGCAATGTATGCCAGAGCCGGTAGGTAGCCCGGCCGTCCTGCTTGACAGGGTAAGTAACCTGCCCCTCCGGGTTGTCCGTTCTTTGCTCATTTCAATCAACGAAGGAGGGATTGTTATGGGCGAAGTATGGTGCAGACTGATCGTGTGCTTTGAAGATCCATTCTGGGTAGGCGTTTTTGAGCGGATTCAGGATGGAAAACTGGCTGCGGCGAAAGTGACTTTTGGCTCAGAGCCAAAGGACTATGAAGTTTCTGAGTTTATACTGAGACGTTATTACAGTCTGCAATTTAGCCCCGCTGTGGAAACTGCTGTTAAGGAAATGAAAAAAAATCCTAAGAGAATGCAGCGTGATGTAAAGAGACAGATGGAGAATACAGGTATTGGAACAAAATCCCAGCAGGCTCTGAAACCTCAGCAGGAGCAGAACAAAAAGATGCGCAAAGAGAAAAGCCGGGAAAAGAAACTGGCGGAATCTGAGCGTAGGTTTGAAATGAAACAGCAAAAGAAAAAAGAGAAACACCGGGGCAGGTAATGCCCTGGTGTTTCTTGACAAGTCTTATTTTTGGTGAGGGGTACAATGGTAAAAGAAGTTGATCCGAAAGATACAAGCCGTGCTGTTGCATACGAGCTTTGGATGAAAGCTCCTAATCCAATGGTGACGTTTTTCAAGACTCTGGATGTGACGAATTTTGTTAAAGTAAGTAAAAAGAGAAAAATGAAGTTTAATATGCTGCTGGATTACTGTATTGGAAAGGCAGCAGCAGAAGTGAAAGAGTTTTATATACTTCCTGTGGGAGACAAACTGCTCCAATATGACCGGATCGCAGTGAATACCATTATAAAAAACAAAAACGAAGAAATCAATTCCTGCGATATTTATTATCAGCCGGATTTAGAGGAGTATAATAAGCAGTACCTGAAATATACATCTCAGGCAGCAGAGGGCTGTCAGGACCAAGATCTGTCAGAAAACTGTATGGTGATCGGCACATCAGCGATCATAGATACGGAAATTGATGGGGCAGTAGGGATGAACAGCGGTATTTTTAACAATCCTTTTATGATCTGGGGCAGATATAAAAAGAAATGGTTCCGATATGAGCTGCCTCTTTCCTTTCAATTTCACCACACACAGATGGACGGAGCCCATGCAGGGACGTTTCTGGCAAATCTGCAAAGAGAGATCAAAGAACTGAAATGAGCGGATTCAGTAAATAAAATGAAAAGAACAGCGAAAAAGAAAATTATAATTATTTTTGTGATATGTGCAGCTGTTATCCTGGGTATGTTTCTTTACATTATTTTCCGGTATCAAAATACTTCTCCAGAACGTCTTCCAGGCAAATACAGCCAGGTTATCCCACAGGTCCATAGCATGACAGACAAAGATGGTGACGGCATAGACGACCAGGCGGATATCCTTCAGAGTGCATTGGACTACATTGCTACCAAGCCTAAATATAAAAGTAAATATTATCAGACAGGCTATCCGGATGACGGCTATGGGGTATGTACAGATTTGGTGGCATTTGCGCTGAAAGGCGCCGGATATGACCTGATGCCCCTGGTAGATGAGGATATCAGGGCAGATCAGGTGAGTTACAATATAGAACAGCCGGATAAAAACATTGATTTCAGACGGGTGAGAAATCTGAAGGTATATTTTGAACACAGGGCAATAAGCCTTACTACAGATATTTCTGAAATAGAAGAGTGGCAGGGTGGGGATATTGTAATATTCCAGGACCACATCGGCATTGTCTCCGACCGGAGAAATGAAAACGGCGTTCCCTATGTGATCCATCACAACAGCCCCTGGCAGAAAAAATATGAGCAGGATATTCTGGAGAAGAGAGAAGATCTGGTGGGACACTACCGAATTTCTCAATAGGCTGCCTAGAAAACCGAAGAAAATGAAGGCTATAGTAAAGGAAAATGAACGATATGGTGGAAGTAAAGTTTTATGATACGGTGGAGGATTCTCTGCTGAAATTTGCAGTGATCATAGCCAAAACAGAAGGAAAATGGATTTTCTGCAAACACAAAGACCGGGATACTCTGGAAGTACCGGGAGGTCACAGAGAAGCCGGAGAAACGATCCTGGAGACGGCGAAACGTGAACTGAAAGAGGAAACAGGAGCAGTAGATTTCCACATCCGGCAGGTCTGTGTATATTCCGTAAAAGGGAAAACAAGAGCAGGGGAAAATATCATAGAGGAGACCTATGGAATGCTTTTTACAGCAGAGGTTTTTTCCTTTGAAAAGATACATAGTGAGATAGAAAAAATTATTCTGTGCCAGGATCTGACAGATAACTGGACATATCCCCTGATCCAGCCTAAGCTTATTCAGGAAGCCAGAAACAGAGGTTATCTATAAATACATGGAAGTTAACCGTACAGCCGGGAGGAGTGGTCAACAGTTTATTTCTGAGATACAAAGTAATAAGCTAGTACATTAGGAGAGAAAAACATATGGAAATAAAACTGGTTAAAGGAAGCTATGAATATAAGAATCAGATCATTAATATGCTCAAAGAATGGATTGATTACAACGAGAATCATCCGGAGGCCAACACATCACCCAATGCAATTTTTAGAAATAATTATGAGGATTTTGCATATTATCTGGAACACCTGGAATATAAAGAACCCCGGGAAGGGCTGGTTCCGGATTCTACTTTCTTTTGTTTCGATGAAAAAAGAAATCTTATGGTAGGAGCGGTGAATATCCGCCATGACCTTAATGACTACCTGTTAAAGTATGGAGGACATATCGGCGATGGGATAAGGCCCAGCGAAAGGAGAAAAGGTTATGCCACGGAAATGATCCGGCTGGCATTGGAAGAATGCAGAAAACTGGGGCTGACAAGGGTGCTAATGACATGTGACAAAAATAATATCGGCTCGGCAAAATCCATCATCAAGAACGGCGGTATCTTAGAGAATGAAGTCCTGGAAGAAGGTAGTATCAAACAGAGATACTGGATCGCCTTATAGGAGAATGGAGAAAATTGCTGTAAATCATAATGTGGATTACAGTACGATAAGGGAGGAAACAGACACGTATGTATCCGCTGTTTGTTAAAAAGGTATGTATTGACTGGAACCGGGTTCCAGCAAACAGTTATTTAAATCGTATTCCGGCTCTGAAAGATGTGGAGGAGATTCCACTCAGAAGTCCGGTGACTTATTTTGCAGGGGAAAACGGCACAGGGGCACGTGTTATAATAAGACCAAGTTAGCAGAGACCTGATAAATAAAGGGTTTGCGCTGATTTGGTCTTATTTTATTATACCAGAAATGGTGCAAGATTTATAGCCTGGGAATAGATTTTGAATAGAATAGGACTGGCGCAGACTTGAGGTGATTAGACTCTAGCCGCTTAGTCCAACTTTACAACTTTTCAATTCCTTGTGGGCTATCTTTGTCTGCAGCGGCCAGTCCGGCCGGCAGTATACTGTAAAATAAAATATTGAGGACTAAGTAGGTTAGATTTTTGCTAACTGGCTTAGTCCTCTTTTGTTTTGGAGGATGAAGCGATGGTTAAAGGAGTAATTATTGTTGTATTGATTCTATTTCTGCTTTTCATTTATAGCCTTGCCGTAACTGCAAAAAGAGCAGATCAGACTATGGCGGAGCTGTTCGAAGATCATACACCGAGTGGTACTGAGGAAGGCAGATAGCCATTATGGATGGAGGTATATACAGTACAGGAAATACAATCGTAGATGAAAATGCGAAGCTGAACATTACCGGGAATGTAATCCCTCAGATGTGGTATCGCACGATAGTAAGAGACAGCGGAAAACCCAACCTCACAGCGATCATTATACTGGCAGACATTGTTTACTGGTATAAGCCTACAGAGATAAGGGATGAAAGCACCGGGCAGGTGATCGCCGTTAAGAAGAAATTTAAGGCGGATCTTTTGCAGAGAAGTTATCAGCAGATCAGCGAACAGTTTGGAATCTCAAAAAAAGAAGCGACAAATGCGATCATATTTTTAGAAAAGCTGGGTGTTGTGAAAAGGGTCTTCCGTACCGTAAATATGAATGGACTGGTAGTCAACAATGTGTTGTTTTTAGAGCTTGTTGTCAACAGACTGTGGCAGCTCACATATCCAGAGGACAGCTGCAAGAATCCTCCCTCTTCTGAAAGTGAGTGGGAAGTGAAGCAAAACAGTGATATGCCACGAAATGTTGACAAAAAGAGAGAGTATGGCACCTGCGGGGAGGGGGCTCCCCCTTTGAAAAGGGAGAGGGTCTCCCTTTCAAAAGAGAGAGCTGTATCCGCTGAAAGTACGGATCTCCCCCATTTAAAATCCAATGGTCATACTTTGTATAGTGGGACAAATACAGAGATTACCCAAGAGAATAACATCATAGATTATACCAGTCCAATCCTATCCTATCAGGCAGCAGAGAAGATGTTCAAAGAACAGATCGATTATGATGCGATCTGGATAGACAGACCATTTGACAGGAGGATCCTGGAGGAGATCGTTTCGATAGCAGTTGATGTCCTGACATCTACGGCTAAGACGATCCGGATCAACCGGGAGGATAAACCAGCACAGATTGTAAAGGGGGTCTACAGAAAGATCGAAAAGCCTGCGGTTGAGTTTGTGATGGATTCTTTGAAGACCTGTGGGAGCAAGGCAAATAATATACGGGCAGTAATTGTAACCGCCCTTTACAATGCGGTAATGACTACATCAAGCTACTATACGAATCTGTTTGCTTATCATTCCGCTAATCCCCAAAGCATAAGGGGGTGACAAAGAGTAACAAAGTTAAGGGAGCTGAGGATATCCCTTGGATTGACTCAGCTGGCACTGTCAGAAAAGTTAGGGATCAGCCTGCGGACGTATCAGAGGATCGAATATGGGGAGCAGAAGCCGAATGTCCATGTAGTGATACGCCTGCAGAGACTGTTTCAGAGGGATATTGATGAATTGATCAAGGAGAGTGTACAGTGAACATAGCAGAATACAGCATAAAACGTCCGGAACATATTGTGATCGGTGATCCGTGGTATTTTGAGACGGAAACGGGAGAGCGGCTGAAAAAACTGGTTGTAGACTATCAGCCGGAAGAACAGTTTATGGCAAGGCTGAATATCGAAGAGATGGAAGAGGACGGAATGTATATGACGAATGTCTATATCTGTTTCGCTTCGGAGAAAGATATTGAAATCTATATGGCCGATGGCCGGTACGAGACACAGAAAATAAATCAAAAGCCGATCTATGTAGATACTGCAAAGTACAAAGTGAGTGTTGATGGCAGAAGCCAGGACTTCTATACAGCCTGCGACGGCACATGGGGAGCAGAGACAACGATCTACCATGAGGACAAGAGGGGCAGGAAGAATATAGACGCAGTTATGATCTCCCTTTTTATGCCATATGATATGACTTTTGAGCTGACAAAACAGCAGATGTCTGTCCTATTTGAAGAGATGGAACTTCTGCCGGAGAGAAGGAACCGGACTTCGGGAATAAAACAGCCGGATAAGAAAACACCAACGAGATAGAGAGCAGGATCAGGAATCCAGGAGGTAGAGAGATGTTGAATAATACAGAGATCATTGGGATCGACCATGGGAACCGTAACATGAAAACCGCAAGTTCCGTCTTTTCAGCGGCAATACAGCCCCTTCAGACACGGCCGGACAATCTGGAAAATATTCTGGAGTATCAGAATAAAATATATTATGTGGGCGGACAGGTGCCGGCAGCAGAGCGTGTAGATAAGACAGAAAATGAGGATTATTATCTGCTTACCCTTGCGGCTCTGGCAAAGGAACTGAAATACAGGAAACTTTCAAGTGCGAAAGTCCGGCTTGGGACGGCGCTTCCGCCGAGACGGTTCCAGCAGCAGAAAGACGGATTTAAGAAATACCTGGCAAAGACAAAGGAACTGCACTTTAAATTTGAGGGGATCCACTATCATGTTACCCTTGAAAATGTTTATGTCTTTATGCAGGGGCATGTGGTGATCCACACGCTTATAAAGGACAATCCTGGGTTCTGCCTTCTGATCGATATCGGAGGGGGCACCGTGGATCTGGTCGGTTTCGTAGATGGGATGCCGGACGGAAATTATGGGATATCCGATAAGGCGGCATTATATTGTATCAATCGTGTAAACGAAGAGATGGTGGCAAGACTCGGGACCAGTGTTCCCCCGTTCTTTATCGAATCCTTTATGCGGTACGGAGATTATGAGTGCCCGGATAAGTACCGGACAGAGATCACGAAGTGCCTGAGAGAGTATTCTTCAGAGATTTACGGGATCATCCAGTCCAATAATTATAATCTGGACCTTACGAACATGGTCTTCATGGGCGGAGGCGCTTCGATCATCCAGCATTTTGGGAATAACAAGGACCGGAATGTAAAGTTTGTGACAGACGTGTGCGCCAATGCAAAAGGGTGTGAGGAAGCGGTCAAAAGCATTATGAGGGCGAGAAGGAAGATGCAGAATGAAAAGACCGCATGAGAGGATGTGAAAGGGTATGGATAATGAGAAGAAATATACCACTTCCCTGAGACTGTATAAAAACCGTCCGGTCCATGCACAGGCATACCACTGCTTGAAAAATTATAATCCCGACATTTTCCGGACAAAAGATGATTTTATTGCAGAAGCAGTCGTTTATTTCAGCAAGTACTTAAAACAGGAAGAGGAAGAGAAACGGTCGGAAGATATCAATCGCTATTTTCAAGAGAAAAACGGACCGCTGATAGAGGTTATAAAAAATGCAGTTTTAGGAGAACCGATCAGCCGGATCGCTGATATAGTGAAGGAATCTGTAAGAGAAGTGCTGCAGGAAAGTTCCCTTGCAGATCTCGCAAAGGTTCCTTCCAGTGAGGAAACGAGAGAAGAGGACGATTCTGAAAAAGATTTACAGTTCGCTCAATTCTACGATTTTATAGACGATTAAGGAGGAAACAGATATGGCAGTTTTAAAGAGGATTTTATCTTTTTTTGCGGCAGTTTTTTTATTAATTGCAAAATTGTTATGTTTGGCAGCAAGGTTAGTACTTGGTTTATTCCTGCTGGTAGTACAGTTGGTTCTGGCGATCTTCCATGCAGGGAGCAGCGTATAAGAAAGGAAATGTCGTATATGCATTGGAGCAGGGATCGTCCGCACCCAATGTCATACATAAAAACTGAATATAGGACCCATAGCCGGGTTTTTATGTATGGCTGCGGTTGTGGGGAATGACAAGCAGGCTTGTGTGGGCCTGCTTTTTTTGTATTGACTAAAAAATGAAAAGGAGCAAAAGCATAGTGAAAATCAAAAACCGATTTATTGCGGGCGCTATGGCGCTGCTGATAGGCTGTTCTACATTATTTCAGGCTGCTGTGACCGTAGCTGCGGCAGAAACAGGCGGCACGTCTGCTGAAACAAACGTGCAGGAGGGAACGGCTGAGCCGGCAGGCACAGCAGAGGAACTCCCTGAACTTGCAGAAGTTCTGGACGCATTGGATGCAGATGAGATCGTGACGGCGGAAGAGGTAAACCTGACAGTTGGGGATACCTTTGATCCTGCAAAGGACCTTTCCGGTGTTACCTTTGACGAATCCAAAGTCAAAGTGTCTTTTAAAGAAGCCGTTGATGATAACGGACAGAAATTTGATACAAGCGCTGCCGGTACTTATCATGCGGTGTACTGTGTGGAGCCGGTAAGCGGCCATCCGTCTTATCAGATGGTCCGCAGGATCATTGTCCATGCAGCAGAGCCAGAAACGCAGAGCCGGCAGGACCAGGGCGGCCAGGATGATACGGAAGACGAGGGCTCCGGGGAGGATGGTGAGGCTGACCCCGAAGCTGCAGAAGAGATCGAAACCATGATGGATGACGGCGTATTCCTTGCAGTTGTACCATATGCGGCGGCAGCTACAAGAGCGGCAAGCGAAAATGTGACCCTTGAAAAAGGGGAGACTCTTTATTATCCCAGCGATCTCGGAAGTTATCTGACCTGCCGTTTTACGGTCAATGGGAAGATTGCATATTGTATCGAATCAAATAAGTCTTCGCCGCCGTCTGCAGATTATGTGGCAAATATTTATGAGTCTAACCTGAACCTGCAGAAAGTCCTTTACTATGGATACGGCGGTCCGGGAGACCTGACGGGAACGTACTTACAGCAGTATGATGAAGATGTGCGCTATATTTTGACACATCTGGCTGCCTCCTATGCATATGCAGGGGAAAGCGCCGCATTTGTAGGCTGTTATGAGTCCGGGATCCAGAAATACGGTGTACGGGAATATATCAATTATCTTTACAGCCAGGAGGCACCGCCCACCGCTGCGATTTCTTTATCAAGCACAAATATGAAAGCATATGAAGAGGGGAATGCCCAGAGAACGGGGAATATTACCCTGAATGGCGACCACCGGAACTATGTAGAACTGAAACTGCCGGAAAACGTTACTTACCACTGTGTTGGAGGCGACAGCAAGACAGGCGGAAGCGTCAAGATCTACGGCGGACAGACCTTCTATTTCAGCGCACCCATGACGGTTACGGGTACCTGGAAATCCGGCACCCTGAACGGGCAGATCGGGAGCCAGTGGAAGACTCTGGTAGTCAGCACCGGGGGAACTTCACAGGATATCGGATATGGGGAATTTTATGAGGAAAGCAGCGCTTCCGTAAGTTTTTCCGTAGAGTGGATGGAACTTGCCAGAGTGAAAGTGATCAAGAAAGATGATGCTTCGGGAGTGAATCTTGCCGGCGCAGTTTTTGGTATTTATTCGGATAAAGGCTGCACAGACCTCATTCGGAAAATGCCGGAAACGGACGAAAATGGCGCATCTGAAGTAGAGCTTCCGAAAACACAGGATACCATGTATCTGAAAGAGATCTCTGTTCCACAGGGATATAAGCTGAATACTTCTTCTTACAATGTGGAGCTGCAGGCAGGAAGCACAACATCTGTGACTATCACCAATAAAGAACAGAAGGGAAAGATCACCGTCCACAAAACAGGAGAAGTCCTTACAGGAGTAACCGGTGAGGAAGGGAACCTCAGTTTTGTATATGAGGATACGGCCTATGCAGGTGCAAAATATGCTGTGTATGCAGCGGAAGATATCTACAGCCAGGATAAAGTGACGAAGATCCATAAGGAAGGAGACCTGGTCGCCCGGATTGAAACCGGAGCAGACGGCAGCGCAGCAACTGCGGAACTGTATCTCGGTAAATATAAGATCGTGGAAGAACAGGCCCCGGAAGGTCTGGTGATCGGGAAAACTGAGGAAGCAAGGACACAGTATGTTACTTTGTCTTATGCGGGGCAGACGGTTGAACTGGCAACGGGAGAAGCAGCATATAGCAATGAAAGACCGGATATCCATGTAAATGTCGTTAAGAAATCTGCAAATGACGGCGTTACTTTGGAAGGAGCCGTGTTCGGACTTTATGCCGCAAGCGATATTACAAATATAGACGGAAACGTGATCGTCAGCAAGGGAACACTGATCGAGCAGGTTACATCAGATACAGATGGAAATGCTGTATTTCAAGCAGATATTCCGTTAGGTTTTCAGTACAGTGTAAAGGAGATACAGGCACCGGATAAATATTATAAGTCGGATGCTGTATACAGTTTCACTTATGAGTATAAGGATGATGAGACTTATCTGTACACATTCGAGCATGAATTTTCCAATGAAGAGGTCCGTGGAGAAATCCATGTAAATAAGATCGACAAGGATACCGAAGACTTTATTACACAGGGAGACGCAGTAATGACAGGGGCAAGATACGGCCTTTACGCTGCCGGGGACATTCAGTATCCGAACAAAAAGAGCGGAACTGTGTATAAAAAAGATGAACTTGTAGCCCAGGGACAGATTTCCAGTGAAGGAACTTTGGATTTTACGGACCTGTATCTGGGAAATTATTATGTAAAAGAGCTGGAGCCGGCGGAAGGGTATCTGCTGGATGAAACGGAATATCCTGTCACAGTTGATTATGAAGGGCAGGAAGTGAAGATCGTACACAGAGATGTGACAGTAAAAGAGACTGTGAAGAAACAGGCATTTCAGCTGATTAAGATTTCCGAGGACGGAGAGCAGACAGAAACCGATCTGGTGGAAGGCGCAGGATTCAAGATTTTCCTGATCCGTGAGCTGTCCGGGGTAAAAGATGGAAGTCTTGTACCATCAAACGGAAGTACATTTTCCGCAGAGGATTTTATCGGGTATGATTACAGCCAGGATGAAACCGCTTCTTACTATGAAAATGGGGAAAAGATCCATGTACCGGAACTGTTTACAGACAGGAAAGGATATCTGAAGAGCCCGGAACTTCCTTACGGCGAATATGTGGTCTTTGAATCCACAACTCCGGAAAACTTAAAAAATGTGAATCCCTTTATTGTCCATATCACAGAGGACAGCCGGGAACCGCAGGTTTGGCGGATCTTTGATGACCGTCCGCTGCAGTTCTATCTGAAGATCGTAAAGAAAGACGCACAGACACAGGAGACAGTGCTGGATAACAGTGCGTCCTATAAGATCTACGATGTAGAAGCAGAGAAGTATGTGGAGATGATCGTCCGTTATCCTGAAAAAGAAACGGTTTCTGTTTTCCAGACCAATGAAGAAGGATATCTGATCACACCGGAACAGTTAAAATGCGGTACATACCGTATTGAAGAAGTGCAGGCTCCGGATTCCTATGTACTTGCAGGAAGTGAAAACAGCCTTGTTTCCGAGGGTGAGGAAATCCCGCTGAACCAGGTAACGACAGAAGGGGAATACCAGAGCGTCGGCAAAGCACCGATCACGATCACGGTAGATTCCAATACAGCCTTCCAGGTGGAAGAAGAGACCGGAAAGTTTATCGTTGTGGTAGAACAGTTCAATGATGAAGCTGTGGGAAGCCTTACACTGAATAAAACCGGGGAAAAACTGACAGGGGCAGAGAAGATTGAAGACAAGCTGCTTGCAAAGATAAAAAATGGCGCTGCGTCACTGGTAAATGCGGTGTCTGAATTTATCACTGGCGAAGAGGTGATGGATAAGAGCGCCGGCTATGAATTTACATATGAAGTTGGAGGCATTGAAGGCGCAGAATTTGCCGTTTATGCAAGAGAGACCATCTACACTCCGGACGGCCAGACAGATGATGAGGGCAACCGGATCGTGAAATATAACAAAGATGATCTGGTAGGAAAACTGGTAACAGACAGTGAAGGGAAAGCGGTCCTGAATAACCTGCCTATCGGAAAATACTATCTGGTAGAAGAAAAAGCCGGACAGAACTGCATCCTTGATCCAGAGAAGAAAGATTTTGAGATTAAGTATGATGGACAGGAAACCGCAGTTGACTATGTAACAATGGGCCTGACCAATGAGAGACAGCACATTTCTGTGGAAGTTGTGAAAAAGGACTCTGTTACGGGAGAGGCGATTGAAGGCGTTGTCTTTGGACTGTATGCAGAAGAAGACATTAAAAATGCGGCTGGGGAAGTGATCGTTGCGAAAGATTCTATGATTGAATCAGGAACAACGGATTCCGCAGGAGAACTTATTTTCCAGGCAGACCTGCCTCATGGCCTGTATTATGTGAAAGAGACCGGGAATAAACCAGGATACCTGCCGAATGATGAAGTTTATCATCTGGATGCCTCCTACACAGATCCTACTCTTGAAGTGATCGAACTGTCTTGTGAGATTGAAAATCAGCCGACAGTGACAGAGTTTACCAAAACAGACCTGACCGGCGGACAGGAAGTAGAGGGTGCGAAACTGCAGATACTCGATAAAGACGGAAATGTAGTCGAAGAATGGGTATCCGGCAAAGAACCTCATACCGTTTATGCGTTAGCACCGGGAGAATATATACTCCATGAAGAGCAAGCACCGACAGAGCAGGGGTATGTGCGTGCGGAGGATGTCCCGTTTACTGTAGAAGAGACTGGCGAGGTCCAGAAAGTGGAAATGAAGGACGATCATACAAAGGTTTCTATTTCTAAAACGGACATTACAGACGGAAAAGAAATCCAGGGAGCAAAATTACAGATCCTTGATAAAGACGGTAAGGTCATAGAAGAATGGATCTCTGGTGAGGAACACCTGATCGAGTATCTGCCGACAGGAGAATATACTCTTCATGAAGAGGCAGCCGTTGACGGATATGTTGTGGCAAATGATGTAACGTTTACTGTTCAGGAGACCGGAAAAATCCAGAAAGTGGAAATGAAGGATGAACGTGTGATGGGAGTCCTGAAAATCCATAAGACAGATGGAGAAACCGGGGATAATCTGGAAGGAGTAGAATTTACGCTTTATGAAAAAGAATCCGGTAAAGAGGTCACATCTCTTGTCACGGATAAAGATGGAAATGCAGAAACAGAGCAGCTTCCGATCGGCGTATATGAAAACGGTGCTTTTAAAGAATCTACGGTTTATGTACTGAAAGAAACAAAGGCGCTGGACGGATACCAGGAATCAAAAGAAGAATGGGAGATCACTTTTGAATATAAGGACGATCAGACACCAGTGATCGAAGTCCTTAAAGAGATCCAGAATGAAAAGGCTCCGGTAGTGACAACAGATATACCGCAGACGGGAGATGATACCAACTGGCTTTTGCCAGTCATGGGACTTCTGGCAGGCGGTGCCGGCCTGGCGGTGATTCTTATGCTCCATAAGAAAAATGCAGGAAGAGTACTGCGCAGAAGACGCAGAATGTAATCTTTGCAGGCAGGAGTTTATATGACATATAGGGAAGAGGCTGCAACAGGCGGCCTCTTCTCTATTGAATGGGAATCCCGGATTTAAAGAGAGGTGGTTTTTATGCAGATTAACCGGATAACCGTAAAGAAAGATGGTGTTTATATATCCGCAAGAGATCCAGAAGAACCGGGAGCATTCCGGTCACGCCTCAGTGAAAAGCTTACGAAAGCATATAGGGAAGGCGGTCAGAGAGGGCTGGATCAGAAAATCTTTGAACTTGATGACAGTATGCAGATCGAACTGCGGGGAGACCACCCCAGTATTAAACGATATAAAGATACCCTGCACTCCTCTGAAGCAAAAGAGATTTTTGCGGATTATGGACAGAAAATGGAAGAACTTAACAAGAACATGAGCAAGCAGGACATGAGAGATTATTGGTTTGGGCCTCAGACGCCGGCAACGATTGCGTATTTTAATAAGCATTGGGAGTATAAGCAGATTTTATATAAGCAGCTGTCAGAAATATGTCCTCCGGTAAAGCAGCGGACAAAAAGTGTAGTGGAGAAAAAAAGATAGAAAGGGAAAAGAGGCGGCTTTTGCTGCCTCTTTTTGAAAGGCTGAAATATGGAAGATAAAAAAGAGATTCGGTTTATCAATAGCCATTATCAGGAATTGTTTCGTATCAACGATGGGGAATCGATTGAAATCCGGTATCCAAAGGGAGAAATTATAGAGAGAGAATGCTTTTATTTGGACGAGTACCATACAAAGATTGGACAAAATGTATATCATATCTGTGACTTTGCAGAGCGGATGGAAAAGATGGGAGCTGAGTACCGGCCGGTAAAAGAACCGCTATATAAAAGCAGAACAGATGCATATGCAGGGCGTACCCAGCATTCCTCTTCTTCCCGGCGGGGGAGGTGATGGTATGAAGATCGGAATTATTGACGCAGATATATTATCCAGGCCCAGGCACCGGTTCCCGAACTTAGCCTGCATGAAAATGTCCGGCTTCTTTAAAAGGGAAGGACATCAGGTCAGCCTGGTACAGGACTATGAGGAAGCCGGGGCATTTGACAGGCTGTATCTTTCCCGGGTGTTCAAAGATACCTTTGTGCCGTCAGAAATATTAAAACTTGGCAATCTGTCTTATGGCGGCACCGGATTCTATTATGATAAGGCTCCGAAGCTGCCGGATGAGATCGAACACTGTATGCCGGATTATCATTTATATGATGCGTTTATAGAGAAGATCAGGCGGTACGGGGAAAGTGCTTCGGTCTATAAATTTTATAGGGATTATTCCATTGGATTCCTCACAAGGGGATGTTTCAGGAAATGCCCGTTCTGCGTAAACCGGAACAGTACACAGGCTGTACCGGCAAGCCCGCTGGAGGAATTTCTGGACGAAAAACGGAAGAAACTTTGTTTTCTGGATGATAATTTCCTTGCATGCCCCCAGTGGGAAAGTATTCTGGACAAGGTTCTGGAAACCGGAAAGAGATATCAGTTCCGGCAGGGATTAGACCTGCGGATCATGCAGAAAAAACAGATGGAGAAGCTGTTCTCCGGAAAACTGGACGATAAAGTCTACTTTGCATTTGATGATATCCGTGATAAAGACCGGATCATACGGAAACTGGATCTGCTTTATGAAACAGTGAAAGTAAGAATGAACTCAATCAGGATTTACGTACTCTGCGGCTTTGACCGGACAGGAAAATGGGAAGATGGATTCTGGTATCAGGATATCCGGGATACCTTGGAAAGAGTCCGGATCCTGATGGGCTTCGGATGCCTTCCCTACATCATGAGATATGAGAAATGCTGGGTCTCACCATATATGGGGATGTACATTGTAATCGGGCGCTGGTGCAATCAGCCGGCACAGTTTACAAAAAAGAGCCTGCGGGAATTTTGCACCCTGCAGGGAGGCTCCAGTCTGCGCTATCTGGAGGAATTTGAAAAAGCGTATCCGCAGATATCCGGGTATCTGGATATGAAGTATGGTGAGGTGGCTGCTTATGGGGCGCTTTACAGAGGATGAACTGAAGATCGCAAAATCCGTAGACCTTGTGGACCTGGCTGCTGATGTCCATATCCCCCTGAAAAAGGTTGGAAGAGTATTCTCTATAGAAGGAATGGATTCTGCGATCATTTTTAACCGGTCTACCTGGTACCGCTACAGCCGGGGCGTAGGCGGAAGTACCATAGATTTCCTGATGTACTTTCAAGATATGGAATATAAAGAGGCGGTTTCCTATCTTTTGGATTTCGCCGGCTATATTCGGTCCGACAGTGCAGCGCACCGGACAGAAAAGAAAATAAAAGCGGATACGGACGACAGGAAGCCAAAACAAAAGGAGAAAGTGCCTTTTGTCCTTCCAAAGAAGGCGGACCATTGCAGGGGGCTGTACGCATACCTTACGAAGCGGAGGAAACTGTCTTCAAGGATCATCCATCACTGGCTGAAGCATGGCCTGATGTATGAGAGTGTACCGTATCGTAATATTGTGTTTCTTGGAAAGAGGGCTGACGGGAAAGTGATGTTCGCAAGCCAGAGGGGGATCCGGGATGCTTATGGAAAACCATTTAAGGGAGATGTACCAGGCAATGACAAAAAGTATGGCGTAAACCTGATAAATCCGGAAAGTACAGAATTATGCGTGTATGAAGCGGCGATCGACGCCATGTCGGATATGGATTTCAGGCAGGACTATGAAACCAGTATCCTTGCCCTTGGAATGGTGTCGGACGGGCCGCTCCAAACAATCTTGCAGGAGCACCCGGAGATAAAGACGCTGGATCTCTGCCTGGATAACGATATCCCGGGAAGGGCTGCCGCTAAAAAGCTGGGAAGGAAATATGTGCTGGAAGGATATGAAGTATATCTCCGGCTTCCGCCGTTTGGGAAAGACCATAATTTTTTCCTCCAGTGTGAAAAAGAAAACCGGGCGCTTTGGAAACAGGCCAGGCATATACATGCTCTGCATGGGAGAAATGTCCGGGAGACAGAACACAGGAAAAACAGGGAAGAAAATCTCTCACATATGTCAAATCCAACAGCCTCTGATATGCAAAGGTTCGTTGACATCTGCAATAAAAAGCAACGGCGTGTAGCGTCGAGATAGCGGAGGAACAGCAATGGAAGAATTATCATTACAGCAGTATTTCAGATATGAGATGGGAGAAAAACAGAGAAAAGATGAGTTCGACAATCTCTTAGAGGATACGGTACACCGGGTCCGAAGACTGAAACTGAGAGGTAAGGGCAGGCGTGCATACCTGCAGAGCGTGTACCGTGAGAATAAAAAGGGGATATGCCGGGGGCTACCGGAGCGGAGTTTCCTGATGTATGTGTCTGTGAATTTGAAACGCTGAAGAGGTCAAAGCGGCGCTTTGATGAAATAGGATGCAGGTTAGATTTCAGAAGCAGGAGGGATATTTTGGATTCCAGAGAATTTGAAAAAAGATTGAAAAAAGAACTGATGAGCCGGGCTGGGAAACTGAAAGGACAGGTGATCTTTAAACCGGCGGTAAAAGGAAACAAAGAAGTAAATACTGTGCAGTATTTCCCGAAAAATGGGCAGTGCGGGGTCTCTATTGATCTGGAACATACATATCTGCTGTATTGTTTCGGGCAGAGCATAGAGGAAATCGCAGAAAGACTGATCAGCGATTTGAAGAACAGCGAAAGAGAGCTTCCGGACATAAATCTGAGTGAAGATATTATCAGGCCTGAGCGGATCATACCCGTCTTAATCCCATCAGAAGGGAATGAAGCGCTGCTTGGAACCGTCCCACACATTCCTTTTGAGGATCTGCAGATCATCTTCAAATTCAATGCCCCGGAAATAAAAGGCGGCTGCACTGCAAATGTGACGTATGAATACATGGAGCAGAATGGATGGTCGAAAGAGCAGCTTCTGGAGATTGCTTTGAGGAATGCGATATTCAGAGAGAACATTGAGCTGATCCCCTTTGAATCTTATGCCCTGGAGCGGCAGGCTTATACAGGGAAAGACGATCTGAGCTGCTTTTCTGAGCTGGCCGTTCCGATGGTGACTGTGACAAATAAGAACCGCTGTTTCGGTGCGGCCGGAATATTGGATAAAGAGATCATGGATAAGATCGCAGGGGCTTTCGGGGAAGACCTGTATATCATACCTGACAGTATCCATGACTGCGTTGTAGTCCCCAAAAGCGAGTATCCGGAAGCAGAGCTGGAGGAACACTCTTTCGGCAGAAGCCCTAAAGCAGTACATGCACAGGAGTGGTTATCGGATGAGCTGTATTATTTTGACCGGCTGACCAGGGAGATCACACGGTTTGCAGGCAGGGTGGAACGGCAGAGATCCATGGAAATAAAATCCTCAGGCCAATGCCGGAAATAAGGGTTTATCCAAGGGTACAGTAACTATAAGAGCTGGAGTCCTTAGCGGAGGTGTTTATGGAATATCATGAATTTGTAGAAGAATTGGAAAAAAGTCTGCTGGATCAGATGAAAGGGGAAACGGCTTTTTCAATCCAGGCGCAGACGATACAAAACAATGGAGAAGATCAAAAGGAAATCCTTTATTGCAGGGCAGGAGAGAACTGGGGGCTTCCCCTGCCGGCAGAAGAAGCATATGACGATTTCCTGGAAGGAATACCGATAGAAAAGATCGCACAGAAAATGGTGAAACTGATGAAGCGCTATACGGAAGTGGTGCCTAGAAAATGGAGGGAAGAATATACCTGTCTGCCGGAGAATATCGTACCTGCCCTGATCCCTTCTGAGGGAAATGAAGCTCTGCTGGAGAAGATCCCTCATATCCCGTTTTATGATCTTCAGATCATTTTTAAATTCCGGGTCTCCGGCGGGGAAGGCTGTGAGACCGTAAATGTTACAGATGAATATATCCAGGAACAGGGGTGGACAGAACAAGAACTGCTGAATATCTCTCTAAATAATGAAATCTTTAAAGAGAGCGCTCTGTTTGCTCATATGTCAGCGAACGTAGAGGAAATGGCCGTCCTTAAAAAGGCAGATGATCTGGAGAACCTGAAAGATTTCAGGGATCGTGCATTGCTCCTTACGAATATCTACTTTGACTTTGGGGCTGCCTCAATCTTAAATCAGGAATTAATGTGCAGGATCGCACATGGATTTGGGGAAAATATGTATATTATCCCTGCAGATATAGACGCATGTATGCTTGTGGCAGAAAGCGATCTGCCCCAAAAGGATGTGCAGGAGATCCTCGACTGTTCCAACCGCTTCAGCCTGGTGCCGGAGAAAAAACTGTCGGACCACATTTACTATTTTGACAGGGAAAAGAAGGAAATCCGGCAGCTTGCGAGACCGGAAGAAAAGATAGAAAAACGTCCGGTCCAAGTACCAGATAAGGGGCGGAGATAGGAAAGGAGAACAGAATTGGAGAAGCTCATGGAGTTCCAGCAATTTAAAAAAGAAATAGAAAGCCAGTTTATCCGGAATATCGGAGACGATACTGATTATACGATCCGTTCGCTGACAGTGCCGAAAAATGGCGAGAATCTGACTGGATTTACCTATACGAGAAAAGATGGAAATGTGGGGATTACTCTGTACGCAGAGGATATGTATGTACAATATAGAGGAGGGGCCTCAATAGAGCAGATTGTGAAGGAAAATCTTCATGTAATGCGGGAATATTCAAAAGGAATGCCAAAAGAATTTGATTTTGACAAGCTGCTCTGTAAAGAGAATATTATCCCGGCGCTCATCCCATCCAGAGGAAATGAAGCATTACTAAAGACAGTTCCTCATATCCCTTTTCAGGATATGCAGATCATTTTCAAATTTGCGTTTGAGGGGTTTGGGGGACCCTCAACAACCAATGTGACCAATTCTTTTGCGCAGAAACATGGGTATAGCGAGCAGGAATTATTGAACATTGCAAAGAATAATGCGGTGTTTAAAGATCGGATTATCATTACACCGATAGCAAATTATAATTTTGAAGATCTGCCGTCAAAGCGGAATGATGATTTCAGTTATATAAATGAACTACAGGAACGTGCAGTGATCATTTCGAATACAGACCTATATTATGGAGCAGCCGCAATCCTGGATACGGATGTGCTGTCAAAAGTATCAGAGGCATTCGGTGAGAACCTGCATATCCTGCCGAGTGATATTCATAGCTGTACGTTGATTGCAGAAAGTGAGAAGTCTGAATCTGAGGTTCAAGATCTGCTGTATATGTCGAATATATTAACTACATTACCTGCGGAAAGATTGTCGGACAGTGTTTATTATTTTGACAATAAGACGAAGCAGATCACAAAACCGCCCCAGAGTCAAGAGAAGACGGAACAGCAGCGTACAAGCCAAACAGAACCGAGAAGATGAAAAATATGGTGTAAAGGAAAGGCAGGAATGAAATATGGAATGGTCGCAATGGATGACGGAATATTACCGGGATAATATGGAAGAGATGATCCGCACCAGTTTGGAGAAATTCGGAGTTCCGGCGGAGATCCATAAAGAAAAGGTAACGGCAGGAGAAAAAACGGCAGAATTTTATCAGTGCGTGTGCGGAGAGGAGAAAATCTTTTTCGATGGTATCTTTTTTGAAGATGTAAAACGTATCTCTGAGGATATTGAAGAGGTTGAGACAGATGAAATTATTGACTCTTTGTGTGAGGGGATCGCAGATCAATACCATTATGCCGAATCAAACTATGAGAAACTTTTCGATAAAAGTATCACACAGTATCTATTTCCGGTTTTGATGAATACCGGCTTGCATAGATGTCTGCTAAGTGAAATGCCCCATGAAGACAGAGGGGAAATATCGGTTGCCCTTCATTTAGGCATACCGGCCGGTGGAGAAAGCGGATATGACATTTCGGTTACAAACAGCATGTTGGAATCCTGGGGAATGACCTTCCAGGAAGCATTGAAACAGGCGCTTCATAACTCCTGGTTTATAAAGCAGTGCAATGTTTTCAGCAACGCAGACATATTACGGATGGTAAACCAGCAGATCGATAAAGAGTGGTGCGGCCTTTTTCAGATTCCGGAAGAAGATACGCAGAAAGCATACAATATCTACGGAAAATATATCCAGGCGGAAGCGGTCCTTTTATGCCCGGATTTTGTGGATATGATACATGAAAAAATGGAGGGAGACTTTCTGGCGGCTTTTATGGGAGCCAATGAGGTGCAGATCTTTCAGGATCACGGAAATCTTGAGGATATAAAATTCGAGATTGAATTTGCAAATGAGAGACATGGCTTCTTTGGCTACATATCAGACCAGATATACAGCTGCTCAAAAGAAAGAGGACTGGAACCGCTGAGGGACATAAGCAAAGAAAAACAGAGAAGCGGCGGAGAACATATTCCTCAAAGATAAGTGGGGAACTGTCAAGTACAGTATATATGATGATTTAGTGAGCTGTTTGCAGAAGATAAAGAATTTTGTAAGATTATTTTTAGAAAACGATCACAAAATGAACAAAATGTAATGGATATAATATAACCAAGTTTTGGAAGAAAGGAGTATATAATTATGGCAGATAGTAATGTTTTAGCAGCACAAAAATATTTGAATGCGATGTTTGGAGGACATCCTAATTGGGTAGCACTGGATGAAGATGGTATCACGGGTACAGCAAGTATGGAAGGAATTATACGTGCTTTCCAGATACAAAATGGGATTTCGAGCATAACAGGAACTGTAGGACCGCTGACATTATCTGTTATGAAAAGCCTTCCTACGATTTCAAAAATGGATCCGGATGATACTCCAAGTGTGAATGTATGCTTGATTCAGTGCGCCCTGTTTTGTAAAGGGTATGCAGCCGGAGGTATTACAGGAATCTATTATACATCAGGCGTTGCTGCTGTAGAAAGTATGCAGGAAGATGCCGGGCTAAAAGTAACAGGAATAATTGATTGGAAAGTTTGGGCAGGACTTTTATCTTTAAATTGGTTTACTAAAGTATCCGGCGGAGATGCTAACATCAGGCTTATACAGCAGCAGTTAAATAGTGACTGGTCGGATGTGATTGGAGTAGGACCATGTGACGGCGTGGCGTCTCGCCAGACCGTGTTGTCATTAGTAGGAGCTCTTCAGGCGGCAGAAGGCGTTACAACAGAATTGATCACAGATATGAACTCTGTTAATTTTGGTGAGGCTACAACAGACGCTTTCCCGGGAACACTGAGAAATGGACAAAATTCCGAGTATTATATCCCATTTAATAAAATTGCTCAGTATGGCTTATATTTCAATGGATATAATCCTGGAAGGTTTGACGGTATATATGATTCAGATACGGAAGAACAGGTTTCAGAATTTCAAGAATTTTATGCTCTGCTTGGTATAGGGCTGGTGACAAAAGGAGAAGTCAATGTTTCTACAATGAAATCATTGCTTACAAGTAAAGGCGATACGAACAGATCGGCAAAGGCATGTGACTGCTCAACGATACTTAATAGACAGCAGGCATTAGATTTAAAGGCAGCTGGATATACTCATGTTGGCCGGTACCTTACAGGTACGGTGGGAACAGAACATACACCTAAGAATTTGACCTTAGACGAAGTGAATAATATTGAGAATGCAGGTTTGTCAGTATTTCCAATATATCAGGACGGTGGCTACGAGCTGGAATATTTCAAGGATCCTTCACAGGGAAGTGTGGATGCTCAGACGGCAATCCTTGCAGCAAAAAGGATAGGTATTCCAGAAGGAACCACTATATACTTTGCAGTGGATTTTGACTGTTATTCATATCAGATCGATACGTTTATCATTCCGTATTTCCAGCAGCTGTATATGGTCTTTTACGGTACGCAAAATGATAAGAATTATAAAATCGGTATATATGCGCCTAGATATGTTTGCAGCCGTATCTGTGATCTGGGATATGCCAGTAGTTCATTTGTGGCGGATATGTCTACGGGATTTAGCTGTAACTTAGGCTATCCTATCCCTGATAATTGGGCTTTTGACCAGTTTTATGAGATGACATTTTCTTCTTCACCATCATTTCCGCTAGATAAAGATGCATATTCGGGAAGAGATACAGGATTTAACAGGTTTGATGAAGTTCCGGAAAAGACAGAGGAAGAAATCGAAGAAGAAAATATTCAGTCGCTGCTTGAAATTTCACGCAGTCAGTATGTCTACAATGTATTCTCTTCCATGGGGTACTTAGATAAAATTCTGACGGGAGGCTTTGAATACAATAAGGAGATACCTCTTGGTACAGTAACCACTGGGGAAGGGACTATTGAAGCTAAGGCAGAGATATCCACATCAATTTCAGATGAAACAGATTCTGCTTTTGAGATTAATGTTTCACTTGATAATAGTGGAAAATTGACAACAGAGTGTGAAAGTCAGATTAATTCAGTTGCAGCTGAACTGGAGAATAGTACGATTGGGGATGCAGATACGATAGTCAACAACATTAAAAATGTTGCATATTCTATTAAGACCGGAAATATTAAATATACGATCGGATTGGTTACTGCATTAAGTGCTGAATTTATGGTAACATTCAGCACACCAGATTTGCTGCCGCAGTATGAGGATATCAGCTCCGAAATAGAAGTCTCTATAATAATTAAGGTTACATTAAATGGAGATAGCGGAAAGAAATTTAATGTGGAGGAATTTGCAACTATGGCCGGCTATGCGCTTGCTGCAGTTGCTGTTGTGGCAGTTGTATGCTATGTATTGCCTGAAGGGATACTTGCTACTTTGGTTGGAATACTATCTAGTGCAGTCGGTACGATAGGACAAGTGATTATTGGCGTTGCAGCATAAAAACATAAAAAATAATATAATTATGGAGCCGTAGATAAATATGTAGTATTATTATATTTTATAAGGCGGCTCCTTAATTAGAAAATTTTTTATGGAGGAAGAAAGTAAAATGAGCATGGAAATAGAAAATAATCATCTTGACGAAGAAGATATTCACAAGCTGGAAAATATTTTATCCCTTAACTACCTTAAGCCAATACAAACATCTGAGTCCAAAAAGAAAGCGCATACGGCGGTAATCGTCCTTACACCACTGTTATATATATTCGCTGTTTTTGGGCTGGTAAGTAAGAATTATACGCTTTTTACTGTTGAGATCGTACTTGCGGTATTCTTTACAGTATGGCTGATCTGGTATTACACAGTTGGTAAGAAAACACAGGAAAATTTGCAGAAAAATATTGCTAACGCTCTTGAAAGAGGAAAAAATATCCGGCTGACAGAAGAGGGAATTTCGGCAGATACTCTCTATAAGTATGAGGATATCGAGACTGTCATTATATATGAACCGTTTTATTTCTGGATTACTAAAGAGAAGAAATTGATCATAATGAAAATAAATCCTGCGAAGGAGGAAAATATCAGATCCACTTTAGATAGATATAAGAATATTACAATAATCAAAACAGATAAACCATTCAATGTATATAAATATTTAAAGGACAGGCCGTGATCCAGCCTGTCCCAATATGTTTATGTATCAATGGAAAAGTTCAAATAGATGACATTATCATGCGGAGAGGAAACTCTCCGTTTTTTACGTGCCGGAAAGGAGGTGGTGCAGACCAATCATATTGTAGAAGACACGAAGTTTATCATAGTGTAAGGGAGGTGGTTTCAGTCTTTAAATAATATGGACCAGAGATATTTCATGGTAGCTGTGGATTCCGGTAATTTCGCATTGGAACAATGGAAATGAAGCGAATCTATAAAGAATAGGAGGAACTAAGTGAGTAATCCTAGGTAAAATGTGTAGCTACACCTCATGAAATATGAGGATTGAAATATAGTTTGGTTAATTTTTGTGAGTTTGATAAGTATGCAGCAAAGAGTTACTGTGCAATCCATAGCACAGATGAAACATTGAATCTGGGAGATATTACGAAGGTTGATGAGACCGCAATTCCCTCATTCAATATGATCTGCGGCGGATCGCCGTGTCAGGATTTTTCAAGTGCCGGCAACCGGAAAGGCGCTGTCTGGACCTGCAGAAAGTGTGGGCACCAATACAATCCGCTGCAGGTGCATTACAGTAAGCGGGATCAGTGTGAAAAATGCGGTTCGACCGATATTGATAAAACACGTTCATCCCTTCTGGTAGAGTGGCTGCGGATCATCCGTGGTACTAGGCCAACCTGGGGGATTTATGAGAATGTGAAAAATATCGTAGGAAAGCAGTTCCGGGATACCTTCCGGCTGTTTGAAGAGGAACTGCAGGAATATGGCTACAATACATACTGGAGCGTACTGAATGCAAAGAACTATGGGATACCGCAGAGCAGAGAGAGAGTCTATCTTATCCTGATCCGGAAAGAGGAAGATAACGGGAGATTCCGTTTCCCTGAGCCGCTGGATGCAGTTGTCCGGCTGAAGGATATTCTGGAAGATGAAGTGGATGAGAAATACTATCTGCCCCAGGAAAAGGTCAAAAGATTGATCGAAGATATGGAGGACCGGAAGGCCCTGCTGTTTGAACCGGATGAGGCTGCTTTGGAAAAGTGGAAAGCAAATGAGCTGCATATGGTCGGTCAGATCAATGAACCTGGTAAATTTTCTCAGACAGGGCGGGTATATTCGTCAGAGGGGTGCTGTCCTGCTTTGACAACTTGTTCGGGAGGAAATACGCAGCCAAAGATCATTCATGTTGGAAATATTAATAAAGGCCATATTACAGGGCGAGTATTTTCACCGTTAGGAATTGCGTGCGCTCATTTAGCAAGTCATGATCAGGCAAAGATTGTAGAAAAAGCAGTCGGTGCAATTCGTGGAAGATATGAGGATGATGGTACAATCAGACAAAAATTAGAAGTGGCAGAACCGAAAGATATGGTTCATACACTAACTTCTGTTGCGAAGGATAATATCATCTTAGTCCGGGCAAAGTCGCAGAAGGGCTATGAGGAATGCAGGAGCAGCGGCGTGGCAAATCTCTCTTTCCCGAAGACATTGAAAAACGGACGGGTGATACAAAATGGAGATATCAGCCCAACGCTTACGACAACTCCAGGAGTGCGCAGGCTGGAATCCCTGATCCGCATCCGGCGTTTAACTCCCCTTGAGTGTTTCAGGCTAATGGGATTCTCAGATGAGGATTTTTGGAAAGCGAAAGAAGCAGGAGTAAGCGACAGCCAGTTATACAAACAGGCTGGGAATTCGATCGTGGTGGATGTCCTGTATTATATTTTTTTTGAGCTGTATGTGGCAATGCCATACTTGTTTGATGATATAAGGCTCTCGTCTTTTTTCAGCGGGATCGGCGCTTTTGAAAAAGCGCTGAAACGTCTGGAAGAAACAGTGAACCACTGATTGGAAAAGCGGGATCCTGAAAACCGTGTAATGGTCTGAAAGAAGACCACCCTGGCAATAGGTTGGAAAGAAGAAATGAAAGACGGGTGGCTGAATCAGCTGCTTTTTTTGTGCAAAAGAACCGGACAGACAGCAGCGGCTGTCTGCATGAAAATACAAGGTTTCCTGCCTGGAACATCAAAACTCTTCTTTTATGCGTTTGCTGTCAGAACGATAGGAATGATAGCAGAAGCAGAAAACAGAAGCGGAGCATGTGATAGCAGGAAGAGAAATCGGATAGCAGATTTCTTTCTTCACAGAGGATTTCTGCTATCCATATGGAAAAAGTGATAGCAGTTCTTCATGATCCAGAAGCAGAAATTGATAGCAGGAAGATACTTCTGATAGCAGATTTCAATGATGGATAGAAGTTCTGCTATCGCTTATTATTAACTGCTATCAGCCGGAGGCTGGGGGTCTTAGGGGGCCTCCCCTAACAAGATTGGGTTTTGTACGGCAAAATCCGTATCTTGCAGAGGACTGGCAAAGCCAGTCCGGACCGGCTTTTCGGGACTGTCAGCAGAAACTAAAATCTGCCCGCTGTTTTTTGGGAAGCAGACGGGAGTATTTGAGGAGGCTGAACGGATGATCTATGAACAAGATCAAATAAAAAGAATAGCAGAGAAAGCCAGGCGGTTCATACTTGAAAACCATCTGGCAGAGGAATTTATAGAACGTTTATCACAAAGCGGCTATAAAGGAAGTCCGATCCCAAAGATGGAAGAGATCGTAGATAATGGCTGTCTGCGGGAGGAACTTTTCTGTTTCCTGTGCAGCAAGAACCCCATTTTTCAGAATGCAGAACAGGAGCGGAAAGGAGATCTTCTTATCAAAGATTTAGAGAGGATCGGACGGATACCGAGACAGATAAAAGGAAGTGATATGGAGCAGACGGCATGGGAAGTGGCAGATCTGCTGAAAGAGCTGGATTATTTCAAATATGCCGAGTACATGAAATGCATGGACGATCCTGCTGATCCTGTAAGAAGGATTTATATGGATCTGAAAGTTCCGGAAAAAAGGATGGAACTGGCAGATTACCTCCTTGAATTTACAGATACAGAGTACATGGAGAAAATACGGAGTGTAGCTGCAAAACTGGAAGACATGGACAGTAAAGTATGTCAGCAAGCCGGTAAGAAAGAAGATCTTCGCAGGAGATAAAATGGACAAAAGCAAAAGTACAAATAAAATCCGGAAAATCTTATTTATGATGGAGGATCATGAAAATGAAATATGGATCAGAAGATTTTGAACAGCTAAAAAAGACGGTCGGAGATTTTTTCCAAAACGGTCCGTTAGGCGATATCAGAGTCTATTGGTATATGATCTATCCCTACAAAGACGGGGAGGATCGCTATCTGGATAAATTCTCTAAAGCAGATGTCAGGAAGAACGTGATCAACTTTCTATATGATAAGTGCTTTGGAAAAAGCCATTCAATCGTTGAGAAAACAGAAGCGTTGATCCGGGAGATATGGGACTACGGACTGCCGGATAAAGAGCAGGAGCGTGACGTGTTTCAGGCATTGGCGTGGGATACCACGATGTTCTTAAAAAATAACTGCTGCTGGGATTATGAACAGACCCGTGAAGTGGGAGAGTCGGATACAGACATGGTAAGAAAGACGTATGGCTTGATCCGTATGCCGGATGGCCGTGAGGAACTGTCCTGCCTTCTGAAAGGATATTTGGAAGATAAAAGCCTTCCGGTAAAATTACAGGCTGAATTAGAAGAACTTCAGATGCGCCTGATGCATTGCCCGCCTCCGGAGCGCACGCCGGAGATCTCAATAAAAAATCCATATGAGCTGCGGTTTTATGTCCGGTGGATCCAGGAATTATCAGAAGCATATTACACGCTTCCGGCGAAGACGTATCTCTATTTAAAACAGCATAAGGTCCTGCAGGACTATATCGTTCCCAAATTCCAGGAATACCGGTCTATGGCCTGTCATGAGGTTGTATCCGATATCATGGCATACATACAAAGCCGGGAAGAAGTTTATAAAAGCATGATGGCGGTTATGGGAAAAGAACATCTGGAACCGGGGGAGAGGATATCTGCACCGGACTGGAATTATATCAGGGACATTGAGCCGGGCTGTATTGAAGCGATCGCTCTTGGGAAAGGCCTGTATTTAGGAGAAGCCTTAGATGTATTTTATGACAGCTGGCTTGCCCTGCAGCTGGAGCAGGGAAAAGAACGGCAATCGATCATGAGTACCCGTCAGCTTACGGATCTTCTGTGTGAGACAGAACCGGAACTGTTTCACAAGTATCAGTCACAGCCTGCAGCGCAGGAGCATGGGCGGGAGAAGCCGGCCCGCCCCAGATGATGAAAGTATCCGGCGGAAAAAAGGAGGGATCATACGAAAAAGGAGACCATGAAATGCAGAAAAGAGATCCGGCTGACTTACGGGGAGCTGGAGGAACTGCAGAGACAGGCGGCAGCAATGGGAGTTACAGAATCCCAGTATCTGCGTATCCTGATCACCAACCGTCCCAGGGACTATCCGGGGATCCGGCAGGAACTGCAGCGTTTGAACAATGAGATCAACCATATCGGTGTGAACATCAACCAGATCACACATAACCATAACAGCCGGCTGTATTCCGAAGAGGATAAGCACCGGCTGTATGTGCTTATGAAAAATCTGAAGGACCTGACGCAACAGCTTGTTGCAAAACTGTAAGGTGACACATGGCGATCACAAAAATCCTGCATATGAAGCAGGCAAAATCAGGATATCCGGCAAAACATCTGGCGAATGGCCTGAAATATATCATGGCCCCGGATAAAACAGAGGACGGCAGATATATCGGCGGAAGTAATTGTTTTCCGGAGAACGCCCTGGAACAGATGCTTGAGACAAAACGGCATTTCGGAAAGACGGATAAGCGCCAGGGCTACCATTTTATCCTCTCTTTTGAAGAGGAAGAAATTACGGAAGATACGGCTTTTGAGCTCGTTGGTGAATTTGTCAAAGCGTATCTTGGGAAAGATTATGAGGCTGTATATGCCATCCATAATGATACGGACCATATCCACGGGCATATCATTTTCAATTCTGTCCGCTGTACAGACGGTTATAAATATGATTGTCCGAAGGGAGAATGGGAACACAGGATACAGCCCCTTGTAAATGATCTCTGTAAAAAGTACGGTCTATCCATATTGGATCTGGAAGAGGTAAAGGAAAAAAGAAAACGCCGGCAGAAAGGAGAAACAGCAGAGCCGGGCCAGGAAAAGAAAATGTCCCTCCGGAATCAGAGGATCAAACGGGATGTGGATCTTGCCGTCCAGGACGCAGCCACCTATGAAGAGTTCCTGGAGAACCTGCGCAGTATGGGATATGAACTGTCCGGCAGGAAACATCTTGCGGTCAGGGAAACCGGCGCCGGAAGAGTGCGGCGTCTGGATCTGCTGGGAGAAGAATACACAGAAGAAATGCTCCGCCGCAGGATCGCACACCGCTCCTGTCCGGTCTCTCCAGAGAGCCGGAACAGGGAAAAGCTGTTCTATCTCTATATCCCATACCGGAGCCGCCATCTGACCAGATATCAAAAAGAGTGTTTTGTCAGGAAATACCGGGCCGGGAAGATCAGCAAACGCCCGGATACCTGGAAATATAAGCGCAGCCTGCAGGAATTGGAAAGATTACAGGAAGAGTATCTGTTTTGGGCAGAGCATGATATCCGTTCCAAACAGGATCTTTATGCTGCGGTCGCAAAGGCTGGGGCGGCGGGTGAAGAAGCCCGGAGACAAAAAAAGAAGCTGGAAGGGGAAAAGGAAAAGTATCAGGCTGTCCTTGGTCTCTTTCAGGAATTGAAAAAATATCAGATCGAGGCAGACCTGTTCCATGAAGGATATCCGGAATTTTCAGAAGAAGCCGGAGCCTATGATACGTTATGCGGGAAACTTTCAGAAGCAGGTTATACGGCAGAAGAGGCTGGAAAGCTGGAAGCGGATTTTCAATCCAGGGAGCAGGAGCTTAGAAGAATACGGAGGGAAGCTGCGAAAGAAAAGCGGATAGGGGAACGTCTGCTCCGGAAGGTCTTTGAAAAAGAGGAAAATCTGGAGAAGGCGGCCAGGAAGAAAAGACAGCCGTCCCGATAAGCTGCAGGAGGAAAGATACACAGGATAAGCGCTGCGTAAAGGGGCAGCAAAAATGATCACTGGATCCTGGGGTCCAGGGAAAGGGGAATAGATGACAATAGAAGAACAGCGTTATCTGGAAGAGTGTAAGAAGGTGCTGAAGCAGGAGCAGACACAGATCGTAAAAATGGCGTTTGATTACGGCTTACAGATACCGGAAGTACGCAGGCTGGTACAGAGCAACCAGAGTGCGGAATGTATGAAAGAGATCGTCTTTGCCATGATGGAAGGGATCAGCGGAGAAGTCCTGGATTTCCTTTGTGAGAATGCGTTTAATCCGTATCAGATCAAAGAGATCCGGGAAGGGATCGCCCACGGTCTTTCTTTTGAGCAGGTAAGGTCTTATGCGGTACAGGAGATGTCTGCGAATAAGATGAAAAAAATGCGGACGCAGCTGGAAGAAACAGTTAAAGAGAAAAATGAGGCGAGAGATGACGGCAGCGTAAAAGAGTATATGAAGAACCTGATGCAGATCATGGAAGATTCCATCCGGCAGTTTAAAGAAAGCAACGAACGCTTCGATGTCCTTTCCTCCCTTGTGAAAGAACATGTGGTTGAAGAGAAGAATCAGGAGATCCAGGACTTATATGAGAACCTGAAACATAAGGACAAAAGTATCCAGGAACTGCAGCGGAAAATAGAAGAGAGGGACAGGACCATTGCGGATCTGGAGAAGGCATTAGCCGATCAGAAAGCGGAAGAACAGAAGCCAGTTGTTGTATCTGCCAGGCCGGAGGATAAAAAAGATGAGATCCTTTTGGAAGCTGCTGTAGGGACAGAACAGGGAAAGCAGACTTTGAAAAAGAGGATGTTCGGATGGTTTGCGCTGCGTGACCATAAGATCCCCAAAGATGTTCTGGAGAAGATCATGGAGGCGGATCTTTCCACGGAACAGCTGGAAGAGGTGCGCAAATGTATGGAAAGCGGGCTGAACGATCAGGAGATCTCTCGGGTGATCGCAAACAACCCCTCCCCGGAGCGGATGCAGAAGCTGCGGGAGATCCTCCTGCTTATCCGCAGCAGAAGGGAAGGTGCCTGATATGTTTGCAGTAGAAAATGTTCAAAAACTATTTCCGCTATTGGACGAGATTGAAAAGGACCGTTCCTGTTTTGGCCGGACAGAGAAACAGGCGCTGTACCGGATCGCATTCCATAAAGAAGATTTCGGAGAAGTACAGCGGATCCTCATGCAGGCTGCCGCCCCGCATTTGACGGAGCGGGAGAGAGGGCAGATCCTGTCAGCCCACGGGGAGAGCCTGCCAAAACCGCCAGGTATGGAAGCTGCGCAGATCGAGAACTATATTTTCCAGATGCAGCACATGATCTATGAAAAAGAAAAAGCGAACCGTATGCTGGAAGAAGTCTTAAAGCAGAGCGGCTTAGAGAAAGAACTGGATAGGCTTACAGGGGAAGCAAAGAAGCGCCCTGCCGGGGAGCAAAACAGGGGGACGGTCAGGAATGGCAAGGCAATATAAAAAAGGGGGTGTCATATGAGCGAATTGCAGGATGCTGCGCAGATCATCCGGGTGACGTTTGAAGGAACGGAGATCCTCATGAAACTGGGCAAGGCAAATATAGACTTCGTTAAGGGCGTGTGCGCTGTCTTTATGCATATGCTCCGGCAGGAGAAACTTGCTGGAAAGACTTCGGTGAAAAAACTTTTGAAATCCGGCGGGGACCTGCAGGTATACAAGTTTGAGACGAAAGACCTGCCTCTGGTGAAGAAACTGGCGGACCAGTATGGGATCCTGTATGCTGTCCTGCCGGATCTGAATAAATCAGATGGAATGAGTGAGATCCTGTTCCATTCCCAGGCAGCTCCACGGATCAAGTCCATCATGGAGCAGGTGCAGAACTCAAAGATCGAGTCCCTGGATGACTACTATACCAATGCGGAGCCGGAGGAACTGGAGAAGATGGTGCAGGAAGCAGAAAAAAAGTCCGGGATCCCGAAAGAAAATGAGTACCGGGTTGCTGCTGAAGAGATCGCCAGGAATCCGGGGATCAAAATAAGCGATGTGCGTTCACGGCTGAACATGACGTGGATGGAAGTCTGGCCGATCGTAAAGCACATGGAAGGAAACGGGCTGGCCGAGATCGGAAAAGACGGGACCGTAAAAATGAAGATGGATGCAGAGCAGTTCCGGGAGTTTACCGATTCCCAGCAGTGGCAGGCATGGTTTGGCAGGCAGGAAGCCGGCCAGAGGAATGGAGGGGACACTTCCATTTCTGCGGAAAAGCTGGAAGAGATCAAGCGGATCCAAAAGCTGTCCCAGGATAATCCGAAAGTGAACGGGATCACGATCGACCGGAAGATGGTGATCGAAGAGACGGAAAAGAGTATCAAGACCAGGATCCCTTACCAGAAGGATGGATTTATCTGGCTCCGGAAATCCGAGATCGCCTGGATCAATGAAGATAAGACGATCCTTGCCAATCTGGAGAAAGAGAAAACCTATCAGGTGGTGGACCGGGACAATAAGCCTGTACGCCGTCTTTTGGGCCGGCAGCTGTACGAGCAGAGCTATGATCCGGTGAACCGGGAACAGATCCGGCGACAGCAGGAAAACCAGAGAAGACACCAGAGACAGCGCAAGAAGAAACAATACCAGCAGACACAGAAATCTCTGGAAGCAGCCCGTAAAAAATTAAACGGCAGGGGAGGCAGATAACGTAGAACCGAATAGAAAGAAGAAAACCTCTCCATGGTTTTTGATCATCGGAGGGATATTTGCGGCTTATGCCGGTTATCTTTTAAGCGCCTGCTATAAGCCGGAGATGGATTTTAACTATTTTATGGAGCGTCTCAACGTTGTAACAGGAAAACCATTTGCTGATTACTGGAATGCGTATTCCCTGAAAGCAATCGTAGGCGCTGTTTTTGTATATGCGGTCGGGATGCTGATGTACCTGACAAGCCGGAGAAATTACATGCCGGGGAAAGAGTTCGGTACGGCGGTCTTTGCCAATCCGAAACAGGTCAATAAAGATCTTGCGGATAAGGAAGAAGGAAGGAACCGGATCCTGTCTCAGAATATCCGTATGTCTATGAATACCAGAAAGACGAGATTGAATTTGAATTTTTTGGTGATCGGAGGAAGCGGAGCGGGGAAGACTTTGTTCATGGTTAAACCGAATTTGATGCAGCTCACCTCTTCTTTTATCATTACAGATCCAAAAGGAGAAATCGCAAGATGCTGTTCCGGATTTCTGATCGCTCACGGATACCGTGTGCGGATCCTGAACCTGGTGGAAATGGATCATTCAAACGGCTATAATCCATTCCGCTATATCCGTTCCGAAACAGATATCGTAAAGCTGATCACGAACCTGATCGCTAATACAACGCCAAAAAACGCCCAGGCAAACGATCCCTTCTGGGAAAAGGCGGAATCCCTGTATCTGCAGGCAATCTTCCTATATGTATGGAAAGAATGCCCGCCGAAGGAGCGGAATTTCCGCACTGTTTTGAAACTGCTCAATGAAGCAGAGGTCAATGCGGACGGCTCACCTTCTGAACTGGACCGCAGGTTCCGGAGGCTGGAGCGGAAAAAGGGAAGCTCCCATGCGGCTGTGATCCAGTACAATAAAGTGGTGCGTGGCGCCGGAGACACTGTAAGAAGTATCATCATCAGCGCCAATGCAAGGCTGGGGCTTTTAGAGAATCCTCAGATCCTCCGGGTGCTGGACAAGGACGAAATGGACATCGAAGAGATCGGCACAGGCGTTGACGGGGATAAGAATAAAAAGACAGCCCTGTTCTGCGTGATCCCCGATTCGGATAAGAGTTATAACTTCCTTGTAGGAATGCTGTACTCCCAGATCTTCCAGGAATTGTACTATCAGGCGGATTTCAACTACAATGGGCGGCTGCCTATACATGTGACTTTCATGCTTGATGAATTTTCAAACGTTGCCCTCCCTGACGACTTCTGCTCGCTGTTAAGTACGATGCGGTCCAGGGAGATCTCCTGTATCATCATCATACAGAACCTTGCGCAGATCAAGGCTTTGTTTAAGGATACCTGGGAAACCATACCGGGCAACTGCGATACGCTGATTTATCTGGGCGGCAATGAGCAGTCCACCCATAAATATGTCAGCGAGAGCCTGGGAAAAGGGACCATTGATAAGAGGAGCAGCGGGGAAACAAGAGGGCGCAACGGGAGCAGTTCCCGGAATTATGATGTTCTCGGACGGGAGCTTCTCACTCCAGATGAAACCAGGAAACTGAAGAACGACCAGTGTATCGTCCTGATCCGTGGCTACGATCCCATCATAGACCGGAAGTTTAATACATTTAAGCACCCTCTGTTTAAAGAGACAGAGGATGGAGGAGCGCCGCCCTATGTACATCAGATCGAAGAAAAAGCGGAGAACGTGAGGCTTTTAAATGAGGAGTCTTTCGCATTCTATAAAAGGAAAAAGGACAATGGGGAACCGGTACATATCGTGGAACTTTCAGCAGAGGAACTGTTCACAGCCAATCCGGTCCCGGAGAAGATTTTTACAGAAAAAGAACTGGAAGAAAACCGGAAAGCTGTCCGTCCGCATGTAAAGGAGGTGATGAATAAGACTGAAGATCTTTCTCAGAAGAGAAGCAGCGGAAATACTGCAGGAAGAGGCGGGAAAGCAGTGAGGACACCAGAGGAAGAAGCACTGTTTGAACTTCTTTCCAGGAATCCGTACAGTCCGGACCAGCTGGAAGAAATCCGTATGGCGATCGGAGCCGGGATCCCGTACAAGGATGTCCTGGCCCTTGCGGATATCCGCAATACTGCAGGGCAGATGAAAGAACTCCGCCAGAAATTTACAAAGGATACAGCCGGTTAAAGAAGGCAGATTTATGGGAACCCGTGGTTATGCACACGCATGGCGGGTTTCCATAAACCTGCCTTTTTGCGTGTGCGAGTTGCAAAATAGGAGAATATGTATCGATATGAAAGTATTAAAAAGAGAGAATGTAAAGAAACGCATCGCACAGGCAGTCTCAGGAGCGGCGGCAGCCTCCCTGTTTTTCGTTCAGCCGGTCATGGCTTCAGCAGGGGTTGATTCGGTTACACAGCCGCTTAGCAATCTTAAAACACTGGTCATCAGTATTATCGGTGCGGTAGGCGTCATCATCCTGGCGAAAAACGTTATGGAATTTGCCCAGGCGTATCAGCAGCAGGACAGCTCTTCCATGAACAGTGCGATCAAAGGGATTGTTGCCGGCCTGATCATGGCAGCGATTTCCTCTGTACTCGCTTTTCTCGGGATCAGTTGATCCAGTTTCCTCTCAAACGAATCAGAAACCAAAAACAGGACCGCAAGGCACAGGCCCTTCGGTCCTCAACCTGAAAGAAATGAGGTGAAGAGGAATGTTTAGCCTGGGAGAAGCAATACTGGCGCTTCTGGAGATCGTATTCGGCTTCTGGAACTCTCAAGTCTCCCTTGTTTTTGAACTTTTGGGCCAGTCCCCTACAGGCTTTAAGGACGGCGGCCCCTGGTCGCTGGTGGAAGGTGTCGAACCGCTTTTTGTGGGGATCGGTTCGGCTCTGGTCGTACTCTTTTTTGTGATCGGATTCTGCTCGGAAAGTGTAGATATCCGGGAAGAGATGCGCTTTGAGGTGATCCTCCGTATGCTGATACGGGTGGCGATCTCCCAGTGGATGGTCTCTTATAATGTCACGATCATGAAAGCGCTCTTTACATCCTGCGGCAATCTTGTCGGGCTTTTGGGTGCGAACCAGAGTGTAGAACTGGCGATAGCCCCGGAGCAGGCAGAGGTTATTAAGGACTTAGGGTTTGGAACAAGCATCGTATTCTTGATCCTGGCCGTATTTTTGTCTTTAATTGTGATCATCTGCGGCTTTTTCCTGCTGTACAACGTGTATTTCCGCTTCCTGAAGATCATGGTCATCGTACCTTTCGGGGCGATCGCAAGCAGTACACTGGCCGGAAACCGTGGGATCAGCAATACCTTTGTCAGCTATATGAAATACTTCATCAGTGTAGTGTTTGAGGCCGTCACGATGGCGCTGGCGATCCTCCTGTGCAATCAGTTCATCAGCGCCGGCCTGCCGGCATTTACAGGAGATTATGAAGACTGGGCGAAGACGCTGATCTATTTGGGAGAGATGACATTTACCGTGGCGCTTACCGTCGGGACCGTCAAAGGAGCACAAAACCTTACGTCAAGGGCGCTGGGATTATAGGAGGTGGAGCAATGGATCGTGCTGGAAAAAAGAACCTTACGTTTGATTATGCGGATTTAGATAAGAAAAAGCGCATGAAAGTATGGCTGGAGATCGGGGCATACCAAAAAGATGGGAATATCAGTGTCGCACTTTACTGCAAAGAAAACGGCGGCGAGATGCCCTTTATGGAATTTACGGAAGATTTCGGCGTACCGCTGAAGAAAAACCAGGCCTTTCTCCAGGAGGGGATGGCAGAAGGGGAAGCCTATGCCTTCCTGCAGAAATATGACCTTGGATATCTGACCGGTGAAGCAGGGCGCTGCGGCGTCCGGGAAAGCCAGGTCTTTGAGTTTCGGGAAGAAAAATTAAGGGAGCTGGATCCGGAAGGGTATCAGCGGTTTGAAGAAATTTACAATCAGCGGGAAAAGGACCCCATCCAGGAAATGCCGGATGAACTTAAAACAGGGATCTTCCACTGGGACTATGAAGATACAGAGATCGCATTATATGTTGCATCGTACCTTTTCGGAGAGGGTCTGTATATAGAAATGTTCAGCCCCTGTGAGGAGGGATGGGAACCCTTTGGCGATCTGACTGTCAACCTTCCCGGTTATTACCTGGAGCCGGATGAGGCATTTATCTGTGCAGACTTTGCTGAGGATAAATTAAATTTCATAACCGATTACGGCCTTGGGGAGATATTGCAGGAGAAAGGTCACTCCGGGATGGAAGAGTACCATCTTGTAAAATTCAATCTGGAAAAACTGGCGGAATTTGACCGGGTGGGGGTTGAAAAATACTGTGCTGATTACGGGATCGACCTGCCCCGGAAGCAGGAGATCCCCTCCCACAGTGAAAGGAAGAATAGCCATCAAAGATAAAGAAGGACTTGAGATCCGAAGAATCTGGAAGAAAGGAGAAGCGGCGGGAAGACCACAGGCGATATAAGGCCCTCTTTCCGTCTAAGAATAGAATCATATGGATATTGAATTAAGCGAAGACCTTCAGCACTACAAAGAGAGTTTTATCTTAGGGCTGACGGTGAAACAGGCTGTTTTCAGTTTCCTTGCCCTTGGTACAGGAACCGCTGTCGTGCTGCTTCTGTACCGCAGGATCGGCATTACACTGAGCTGCTATGTGGCAACGCCTTTTGTAGTACCCCTTGCCCTGACAGGATTTTATAACTATCATGGTCTGTCGTTCTGGCAGTTTGCCTCAAAGCTGATCCGTTATTCTTTTTTTTACCGTCCTCTGGTCTATGGTTCTACGGAGTCATTGGCAGAACTAAAAGAAATATTTTTAGAAGACATCCAGGAAAAAAGAATCATCCAGGAAAAAGCTGTAAAAGAGGAGAAGAAAAACAGGATCACACAGGGGAAAGCAGAAAAGAAGACAAGGAAGAGAAGACGAGAAGAGAAAAAAGAAAAGAAAAAGAATAAAAATGGAATCAAGATCATGATCTCAGCTGCTCTGCTGCTTTCCTGGGGAGCACTGGCGGCAGCTGTATATTTTTATTACTTTTATTAGCAAATCAGGGGCAGCCTGATAGAAATGCGGGGTGACCCGCAGCCTCTTTCCCGGGAAGAGGGAGAACGATTGAAACATTTGGCAAAGGCAGATGGCGGATGCGGAATGTTTTCTGGTTCTCCATCTGCCGGAAAGGAGGATATAGATTGTCAATATTTTCTGACAGATTTGAACAGTTAAAGAAGGCAGATAAACCAGTAAAGTCACCTAAGTATTTACAGCAGGTCATGGGCTTTACCCGTATCTCCAGAGACGGGATCTTTGAAATATCGAAAGGACGGTATTCGAAAACCTACCGGTTCCTTGATATCAATTACGTGACGGCTGGATCAGAAGAGCAGGTCCGCATCTTACAGCAGTACTGTAAGACCGTGAATGCGATCGACGTCAGCTTTAAGATCACCATCAATAACCGCAATAAAAATATGCAGGAATTTCGGGAGAACGTCCTGCTGAAGCATAAGGGGGATGGGTTTGACTGGATCAGGGACGCATATAACAAGATCACGGAGAACCGGATCCTGGAAGGGAAACAGGGGATCGAACAGGAACGATACCTGACTGTCTGCGTAGAGCGGAAAGGATATGAACAGGCAAAAGCGTTCTTTGCTACGTTTGAAGCCACCCTGAAACAGAATTTTACGGAGCTTGGTTCTGCCATCGAACCGTTAAATGCGCAGGAGCGTCTCCGTATCCTGTTCCAGTTTTACCGGATGGGGGATGGAGAGAACTTCCATTTCAATTTCAGAAAGTGCTTAAAGAGAGGGGGCGATCCACGAAATGACATTACCGGGGGATATATGAAGTTCTATCCCGGCTATTTTGAGACAGACCGGAAGAAATGCAGGGCTTTGTTCATTAAGAAGTTCCCGGCTTCCCTGCCAGATACTTTTATCAATGAGATCACGAATCTCCCGGTACACAGCATGACCACCATTGATATCGTTCCGGTGCCGAAAGACCTGACCAACCGGGTACTTCAGAAGAAGTATCTGGGCATTGAGAATGATATCCTGAAGCAGCAGCGTGTCCGCAATAAGAACAATGATTTCTCTTCTGATATCTCTTACATCAAGAAGGTGCAGAAAGAGAAGATCGAGGGGGTTATGGACGATGTCCGGGAGAATGACCAGAATCTTTTCTATGTAGGCGTCAACATGGTCGTGATGGCGGATACCAGGGAAGAACTGGAAAGCATTACAGAGACACTCCGGAATATGGGGAACGGGCGGATGTGCCAGATCGAGCCCCACTACTATCAGCAGCTGGAAGCTCTCAATACGGTGCTGCCGGTTGGCGGCCGGCAGGTATCCACCCTGCGCACCATGCTGACCAGGGACATAGCGGCGCTGCTTCCTTTTAATGTGCAGGAGCTGAATGAAAAAGGGATCTGCTACGGGATCAATCAGGTCTCCCATAACCTGTGCATTGCGAACCGGAAAAACCTTGCCAATGGAAACGGCATGGTGTTCGGGATCCCCGGCAGCGGAAAATCCTATTTCAGTAAATCGGAAATGCTCCAGGTATTTCTTGGGACCGAGGATGATATTATTGTGATCGATCCTACCCTGGAATATTTTGATATCGCAGAAGCCCTTGGAGACCAGGCGGCGGTCATCAACCTGTCCACGTATACGTCAAATCACATCAACCCTCTGGACATGGACGTCTGGAGCCTGGACCTTAACGATTCCCAGGGGGCGATCCGGGATAAGGGCGAGTTTATGCTGGGCCTGTGTGAACAGTGCTATGGGGACAGCTTAAACAGCCGGCATAAATCCATCATTGACCGCTGTGTGCGGAAACTGTACATGGACATTGCAAAGAACCGGAAGAAACATATCCCGACAATGGGAGAATTTTATGAACTCCTGTTAGAGCAGCCGGAGCCGGACGCAAAGGATATCGCTTTATCCCTGGAGCTTTTTGTAAACGGCTCTTTAAATATCTTCAATAACCATACAAATGTCAACGCCCAGGCACGATTTATCGTCTACGGGACCAGAGACCTGGGAAAAGAGCTTGGTGCGATCTCCACCCTTGTCATGCTGGAGAATATCAGCGCAAGGATCGCAGAAAATGCAAAGATCGGACGGGCTACCTGGCTTTACATTGATGAGTTCCATACGGTCCTGGATAAAGAGTACAGTGCAAAGTATCTGTATACCTTATGGAAAAAAGTCCGGAAACTGGGGGGACTTTGTACCGGGATCACGCAGAATATCGTAGACATGCTGCAGAACTATACAGCAGTTACCATGCTTGGAAATTCAGAGTTTATCGCCCTGCTGAAACAGGCGAATGTAGACAGCCTGGAACTATCCCGTGTGGCAGGAATCCCTCAGTCCCAGCTGAGGTTCGTGAATAACTCCCCTTCCGGGACGGGGATCATAAAATACGGGAATGTCTGCATTCCTTTTGATAACAGGATGAGCAAGGAAGAGAATCCGATCTATGCCCTGTTCAATACGAACCTGCATGAAAAAGTACAGGAGGAAGCAAAGAAAGCGTCACAATGCCGGGCAGAAGAGAAAATGTAGGACACATCGGGAGGAATGCCAGACTGAGGTGTCCAATATTCTCTTTTATCCGCAGATTTATTTAGGAAAGAGGTGAGCTATGTGGAAGAAAGTTTGTCTGTACCTTTGGGAGAACAGGAACATTTAAAAAACTTCTTTGAAGAAGTGCGAGACGGAGGGAAAAAGAACCAGGCAGAGGATATGGAGCGGTTATATGACTATATAGCAGGCCTCCAGAGAGACCTGAAAGACGCAATAGAGGAAGTGGATTATCTCCGGGACCAGATCGAGGAAATGCAGGACCAGACATTAAAAGCAAAGCTTGAAAATATCCAGCTGGCAGTGCGTGATTCCATGCAGAATGCCTGGAAATATGCGAAAGATGTAAAAAACGAGTTCTCAGCGCAGATCCAGAATGCTGTATCGGTATGTAAAAAGAAGGGGATACAGGCTTTGGACCATGCCCTGGACATGGCACATATCCAGGAGGGCCTGGGCCGCCTGGAGGTTTCTTTGAGCAGGTCGGAGGAAGCAATGAGCCGGGGACAGGAAAAGATAGAGCGGGCTGCCGGGGAAATACAGGAGATGAAGGGGCATTTCAAGAATCTTGGCAATATCATACGCGGCAGGGAAACAGAGCCTGTGGAGGAAGCGGACCGTTCAAAAGGGATACTGGCTAAGATAGAAAGAAGCATGGAGTTCTGCAGGGAGCTGATCGCCGGCATGAAGCAGAACCTGCTCCGGGCCAGAGGCCACGTCCTGCATTTCCAGCTGTCTGCCAGGGAAAATGAAAGAGTGCCCTCAACACAGGAGATCATAAAAGAATTGCGGGCGTCTGCAAATATGGAGTCTGCAACGCCAAAACGGACACAGGAGGTGCGGGCATAGGGAAACATGAATGAAAACAGAGAAATGACCTTTCAGCAGTTCTTATTATTACTGGCGTTTCTTCCGGAAGGAGTCTCTTTGGAAGTGACGTGGGGAGAGAGTACAGATGGAACAAATGAATGAATTAAAAGTAGTCAGTATCCGCCTGGTAGACGAGCCGCCTCTTTTCAGCAGCAGCAAACTGTCATCTCCCGAAGCGGTGTTTAAACTTATGGGGAAGGAACTGCAGGCATATGACCGGGAGCTTTTCTGTGTCCTGAACCTGAGGACGAATAACCAGGTGATCAATATGAATGTAGTAAGCGTAGGCACACTGAATACAGCGCTGGCCCATCCCCGTGAAGTGTTCAAGTCGGCGATCCTGTCAAATGCATACGGGATCATACTGCTCCACAACCACCCATCAGGAAGCTGTGCCCCCAGCCGTGAGGACTGCCGTGTTACCAAAAGACTGCTGGAAGCCGGGGAACTTATGGGGATCCCGGTGAGGGATCACGTTATCGTTGCCGGGAATGAGTATTACAGCTTTCGGGAAAATGAGAATATAATAAAAAAAGAACAGAATTATGCGGAAGAGGTGGCGGAGAAACCGATGCCTGAAAAGGAAAGAACCCGTTGATATAGTTGCTTTTTACAGGTATAATTTTTCCCAAAGGAAGGTGTCTTATGACTGTATTTACCTATAATAAATATCTGCGCCAGCTTTTGGGACAATGCGAATGTATCCTTGCCCGTGATACAGCGGCCGATTATCTGGGGCTGACAAATGGCGGGCAGAGAAACACGGTACAGATCTACGTTAAGAAGAAGCAGGATGTGGAAGGAACGGAACAGATTATCGTAGGTTCTTTCGAGCAGATCGAATATGAAATGCGCTGCGGTCTGCTGTGTACCACGATAAACCAGACGATCGTGGATCTGCTGGAGCAGGACGGGGATGAACAGATCATCACGGAAAGCCTGGCAAACTATTATGAAGAGTCCGGGAACACCTTTAAAGGGCTGGCAATCCCGGGATATCTGAAAGAACGGTTTGAAAAATACAGCAGCTGGGCAAAAGTATATTATGAAGAATAGAAAAACCGCTGAAGAATATCCTCAGAAGTTCTGGCAGGAATAAGAAAACCATCATCTGTGCGTTGACTGTTTTTGCATATTTTAGGTATAATGAAAAAAAGGAGGCTGCCTATGGATATTAAGATCTTAGATGAATTAGTTGACGGAATCCTTGCGATCATGAAGCCGTCTGTTGTGCGGATCATTCTCTACGGCTCCGTAGCCCGTGGAACCAATACAGAAGAATCCGATGTAGATGTGGCGATCCTCATAAAAAACGAAATGGATGCAGAGATGGAAGATAAGCTTTCTGACTTTGTAGCAGATATGAATTTGAAATATGATAAGGTTTTTTCTGTCATTGATATCAATTATGACACTTTCCGTAAGTGGGAAGGGGTAACGCCGTTCTACCAGAATGTGACGAAGGAGGGGATCGTATTATGGAAGGCAGCGTAAAAGATTTATCCCAGTACCGTTTCTCCTGTGCAGAAGAAAATCTGGAAGCGGCAAAAGTGTTATTACAGGTCGGACAGTTTAAGTCTTCCGTAAACCGATCCTATTATGCTGTTTTTCACGGCCTGCGTGCTGTTACCGCACTTGACCAGTTTGATTCCAGCAAGCACTCTGGCGTGATTGCTTATTTTAACCATACTTATGTAAAAGAAGGGATCTTTGATAAGTCCATTTCCAAACTGGTCGCTACCTGTTACCGGCTGCGGGAGAAAGCAGATTATGAGGATTTTGCCATAGTATCGAGAGAAATGGCGAAGGAGCAATTCGAAAAAGCAGAAAAGATTTTACAGATGTTAGAACCATATTTAAACCAAAAATGGGAAACTCTTTAGAGTTTTCGGATAAGAAGCATTACCGCTGAGTGTGGTAGTGCTTTTTTTATTGCCTGGAATCTTGAAAGGAGGGCATGTGTGGAAAAAAGTAAGATGGGCGAGAATGCCGCCAGTCACATTGAGATCACCTTCTATACTGCCGAATGTATGGAATTTGTCCGTTACGGGGAATACAGGGACGGGCTGGGTACTTTAAAAGAGGCTTTGAAATATTATGACGAGATCCCTGCAGACCGCCTGAATGCGGGAAAAGGTATCGGTATCCACGTTTCCGATCCGGAAGAAAACGGATTTCTGCAGGATTTTCCTCTGCTTATGGGAAAGACCGTGGATCTGGATCTGTTGGGGGACAGCCACGGGATCAGCCGGTATCCGCAGATCCTAAAAATAGTGAAAGAGCTGGCAAAGGCAAGAGAAGATATTACCGTTGTGGACAGCTGCGGGCTCCTGAAAAAAGACGGGATCACCATAGAAGCCTCAGAACTTGCCAGGCGGATCAACGCCCTGCAGAGAAAGATCGACCCGGATTCCTATTCCCAGTTTTACCCGGACGCAAAAAAGCAGGAGAAAAAAGTGATGATGAAGCTTTTGACGGAAGACGGAAGGAAAGAGTATCTGTCCTGGCTGAAAGCCGGGCATATGGTCCTTCCAGACGGGGCAAGGGCAGAGGCAGAAGAGATTTCCCGGTTGCTGGAACATGGGCAGGTCCGGTGGCCGGAGGTCACGCCGCCATTTGTCTTTATCTGCTGGAGCGAGACTTATGAGCTGGAAGACGGAGACGTGATCCCGTTAGAAGAGGCAGATCCGCTCTTTGAACGTCTGGACCGGGCAAGGGTGAAAGAAAACAAGGAGAACAACACCGGAGGATACGACAAGACAAAATTTATCATTTACTATCAGAGCAACGGGGAACCTTCTACTTATGAAGGCTGTCAGGATTTCGGGGACGGGGACGGAAGCCTGATCGAGCATATTGAAGGGTTCGCAAGATTTTATCTGGAGACAGAAGAAGGGCGGCAGGTGCTGAAAGATATGGGAGAGGAAAGAAGCCGGGCCATGCAGGAGGACTGTGAATATATCCGGGATGGGTTTCTTCCTTATTTAAAATACCACTGCAATCTGTATGCGATCGAAAAAGCACTGCTGGAAGAACAGGAAGCAGAGAAAGAGATCCCGGTGGTGACAGACCGGCAGGAAGCACGAAAGGAATATCAGAGGGATATGCTGGCATTTATCCAGGAAAGCAGACGTGCGTTGAACCAGGGAGGAGACCTGCCTGTCATGCCGGATATCAGGGATTACGAGGAAACAAAAGAAAAAAGCGCATACCGGGAGCATGTCATGAAAGAGATCAAAGCGGAAGCAGAAGGATATGGCATGACCGTGGAAGAATATGCGAAAAACGGATATGAACCAAAAATGAGATGATCACAGAAAGAAGGGAGGTGGAGTTCCGGCCGGGTAAAAGATATCTGCACTCCTTTTTTATTGGATTTAGAGAAAACAGCGATCAAAAGGATCCAGTCCGCAAGCGAGATGGCGCTGGGGTATTATGGGAAACCCCTTGTAGTCACGGACAGCGGCGGAAAAGACAGTGCGGTATGCCGGGAGCTTGTCAGGAGGTCCGGCGTGCCTTATGAACTGATACATAACCTGACGACAGCAGACGCTCCCGAGACAATCTATTATATCCGGGAGCGCTTCCGACAGGCAGAAGAGGAAGGCGTTCCATGTACGGTCAATTATCCTTTTTATAAGGGAAAGCGTGTGACCATGTGGAGCCTGATCCCGCAAAAGAAGATCCCGCCCACCCGACTTGCAAGGTACTGCTGCGAGATCTTAAAGGAACGGAGCGGTGAAAACCGGTTCCTGACTACCGGGGTACGGTGGGCAGAAAGCCAAAAGAGGAAGAAAGGCAGGGGGATCTATGAATCTTTTGCCAGAGAGAAAGGGAAGAAGATCATCCTGAACAACGATAATGACGACAGGCGTCAGCTGTTTGAATCCTGCCGGATACGGAGCAAGCATATCTGCAACCCGATCATAGACTGGAGCGACCATGATGTATGGGATTATATCCGCTCAGAGAAGATACCAGTCAATCCACTGTATGAGAAGGGATTCTTCCGAGTGGGCTGTATCGGCTGCCCCATGGCGGGGAAATCCCGGTACCGGGAATTTGCCCTTTATCCCACTTATGAACGGGCATATAAAAAGGCATTTGAAAAAATGCTCCTTGTGCGGAAGCAGGAGGGGAAAGACGATTCTACCGGAGGATGGATCGATGCAGAACACGTTTTTAAATGGTGGATGGAGGACCGCACGATGCCGGGACAGTATAAAATGTTTCTGGATGAAGAGACCAATGAATTATATTATTGATGCTGATTCGATTGAAGGAGGTGAGAGGCATCAATGAAAAATATAAAACTTCCTATGGACTTCAATATGATGCCTGGGAATTAATAATTCGGCTTCCAGATTGGGAAGAGTATGATTCGGAAGAAGAGGCAAAGAGAATAAGTGAGAACCGGATGGTATCTGCATTGCTGACTGCGGATGCCATTTTTGTGTTTTATGGGCAGGAGCTCCTAAAAATCCTGTCGGGGCAGAGGGAGCTTTACCGGTTCTCCTATATACGGGAAGAAGCCTATGAAAGACTGGGGGCGCCTCTCTCACAGGATGATATGGACGGCCTGATCGAAAGGGATATGCTGGAGGAAGTGATCTTCAGCAGCCGTTATATCCTGACAGAAGAAGATTATACCGGATTTGAGGGAGATCTGGCTGAAGTGTATCGCAAGCTGCATGAAAAAGAAGCACCGCTTTATCAGATGCCTCCGAGATTTCAAGGTGAAAGCAGAGCGTTTGGATATCTGTTTGAAAGTATCTGGTATCAGCTGGAACTTGTGAAGGGGGCCGGGTATGGATATTAAGATCCGTAAAGAAAAAGCGCCGGAGATCAAGTTTAAAAAAGAAGCTGAAATCCCTATACATAAGAAAAACCTGATCTCTGCAAAAGAAGAAGACCGGATGTTCTTTCATAAGAAAGACCATTCTGATTTTTCTGGAAACATAAGGATGAGGGATCATTCATCGGATGATGATAGGCTGGTAACTGAAAAGTGGAAAAGAAGCAGCCGGGCGGGAATACAGAAAACAGAAAAAGACAAGAAAATGGCTGCAGTGTCTCCCCGGCGTGAAGAGATCGGAAAACGGAATGTGGAAAGATCAGGGCAGGATGTGAAGGATCCGTCCGGGAAGAAGATCCGGGAATCCCGTGACCGGGGACAAGCCGGGAGAGCTGCTCCGGATAAGAACCATCTGCTTACCGGCAGGGAGTTTTCCTTGCCGGCAGGCAGTGCTCCGGCAGATCCGATCTCTCCGGATATCATGCACCAGGCAGGCGTGATCTCCAATCGGGAAGCAAAAAAACGATTTCAAAGAAGCAGACAGGTGCAGTCCTTTTCGGAAACTCCAAAAATACAGTCTGGGAAATCCGGGATCGTCAGAAAAGGAGTACAAAAGGGCGGAAGAGCGGTTCTGACGCAGGTGGAAGGCGGAGAAGAGGCCAATGAAGCCCTTTCCATTATCAGCACTACAGGATATCCTGTCAGCCGTATTAGAGAAAACAGACAATATGTGCGTGCTGAAAAAAAGTTGAAAGTAAAGCGTACCGATGGGAAGATCAGCAGTAAACAGTATCAGAAAGAATTAACCAGAAAGAAGAAGGGGATCAAGGAAAAACAGAAGAAACAGGCGGTCCGGCAGCGGAAGATACAGTATGTGATCGATAAACTGACAGGTTCGGAGAATCAGGACAGCTTAGGGAAGGCCGCAAAGGATATCCTGCGCATAAAGGCCTCTGCTGTCATGGTCAAGGTGGCAAAATATGTGGGTGCGCTTTTGGCGCCCCTGTTCGGAATGCTCCTGATCATTGCGTCTGCAGCAGCGGTGATCGTGCTGCTGTTCTATTGTTCCCCCTTAGGGGCGTTTATGCAGAATCCTTCGGACGAACTGCCTTCTATCCAGGAAGTCCTAAGCGGCTATTACATGGAGTTTAACCAGAGTGTGACAGCAAATGCAGGAGAAGATGGTGGGGTCACCTATCTGCATGAGGAGAATGGGAATTATGTGAGCAATTACATGGATACCCTTATGGTCTATATGGTCCAATACGGCACCGGAGACCTGGGAGTGGTCATGGACGAGCAGCACCAGGAGCTTTTAAAAGAAATCTTCGATGAGATGAATACGTTTGAAAATACCACAGTGACTACGACGATCCAGGCAGGAGAATCCTTGGGAAACGTAGTGACAAGTGCATACTGTTCCTGTCCGATCTGCTGCGGTTCCTGGTCCGGAGGCCCTACTGCTTCCGGGGTAATGCCGACAGCAGACCATACGCTGGCTGTGGACGCCTACAATCCCTTTGTCCCGCTGGGAACCCATATCATCATGAACGGAATCGAGTATGTAGTGGAGGACACGGGAAATTTTGACCGGTACGGCGTCCAGTTTGATATTTATTTTGACAGCCATGCAGAAGCCACCAGCTGGGGCCATCAGACTTTGGAGGCTTTTCTGGCAGATGGGGATGAAAATACCATTTCCGTTACGAGAAGAGGCAGCTATGTCAAAAACATGAACTATGAGGACTATATCGAGCTTGGAAAATTGACAGAGGAGCAGGAAGAGCTTTTGCGGGAAGTCATGAGCGAGGACTTCCGCAGTGAGATCCCGTCCTTTGGAGTGGGCAGTGATGTGGCGAATCTTGCACTTACAAAAGTCGGATGCCGGTACAGCCAGGAGCACAGATACGAAGAAGGGTATTATGACTGCAGTTCCCTGGTGCAGAGATGTTATGCAGAGTTCGGCATTAATCTGCCCTCTGTTGCGTCTACACAGGGGCAGTATATCGTGGAACATGGGCTTGAAGTGACGGAGGATATGCTGGAACCCGGAGACCTGATCTTTTATTCCTACGAAAATAATGGAGAGTTCCGCAATATTTCCCATGTGGCGATCTATATCGGAAACGGGCGGATGGTCCATGCGGCGAATACGGCGAGGGGCGTTGTAAACGACCCGTTCAACCCGTCCAATATCGGATTATATGGCAGGCCAAGCCTGGGACAGTAAGGAGGACTATGAAGAAAAAGACAGATTATGGGGAAAGATTGAAAGAGGATTACAAAAAATGGGATACCATCTGGAAAACAGGCTGGAGCGATCCCAACTATCCGGATGGGGAAGGGCTTCATGGAGTCAGGGATCAGATCATTTCTGATAAAAGAGAATTGGAGAAAACAGGAGGGGAGCTGCCGGAGGAATACCGCCGGCCCCTCCCTATGGAAATGCCCCGGGATTATATGGCAGGAGTAAAAGAACTCTGGTATCAGGGGATTCAGACATATCAGAGCTATCTGGCAGATGAAAACTACCAGTATTTGTGCCAGGTACAGGAGTCTCTTCCAAAACACGTCAGGAAGGAAAGCTACATTGACAATGTGACCGGTTATACAAAGAGGCTCTGCCACGCTTTGAAGCAAAAAGACTTTTTGACACTGAGTCTTTACAAATATCCGGAACGGTACAGGGAGAGTTTTCAGGAATGCCGGCAGCGGATCAATACGATGATGGCTGATCCGATTTTCCCGGAACAGGACAGAGCGGAGGAACAGCTGGATCTGTTCCAAATGGGACTGAAACAGCCGGGGAACAGACAGCGATAGGAAGGAGGGGATCATGAAAATGAGCCATATCACGAATGTGAAAGAACTATACGAAAAGACGATAGCAGCGATTTCCAGAAATGAAGATTCCTGGAAGGATTTCCTGCGGTGCATGGGCCGCCTGTACCAGCTGGATTTTTTAAATACCTGCATGGTCTACGGCCAGAGACCGGGAGCTACGGTGCTTGCGGGCTTTGATGCCTGGAAGGAGATGGATCTTCCGGTAAGGTATGGGAGCAAAGGGATTGCGATTTTTCCTTCGAAGCTGTTCGGCCAAAATGTGAAATATGTTTTTGATGTAACAGACACATGCGGAACAGGCGTCCGTCCGTGGAACTGGTCCGTAAATGGGACAAACCGGAGGCAGCTTGCCAAGATGCTTTTCCCTGATATCTATGAGAAAGAAAAGAAGTTTAAAAAATCATTAAACGCCTTTACAAGAACGTATGTTTGGCCTATGATAGAAGGGGACGATGGAATCACCGAAATGCTGGAGAGGCTCCAGACGCTCACCGGAACGGATCTTTCGATCCAAGAGATGGACATCACGCAGTTTATCGTAAAGAGTGCAGTTTATGCGGTGGAGAGCAGGTGCGGGATCACGGACCGGGAGATGGATCTTTCTCTTATCAGCAGGTACCAGAATGAGGAAATCCTTTACCGGGCAGGACGGCTGATCTCCCATTTATCCGGAAGAACCTTATTTGAGATTTCAAAATCTATGAAAGCCATAGATCTGGAAAGGAGAGAATACTATGCCAGAGATTACAGGAATTCAGTACATGGAGACAGACGGGATCCAGTATCCCGTATTCGAAGAGCCGATGAGCGAGGAGAAAGTGCTGGCAGCGCTGGGCAGATACGGCAGGATGGCAGCCAGGGATCTGCAGGAGAGGGATCCGGACCGGTACGAAATGATGCTCCTGACCGGGACGCTCCTTCCGAATATGCAGGAAGCAGAGAGACAGGCAGAGAAAATGCACGAAGAGCTGACCGAAAGCCTGCTGAAAGCATGGATGAAGGAGGAAAACGCAGATCCTTACGACACCATGAAAATGACAAGCCTGCGGATACAGGCGGAGATGGAAGCAGAAGAGACCGTATTGAAGGAAGTGATCCATCAGAACAGATAACCGAAGTACAAAGTGAAGAGGATATGGAAGAGGGAACCGCTGAGGCGGTTCCTTTTTCGTCGGATATACAGCCGGGAAAGATCACAGAGGAACTTCGGCAGCGCATACTTCTTGAAATGACAGAGGATGGGCAGAAACGGGAGATCTTTACCTTCTTCTCTTACAATCCGGAGAAAGAGGACCGGAAAGAATATCTCCATGAAATCTATGGAGAAAATGAGATCCGGACAGAATCCCCGGAATCTTTTCTGTCTTTCGAAGGAGGCAGGGACGGCCTCTATCTGCTCTGGTCCGAAGGGGAGTCCATGTACGAAGCTTACTGGCACTGGGAGGAGGTCAGTGAAGAGATCCACCGGCTGATCGGACAGAGACAGTACCTTCCATTTGAATCCGTTTCCGACCTTGCGATCGACGGTGACCCTGAACCGCAGGAAGAGCAAAAACCGGGCAGGGAAGAAGCAAAAGAAGGGCCGGATAAACTGGAACGGGCAAAAGAAAAGGTCCTGGATATCGGTGAGGCGTATTTTGCGAAGAAGATCCGTGTTGATATCCTGAAACAAATGCTCTGCCGGATTTATACCACCGACCGTCCAAGTCTCGAAAAAGCGGCGTTCCTTAAAAACATCATGACCGAGTTCGGTGAAACAGCGGAAGCCTATCACATGGTCCGTCTGGGGCAGGAGTCTTATGAAGTACGTATCCAGGAGAGCGGTGTACGCATTTCCAGGCTGGACGACCCGGAGGAAACATTTACAAACATCCAATTTGACTGGGAGGAATTTGCGGACCTTACTGCTCATTTAGTAGAAGCGGACAGGATTTCTTATCGTGATGAGGCGAAAACGCTGAAACAGCAGCAGAAAATGATGGAGATGTTTCCCTGGTTCGTTGACCTGCAGGATATGTATAAGGCTATGCTGGAGGCAGCGCAGGAAGTACCTGCAGATGTACCGGCAGAAGATGTGGAGCAGGAAACCTTTGAAGAACCGGATAGCGAATTTCATGACCAGATCCGCAGGGAAGCCATAAAAGATTTTGTGGAGAATTCCGCTGCTATCGTGCCGTATCAGGCATTGATCTACGATTTTTATCAGCTGGATGTAAGCGAAAGGGCAAAACTGGAGTTTATCCATTGCCTTCTGACCGAAGTAAACTCCTGCAGGGAACTAGCTGTTTCTGCCGGGGGAGTTCCTGTAAATGTTGAGATTAAAGACAGCCATATACGGATCCGTTATGCAGACGAAAAGGGAGAATTGTATGGACAGCTTCCTACTTTTGTTGAGATTACTGAAGCAATCCAGGAGGCAATCGCACGGTCCTCCTTTCTTACGCAGGAAGAATATGAACTGGGTAAGATGGGAGGATATGCTTTCTGCGGGGAAGAAGCAGTCGCTCTGTTTCAGGAATTTGCCGAAAAACAGTGCGAAGAACCAGTAAAAAGAATCGAAGAGGAGACAGAGGGAAGCGGCCGGGAGGCAGAGCCGGAGGAAAGACAGGAACAGGCGCTTACAGAAGAAAGTGCCAAGGAAGACATGGAGCCTCCAGAGGAAGTGCCGGCAGAGCCCGTGGATTTTTATTATCAAGAGGGCTGGACACTTCCGGAAGGCGGCAGCAAGACACGATACCAGTGTAATGTTGCTGCAATCCGCACGCTGAAGAAACTGGAAAAGGCGGGAAGACCTGCCACTGCAAAGGAGCAGGAAATCCTGGCAGGCTATGTAGGATGGGGCGGGCTTGCTAATGCGTTTAATTCCAGAAATGTTACCTGGAAAAAGGAATATAAGGAGCTGCAGGAGCTGTTAAGTGAAGAGGAGTATAACCAGGCGAGGAAGAGTGTGACTACTTCTTTTTATACGCCGCCGGAGATCATGCAGGGGATCTACCATGCCCTGCACCAATTTGGCTTTGAGAAAGGGAAGATCCTGGAGCCGGCTATGGGGATCGGAAACTTTTTTCATGCACTGCCGGAGAAAATGCGGGGCTCACAGCTTTATGGCGTTGAGATTGATCCAATCAGCGGCAGGATTGCACAATACCTTCACCCTTCCGCTAATATCCAGGTGACAGGCTTTGAAAAAACAGAGTTTTCCGATAACAGCTTTGATGTGATCGTAGGCAATGTCCCTTTTGGGGATTTCAAGATCTATGATCCCAGATATAAAAAGAAAAAACTGAAGGTCCATGATTATTTCATCACAAAGAGCCTGGACCTGTTAAGGCCTGGGGGAATCCTGGCAGTGGTCACAAGTAAAGGAACACTGGATAAAAAGGATACTGCGATCAGAAAAGGACTTGCTGAACAGGCGCAGCTTTTGGGAGCAATCCGCCTCCCGGGGAAATCCTTCAGTAAAGACGCCAATACAGATGTGACAAGCGACCTCTTATTTTTCCGTAAAAAGCCGGAGCGGACCGTGGAGGAACCGATCTGGACATTCACCGGGCTTACGGAAGATGATGTGCCGGTCAATGAATATTATCTGGAGCACCCGGAAATGTTGCTTGGCAAGATGGTATTCGATGAAAAAGTCTTTGGCAAAGGCTCAAAATATACGGCCCTTGTCAACGAAGAGCCGGATTTTGACCTGGCGGAACGGCTTTTGTGCGCAGTGGAGGAACTCCCGAAGAATGTCTACCAGACAGGGGAGCTTACAGCTGAGGAGGTGCTGAGGGACCGGATCGATGCGCTCCCGGATGTGCCGGACTTTACCTATACCGTTTATCGGGATGAAGTATATTACCGGGAAGGCAGTTATATGTACCGTTATCAGGGAAAAGAGAGCATGAAGCGGCGGATCCGGGGGATGCACAAGATCCGTGTGCTGGTCCATGAGATCCTGGATATGCAGATGCAAAACTGCTCCGACCAGGAACTGCAGGAAGCGCAGGAACATCTGAACAGGTTATATGATGCCTTTGTAAAGACACACGGGTACTTCTCCGACCGCACGAACCGGACCGCCTTCCGGCAGGATAACGATTATCCTCTGCTGAGCTCCCTGGAAGTGGTGGATGATGATAAAAGGGTACATAAGGCCGATATGTTCTATATGCGGACTATCCGGCCGAAAGATATCGTTACCCAGGTAGAGAACGCATATGAGGCACTGCAGATCAGCCTGTCAGAATATAACCGGGTCAATATCCCCTATATGCTGTCTTTATATCCGGGAACCCGGAAGGAAATGGTAGAGGAGCTGGCCGGGAGGATCTATCTGAATCCCATGAAGGCAGATCCGGATAATCCGAACATCGGCTGGGAGATTGCAGAAGAATATTTAAGCGGAGATGTGCGGCAGAAGTTAAAAACAGCACGAGTCTATGCGCAGACAGACCCCACCTATGCAGAAAATGTGGAAGCGCTGGAAAAGGTGCAGCCCAAAGACCTGACTGCGGCAGAGATCACGGTGAAACTCGGAACCACATGGATCGATACGGAAGATTATGAAAAGTTTTTATATGATCTCCTGCAGATACCGGAGACCTACCAGAGAGGGCACAGCAGCAATCTCCATATGGCTGTCACGATACAGCGGCTGGACCTGGATATGTCCTACCATATCGAGAACAAAAGCTTCATTTCCCGCAGTATCCTGGCGTCGCAGACCTATGGCACAGGGCGGATGGATGCCTGTACCCTTACAGAACAGCTCATGAATGGGAGGACTGTCGTAGTCAGAGACCGGATCGAAGAAGGGGAAAGCGTACGGTATGAAGTGAACCGGAAGGAGACCATGCTTGCCAGGGATAAAGCAGAGCAGATAAAAGAAGCCTTCCGGAGCTGGATCTTCCAGGACGCTGAGCGCAGGAAGAAATATGTGGACTACTATAACCAGACCTTTAACTGTATCCGCCTGCGGGAATATGACGGCTCCTACCTGAAGCTTCCGGGATTAAGCCCCTTGATCGAACTGCGGCCGTACCAGAAAAATGCGGTGGCGAGGATCCTTTCCTCTGGAGGCAACACCCTTTTAGCCCATGCAGTGGGCGCAGGAAAAAGCATGGAGATGATCTGCGCCTGCATGGAAATGCGGCGGCTCGGCATAGCGACAAAGCCCATGATCACAGTGCCGAACCATCTGACCTACCAGATGGGGGCAGAGTTTCTGCGGACCTATCCGAACGCAAATATCCTTATTACAAAAAAGGAAGATTTCCAAAAAGAGAACCGCCGCCGTCTGATGGCGAGGATCGCAACCGGGGATTATGACTGCGTGATCGTGGGACATACCCAGTTCCAGAGGATCCCGATCTCAGAAGAACGCCAGAAAGAAATGATCGAAGACCAGATCGGGAAACTGATCACTGCGATCGATATGGCAAAACAGGAGGAAGGGAGCCGGTGGTCGGTCAAACAGATGGAGGCAAAGAAACAGCAGCTGGAAAGCAAGATCAAAGAACTGAACAACGAATCCATAAAAGACCATGTGGTCACCTTTGAAGAACTGGGCGTCAACGCTGTCTTCGTGGACGAAGCGCATCTTTTTAAAAACCTCGAAATTTTTACAAAAATGAACAATGTGGCGGGGATCAATACCAGCGGATCCCAGAGGGCTATGGATATGCGGATCAAAGCCCAGTACATCAATGAGATCAACCACGGGACCGGGGTCGTCATGGCAACAGGGACCCCGATCTCAAACTCGATGACGGAACTGTATGTCATGCAGCTCTTCCTCCAGGAAGCCCGGCTGCAGGCCAAGGGGATCCTGAACTTTGACGCATGGGCGGCCAACTTCGGCGAGGCCACCACTGCTTTGGAACTGGCGCCGGAAGGGACCGGATACCGCATGCGCACCCGGTTCAATAAATTTGTGAACCTTCCGGAACTGATGATGATGTTCCGGGAAGTAGCGGACATTATCCTGCCGGAGATGCTGGATATCCCGAAGCCGAAGCTGAAAGGCGGGAAATATATCATTGTTGAAGCGGAGGCGTCGGAATATGTAAAAGGGCTGATGGAAGAAATGGTGGCCAGGGCGGAAGCGATCCGTGACGGCGTAGTAGATCCCCGGGACGATAACATGCTGAAGATCACGGGGGAAGCAAGACTTTTGGGGACAGATCCCCGTCTGCTGGATATCCATGCGCCTGCAGACCGGGACTCAAAGCTCAACCAGGCAGTGCGAAATATTTACCGGGAATATTTAGAATCCGCAGACAGGAAAGGGACGCAGATCGTCTTTTCGGATATCGGGACACCGGGACCGGGGAAAGCATTTACCGTCTATAACTATCTAAAAGAAGAACTGATCGAAAGAGGCATACCGGAGGAAGAAATCTGTTTCATCCATGACGCAAAGACAGACGAGCAGAGGGATAAGCTGTTTGCGGATATGCGCAGCGGGAAAAAGAGGATCATCATCGGCAGTACAGAAAAACTGGGTACCGGGACGAACATCCAGGACCGGATCGTGGCGCTTCATCACATTGACTGCCCATGGAAACCTTCCGATATCGAGCAGCGGGAGGGACGGGGGCTCAGGCATGGAAACCAGAATACGGAAGTGAGTGTGTACCGGTATGTGACAAAAGGTACTTTTGACGCATATCTATGGGGGATCATAGAGACAAAGCAGAGGTTCATTTCCCAGGTCATGACAAGCAAAGAACTGGCACGTGACTGTGAAGATGTCGATGAAACCGTGCTGAATTTCGCTGAAATTAAAGCTGTTGCTTCCGGGAATCCCCTGATCATGGAAAAAATGCAGGTGGATAATGAAGTCACCCGGCTCCGTGTCCTGAAGGCAGGATACGAAAGCAAACGGTATCTCTTACAGGACGCATTTACCATGGAATATCCAAGAAAGATAGAAGCAGAGAGGCTCTCTTTAGAGCGGTATGAAAAAGATATCCGGATACGCAATCGGGAAATGGAGAAAAGGCCGATGTTTGAGATCACCATTAACGGCAAAACTTTCACAAAACACAAGGAAGCAGGAGAGTTCCTGCGGTCAGTCATTGAACAAGGGCCAATGAGACAGGAGCAGGATGTGGGCGTGTATAAGGGATTCGCTGTCAGTTATGAGAAAAAATTTGCCGAAACCAGCCTTTATATAAAGGGTTGTGAAAAATGTTATGAGATAGAACTGAAAAGCAGCGATACCGGCAATATGGTGCGCCTGGAAAACCTGATCAATAACCTGGATATCGATGCAGAAGCGGCAAGAAAGCTGATCGCAGAGTATACGAGAGAGATGGAAAATGCAAGAGCAGAATATGAAAAGCCGTTTCCCTATGAAGAACTGCTGAAGGAGAACCTGAGACGGCAGTCAGAGATCAATACGCAGCTGGAGATCAGCGACGAAAAGGAAACCATCATAGATATGCCGGAAAGACCAGAAACAGAAGTAGCGACGCCGCAGATGGCAGCGGCCGCACGATAGGCAGGCTGGCGCCCGGTTTTTTTATTTTATCAGGAAGGAGTTTTTTATGGATTTCAATATTCGAGTATATAAAGTGGACAAAGAGGACAGTAATTTAAAAGGGTTTGTGAGTATTACATTTGACGGACAGTTCTGCGCAAAGAGTATTGCGCTGAAACAGTCCGCCCAGGGGAATCTATATCTGGAAATGCCGAAGTATCAGGATTACGAGTCAAAAGAATATCTGCCGTTCTTCTCTTTTAAAAATGCAGAATTCAGGAAGGCCCTCACGGAATCCGTTATTGCGACCTATCATCAGATCGAAGACAGATACCGTGACTGTGAGAATACATGGGGAGACGAGGAAATGTTTTATGACCTGAGCGTCACGCCGATCAAAGGGAACGATACATTTAAAGCAGAGGCGTCCATGAAGATCCAGGACGCATTTGTGGTCCATCAGATGCATGTGATCCAGGGATGGAATGGGAATACTTTTGTAGGAATGCCGCAGAAGCCGAATACCCAAAAAGGGAAAAAAGAGGATATCGCCCATGCAGTGACCGCAGACTTTAAAAAAGAATTGGATGATGCTGTGATGGAAAGATACAATCAGATCTTGGAATACCAGAAGCAGGCGCTCACACAGAAAAATAAAAATGCCAGATAAAAATGTGATAACTTAAAAATAAGATATAGTATTTCCGCTGCAATAATGCTATGATAAAAGAAACAAATTTATCGGAGGAACAGGATATGCCAAGAGGTAGAAAAAAACAGGAAACGCTTACTTTAGAAGAACAGATGCAGAACCTTGAAAACCAGATCGCAGAAGCTGACATGAACCTGAAAAGCTTAAAAACAAAAAAGAAAGAACTGGAAGCAAAGATCAAAGAAGAACAGAAAGAGAAGTTATATAAAGCAGTGCTGCAGTCCGGAAAATCAATAGATGAGATCATCGCCGGGCTTTATGGAGAAGAAAAATAAGAATTATAGGAACCGTTGCGGGCCATAAAGGTGACCTGCAGCGGTTTTTTTGATGGAGAAATCTGCGATTAAAATAAGAAAAATGGAGGTTGGAGAGCTGGATGCGTTTCTGAAAAAAGAGGAGGAGCCATTCAGTGATTTTTATTGCTTCTCGGACGCTATTATAAAAGAAATGATTTATACAAAATAGAGGAATTTACTGATTACTTGTATCCATAACTATACGGAGTAATGTGGATGCAGAGTATAGGTATGAAATGTACGTATGAAGAAAGAATCAGTTGATTTATAAATACATATGCTTTATATATAGGGTAACAATAGCGGAATAATTTTTACAAGAAAAATATTTTTAATTTATAGTAAACTAATCAAGCCGAAGAGATTATTTATTAAATAATAGAAAGGGCCTTTGAAATGAAGAAGGAAGAGCGCAGTATTTACTATGATACAGATCTTCAAGTTGAAATATATGAGTTTAAAGGGATATCGCAAAAGTTCGCTTCACACTTTCATGAAGGATATGTAATAGGTCTTATTGAGGCAGGTGAGAGAGAATTTCTCTGTAATAATCAGAAATATACGTTGGTTGCCAATGATATTTTGTTAATTAATCCATTAGAAACTCATGGATGTGAACAATTTGGAGATAAAGATCTGCATTATTTCAGTATTAATATTAGTAAAGATACCATGAAAAGAATCATGTTCGAAATAACAGGTAAAGAATCCTATCCGCATTTTAACCAAAGCGTAATTCAACAGGATGACATCATATGCCTGTTGCGTGAGTTTAAAGAATTAATACTGAATAATCACATTGATTTTAAAAAAGAAGAAGTGTTTCTATTTTTAATGGAGCATTTGATTAATGCTTATGCTGAACCAGTCACAATTACAGAGGAATGTAAAGAAACTGAGCGGATTGAAATAATATGTGATTATTTGGAAAAAAACTATTTTCGCAATATTTCACTTGATGAATTGAGCTTATTAGCGGGATTAAGTAAATATTATTTATTACGAATTTTTACCAAGGAGAAGGGGATTTCTCCGCATAAATACTTGGAGACAATACGAATTGAAAAATCAAAGAAAATGTTAGAAGAAGGTATCCCCATCATAGATATCGCTTTACAAACAGGATTTACTGATCAGAGCCATTTTTCAAATTTGTTTAAATCTCTAATTGGATTAACTCCGAAATCTTATCAGGTTATTTTGAAAAGCTATGGGAACGTGGGGGAAGAAAAATGAAGTCAGATATGACAAAAGGACATTTAGCAGCATTGATTACAATACTAATATGGGGAACAACTTTTATCTCTACAAAGGTTTTATTGCAAGACTTTGAACCAATAGAAATTTTGTTTATACGTTTTGTCATGGGTTTTATAATTTTGTTTATTGCATGTCCTAAATTTTTGCAAGTTAAAGATAAAAAACAGGAATTAGTTTTCATACTTGCAGGATTATGTGGAGTATGTCTTTATTATCTGTTGGAAAATATTGCGCTTACATATACACTTGCCGCTAATGTCGGTGTTATTGTAACGGTAGCTCCATTTTTTACAGCTATTATTTCTCATTTGATTACAAGAGATGAAAGATTGAGAGTTAATTTCTTTATTGGCTTTCTTATTGCTATGCTTGGAATATGCTTAATTAGTTTTACTGGTCTTAATTCTGTGAAAATAAATCCCTTGGGGGATATCTTAGCTTTAATTGCTGCAATAGTATGGGCACTATATTCGATATTAACTAAAAAAATAGGACAATTTGGCTATAATGCAAACAGCCACTTTCTGAGGACAGCAGGGCCGCATTTCCCGGACAGTCCAGGCCATATTAAGCGGACAGCCTGGGATATCAGCAGGGCAGAGGGTACTCCGCCCCACTGATCAGTATTGATCGGTGTTCCAGAAGAAAGCTATGCTTTCTCAATAAGTACAGTAAATCCTGTCGT
>CASEXH010000015.1 GCA_949291945.1 uncultured Bacillota bacterium | reverse complement strand
ATATTGTCTGTTTTCTGCCATTTTGTTCACTCCTTATTCTCTTGATTATATCTCAAATCCTTGAGAATGGGGTGTCAACTTTTTTTATACCACATCAAAAGGCAGAATACCGGGCTTGATTTGCATCTGGGAATCCATTACAATAAATTCAATGAGACACAGAAAGAAGAAAGGTTATAGTACAGGGCAGGGCTAAAAGTACAGGATCACAACCGGTCAGGAGGCAAAGATAAGTGGATGAGGCATCAAGACTTGCAATAGATGAGAAATATATGAGAGAGGCTAAAAAGCAGGCGATGAAAGCTTACGTATTGGGAGAAGTGCCCATAGGCTGTGTCATTGTCTATGAAGACAAGATCATTGCCAGAGGATATAACCGGAGAAACACGGATAAAAATACTCTTTCCCACGCAGAATTGAATGCCATCAGAAAAGCCAGCAGAAAACTGGGGGACTGGAGACTGGAGGGCTGCGTTTTGTATGTGACTTTGGAGCCCTGCCAGATGTGTGCGGGAGCCATTGTCCAGGCAAGGATCCCCCGTGTGGTAATTGCAGCTATGAATCCTAAGGCAGGCTGTGCAGGATCTGTGCTGAACCTGCTGGAAATGGATGGATTTAACCATAAAGTCCAGGTGACCAGAGGAGTTTTGGAAGAAGAATGCGGCTCCATGCTTTCAGGATTTTTCCGGGAGCTGAGAGAAAAGAGAAAAAAACAGAAGGAAAGAGAGGAACAGGAATGACAAAACAGGAATTTCGGGAATTGGTAAAACAGGGAACAGTATTACTTGACGGGGCAACAGGTTCCAATCTTATGCGGGCGGGTATGCCAAGAGGAGTATGTACAGAACAGTGGGTATGTGAAAATCCCCAGCCTCTTATGGAGCTGCAGAAGGCTTACAGGGAGGCTGGTTCCCAGATCGTTTATGCTCCTACTTTTTCCGCAAATAGGATCAGTCTGGCAAATCACGGCCTTCAGGATAAAGTAGAAGAGTTAAATAAAAACCTTATCGGGATTTCACGAAAGGCGGTAGGAAACGGCTGCTTGGTGGCAGGAGACCTGACTACTACCGGGAAACAAGAGGTGCCTTATGAGGAGCTTTTAGAGGCTTATAAGGAACAGATCACAGCCCAGATAGAGGCTGGGGCGGATCTGCTGGTAGCAGAGACTATGCTGGGAGAGACGGAGCCGATGGCTGTTTTGGATGCAGCGGCTTCTATCTGTGATCTGCCTGTAATGTGTACTCTGACAGTAGAGTCAGACGGCAGTCTTTTCTTTGGGGGGAATGTGTATGACGCCGCAAAGGCCTTGGCAGATATGGGGGCAGATGCTGTAGGAATCAACTGTTCCACAGGGCCGGATCAGCTTGCGGCGGTTACAGAAAATCTCAGGAAAGCGGTTGATATCCCTCTGATCGTGAAACCAAATGCCGGCATGCCGGCAATCGATGACCAGGGAAATCCTGTATATTCTATGAAGGCCCGGGAGTTTGCACTTAATATGAAGCGTCTGATCAGCGCAGGGGTGGATATCGCCGGCGGATGCTGCGGAACTACACCGGAATATATCCGGGAATTGAAAGGGATATTATAAAATGTAAATATTGTAAAGGGGGTTTTTTATGAGACTGACTTTTATTGGGGCCGCTCATGAAGTGACGGGAAGCTGCTATTTCCTGGAAGGAGCGGGGAAAAAGTTTCTTGTGGACTGCGGTATGGAACAGGGGCCTGATCAGTATGAGAATCAGGAGATCCCGGTTCCTCTGTCAGAGATTGACTTTGCACTGCTGACCCATGCCCATATCGATCATTCAGGGAATTTTCCTTTGGCTTATGCTAAGGGATTCCGGGGACCAATCTATGCTACGGCGGCCACCTGTGATCTCTGCGATATTATGCTTCGAGACAGCGCTCACATCCAGATGTTCGAGGCTGAGTGGAGGAACCGGAAAGCCAGGCGGAACGGCCAGCCGGAATTTGTACCAGCTTATACCATGGAGGATGCTTTAGGCGTGATCCAGCAATTTGTAGAGTGCGATTATCACAAGATTATCCAACTGGAGGAAGGGATCAAGGTAAGGTTTACCGATGCTGGCCATCTTTTAGGGTCGTCAAGTATTGAGATATGGATCACCGAAGACGGAGAAGAGCGGAAATTGGTTTTTTCAGGAGATATCGGCAATACGGATCAGCCCCTTATTAAAGATCCGGAATATCTGGACAGGGGGGATTACGTGATCATGGAATCCACATATGGTGATAGATGCCATGGGGAAAAGCCTGATTATATAGCAGAACTGACCGACATTATAAGGAAAACTTTCCGCAGGGGCGGAAACGTGATCGTTCCTTCCTTTGCTGTTGGAAGGACTCAGGAAATGCTTTATTTCCTGCGGAAGATCAAGGCAGATAATCTTCTCCCGGAATTTCCGGGATTTGAGGTGTATGTAGACAGTCCTCTGGCAGTGCAGGCCACCAGTATTTTCAAGGAACATTACAGTGAATGCTATGATGAGGAGGCCATGGATCTGATACGTCAGGGAATCAACCCTATAGCTTTCCCCGGGTTGAAGCTGTCTGTGACCAGCGATGAATCTAAGGCCATCAATTTCAACGAGAAGCCGAAAGTAATCTTATCTGCCAGCGGTATGTGTGACGCAGGCCGGATCAAACACCATCTGAAACACAATCTCTGGAGACAGGAATGTACGATTCTTTTTGTCGGCTACCAGGCAGTGGGCACCCTGGGCAGATCGCTGATCGAAGGGGCGACAGAAGTAAAGCTTTTCGGAGAGGAGATCCATGTCAATGCCGAGATCGTCCGGCTTCCGGGGATCAGCGGCCATGCGGATAATGAAGGGCTTATGCGCTGGGCCGGAGCTTTTCGTGAAAAGCCAAAAAAAGTCTTTGTGACCCACGGTGACGATCAGGTCTGTGAGCTGTTTGCAAAGAGACTGACAGATGAACTGGGATATCAGGCCATAGCGCCTTACAGCGGAACTATTGTGGATCTGCTTACCGGAGAGGTGATAAAAGAAACTCTGGGAATCGCAGTGAAACATGCAAAAGAAAAGGCGAAGACCAGAAAGGCTGCCGGTGTATATGCAAGATTACTTGCAGCCGGACAGAGATTAATGACAGTTATCCGTCATAACGAAGGTGGAGCCAACAAAGACCTGGCCAGGTTTGCAGATCAGATTAATGCCATGTGCGATAAGTGGGACAGATGATTATAATTTTTTTACAGGCGCCTGGAACCGGGTGGAAAGCCCCGGCTCCAGGCGCCTGTCTGATAGAGATGTCAGTTTTTCAATTTGGCCTGGCTTTGACGAAAATCCGTCGGCGACATTTTTTCAGACTGATAAAATACCCGGTTAAAGGTACTGCTGCTGTTGAAACCGGCTTCCATTGCAATGTCTGTAATGGAGGCCTGGGTAGTCAACAGCAGCAGTTTTGCTTTGTGGACCCGCTGCATGGTGACATACTGGGAAAAAGACACTCCCACAAAATCTTTAAAAAGCCTGGAAAAATGAAATTTGGAAAAACCCGCATAAGAGGCTGCCATTTCCAAAGTGATCCCGCTGGAGAGATTCTGGTTCAGATACTGGCATACGGCCAGAAATTTTTCCTGATAGGGATGATTTTCCTGATGGCCGGATATCTGCCTCCCTTCTTTTCCGGGAAATACCTGCATCTGCAGAGCAGAAGAGCGAAAAAGCAGGGTGTAAAGTTCCAGGACCAGGGCATAGAGACTGGCTTCCCAGAGCAGCCTTTTGTGTCTGGATTCCCAAATGGCCGAGAGCAGGAGACTTTCCGCAGCAGTATAAGTAGGATCTTTCAGACTCCGTCGAAGGATAAAAAAAGAGGGAAAAGAGAATAGCAGGGACTGAAATTCCCTCAGAGAATACAGGATTTCCACATCGAACTGAAAGATCAGACGGACTCCTCTGGAAGGTCCGGTAAGAGCGTGGATGGTGCCGGAATGGAGAAACATAATATCTCCCTTGTCCAGATGATAGGTTTCCTCTTCGATCTTTACCTGATAATCCCGGGAGAGAGGCATTATGATCTCTACGCAGGGATGCCAGTGTGGATCAATGTGATAAGAATTTTTCTGTATGAGCAGCCGGAAATTGGAAGAATCCGGGTAGGTTATATTTTCACGAAAACCGGAAAAGATTTTTTTCATAAGTCGGACTCCAGATTATGTTGATAAGGAAAGAATAGCAGTATCAGGGGGAAAAATCAATCCGAAAAGGGGAAGAAAAAGGTGAAAAACAGGAAAACTATAAAAATCTGTTCTGTAAAAGTAAGAAAATTATAGAAGAAGGACACTTTATTTTATGGGCATTATACACATGAAATGCTATGATAATACCACTGAATCTATTAAACATGCTGAAAGGCAGAAGGAAAAGGAGGAAAGAGTATGAAAAAAAGAATGAAAAGGCTGGCAGCACTTTCCATGGCAGTTTTGATGGCAGCATCTATGGCAGCCTGCGGCGGCTCAGGTGGAAGTAGTGACGGAGGTTCTGGTTCAGGTGGATCTGGCTCAGGCGGAGACAAGGAGATCGTGTATTGGAATATCGGTACAGAGAGCCCTGATAAAGATATTGTTACAGCAGCGGTAGAGAAGTTTAATTCTGAAACAGAATCCGGCTATACTGTAACATCTGTTCCAACCCAGAATGACTCTTATAAAGAAAAACTGGTGGTTGCCATGAGTTCAGGAGAGTGTCCGGATATGTATTCTTGCTGGTCCGGCGGCCCTATGTATGAGTACATTGATTCTGGATTCGGCCAGCCAATCGATGATCTGTTCAATAATTCAGAAATCAAAGATAAGCTGATGGAATCTGCTATCGGTCAGGCTACCTATAATGATCATATTTATGCAGTGCCTTATCAGAATGTGTCTATGTCCGGTATTTTCTATAATAAAGAAATGTTCGACAAATATGGACTGGAAGAGCCTACTACATTAGCAGAGCTGGAAAATATCTGTGCAACCTTGAAGGAAAATGGAATTACACCATTCGCACTGGCAAACAGCTCTAAGTGGACAGGTTCTATGTATTTTATGAATCTGGCAGCAAGATATGGCGGATTAGAGCCGTTCCAGAACGCAGTTGCAGGTACAGGAAGTTTTACAGATGATTGCTTCATCCAGGCAGGTGAGAAGATTCAGGAGTGGGTAAATGCAGGATACTTCCCAGACGGTGTAAATTCTCTGAGTGAAGATGATGGCCAGGCTAAACAGTTAATGTATCAGGAAACAGCAGGTATGCTTCTTTGCGGTTCCTGGTATACAGGTACCTTTGCAACAGACAGTGAAGAATTTTATCAGAAGATCGGCTGGTTCCCATTCCCGGCTATTGAAGGCTCTGATGCGGATCCGTCTATCATGATCGGCACCGTAGGCGACCAGTTTATCGTATTCAACTGTGAAGGCGAAAAACTGGCAGCTGCTTTTGAGTGTGCAGAAGCACATCTTTCTGATGAAGTTATTGATCTTGGAGTAGAAAACGGAAAGATACCTCCAGTTAACGGAATCGAAGAAAAGCTGACAGACCCGATCACAATCGAAGTAGTAGAAGCTGCCAACAATGCATCTGAGATTCAGCTGTGGTATGATCAGTATCTGCCGCCTGCAGTTTCCAATGCTCATCTTGATGGACTTCAGGAGGTATTTGGTCTTACTATGACACCTCAGGAAGCTCAGGAATCTATGCAGCAGGCTATGGAAGAATATAATGCACAGAAAGCCGAATAAGCAACTTGACGGAAAAATCGGAAAGGCTCTGGAAACAGAGCCTTTCTTTTTGGACAAAATATATAAATAATACTATAAAAAAGAGACATTATGGATAGAAAATTATAGAATATAGAAAGATTGTTCTATGTAGTTTTTTTGCTCTTTTTGATAGTATTGATACTATCAAAAAAGTTCTTAAAGTAACAAGAAGGAGGGATTTTATTATGAAAGAAAAAAGTACTTCTCTGTTAGCAATCAGGCAGAGAAATACGAGAAAAGTGGCTGCGCTTTTTCTGGCTCCGGTAACCATTCTGATGATTATCTACATCTTTTATCCAATTGTAGATACATTTATCACCAGTACTTATCAGTGGAACGGAATTTCAGCCGACAGAACCTTTATCGGTATCCAGAACTGGATTACCCTGCTGCAGGACAGAAGCTTTTGGATTGCCTTTAAAAACAATCTGATCATTATGGTACTCTCGATCGTAATCCAGATTCCTTTAGGACTTGCTCTGGCAACTTTCTTGGACTTTGGAGGGAAAAAGCTGACAGTATTTAAGGTTATCTGGTTTATTCCTCTGCTGATGTCATCGGTAGCTATCGGTTTCCTGTTTACCTATGCCTTGGCTACAAATGGAGGTATCGTAAGTACTATTTCCGGCTGGTTTGGCGGCGGAAATATTGATCTTCTTGGAAATCCAAAGACCGCTTTGCTTACAGTCATAGCAGTAATCTGCTGGCAGTTTACTCCATTTTATATGGTGTATTTTATGGCGGCGTTTACCAATATTCCTTATGACGTATTCGAAGCGGCCAGAATTGACGGTGCTACCAGAGGGCAGTATTTCTGGAAGATTGCACTTCCTTTGTTAGTACCTTCTATGAAAAGCGCCGCAATTTTGTCAATGGTAGGATCTCTGAAGTATTTCGATCTGATCTATGTAATGACAGGCGGCGGCCCGGGTACTTCCACAGAATTGATGGCAACTTATATGTATAAGGAATCATTTAGCAACTTTAACATGGGTTATGGTTCAGCGGTAGCAGGAGGAATGTTTATCCTGATTTCCTTGATTGCCCTTATTACAATGAAATTGATAAATGGAAAGAAGGAGGCGTAAAGACAGATGGATGCTTATAAGAAAAGTAGAATGAAAAGTATAGTATGCTGGGTGATCGCCTTTGCTCTTGCAATTTTTTATCTGATTATCTCATTCCTCCCCTTTATATTCATGGTATTGAACTCTTTTAAAGAGAAGTTCGAAATGCTGACAGCAGGTGTTTTTGAACTGCCGGAAAGCTTTAACTTTGCTAATTACCAGGAAGTACTTACGGGAGGATTTGGAAGATATTTTCTGAACAGTGTGATCGTGCTTGCTATTTCCCTGATCCTGCTGCTGTTTATTGCTTCCTGTGCCTCTTATCCTCTGGCAAGATTTAAGTTTAAGCTGGCAGGTCCTATTTATGCAGGAATCGTAGCTTGTATGTCAATACCGGTACATATTACTCTGATCCCTGTATTTAAAATGTCCCAGTCCACAGGGCTTTATGACAGTATATGGGCATTGATCGGACCATATGTGGCATTTGCAGTTCCGATTTCTGTATTTATCCTTACCAGTTTTATGCAGGAGATTCCGAGAGAGATTGAAGAGTCGGCGGAGATCGATGGCTGCGGAAAGATTAAGATGTTCTTTTCTATGATCCTTCCTCTTTCTAAACCGGGACTTGCTACACTGGCTATCTACAATGGTGTAAATATGTGGAATGAGTTCTCCTTTGCATATACATTAACACAGTCTTCTGAGAACCGGACACTGCCGTTGGCTATCTGGGAGTTCCAGGGTCAGTACTCTATGAATACTCCTATGATCATGGCAGTCCTGACCTTGACACTGCTGCCGATGATTGTGATGTTTATTATTTTCCAGGACAAGCTGGTAAAAGGTATGACAGCCGGAGCGGTAAAAGGCTGAGACAGAGAGAAAAGGGGCGTTTTCATACGCCCTTTTTTAAATGTGGATACCAAAGGAAACCTGTAGACGCAGGTTAAAAATAAAGATATACTGTTGCTTTAAAGACTACAAGCAGAGACATTAGGAGGCAAAAATGAAAAAGTGGATGGAACGAATCAATCATTGGAAATTGGATAAGAAAATGCAGGTCTTGGTTACGACTGCTATTATCGTGATGACTTTGATCATTTTAGCGGTATCCACGATTTCTTCAGTGACTTCTATGAAAGAAAAGTCTATAGAACTGCTGCAGACCAATAATGATACAATGGCGGAAAATTATGTGACGTCTCTGGAACAGTATAAGGCCCTGGCTATAGCGATTGTGATGGATGACACTGTGCAGGACTATCTTCACTGCACCAGCAAAAGAGATGCTTCTTACACGGAATATGCCAATAATGCAGTAAATACTATGACCAGCTGTCAGAATATGTATCCGGATCTGAATTTCATAGGCATTGTCAGCTACCAGATGGACGATTATCTTTATAAAGGAACAGAAGCTATTGCTTCCAGCGATTTTCAACAGGTTTACGCCAAGGACTATCATCAATGCCGGACTGTACAGGACAGCACTATACGAATAGGATTTTCCAACAGATATTACAAAGGCAATCGTTATACACTCAGCGTCTATTTCCCGATTTATGATTTAAATGTGATCACCATGGAGAGAGGACTTTTGTGTTTGAATTTTACGAATCCGCTTTTGGAACAGATTCTGGAAAACAAGCCGGCGACCGGAAGCCAGACATCTGTTATACAGACAGATGGAACTATTGTAGCAGATTATGATAAGGATAATATAGAAGAAACCGTATCCTATGAAAATCTGCTGAAAGGAGGAGAAGGGGAATTTACCTGGGACGGGAGACTCTATATTTATCAGAAAGTATCAGGTTGGGATTATTATATTGTGAGCAGTATAGCCAGTATAGAGCTGTATGCGCCAAGCATCCAGACGATTATCATCATGACGGCGATTCTTTTTATCATGGTTGTTTTCAGTTTCTTTGTGGTAAAGATCATTATACGACGGGTATACCGGCCTCTGGATCAAACTGTTCAGAAAATGGATCAGGTAGCGGCAGGGTCTTTGGATACCCGGCTGAATGTAGAAAGTATGGGGGAAGATTTCCAGAAGCTGGCTACCGGTTTTAACTCTATGATGGAAGAAATCCTGGTTCTCATGGAACAGGTGAAGATGGAACAGCATCAGATCGAGCAGATCCGGTTTAATTCTCTTCAGTCCCAGATCCAGCCTCATTTTCTTTACAATACCCTGGAATGTATCCACTGGCAGGCTATGGCGGATGGAAACAAGGAGATTTCTACCTTAGTTATGGCTTTGGCAAAATACTATAGGATCTGCCTGAGCAAAGGTCATGATGTGATCCCGCTGGAACTGGAGATTGAACACATGAAAAATTATTTGATCATCCAGAACATGCGGTATGACAATATCATCGGAAGCGAGATCCAGATCGAAGAAAGCTGCAAAGAAACTATGATCCCCAAACTGACACTCCAGCCTTTGGTGGAAAATTCTATTTACCATGGAATAAAAGTAAAAGAAGGTAAAAAAGGCAGTGTGTTCCTGAAAGCAGTAAGAGAAGGGGATCATGTGCTGATCACTTTGGCAGATACCGGAAGCGGAATGACCCAGGCCCAGATCGATGCTATGAACCTGCAGCTTTCGGAATATGACGAATCCTTTGGCTATGGAGTAAGAAATGTAAATAAGAGGATCGAACTTCTCTATGGAAATGATTACGGTTTGTATTATCTCAGAAACGAATTCGGAGGAGTGACTGTGGAAATACAGCTTCCCTATACGACAGAAGTTGACGATGGAATTTTAAAAGGGGATATGATAAATGTATAAAGCTTTGATTGTAGACGATGAAAAGATGATACGTATGGGGATGAAAAAAGTGATCCCCTGGGAAGAACTGGGAATCGGCGAGGTATATACGGCGGCATCCGCAGCGGAGGCTCTGGAGGTGCTGGATACGAACAGGCCCCAGATCATGATTACCGATATCCAAATGAACGGAATGACCGGACTGGAACTGATCGAGAAAGCCAGGGATATCATTCCGGAATTGAGAGTGATTGTTCTTACCGGATATGACAATTTTGAATATGCCAGACAGAGTCTACGTCTTCAGGTTCAGGACTTTTTTCTGAAACCGATTGAGGAGGAGAATCTTTCCAGAGTCCTCAGAGAACAGGTGGCTTATTTAGATGAAATTGAAGAGGAAAGGAGAAGCTTTCGTCTGCGGCGGAGGACCCAGGGAACAGCGGAGCAGATGGAATTGGAAAAATGTATTCGGGGCCTCATTAACCATCCTAAGGAAAGCAGCCAGCTTATGGAAACTTTGGAACAGTATTATGGATTTCAGATGAATCAGGGGCTTCAGATCGTGCTGATCATACCTGTCCAGAACTATTCCGGCCAGGAAGCGGAACAGGATTTTCATGAACTGTCGGTAAAAAACATCTGTATGAGTGTGGTAGATGCCCAGGGAGATGGCATTACCTTTTCTGAAGAGGACGGGATCCTGGGCATTGTTTATTTTGCAGAGGAAGAAAGCTCTGTCCTGGAACATATTGAGGAGCTTTCAGGGATTCTTAAGGATGAATTTGATACAAAACCGAAGATCGTGGTAGGAAGCGCTGTGTCGGGATTTCCCAATCTGTATATTTCCTATAATGATGCAAAGTATCTGCTGAATACAGAAAAAGAAAGTATACAGGATGTTATCCAGACCTTTGGGGATCAGAACAAGACTAATATTTTCCGGGATATTTTCAGTGAATTAAAAGGGATTATGTGTTCCAACACCGGAAATACCGAGTATGTCATGAAAGCTTTCCGTACATTTACAAAAGCTACCGAGTCGTATAATCTGTCTCAGCAGACTGTGCGCAGACTATGCTTTGAGATAGCTTCCGCTACCTACTTTGCCTATATGGGTGAGTCAAAAGAGACAGAGCCGGGGCGTCTGGATGCATTATCAAAAAGTCTGCTGTCTGCTAACCGGGAAGAGGCCTGCGAGGTTACAGAAATGTTTCTGAACCAGATGCTTGGAAAGGAAGAGGAAAGTGTCCATGAGATTGTAGACAAAGCGAAATATTATATTTCGGAACATCTCACAGAAGATCTTACGGTGTCCAATATTGCTGCTTCACTGTATATTACCCCCAATTATTTTTCCAGGCTGTTTAAGCGGGTAACAAAAGAGGGATGCAACGAATATATTGTGCGTAAGCGTATCGAGAAGGCAAAATCCCTTCTGGAGACCACCAGCTTGAAAACCGGCAAGATCGCTATGATGGTGGGATACCGGGATACGAATTATTTTTCTTTGGCATTTAAGAAACACACAGGAAAATCCCCCACGAAATACCGGGAAGAAATGCAGAAACACGGAACAGAGGCATAAAGCAATAAATGGGCAGATTTTAGCATAAAGGCTATAGAAAAAATAGACGGGCTCAGTGTAAAATGAACACATACCAACGAAATCGGAGGATAAAGTATGAAGAATTTTAAAAAGGAAAGAGCAGAGGCCAGAAAAAAGGCAAAAGAACTGGTAAGCAAGATGACTCTTATGGAAAAAGCCTCTCAGCTGAAATACGATGCATCTCCTGTGGAAAGATTGGGAGTACCTACATATAACTATTGGAATGAAGCCCTTCATGGAGTGGCAAGGGCAGGAGTAGCCACCATGTTTCCTCAGGCGATCGGTATGGCCGCAGCTTTTGACGAGGAAGAGATGAAGAAAGTAGGGGATATTATCGCCACAGAAGGCAGAGCAAAATACAATGAATATTCCAAGCATGGGGACAGAGATATCTACAAAGGACTGACCTTCTGGTCTCCCAACGTGAATATTTTCCGGGATCCCCGCTGGGGAAGAGGTCATGAGACTTACGGGGAAGATCCTTATCTGACTTCCCGCCTGGGCGTGAAATTCGTAGAAGGCCTTCAGGGAGAGGGCCCTGTTATGAAGGCAGCTGCCTGTGCCAAACATTTTGCAGTACACAGCGGTCCGGAGGCAATCCGCCATGAGTTTGACGCAAAAGCTACGATGAAAGATATGTGGGAGACATATCTGCCAGCTTTTGAAGCTTTGGTAACAGAGGCGGATGTGGAATCCGTTATGGGAGCTTATAACAGGACAAACGGAGAACCTTGCTGCGGTCATCATTACCTGATGGAAGAAGTGTTAAGAGGTAAATGGAAATTTGACGGTCATTTTGTGTCTGACTGCTGGGCTATCAAGGATTTCCACGAAAATCATAAGATCACCAAAAATGCCAGAGAATCCGCTGCCCTTGCATTAAAGAGGGGATGTGACGTCAATTGCGGCAATACCTATCTTCATCTGCTGGGAGCTGTGGAAGACGGACTGATCACAGAGGAAGATATCACAAAATCTGCAGAGCGTGCCCTTACGGCAAGATATCTCCTGGGACTTTTTGATGGAAGCGAGTATGATAAGATCCCTTATGAAAAGGTAGAATGTAAAGAACATGTGGAAGAAGCCCTGAACGTAGCAAGAAAAGGCTGTGTTCTTCTGAAAAACGATGGTGTGCTGCCGCTGGATAAGTCGAAGATCAGAACCATTGGCGTAGTAGGTCCCAATGCAGACAGCCGTGCTGCACTGATCGGAAATTATCACGGAACTTCTTCCAGATATATTACGGTGCTGGAGGGAATCCAGGATGAAGCGGGAGAAGATGTGAGAGTTTTATATTCCCAGGGCTGCCATCTGTATAAAGATCGGGTAGAAAATTTGGCCTGGGAACAGGATCGTATTTCGGAAGCGGTGATTACTGCCGAGCACAGTGATGTTGTGGTAATCTGTGTAGGTCTGGATGAGACTCTGGAAGGCGAAGAGGGAGATACAGGAAACAGCGATGCTTCAGGAGATAAGAAAGATCTTCATCTGCCAAAAGTCCAGGAGGAACTGATTGAAAAAGTGGCAGCAGTGGGGAAACCTACTATTGTTATTCTCATGGCTGGAAGCGCTATTGATTTAAACTATGCCCAGGAAAATTGCAACGGTATTCTTCTTGCATGGTATCCAGGAGCCAGAGGTGGAAAAGCTGTTGCAGATCTGCTTTTCGGAAATGTATCTCCTTCAGGAAAACTGCCGGTTACTTTTTATAAAGATCTGGAAGGCATGCCGGAATTTACAGACTATACCATGAAAGGACGGACTTACCGCTATATCGAGAAAGAGCCGCTGTATCCATTTGGCTATGGACTGACTTATGGAGACGTGGAAGTCATCGACGGAAAACTGATGAATCAGGTAACTGCAGACTCTGACATTGAAGTGGAAGTTACAGTAGAGAATAAAGGAAACAGGGCTACAGAAGAGGTGATGCAGCTTTATATTAAGGATCTGGAATCTCCTTTGGCAGTACGCAATCACAGCTTATGCGGATTCAAAAGAGTTTTCCTGGAACCGGGAGAAAAGAAAACTCTCTCCTTTACTGTGGCAAACAGAGCCATGACAGTGGTAGATGAAGCCGGAGAGCGGCATATTGACAGCAGAAACTTTAAGATATTTGCCGGTATTTCACAGCCTGATGACAGGAGCCGGGCCCTTACAGGAAAGAAACCGGCAGAAATAAATGTGACACTTGGATAAAGAAAGAAGACAGATTTCTCTATAGAAAAGACATAATGCCCATGTTAACATTAGGGACAGAATAGGCATATCCTATCCTGTCCCTTTTTCTATGGAAAGTCTGGGAGACCGACCAGTTTCTGAAAGGAACAGGAAGGGATTATGGATTGAGGAAAGAGAAAGGACGGAAGAGCTATGCAGAACTGGAAAAAGAAAATCATGATCCTTGGATTAAGCGTTTCCCTTGGGGCAGGAGGACTGTACGGATGCGGAAATACAGATACAGAAGAGACCACAGAGAAGACAGAAGGCACTTCCGGAGAGAGTCAGGAAACTGTGGATGAAGCAGAAGGGAGCAGCCAGGTTCAGACGGAAAAACCGGAAACCACCCAGGCAGAGCACCCGCAGTTTGTAGCAGATGGTATCAGAAAAGTTGTCCTGGTGGAAGACGGACAGGAAATCTTTAACCTTTCCAATGAGCCTGCAGGATATAAAATGGATTTTGACTATTGGGAGATTCTTAATCCCTATGATGAGACAGTCACGGTAAACACAGAAACCATGTATGATCTTTTTGACGTGCTGTGTGGACTGGATTTTCAGGCACCGGTAGCAGTAGATGCGGAAATGGACACCGGGATTGCAGATTCTCAGACCAGTATTACTCTGGATTTTGTAAATACATTGGACGATACTGAGGCGAAACAGACAGACTATGCAGATAAGACGGCAACTATCATCCTGGGCAATGAAGATGGTGCAGGAAATCGATTTGCTGCAGTTCAGGGATTTGAAGATCAGATATATAAGCTTTCAGCCAGCACGATAGATTCTATTTTTGGATTGGATCCTTATTCTTATATTCTGAAGATACCGGTATTGGTTAATATTGACACAGTGGAAAGTCTGGAGATCCAGGCGGGCAGGAAATCTTATGAAATGAATGTAGACTCTGTAAACGGTGAATACCAATTTGGCAATAAGAATGTAGAGAAGACAGACTTCACTACTCTTTATCAGGAAATCTGCGGCATTATGCTGGAAGGAGAGGCTGAGAAAGAGAAGATTACCACTCAGGGAGATCCGGAACTGGAAATTACCTTCCACAGAAACAGCGAAGAATATCCGGAAATCCAGGTGGCCTATTATTCTTATGATGAGACCTATGATCTTCTGGAAGTAAACGGAAACAGTTATTTCCTGGTAAATGCGGAAGATGTGGACAATCTTGCAAGCTCTATAAAGAAAGCATTTTAGCAGACAAAAGGAAATACCTAAAATGACAATAGACAAAATGGAACTGTTGTATTAGACATATGTCAGGAATAAAATGGACAAATATTCCCGATCTCAGCTTAATGCAGCAGTTCCTTCTTTTTGCGCAAAAAGCCCTTAAATACAGGGACTTTCCTAACAGTCGAGTCCCGATTTTGCTCTAAATCATTGACTTTTTATCCTCTGGTTTCTATCCTTTTAATTGAAAACAGCGAAGACCGGAACAGAGACTCCCATCGGTTTTTGGCTGTAACAGACTGAGAGGAGATGAAGCATATGGAAAATAAAAAGACATTTGGCGCTTCCGTTTCTTCCGCTGCCTCCGGCTATGGCGAACAGAAAGACTTCGGTTTATCTTCTGACTGTGACGGGACTGCTCATACTTCTGCTCCTGGCTTCCTGCCTGTCAGCGGGAGAAACCTGGTTTCCCGTAGCAGCTATAAGTGTGATCTTTGGTCTGAGTCTCTTTATCATGCCGGTGCTCTTATACCAGCTTCCGCTGTCCCAGTGGATGGGAGAAAGGAAGATATCCATGTATTTGCTGATAGAAACCGGCTTACTGCTCTTTTTGCTGCTGGTCTGTGATCTTAACGACCAGGGAAGCTGGTTCTTTACTGCAGCGCTGGGCATTCTTCTGGGACTGGGCCTGATATTTTTGCCTATTATATTGAGGCAGACCCTCCGGGATCTGCCTCTGTACCGGCATAAATCTCTTCTATATTTATCAGCAGAGACGGTATTTCTTCTGTTCCTTTTATTCCTGCGAGCAACGAGCCAAGCGGACATGCTTGCATGTCCATTTGGCGACTGCCGCAGGGGGCTTCGACCTGTGACAGCCCTCCAGGACGGAAATCTCAGAAGCTTTTGGACTTTAAGCCTCCCCAATGCCCTGCTTTTCCTGGCCCTTCCCTGGGGCGTTATGGCGGCGCTGCGCTATCTTCCGGTAAACCGCTGGCTGAGGGCATCGGCAGCTTTTGCCTGGATGGGACTGTGGATATGGCTGGCGCCTGCCGGTTTTGACCAGATTATGATTCCGGTATATGGCCAACCCGATAAACCCTACTCCCTGATCATTCCCTTTGACTTTACAAAATGGGAGCTTCCGTATAATGCCTGGAATGTCATTATGATCATTCTGCTGGTGCTGGGAGCCGCAGCGCTGCTCTGCGGATGTATGGGCCTGCGAGCCATGAAGAAACGGAAAAATACATAGATATTATAATTCGCCCTGATAGCAGAACCAGTCAAAATCTGCGCAATTTCTGCTGGCCGTATGGTTGGAAGTGGCGTACATACCCAGATATACGCCGGTAAATCCATTATTGACCACGGAACTTAAGCGGGAAGCTTCCACATTTTCTATCAGGGGAAGCATTTCCTGGTCATCAAATCCATAGTAGAAAGAATATCCGGTGGTATGACCGTATACACTGAGATACAGACGCTTTGACGGAGAGATTTCCTTTTCAGTCAGAAGGGATTTCTTTCCGTTTTCTGTTTTCCAGAAACGAAGGGTCGGCCGGCCTTCTTTCTGTCCCAGAGTCATCAGATAATGGAAACGGTCGTCCTGTACCAGAGCGATGCCTGCCTCTTCCTGATCTGCGGCCGGGGTGAACTCCATGGCTGTCTTAGCCAGAAAGTTTTTATGCCGTTGTCTTCGTCCTACAAAGGAAGGGGTGCAGATTTCTTCCATAACTTCCGGGCGGAGCTGAAGCCGGAGATAGCCGGGACGGTCAGTCAGGCTGTAGAAGGGCTCCAAGGGGGGATGGATGGTATTCCACTGCATCTGAAGGGCGGAACATTCGAAATTATCCCACTGGGGCATAGGAGGATAGAGAGTCCTGGGGAGATGGGGAAGCCGTTCCTCTTCATTTACCAGGCCGTTTTCATTGTCGATCATAGGCCAGCCGTCTTCCGCCCACACAAAGGGGACCATGAAGGTCTCCCGGCCCAGATTGTAATGTCCTCCTTCATAAGGCCGTACGGCCAGCAGGACCATCCACCATTCTCCGTTCTGAGTTTCTACAATATCTGCATGGCCGGTAACCGAAATAGGATTCAGCACAGGCATATGCCGGTGAGTGAGAATAGGATTTCTGGGGCAGATTTCATAATCACCGTTGATCGTCCTGCACCGTGCCATTTGAACGCTGTGGTTGATAAAGGTTCCCCCCTCTGCCACTAGGAGATAGTACCAACCGTCTTTCTTGTAGATGTGAGGGGCTTCGATCCATTTGGAACGGGTTTTCTTACCATCCCAGATAATATATCTGGGCCCTTTGAACTGGAAGGTCTCAGGATCCAGTTCGTTCAGATAAATACCGTGATGGCCTTCGTACAAACATTCTTGGCTGATAAAGTTTCCTACGTACCACAGGGAGCCGTCATCATCAAAGAAAAGACTGGAGTCAATGCCGTCGGCGCCTTCCACTATAACGGGGTCGCTCCACGGACCGGACGGGTCTTTGGCAGTGATTACATAATTGTCCCGCTGGGCTTCCCGACCCTCGGACACAAAGGTGTTGATGATGTAAAAGGTTCCCTGATGATAGCGGATGCTGGGAGCCCAGAGCCCTTCAGAAGTTTCACAGTTTTTATAATCCAGCTGTGCGGGCCGGTGGATCCCATGGCCGATCTGCTCCCAGTGTACCAGATCCCGGCTGTGGAAGATGGGAAGGCCGGGATAATAGACAAAGGAAGAGGTGACCATGTAATAATCCGCCCCCACTCTGCAGATGGAAGGGTCCGGATAAAAACCGGAAAGCAATGGATTGTGAAAAGTTTGTTTTAACATATAGGTCCTCCTGTAAATTTAGTATCTTTATTATAAAAAACAGAGAAATCAGGGTAAATAGAAAAAAATGATTTTATACCTGTATTTCTTGACTTTTAAAAAAGAATGTGATATTTTAAACGAAATTATAATCCTGTGAGGGAGTAGGAAGCGTATCATACTGATACGTGGCAAGTCAACACACTGGCGATCCGCCTGGCTTGTCTTAAATTGCGAGACTCATATACCTGTATTGCCATAGGCAGAGTCTCGGTATCATAGAATATTAGAAGGCCCTGCCGTGCCTTCTATTTTTTTGTGCGATAAGCTGGTCGGGCGACCGCCGTGCTTGCACGAGCGGGCATCCGACGAGCAACGGACAGCGAGCAGCGAAGCAGCGAGCTGTGCGGTTATCGCAGTAATCGTGAGGCGGAGCCGAAACGATTGGATAAGCTGGTCGGGCGACCAACCTGCTTGCACGAGCGGGCATCCGACTGGCAACGGACAGCGACAGGCTTTGCCCGGCAAAGAAACATGGGGGTTCCGGTTCCATGTATGGCAGGCAGATACAGGAAGGAGAAAGAGAGGAGATAAGAAATGGATATTATTACTTTATTTTCCCTGGCAGTGGGGCTGGCCATGGATGCTTTTGCGGTTTCTATCTGCAAAGGTCTGGCCCAGGAAAAACTGTCGGTAAAGCACATGGTGATCGCCGGACTCTGGTTCGGAGGATTTCAGGCTTTGATGCCTACCATAGGATATTTTCTGGGAAGCCAGTTCCGGGACAGGATCACGGCAGTAGACCACTGGATCGCTTTTATACTTCTGGGATTTATCGGTGTGAATATGATCCGGGAATCTCTGGATAAAGAAGAAGTCTGTCCAGAGGGGAGCATGGGGGTAAAGGCTATGTTTCCCCTGGCCGTAGCTACAAGCATTGACGCATTGGCAGTAGGCGTTACTTTTGCTTTTCTGCAGGTGAATATCGTACTGGCAGCAGGACTGATCGGTGTGATCACTTTTGTTATGTCTGCCATTGGCGTAAAGGTAGGAAATATTTTTGGCGCCAGATATAAGTCCAGAGCAGAACTGGTGGGAGGTATTATCCTGGTATTTCTTGGAGTAAGGATCCTTCTGGAACATCTGGGGATCTTGTAGATCCCCAGAGAAGGGAGATTCTTCAAGGCTGTTCTGTCTCTGCGTGACAGACAGAAAAAATGTAGAAAAACCTCAGAAATTCTCTATACAAAGCGGAACCGATTGGTTATAATGGGAAGGATAGAAGAGTAGTTGTTTGCCCCGCAGAACCGGGGATTTAGAGAGTATAGAGGATATATATGATATATATGAGCAGAAATACAGAGACTGGAAGAAAAAAAGAACAAAGGGAAGAAAGACTTCCGGAAATACATACGGATGAGGAATATGAAGAGAGACTTCTTCGGATGCTGGAGAGAAGGAAAGCAGAAAAACAACGGCAGATGAAGAGAAGAAAAATGATCCGACGGCTGCCATTTGCGGCCCTGATCATCCTGGCCCTGGTATTGGCGGGAACCGGGGCTTCTATGTTGGTAGATAGGATACAGACCAGCAGATTTCAGGAGGAAGTCCAGGAGACCACCCAGGAGGGAGAAATCCAGGCCCAGAAACAACCGGTTATGTCAGGGGCTGATATAGAAAAGATGGCCTCAAGTACCTCTGTGGCAGGATGGCAGACAGACGGACAGGGAAAATGGTACCGTAACCAGGACGGGACTATTTACCAGAATGGCTGGCAGGAAATTGATGGGGCAGAGTATTATTTTGATGAGAATGGGTATGTGATCACTGGTTGGGAAGAAATTGACGGTAAAGATTGCTATTTTGATGAAAATGGTGTTTATGACAGCACAAAAGAACCTCCCCTGGTAGCATTGACCTTTGATGACGGTCCAGGACAGTACACGGATAAGCTGTTGGACTGCCTGGAGGAGAATGGAGCGAAAGCTACCTTCTATATGCTGGGGCAGAATGTAGAGCGGTATCCGGATATTGTCAAGCGCATGCATGATCTGGGAATGGAGTTGTCCAACCATACATACGATCATAAAGATCTTGCAAAACTTACACAGAGCCAGATCACAGAAGAAATTGAAAAGACCAGCAGTTTGATCCAGGATGCTGCAGGTGTTCTTCCTGACACCCTCAGACCCCCAGGCGGAAGCTATAATGATACGGTCCAGAAGCTGGCAGGAATGCCTATTGTAAAATGGAGCATTGACACAAAAGATTGGAAGACCAAAAGCGAGGATCAGACGTATCAGTGTGTGATGGATAATGTGGAGGATGGCTCCATAGTCCTTATGCATGATATCCATGAGTGGTCTGTAGACGCAGCCATCAGGCTGATACCGGATCTGATAGAAGAAGGATATAAACTGGTAACAGTTCAGGAACTGGCCCAGGCCAAAGGCATTACTTTGGAAGACGGACAAGTATATGAATTTTTAGGCGATGGAACACAGATGGTAGAATAAACTGCCATCTGTGTTTTGCTATGAAAGCCCAGTTTCAAAACAAGGACGGTGGGCCTGCTTGCAGGCAAGACCGTCTTTGCTTTAGAGACGTTGACCTGTATGCTTTCTGAAGAAAAATCTGTGCCAGAGCAGGAATAGAAGGAAACCTGCTATGCAGAAAAAGCCCCCTGACTCGAAAGCAAGAGCAAGACTTTTCTGAGCCAGAGAACCGAATACCGGTTCCAATACAGCACTGGTCAGTTCCAGAAACATTGCCTGGAGACTTAAAGCGGCAGCTCGGTGAGAGGTGGAAATCTCCCGGTTCTGCAGCTCCGACTGGAGAGGCTGAAAAAGTGAGATAAAGCCCTGGATCCCCAGAATACATACAGCAGAACACAGAGGACTGTGAGTAAAGGCCAGGGCAAAGCACAGGAGTGCCGGACACAAAAAACAGCAGGCAGAAAATAAGGGAATCCCCAGTTTTTTTGTGAGAAAGTCAGACCAGGGACTTGTCATGCCTGCAATCTGGGTCAGAATATATAGCAGAGCAATGGAACCGGCAGACAGACCGCAGGCAATGTATTGGGGCTGATTTAAAAATACTGTGATATACTGCCGGGTTTCTGCCAAAAGGCCTGCGCCGGAGAGAAACAGCAGGAAGGATGGGCTGACTGCACGTATAGCCTTCAGGGAAAGCTTAAGGGGAGTTTTCCTGGCTGGTTTTGAAGGACTTTTTGTTCTTTGAGGATCTGGCTTTTTAAGAAACAGGGCAAGGACAAGGGTAAGTCCATAGGCGGCAGCGGTCAAGAGAGCTGCTCTGCGCCATTGGCCCTCCAAAAAGAAGGAAAAGCAGACAGAGGCTGTCAGAAGCCCACCGGTTCCCATGCCCTCGTAAATACCAAAGGCTTTTTGAGACTTTCCCTTAGGGGTACATAAATACAGAAGGGCGATATCTACTCCCGATAACCCGGAAACAGCAATGCTCAAAAAAATACGCTCCAGGAGAAAATCTGCAAAACTCCAGGCTTTCCAGAAAATAAGCTTGGAAATAAAGTAAAAAAAACAGCATAGAATCATAGTGGATCTGTAGCCGATCTTATCTGCCAGGATTCCCCAGGGAATTTCCAGAACAAGACATAAGAAAAGGGATATGCTTTCGATAACAGAAATTTGGAATATAGTGAGTCCCGCTTCCTGGCGGTAGAGAACCGAAGCAGGACTGTAAAATACCATTCCCTGTAAGAAAGCAATCCCGTATAAAAGACAGAGATTTCTTTTCATGATATTCTATTATCCTTTCCATATACAATTTGAGGTCAGTCAAACAAGAGCCTGTCAAAGCTTGCGGCAATTATCCGCAATTTGATAAGCTTCCGGAAAAACTGGCATCAAATGGGTCTGGAAAAGATAAAAATATACATATGAAAATCTCCTTGTGACATCAGAATGAGATAAGTATAGTCTCTTCCATGAGAAAAGTCAATATGCGAAAAATCCCTAAGCCGGACGATATGTTTCCGAACAGTACGGCTTAGGGATTTTTTTCTTATTCACCGGGAGCAAAATGGCATTTGCCCCCGGACTTTTATAAAGCAGGGCGGAATTTATCACCCTTCATGATAAGCCTTTAAGTACATTTCTTTCATTTCGCTCATCAGCGGATATCTTGGGTTAGCGCCAGTACACTGGTCGTTGAAGGCGTTCTCAACCATCTCATCTAATGTTGCCATGAAATCTTCTTCAGTGATTCCATATTCTTTGATGGTTCTCTTGATGCCTACTTTTGCTTTCAGATCAGCGATGGCTTTGATGAAGTTTTCAAATACTTCATCATCATCTTTGCCCTGGATGCCTACGAAACGTGCCATTTCACAGTATCTTTCCTTAGCATGTGGATATGGATACTGGGAAAAAGTTCCCATCTTTGTAGGAGCCGGATCTGCGTTGTAGCGCATTACATGCTCGATGAGCAAGGCATTTGCAATACCATGGGGCAGGTGATGATACGCACCCAGTTTGTGAGCCATGGAGTGGCAGATTCCCAGGAAAGCGTTGGAGAACGCCATGCCGGCAAGGGTAGAAGCATTTGCCATTTTCTCTCTGGCGATAGGATCTGCTGCACCTTTTTCGTATGCAGATGGCAGGTAGTCAAAAATTAATTTGGCAGCCTTTAATGCCATACCATCGGTGAAGTCTGTAGCCATAATGGAAGCATATGCCTCTAATGCATGGGTCAGAGCATCAATACCGGAAGCACTGGTCAGTCCTTTCGGCTGAGTCATCATAAAGTCTGTGTCAACGATAGCCATGTTCGGCATTAATTCATAGTCTGCGATAGGCCATTTGGTTCCGGTGGTTGCATCTGTGATGATGGCGAAAGGTGTTACCTCAGAACCTGTACCGGAAGATGTGGGAATGGCAACCATCATTGCTTTAATGCCCATCTTCGGGAATACATAGACTCTCTTTCTGATATCCATGAAGTCCATGGCCAGGTCTTCAAATTTGCATTCCGGATGTTCATACATCAGCCACATGATCTTGGCTGCGTCCATTGCGGAACCGCCGCCCAGAGCAATGATAGTATCAGGACCGAAGTCTTTTAACTGTTCCAGACCTTTCTGCGCACACTGAAGAGTTGGATCCGGAGCTACATCGAAGAAGCAGTCATACTGGATTCCCATTTCGTCCAGCTTGTCAGTGATGGGTTTTGTGTAACCGCTCTGGTATAAGAATGTATCTGTAACAATGAATGCTTTTTTCTTGCCATATACAGTTTTAAGCTCATCTAAAGCTACAGGCAGACAGCCTTTCTTGAAATAAACTTTCTCAGGTGTTCTGAACCACAGCATGTTTTCTCTCCTTTCGGCAACGGTCTTTGTATTGAGCAGATGCTTTACTCCTACGTTTTCAGATACAGAGTTTCCGCCATAGGAACCGCAGCCCAGAGTCAGTGACGGAGCCAGCTTGAAGTTGTAAAGATCACCGATACCGCCGTGAGAAGAAGGTGTATTTACCAGGATACGGCAGGTCTTCATGCGGTCTGCAAATTTGTCCAGTTTCTCTGTCTGTGAAGGATGTACATAGATAGAAGCTGTGTGTCCGTATCCGCCGTCTTTTACCAGTTGGTCTGCCATGTCAAGGGCAGTGTCAAAGTCTTTTGCCTTGTAGAGAGCCAGGACTGGAGAAAGTTTCTCATGAGCAAATGGCTCAGAGATATCTACAGAGGTAACCTCGCCGATGAGGATCTTGGTATCCTTTGGAACAGAAATGCCTGCAAGCTCAGCGATTACGTGAGCAGGCTGTCCAACGATCTTAGCGTTTACGGTGCCGGCCTCTGTAAGGATAATCTTGCGGACTTTATCCAGTTCTTCGTTATTTAAAACATGACATCCTCTCTTGATGAATTCGGCTTTTACCTTGTCATAAATATCTGCGATAGCTGTTACAGACTGCTCAGAAGCACAGATCATACCATTGTCAAAAGTTTTGGAATGGATTACAGAGTATACAGCTGTCTGGATGTCGCAGGTGCTGTCCATGATAACAGGAACATTTCCGGGACCTACGCCGATGGCCGGTTTCCCGGAAGAGTAAGCAGCCTTTACCATGCCGGGGCCGCCGGTAGCCAGGATTACATCTGCAGAGCGCATCAGTTCATTGGAAAGTTCCAGAGTAGGCTCTTCCACCCATCCGATGATCCCTTCAGGAGCGCCGGCTTTTACTGCAGCTTCAAGAACCACTTTTGCAGCCTCAATGGTACATTTCTTTGCACGGGGATGAGGGCTGATGATGATGGCGTTTCTTGTCTTTAAGCAGATCAGACATTTGAAAATAGCGGTAGAAGTAGGATTGGTGGTAGGAATAACAGCGCCTACGATTCCCACAGGCTCCGCAATTTTTTTGATGCCGTAAGACTTGTCTTCTTCCACAACGCCGCAGGTTTTCACTCTTTTGTAAGCATTGTATGTATATTCTGCTGCATAGTGGTTTTTGATAACCTTATCTTCCAGAACACCCATTCCGGTCTCTTCACAGGCCATTCTGGCCAGCGGAATACGCTGTTTGTTTGCTGCCATAGCGGCTTCGAAAAAGATTTTGTCCACTTGCTCCTGGGTATAGGAAGCAAACTTTTTCTGGGCCTCACGCATAGAAGCGATTTTCGCCTGAAGGGCTTCTACGCTGTTGACGGTTTCCGGTACATTGCTTTCTGTTTTTTTGGCCATGGGAAATCCTCCTTAAAATGTAAAATGAATGATTTATATAACAGAGAGAAGTCCTCTGTTGATATTGATAATTATTTAACAATTTCTGAAGCTATTATAAAATGTTGTTAAAAAAATGTCAATATCTTTTTTGAGAAAATTTTACGGCAGCTTCGGCAAATTGTATAGGTTTATTCTACTATATTTTCTTGGAAAAATAAAGAAAAAAGATTGTTAAATATATAATTATCTGAAAATAATGAAATTAAGAAAATTAAATACAATATATAAAAGATGCTGTTTACAGATGGGAAAAAATTTGACAAAGATTTAACAATAAATATTTGTAAAAAATGTACAAAACATAAAAGGCACAGGGAACAAAAATCCTGAGGACCTTTGTTCCCTGTGCACTTCTTATTAACCTGGGGCAGTACAGGTTACTTTTTCATGTTTTCTCTCTTACGCAGCCTGGAATCCAAGATTTTCTTACGGATACGAAGTGATTCCGGCGTTACCTCCAGGAGCTCATCTGTGTCAATAAATTCCAGAGCCTGTTCCAGACTGAGACGTTTAGGCGGTGTCAGCTTTAATGCCTCATCGGCAGAAGAGGAACGGGTATTGGTAAGATGTTTGGTCTTACATACGTTCAGCTCAATGTCTTCCGGTTTTCCGCTTTGCCCGATGACCATACCGCTGTATACTTTTTCGCCGGGACCAATGAAAAGAGTTCCCCTGTCCTGGGCAGAGAACAGACCATAGGTTACAGCTTCCCCTGTCTCAAAGGCGATGAGAGATCCCTGTTTCCGGTACTGAATGTCTCCTTTATAGGGAGCATAGCCGTCAAAGGCGGTATTCAGGATCCCGGCTCCCTTGGTGGAGGTCAGAAAATCTCCACGGAAACCGATGAGACCTCTGGAAGGAATGTGAAATTCCAGACGGGTGGTTCCATCGCTGGCAGGGCTCATACCCTGAAGTTCACCTTTTCTTTCACTGAGCTTCTGGATCACAGTGCCGGAGAATTCTTCAGGAACATCCACATAAGCGATCTCCATAGGCTCCAGTTTCCGTCCACGTTCATCTTCTTTATAAATAACTTCTGCTTTGCTTACTGCGAATTCATAGCCTTCCCGGCGCATGTTTTCGATAAGTACCGAAAGATGAAGTTCACCTCTTCCGGAAACCTTAAAGCAGTCAGTACTGTCAGTATCTTCCACACGAAGGCTCACATCTGTGTTCAGCTCCCGCATGAGACGCTCTCTTAAATGACGGGAAGTAACAAACTTTCCTTCCTGCCCTGCAAAGGGACTGTCATTTACCAGAAAATTCATGGAAATAGTAGGCTCGGAAATTTTCTGGAAAGGGATGGGCTCCGGATTTTCCGGAGAGCAGAGAGTATCTCCGATGTGGATATCTGCAATACCGGAGATAGCTACGATAGAGCCGATGCCGGCTTCCTTAACTTCTACTTTATTCAGACCATCGAACTCATAAAGCTTGCTGATTTTTACTTTTTTCATTTTGTCAGGATCGTGGTGATTACACAGAACTACCTCCTGATTTACCCGGATGGTCCCGTTTTCTACTTTACCTACGCCGATGCGGCCTACATATTCATTATAATCAATGGTGCTGATCAGAACCTGGGTAGGCGCTTCCGGATCTCCTGTTGGAGCAGGGATATATTTCAGGATAGTTTCAAAAAGGGGCTCCATGCTTTCAGGAGTGTCTGCCAGATCCAGTACTGCATGGCCGGTTTTTGCGGAAGCGTACAGGAAAGGACAGTCCAGCTGTTCATCAGAAGCGTCCAGATCCATCAGAAGCTCTAGAACTTCATCAATGACTTCATTTGGACGGGCTTCGGGACGGTCGATCTTGTTGATACATACGATCACATGAAGATCCAGGTCCAGAGCCTTTTTCAGAACGAATTTTGTCTGAGGCATGGCACCTTCAAAAGCATCTACCAGAAGGATCACGCCGTCCACCATTTTCAGGACACGTTCAACCTCGCCGCCAAAATCCGCATGTCCCGGAGTATCAATAATATTGATCTTAGTGCCCTTGTAATGTACGGCTGTGTTTTTGGAGAGAATGGTGATTCCCCTTTCACGCTCGATATCATTGGAGTCCATGACTCTTTCCCGGACCTCCTGATTCTCACGGAAGACACCGCTTTGACGGAGAAGCTGGTCTACCAGAGTGGTCTTGCCGTGATCAACGTGAGCGATGATAGCCACGTTGCGAATATCTTCTCTTGATGTTTTCATATATAACAATAACCTCTTTTCTTTATCTATAGGAGTTTTTTCCTTAAAATCCGGAGATTATTCTATCATACTTAAATATAAGTATCAATAGAGGAATCTTCTGAAAATCAAAGGATTGGACTGCATGATATCCGGAATTTTTTCCAGAGAGGAGAGGGGGCAAAAGAAAAAATAAAAAAACTTGTTCTAAAACTCCGGTTCCATGAATAAACATGATATAGACAAGATACCAGAAAGAGGAAGGGGAAGAAATCATGGCAGATAAAATCATTGAAAATAATCAGGTGTCTATAATAGGGAAGGTAGCGTCCAGCTTTGCCTTCAGTCATCAGGTATTCGGAGAAGGCTTTTACCTGGTGGATGTTCTCGTTAAAAGGCTCAGCGACTCAGAGGACAGGATCCCTCTGATGGTTTCTGAGCGTCTGGTAGACGTAAGCCAGGATTATGAAGGAGAATATATCATGGTACAGGGACAGTTCCGTTCCTACAACCGTCATGAAGAAAAGAAAAACCGGCTGGTTCTCTCAGTGTTTGTAAGAGAACTTTCTTTTGTGGAGGAGGCAGACGATTCCATAAAGACCAACCAGATTTTTCTGGACGGTTATATCTGTAAACCGCCGGTCTACCGGAAAACGCCTTTGGGAAGAGAGATTGCCGATCTGCTTCTGGCAGTGAACCGGCCTTATGGGAAATCCGATTACATACCCTGTATATGCTGGGGAAGGAATGCCCGGTACGCTTCCGCCTTTGAGGTAGGCGGCCATGTGCTCTTGTGGGGCAGAATCCAGAGCAGGGAGTATATTAAGAAGCTGGGGGAAAATGAAACGGAGAAACGGACGGCTTATGAGGTGTCAGTGAGTAAACTGGAGTATGCGGATTAGCCCGCATACCCCGCTGTCAGGCAGTTTTTGACGTTGTTTATTGCAATATTTTTACAGGTGTAGTAATATATACACAACTCTTAATCAAATTAAACCGAAAAAGCCAGTCTGTAAGAGGTGTATTATTATGGAAGAAAGAGGATTGACACAGATTTACTGCGGCCCCGGGAAGGGAAAGACAAGCGTGGCCATCGGGCAGGCGGTAAGAGCTGTCGGCTATGGAAAGAGAGCCATTGTGATCCAGTTTTTGAAAGGAAAGGCAACTACACAACTGGATTATCTCTCTGTCCTGGAACCGGATATCCGACTGTTCAGATTTGAGAAGAAAGACAAATATTATGAGGATCTGACAGAAGAGGAGAAGCAGGAAGAAAATCTGAATATCCGGAATGGATTGAATTTTGCCAGAAAAGTGCTGATTACAGAGGAATGTGAGATGCTGATTCTGGATGAGATCCTAAGCGCTTTAGAACTGGGGATTGTTTCAGAAGATGAAGTAAAGGGATTAATCGAAGCAAAGGATGATGAGACAGAACTGATCCTCACCGGGACCATGATCACAGATGCGTTAAAGGATGCAGCAGACAGGGTGGTCTCTCTGGAAATCATCAAATAGCTTTGGAAGCCAGGTTAGAAAAAACATAAGAGAACAGCAGAAGGAGGAAGAAATATGGCTATTTTTAAAGGTGCAGGTGTAGCGATTGTCACACCAATGAAGGAAAACGGAGACGTGAATTTTGAGAAGCTGGGGGAAATCCTGGAAGAGCAGATCGCAGCAGGAACAGATGCGGTGATCATCTGCGGAACTACCGGAGAATCTTCTACTCTCTCTCATGAAGAGCATATGGAGGCTATCCGGTATACCATCGACAAAGTAAATAAAAGGATTCCGGTGGTGGCAGGTACAGGCTCCAACTGCACAGAAACTGCCATTATGATGTCCCAGGAGGCAGAGCGTATGGGAGCAGACGGTCTTCTGCTTGTCAGTCCTTATTACAATAAAGCTACACAGAAAGGACTGATCGCTCATTATACCGCTATTGCAAATTCTGTAAAGCTTCCTATTATCCTGTATAATATCGCAGGACGCACAGGGATCAATATTGAGCCTAAGACACTTCTGTATCTGGCAGAAAATGTAGAGAACATCGTAGCTGTAAAAGAAGCATCCGGAAATATTTCCCAGATTGCAGATATTGCGGCTATGTGCAAAGGAAAGCTGGATATTTATTCCGGAAATGATGACCAGATCACACCGATCATGGCTCTTGGCGGCATTGGAGTAATCTCTGTGTTGTCCAATATTGCTCCGAAATATACCCATGACCTTGCTATGAGCTATCTGGAGGGAGATGTGCAGAAGAGCTGTGAAATGCAGTTAAAAGCACTGCCTCTGGTGCGGGCTTTGTTCTGTGAAGTGAATCCTATTCCGGTAAAGGCAGCCATGAATCTTATGGGGAAGGAAGTGGGTCCTCTTCGTATGCCGCTTACAGAGATGGAAGAAGCGCACAAAGAGACCTTAAAGAAGGCAATGATTGATTTCGGATTGGAACTCGCATAAGTATAAACAGAGAAAGACACAGAAGAAAAGAGGAAGAAAATGGTCAGAATAATTATGAACGGCTGCAACGGCCATATGGGCCAGGTGATCGCCGGACTGGCGGCCCAGGACCCGGAAGTGGAAATGGCAGCCGGGATCGATCTGGAAGACAAAGGGTTATATGCATGTCCGGTATTTACCGACATTGAGAAATGTGATGTGCCGGCAGATGTTATGATTGATTTTTCATCAGCAAAAGCTACGGACAAGGTCCTGGAGTACTGTGGAAGCAGAAAGCTGCCTCTGGTGCTGTGTACTACAGGTCTGTCCCAGGAGCAGATCCGGAAGGTGGAAGAAACTGCAAAGGAGACAGCCATCCTTCGTTCTGCCAATATGTCTCTGGGGATCAATACCCTGCTGAAGCTGATCCAGGATGCTGCAAAAGTCCTGGCTGCAGCAGGATTTGACATGGAGATCGTAGAGCGCCACCATAATCTGAAGGTAGATGCTCCCAGCGGAACAGCTCTGGCTTTGGCAGACAGCCTGAACGAGGCTATGGACAACCAGTACCATTATGTTTACGACAGAAGCCAGAAGAGAGAGAAGCGAGATCCCAGGGAGATTGGCATTTCTGCAGTAAGAGGCGGAACGATCGTAGGAGATCATGAAGTGATTTTTGCCGGTCCGGATGAGGTCATTGAATTTAAGCATACGGCGTATTCCAAGACTGTTTTTGCCAAAGGCGCAGTAGAAGCGGCCAAGTTCCTGAAGGGAAAAGGCGCAGGCCTGTACAATATGAGCCATGTGATCAATGCTGAAAAATAAGAGGAGCAGCCGCATTAATCAAAATCGAGAATATTTATACATTTTATTGCTCAGTCTGCGCTGCTTTGAGCCTATAGTCTCAAAGCTGTGCTCGACAAATTCGCATAAAATGTATAAATATTCCTGATATATGATTAATGCGGCTGCCCTTTCTTTTTGTATAAAAAAGGATAAGAATGTGCATATTAACAGCAGACTAAAAAGAAAAGGAGAAACAGATATGAAAGCAAAAGATATAAAAAAATTTGCCCTTTGTCTGCTGGCGGCGCTTATTCTGACCGGAGGCACGGCATGCGGAAACGACAAGAACATGAACAATGACAATGGAAGCGCCTCTGAGAACTCTGTACATGACGACGGCGTGGTGGGCGATACCGGCGAGGCGCTGAAAGACGGCGTAGAGGACCTGGGCGAGGATGTCAGAGACGGTGTGGAAGGTGCAGGAGATTCCATAAGAGATAACGCTGAGAACGCTACAGAAAACCGATAAGCTGGTACATCATTTCATAATTAACTGACCAAAAAACATCCTACGCTATTGGCGCAGTTAATTGGTGAATGATGTACTGGAAAAGACTTTTTTGAGAAATGGGGGATACGGACAGTGTTATGAAATCAGAGAAAATGGTAAAAACTGTCTGTATTCTCCATACAATTTTACAACTGTGTTTCTATACATAGAAATCCCTTAAAATTTTCTAAAAACGGTTGAACTGGAAATATGATATTGGTATAATAATGGTACATTACAAGAAAAGCTCTTGTAAAATACACGTAAAGGGGTTGGACATAATGAAGTTTGTAATTAGCGGAAAGAACATTGATGTTACAGAGGGCCTGAGAAAAGCAGTCGAGGATAAACTGGGAAAGCTGGAAAGATACTTCACGTCTGACACAGAGGTTATTGTCACACTGAGTGTGGAGAAGGAGCGGCAGAAGATCGAAGTGACCATTCCTGTAAAAGGAAATATTATAAGATCAGAGCAGGTCAGCAGCGATATGTATGTCTCCATTGATCTGGTAGAAGAGATTATTGAAAGACAGCTGAGAAAGTACAAGAATAAGATTATCGATAAAAAACAGAGCGGTACAGGCTTCCAGCCTGAATTTGTAGAGCAGGATTATGAAGATGACGGCAATGAGATCAAGATCATCCGTACCAAGAAATTCGGATTCAAGCCCATGTATCCGGAAGATGCCTGCGTACAGATGGAACTGCTGGGACATAACTTTTTCGTATTCTTAAATGCAGAGACCGAGGAAGTCAATGTGGTTTATAAGAGAAAGGGAAATACCTACGGACTGATCGAACCGGATTTCGGCTGATCCATGGTCTGTCCGGCAGGACAGGCAGGTTATAAGGTTTTATGAAAAAAACAGGAAGTCCTTCTTTGAGGCAGCATTGTCCAAGAGGGACTTCCTGTTTTGTGTGAGTGGCTTCTTCTCTATCCGTTTGTTCGGGCAGGGTACAGAGAAGAAGCCATATGTAAAAATTATTCAAAAAGCTCTAAAAATTCTTCTTTTTTTTCTGTAAAAGGAAGGGTAGAATATCAATTAGTGAAAACACGTTGGAAAAAAGGAGGAAAATTTATGCGGAACGTGATTAACCTGAATCAGAATTGGAAGTTTATCCAACAGGACGCAGGGCTTCCGGAAAGCCTGCCGGCAGACTGGCAGACCGTACAGCTGCCTCATTCCTGGAACGCTATTGACGGACAGGATGGAAATGGGGCCTACGACAGAGGAAGATACTGGTATGCAAAGACTTTTGAAACTCCAAAGCAGCCTCTGACCGGAGGAAAAGTATATGTAGAGATCCTGGCAGCAGGCCAGCAGGCAACCGTATATGTAAACGGTACAGAGGTGACCTATCATGAGGGAGGATATTCTACTTTCCGTGCAGATATCACATCTCTGTGTAAGGAAGAGGGAGAAAATCTTCTGGTCGTTGCCTGCAGCAACGAGTATAAAGACAGTGTATATCCTCAGTCAGCAGACTTTACTTTCTACGGCGGACTTTACAGAGGCGTGAACCTGATCAGTGTGCCGGATGCACATTTTGATCTGGAATATTATGGAGGTCCGGGTATTCAGGTAACACCAAAGCCATGTGACTGCAAAGGTGCGGCTTTCGAAATTGTTTCCTATGTTAAGAATATAGATGATAACTTTACAGTACTGTACTCTGTTTTGGATGCAGAGGGTAAAGAAGTAGCCAGCGGCTGTCGTCCTGCAGACAGCACCGGTATTACCCTTTATGTGCCGGATGCACAGAAATGGGAGATTGACAGCCCATATCTGTATACCGTAAAGGCAACTCTTCAGAGAAGAAACGAAGCATATGATGAGATTTCTGTAAGGGTAGGTGTCCGCAGCTTCTCCTGCGATCCCGATAAAGGGTTTATCATCAATGGAAAAGAGACACCTCTGCGTGGCGTGAGCCGTCATCAGGATATGCTTTACAAAGGCAATGCATTAACAAAAGAAGATCATTACGCAGATGCGGCACTGATCAAAGAGCTGGGTGCCAATACTATCCGTCTGGCTCATTATCAGCATTCACAGGACTTCTATGATGCTTGTGACGAGATGGGCTTTATTGTGTGGGCAGAGATTCCCTTTATCAGTGTATTTAATAAAGATCCGGAAGCTCATCAGAACTGCATCAGCCAGTTAAAAGAGCTGATCATCCAGAATTATAATCATCCTTCTATCTGCTTCTGGGGAATTTCCAACGAGATCCTTATCGGCGGTATTTCCGAGAAACTGGTAGAAAATCACAAAGAACTGAATGCTCTGGCCAAGGAACTGGATCCAACCCGTCTTACAACTATCGCCCATGTGTCTATGACACCTGTGGAAAGCCCGATGCATGGTATTACCGATGTAGAGAGCTACAACCACTACTTTGGCTGGTACGGCGGAAAGATGGAAGACAATGGTCCCTGGATGGACAACTTCCACAAAGTACATCCGAACATTTGCGTGGGACTTTCCGAATACGGCTGTGAAGGTATTATTACTTATCACGGACCAAATCCTGCCTGCAAGGATTACAGTGAAGAGTATCAGGCCCTGTATCATGAGCATATGGCTAAGGTTCTGGACGAGCGTCCCTGGATCTGGTCCAGCCATGTATGGAATATGTTTGACTTCGGTTGTGCAGCCAGAAATGAAGGCGGCGTGGCAGGACGTAACAACAAAGGTCTGATGACCATTGACAGAAAGACTAAGAAAGACAGCTATTATATTTATAAAGCCTACTGGAACAAGGAGCCTATGGTTCATCTCTGCGGTAAACGTTATGCACAGAGAGCCGGGGAGACTACCCAGATCCGTGTTTATTCCAATCTTCCAGCCGTTACTCTGTATCTTAACGGAGAAAAAGTGGGAGAGCAGACTGCTGAAAAGGTATTTGTATTTGACGTAGCTCTGGCTGACGGGTTTAATACCATTGTGGCAGAGGCAGGAGATGTTAAAGATACCATGACTCTGGAAAAAGTAGAGAAAGAGCCTTCTATCTATGTGCTGCCGGAAGTTAACGAGAGGGCAGAAGGCGTTGCCAACTGGTTTAAGACCATTGGAGACATGGACTTAAAGGCACCTATGGAATTCCCGGAGGGAATGTACAGTATCAAAGATACTATGGAAGAACTGGCAGCTAACCCGGAAGCCATGGAAATCGCTGCAAAAGCTTTTAAGCTGACTATGAATATGACTGTAAAACCGGGAGAAGGCATGTGGGATATGATGAAAGCCATGACTCTGGAAAAGGTGGGAGAGATGGCAGGTTCCCTTGTGCCTGAAGGATTTATGGAAAGCATCAATGCCCAGCTGATTAAGATCAAAAAGAACTAAATCACGGCAGATGGAGCTGCCGTATGAAACAAAATCCAGAATATTCCTAATATACGTTTAATGGGCCTGCTCCCAATCGGAATGATTTTCAGGGATATCTCAACATTATTTCTATAAGAAGTTGGGATATCCCTGATTTTTTTGTCAAGACTAGAAATTCTTTGTTCTTGTGTTCATACAGGGAAAGTGTTACAATAAACGTTGACAGTTTAAAAATTGGATAGTTATAGGAGTGCAATGCATGAATGTAATTGAGAAAGTGTTTGGAACCCACAGCGAGAGAGAATTAAAAAGGATTAAATCCACTGTGGATAAAATCGAGTCTCTCCGGCCTCAGATGCAGGCTTTAAGTGACGATGAACTTAGAGGAAAGACCAGAGAATATAAAAATCGTCTTCAGGAAGGAGAAACCCTGGATGATCTTCTTCCGGAGGCATTTGCCACTGTCCGGGAAGCTGCAAAGCGTGTTTTGGGCATGGAACATTATCGGGTGCAGCTCATCGGCGGTATTATCCTTCACCAGGGCCGTATCGCAGAGATGAAGACCGGTGAAGGAAAGACTCTGGTATCTACCCTTCCTGCTTATCTGAATGCTTTGGAGGGAAAGGGCGTACACATAGTAACAGTCAATGATTATCTGGCAAGCCGTGATGCGGAATGGATGGGAAAGGTCCATGAGTTTCTGGGTCTTACCGTAGGCGTGGTGCTCAACTCTATGAAAAACGATGAGAGAAGAGCACAGTATGCCTGTGACATTACCTATGTGACCAACAATGAACTGGGATTTGACTACCTGCGTGACAACATGGTGATCTACAAAGAACAGCTGGTACAGAGAGATCTTCACTATGCCATTATCGATGAGGTGGACTCTGTGCTTATTGATGAGGCCCGTACCCCTCTGATTATTTCCGGACAGAGCGGCAAGTCTACCAGACTTTACGAAGTCTGCGACATTCTGGCCAGACAGCTGGAGCGAGGCGAGGCCAGCGGCGAGGTTACCAAGATGACCGCCATCATGGGCGAGGAGATCACTGAGACTGGGGACTTTATCGTCAATGAAAAGGACAAGATCGTAAATCTGACAGAACAGGGTGTTCATAAGGTAGAGGAATTTTTCCATATTGAGAACCTGGCAGATCCGGAAAACCTGGAGATCCAGCACAATATTAACCTGGCTCTCAGGGCGCATAATCTGATGTTTCGGGATCAGGACTATGTGGTAAAAGATGATGAGGTACTTATTGTAGATGAATTTACAGGACGTATCATGCCGGGCCGTCGGTATTCCGATGGTCTCCATCAGGCTATCGAGGCAAAAGAGCATGTGAAGGTACGCCGGGAAAGCAAGACCCTGGCAACCATTACATTCCAGAATTTCTTTAATAAATATAAAAAGAAAGCCGGTATGACCGGTACAGCTCTTACGGAAGAGAAGGAATTTAGGGATATTTACGGAATGGACGTTATTGAAATCCCTACCAACAAGCCTATTGCCCGTGTGGATTTGGAAGATGCGGTTTACATGACCAAAAAGGAAAAATTCCGGGCTGTAGTGGAAGCTGTTAAAGAAGCCCACGCAAAGCAGCAGCCGGTTCTGGTAGGCACTATCACCATTGAGACATCTGAACTTTTAAGCCGTATGTTGAAAAGAGAGGGGATTCCTCATCAGGTGCTGAATGCCAAGTTCCATGAAAAAGAGGCGGAAATCGTGGCCCATGCCGGTGAAGCAGGCAATGTGACCATTGCCACCAACATGGCCGGCCGTGGTACAGATATTAAACTGGATGAAGTGTCAAGAGCGGCTGGAGGATTGAAGATCATCGGTACAGAACGTCACGAGTCCAGGCGTATTGACAATCAGCTGAGAGGACGTTCCGGACGTCAGGGAGATCCGGGTGAATCCAGGTTTTACCTGTCTCTGGAAGACGATCTTATGCGTCTTTTCGGCTCTGAAAAATTAATGAATATGTTTAAGTCTCTGGGCGTGGCAGAAAATGAGCAGATTGAGCACAAAATGCTTTCCAGCGCTATTGAAAAGGCACAGAAGAAGATCGAAAGCAATAACTACGGTATCCGTAAAAACCTGCTGGAATATGACCAGGTAAATAATGAACAGAGAGAGATTATCTATAAAGAGCGCCGGAGAGTATTGGACGGCGAAAACATGCGGGATGCTATATATAAGATGATCACAGATACGGTAGAACATGCTGTAGATATGGTATTTTCTGATGATGTGGATCAGGAAGAATGGGATATGAATGAAATGAATGCTGTTCTCCGTCCTATCATCCCGTTAAAGCCCATTACCCGTGAAGATATCAAGGGTATGAAGAAAAACCAGGTGAAACAGAAGCTGAAAGAAGAGGCTGTAAAGCTTTACGAGGAGAAAGAAGCGGAGTTTCCGGAAGCCGAGCAGCTTCGTGAGCTGGAGCGAGTGATCCTGCTGAAGGTCATTGACCAGAAGTGGATGGATCACATCGATGATATGGATCAACTCCGTCAGGGAATCGGCCTTCAGGCTTACGGACAGAGAGATCCCAAGGTGGAATATAAACTTCAGGCCTATGAAATGTTTGACAGCATGATTGCTGCCATTCAGGAGACTACTCTGCGGCTCCTGTATCATGTCCGTCTGGAGCAGAAGGTAGAAAGAGAGCAGGTGGCTCAGGTGACAGGAACCAATAAGGATGATTCCGGCCCTAAGAAACCTGTGCAGAAAGCAGAGAAAAAAGTATATCCCAACGATCCATGTCCCTGCGGGAGCGGAAAGAAGTATAAACAGTGCTGTGGCAGGAAGAAGATCAGCTGATCGCCGGAGAGAAATATAGAGGAATGCAGCTGTTTGGGCTTTATGGCCGGACAGCTACTGGAAAATGGCATAGGACTGCTGTAGGTATAGGCAACTGTAACTGCAGCAGTTTGTCAGTTACAGTCTTAAAACAGGATGAGGACTTCCGGTTTGTGTGAGGAGGAATGGTTATGGGACAGATGGTGGATTTTACTATGGAGAGAGAAGGACTGGTCAAGCCGGGAGACCGGGTGGAGCTGAAGGAAGATCAGGCCATCACCATGTCGGGAGTCATGTACTACTATACTATCAAACCTGCAGTGGCCATGTCCAGTAATCTGAAGAAGCCTTTGGATAAGCTTACAGGTACAGTGCGAAAGGTAGAACCGCAGGTGAGTATTTATATGGTAACGGTAGAGATTGATGAGTAAGAAGGAGGAAAATAAGAGTGGTTGAATTAGATGGCTTTAAGACCAGGCTGAACGGGTATGCCCAGCCTCTGGAAGAGGTGAGGGAATCCCTTGACCTGGAGAATAAAGAGCAGCGGGTAGAGGAGCTGGAAAGAGAGATGGAGGCCCCCGGATTCTGGGACAATGCGGAAAGGTCTCAGAAAATGATGAAAGAATTAAGCGCATTGAAAAGCGATATGGAGGTCTATAATAAACTTCAGAACCAGAAAGAAGAGATCGAGCTGATGATTGATATGGGATATGAAGAAAATGACCCTTCGGTAATTCCTGATATTGAAGAGATGCTGAAAGAGTTTGAGGAGGAGTTCGAAAACATCCGGATCAAAACCCTTCTTTCAGGAGAATACGACAAATGCAGCGCCATTGTAACCCTTCACGCAGGGGCCGGCGGTACGGAGTCCTGTGACTGGGCCAGCATGCTTTACCGTATGTACCTTCGCTGGGCAGACCGGCATGGATTTTCCACAGAGGTTCTGGATTATCTGGATGGTGAGGAAGCGGGGATTAAATCCGTGACCTTACAGGTAAACGGGGAAAATGCCTATGGATATCTGAAATCGGAAAAGGGAGTTCACCGTCTGGTCAGGATCTCTCCCTTCAATGCTGCAGGAAAAAGACAGACTTCCTTTGTTTCCTGTGATGTGATGCCGGACATAGAAGAGGATCTGGACGTGGAGATCAATCCCGACGATCTGAAGATCGATACCTACCGTTCCAGTGGTGCCGGCGGCCAGCATATCAATAAGACCTCTTCGGCAGTGCGTATTACCCATATTCCCACCGGAATCGTGGTACAGTGCCAGAATGAACGTTCTCAGTTCCAGAACAAAGATAAAGCCATGCAGATGCTGAAAGCGAAGCTGTATATGCTGAAGCAGCAGGAAAATGAGAAGAAGCTTTCCGGCATCCAGGGCGAGCTGACAGAGATCGGCTGGGGAAATCAGATCCGCTCTTATGTCATGCAGCCATATACCATGGTGAAAGATCACAGGACCAATGAGGAAACGGGAAACGTAGATGCGGTGATGAACGGAAACATTGATAACTTTATCAATGCTTACCTGAAATGGTCCGCTTTGGGAAAAAAGGAAAAATAGTTGCCTAAAAGGATAAAGTATGGTACTATCTTCTGAGGACGCACAAATGTATTTTTGGAAAGAACAAAGGTGAACCTTATGACTGATCACAACAAGTATTATGTAGTAACAGAAAAGGCGGTGCCAGATGTCCTTCTGAAAGTAGTGGAGGCCAAAAAACTTTTGGATACTCAAAAGCTGGATACCGTACAGGAGGCAGTAGATGCGGTGGGGATAAGCAGAAGCTCCTTTTATAAATATAAAGATGATATTTTTCCATTTAAGGAGAAAACCAAAGGGGAAAACATTACTTTTATCCTTCAGATGGATGACGAGCCCGGACTGCTTTCAGCGGTACTGGCGGCTATCGCCCAGTTTCACGGAAATATCCTGACCATTCATCAGAGTATCCCTATGAACGGCGTAGCCGGTCTTACTTTAAGTGTGGCGATTCTTCCCACAGAAGGGGATGCGGCGGCGATGGTGGATAATATTGAGCATATTAAAGGTGTGCATTATCTGAAAATATTAGGCAGAGAATAGGCAGAGGAGAAGATTATGATTCAAATTGCAGTGTTAGGCTATGGAACTGTAGGTTCCGGTGTAGTGGAAGTATTGGATACGAACAAAGAGAGTATCAAAAAAAGAGCAGGAGAGGAGATCCATATCAAGTATGTGTTGGACCTCAGGGATTTTCCGGGAAGTCCTATAGAGAATATCCTGGTCCATGATTTTGAAACGATCATTAATGATCCGGAAGTGAGGATCGTGGTAGAAGTGATGGGCGGAGTGGAGCCGGCCTATACTTTCTCAAAAAGAGCCTTAGAGGCAGGAAAGTCTGTGTGTACCTCTAATAAGGAACTGGTTGCCAGACATGGCCTGGAGCTTATTGAGATCGCCAAGGCCCATAAGGTAAACTATATGTTTGAGGCAAGCTGCGGGGGCGGCATTCCCATTATCCGTCCGCTGAACTCTTCTCTTACAGCAGATGAGATTGACGAGATCACAGGTATCTTAAACGGAACCACAAACTATATCCTGACGGAAATGGGAGACCGGTATGCAGATTTTGATGCTGTATTGAAGGAAGCCCAGGAAAAGGGATATGCGGAGAGAAACCCGGAGGCAGACGTGGAAGGCTATGACGCCTGCAGGAAGATCGCTATCCTTTCTTCTCTGGCCTATGGAGCTCATGTAAATTATGAGAGTATTTATACCGAGGGAATCACGAAGATCACCGCTGAAGATATGAAATATGCCAGCCTTCTTGGCATGAAGGTGAAGCTGCTGGCTACCAGCAAGAGAAAGGGCGGGAAATTTTATGCAATGGTATGCCCGGAACTGGTAGGAAAGAATAGTCCTCTGTATAGTGTAAACGGTGTGTTTAATGCTATTTTTGTACATGGAAATGTATTGGGAGACGCTATGTTCTACGGCAGCGGAGCAGGAAAACTGCCTACCGCCAGCGCTGTGGTGGGAGATGTTGTGGACTGTGCAAAACATCAGGGCAAGACGGTAGTGACTTACTGGAGCAGCAAGGTTCTGGATCAGGTTGACATAAAAGATGTAGAACATAAATTCTTTGTAAGGGTGAAAGGAAACCTTCAGGAAGACAAAGAGAAAATCGAAGTGCTCTTTGGAAAAGCAGAATTTATTTCTGTTCCGGGACTGGACGATGAATTCGGGTTTGTTACAGAAATGATGAGTGAAGGAACGTTTGACGAGAAAGCGGCTGCTTGTCCGGAAATCCTGGGCAGGATCCGTATCAGAGCATAAGAGGTAGAAGAACATGAAGTATATTGTGGTTTTAGGAGACGGTATGGCAGACCAGCCTCTGGAGGAACTGGGAGGAAAAACTCCTCTGGAATACGCAGACACCCCCGGGATGGATAATCTGGCCAGATGGGGAGAAATGGGAATGGTAAAGAACGTTCCCCGGGGAATGGCGCCGGGAAGCGATACGGCAAATCTTTCCGTACTTGGATATGATCCAAAAATCTACTATTCCGGCAGATCTCCTCTGGAGGCCCTGAATATCGGCGTGGATATGCAGGAGGGAGATGTGGCGATACGTGCCAACCTGGTGACCCTGACTCAGGAGGAGAATTACGAGGATAAGCGGATCCTGGACCACAGTGCAGATGAGATCACTACAGAGGAGGCCGGAATCCTTCTGGAAGCAGTAAAAAAGGAGTTGGAAAATGAGATTTTTCAGTTTTATACCGGCACCAGCTACCGCCACTGCCTGATCTGGAAAGAAGGGATGACAGTGCCCCTTACTCCTCCTCACGATATCCGGGGAAAGAAAATCGGGGAATACCTTCCCGATGAGCCGGCTCTTCTGGAAATGCAGAAAAAGAGCTATGAGATCCTGAAGGATCATCCTGTAAACCGGGCCAGAATGGAAAAAGGACTGAATCCGGGAAACAGTCTGTGGTTTTGGGGAGCAGGCACAAAGCCTTCTCTGGATTCTTTTGAAGAGAAATTCCATAAAAAAGGAGCTATGATCTCCGCCGTGGATCTTTTAAAAGGGATCGCCGTGGGAACCAGCATGAAAAATATTTATGTGGAAGGGGCCAACGGAGGTCTGGATACCAATTATGAGGGAAAAGCAGATGCTGCTTTGAAAGCATTGCTGGAGGATGGCTGCGATTTTGTATATGTTCATGTGGAGGCCCCTGACGAGATGGGCCATCAGGGAAGTATAGAAAAGAAGATTAAGGCCATCGAATATCTGGATCAAAGAGTGGTGGACAGGATCAAAGAAGGTATGGACGCTTCCGGAGAGGATTACCGGATGCTGGTACTGCCGGATCATCCGACTCCCATCTGTGTGAAGACGCACACCTCCGATCCTGTTCCCTACGTGCTCTATGACAGCAGAAACAAAGAAGAGAAGGAAGGAGTCTGCTACAGTGAGGCAGAAGCCGGAAAAACAGGAAAACTGCTGGAAAAGGGGCATGAGCTCATCCGGTACTTGTTGAAAGAATAATATTAAGAAAAATCCCCCCTATCACATTTTTGCGGAAATGTGATAGGGGGTTTCTTTTACATATAGCTGTTAAAGGACTGTTCCTGAACAGGGGGATCTTCCTTGGGTCCGGGATTGTCCAGCTCTCCGGTGACATCCATATAGAAATGGGCCCTGGTGTTTGCAATATAGGGCTCCAGCCAGAGCAATCCGATATAACAGGTGAAGATACAGGCAACCGAGAGAGGGATAAAACTCAGGGTGATGTAAAAATACCTGCCCCTGTTCCCCTTCATCAGGCGGCAGCTTACTTTCATGGATTCTATGGCGCCCATCTGGGGATTATCCAGAAGCAGATAGTTGGACAGTCCGAAGAACAGGGAAAGGATAAGCCCAACCAGAGCCGCTATCAGAGAACCGCCCAGAGAGAAAGACAAAGAGGTCATGCCGCTGGTGCGGTAGCTTAATACGTCTAAAGGAAGGGAAAGAAGCACTTCCGCCAGAAGCAGGATCAGATTTACAGTCAGGAATCTGTCCGGTTGCAGGGTGAAAGGGCTGATCAGGTCTTTCAGGCTGAAAGGCTCTTTCCGGTTCATGTTCAGGAGCAGCTTCATGTAGCCTGCCTGAAAAAGTGAAATAAAAAGACTGACAATGTAGATCATGATCTGACAAGTGATGATACTCAGCACACTGTATGGATTCAACAGGGCAGTGATCACCAGAGTCAGAATAAAAGAACAAATAAATATAAGCAGGCAGGCAGCAACAGGAAGCCCCCATTGTCCGCTCAGGGCCTGTCTGGCTAAGGCTTTTAGGTCTGATGATGAACGTCTCATATAATTATCTCCAATCTGAATAAGGTTTGCTTGACTGCGGATCTTGTAGTATAATCTTCTATCATAATTTTTACAGGAAAGGCGGGAAGGCTATGAGTCAGAACAGAAACCGGCAGCAGGAAAAAGGAATTTATATCTGCGGCCTGATCCTGCTGGGGCTGCTGGTCTTCTGGCTGGCTGCAGAGTATTTCCTGGGCCTAGAGTTTTCACTTCCTTCCTGTGTATTCCACAGCCTTACCGGACTGTACTGCCCGGGCTGCGGAGGAACAAGGGCCTGCCGTCTGCTGCTTTCCGGTCATATCTTTCAGTCTTTTTGGTATCATCCAGGAGTAGTGGTTGCCGCTGCCCTTTATGTATGGTTCATGGTTTCCCATACCATAGAGTCCTTGTCAAAAGGCCGCCTGAAGATCGGTCTCCCTTACACAGATAAATTTCTCTATCTGGAAGCGGCGGTGATCATACTCCAGTGTTTTGTAAAAAATATGGTGAAGATTCTGTGGGGAACAGGAATCCTTTAAATATAGTTGTCTCCTGTTCCGGAAGGGGGCTGTTGGTATTCAGGGTAATCTCCTCCGTCAGGATAGGAATATCCCGGATATCCATCTCCTCCATTAAAATAATCATAGTAGTCGTTAAAGAAATCTTCGTAAGCATCCCCGCCGTTGTCATAGTAAGGAGTGTCCGGCTGGGAATAGGAATCTGAACCGGAAAACTCACTGGTATATTTCTCGATAAAGTTATAAAGATCCTGCTGGGTGATATTGTCGGATGTAAGCAGATCCATGTAGTCCTGGAGAAAGCTTCTTCCTACAGGAGAGGAGACTGCCAGGGCGCAAAGAACAAGGATCAGTGCTGTCAGGATCGCCAGCAGGGCGCTGGAAATTGCCAGGCCTGCCTTGGCTGGTCCGGGACGGGAAAATCTGCCTTTGGAAAGGCAGGAAAATAAGATCCCCAGTCCGGCAAAAGGAATAGATATAAAAGGAAAACAGCAAAGAGAAACCAGCGCCAGGATTCCCATGACCAGAGAAAGGGTGGCAAAATTCTGGTTCCCGTCATAATACCGGGGAGGCGGGGCAGGGGCCGGATCCTCAGGCCGGTAAGGCTGATAGTAATTGCCTTCGGTTTGATTGTCCATAAGTTTAGAACCTCATTTCTGTAATGTTTTTACCTATTTTAGCATGTAAAGATAAAGGGGGCAAGACCTCCTTGATTTTTAGAAAAATACGTGATAGAGTTTTATGGGTTAAGGAATCAAAAAAGAAAGGGAAAGTAACTATATGGATATTATTCAAAAGATTACCCAGGAATTAAAGGTAGAAAAGTGGCAGGTGGAAGCTGCCGTTAAATTAATAGATGAGGGAAATACCATTCCCTTTATTTCCAGATACAGAAAAGAAGTAACCGGCGCATTAAACGACGAACAGTTGAGAAATCTTTCTGAGCGGCTGAACTATCTGAGAAATCTGGAAGATAAGAAGAACCAGGTTCTTTCCAGTATTGAAGAGCAGGGAAAACTGACAGAGGAACTGAAAAAACAGATCCTGGAAGCAGAGACACTGGTAGTAGTAGAGGACCTTTACCGTCCGTACCGCCCAAAAAGACGGACAAGGGCAACTATTGCCAAAGAGAAGGGTCTGGAGCCTTTGGCCAATATCCTGCGGCTTCAGACTACAGATAAGAATCTGGAGGAAGAGGCACAGTCTTTTATTTCAGAAGAAAAAGAAGTAAAGAATGCTCAGGAAGCTCTGGCAGGAGCTATGGATATTGTGGCGGAGAGTATTTCCGATGAGGCAGACTATCGGATCCGTATCCGGAAGATGACCATGAAATCCGGACTTCTGGTATCTTCAGCGAAAAAGCCTGAGGAATCTACAGTCTATGATATGTATTATGAATATGAGGAACCGGTTTCTAAGGTGGCAGGCCATAGAGTCCTGGCCATCAACCGGGGAGAAAAGGAAAAGATCCTTACGGTAAAAATCCAGGCCCCGGAAGAAGATATCCTCCGGTATCTGGAAAAGCAGGTGATCACAAGGGATAATCCCAACACTACGGAAACCCTGAAGACTGTAGTGGAAGACAGTTACCGCCGCCTTATCGCTCCTGCTATCGAAAGGGAGATTCGCAGCGATCTTACAGAAAAGGCCGAGGACGGAGCCATCAAAGTGTTTAAGAAAAATCTGGAACAGCTTCTTATGCAGCCTCCCATCGAGGGGCAGGTGGTCCTGGGCTGGGACCCGGCTTTCCGCACCGGCTGTAAGCTGGCGGTGGTAGACCCTACAGGAAAAGTTCTGGATACAACGGTGATCTATCCTACGGCTCCTACTACACCGGCAAAAATCGCCGCAGCAAAGGAAACTCTGAAAAAACTGATCAAAAAGTATCACATTACCCTGTTCTCTGTGGGAAATGGAACTGCCAGCAGAGAGTCTGAACAGGTTATTGTGGAGCTTTTAAAGGAAATTCCGGAGAAAGTCCAGTATGTGATCACCAACGAGGCTGGAGCTTCTGTATATTCTGCCAGCAAGCTGGCTACAGAGGAATTCCCCAACTTTGATGTGGGCCAGAGAAGTGCGGCATCTATTGCCAGAAGACTTCAGGATCCGCTGGCAGAGTTGGTAAAGATTGATCCGAAATCCATAGGTGTTGGTCAGTATCAGCACGATATGAACCAGAAAAAACTGGGAGAGGCCCTTTCCGGAGTGGTGGAGGACTGTGTAAACCGGGTAGGAGTGGATCTGAACACAGCCTCTGTTTCTCTCCTGGAGTATGTATCCGGAATCAGTAAGGCCATCGCTAAAAATATTGTGGCCTACCGGGAAGAAAACGGACGTTTTGAAGACAGAAAAGACCTCTTAAAAGTGGCAAAACTTGGACCAAAGGCTTTCGAGCAGTGTGCAGGTTTCCTGAAAATCCGGGGCGGAAAAAATCCTCTGGACGGCACCAGCGTTCATCCGGAAAGCTATGAGGCAGCAGAAAAGTTCCTGGCTCAGATGGGAATGAAGCCAGAGGATATCTTCAGCGGCCCGGCGGTATATTATGTGAAGGACTATGGCCAGATGGCCAAAAAACTGGGAGTGGGAGAGATGACCCTCCGGGATATCGTAAAAGAACTGACAAAACCCGGCCGTGACCCAAGAGAGGAAATGCCAAGACCAATCCTCCGCACAGACGTGCTGGAGATGAAGGATCTGAAAGAGGGCATGATCCTGAAAGGGACGGTCCGGAACGTTATCGACTTCGGTGCTTTTGTGGATATCGGCGTTCATCAGGACGGTCTGGTGCACATTTCCCAGATGACAGACCGGTATATCAAACACCCTCTGGAAGCGGTAAGTGTAGGGGACATTGTAGAGGTCAAGGTATTATCGGTAGATATGAAGAAAAAGAGAATTTCTCTTACCATGAAAGGTATCCATTAAAGGAGATCCTTCCATGGAGAGATTTCCCCATCAGCGGGTATAAATTACTTTAAAGAAGAAAGAAGGGCTTAACATGAATGCAAATCGGGAAAGAATTGCAAAACTTCAGCAGGAAATGAAGGCTGAAGGAATGGACATGTATTTAGTGCCTACTGCAGACTTTCATCAGTCTGAGTATGTGGGAGATTATTTTAAGGCAAGAGCCTGGATTTCCGGCTTTACCGGTTCAGCAGGTACCCTTGTGGTGACACAGGATCAGGCCTGCCTGTGGACAGATGGAAGATATTTCATCCAGGCGGCGAAACAGCTGGAAGATACCGGAGTTTCCCTGATGAAAATGGGGGAGGAAGGAGTTCCCACAGTGGATGCGTTTATCCAGGAAAATCTGCCCGAGAATGGCTGCCTTGGCTGCGATGGCAGGACCATCAGCGTTGCCGAAGGAAAGGAGTATGAGAAACTTCTTGACGGCAAAGAGGCAGTGATGAAATGCGGCGTTGACCTTGCAGGAAAAATCTGGACAGACCGTCCGGAAATGTCCAGAGAGCCGGTGTATGTCCTTGATGTGAAGTACGCCGGAAAGTCCCGGGAGGAAAAGATCGCTCAGGTCAGAGAAGAAATGGAGAACGCCGGAGCGGATATCCATGTGCTCTCCAGCCTGGACGACATTGTATGGCTGCTGAATATCCGGGGAAATGATATCGAATACAATCCGGTAGTGCTCTCCTATATGATCCTGACCATGGATCAGGTGCATTTTTACGTTCAGGAAGAGGCGGTGCCTTCTGAGGTCAGGAAGGAGCTGGAAGAGGCGGGAGTAGCCCTTCACCCCTATTTCCAGGTATACGAAGATGTGAAAAAAATAGATCCTGCCAGGAAGGTTATGCTGGAAGAGACCTGTACCAACTATACTCTTTATAAAAATATTCCCCAGGGGACAGAATTTGTTTTCCGGGCCAATCCTGCAGCCATTTTCAAGGGAAATAAGAATGCCGTGGAAATGGAAAATCTGAAGATTGCCCATATCAAAGACGCCAGAGCAATGTGCCGGTTTATTTATTGGCTGAAGAACAATGTGCCGGGCGGAGAGGTTACAGAATACAGTGCTTCCATGAAGAGCCGGGAATTCCGGATGGAAGATCCGGATTGTCTGGATCTGAGCTTTGAGACTATCTGCGCCTACGGGCCAAATGCAGCTATGTGCCATTATGCGCCTACAGAAAATAACTGCGCAAAAGTAGAGCCCAAAGGTTTCTTTCTTATTGACTCCGGCGGCCAGTACTGGCAGGGAACCACGGATATAACCAGAACCATCGCAGTGGGCGAGCTGACACAGGAGCAGAAAGAGCATTTTACTTTGGTACTTCAGGGCCATATCCGTATGGCTATGGCCAGATTCCAGTACGGCTGCAGCGGAGCCAATCTGGATATACTGGTACGAGGACCTTTGTGGGAGCATGGCCTGGACTTCAATCACGGTACGGGACATGGCGTGGGATATCTCCTGAATGTTCATGAAGGTCCCCAGAATATTAACTGGAAGATCCGTTCCGGGGGCAGGAGAGGGAATGCCACACCTCTGGAAGAAGGGATGCTTACCTCTGACGAACCGGGACTGTATCTGGAAGGGGAATACGGAATCCGTACAGAAAATCTCCTGCTGTGCAAGAAGGCAGAGAAAAACTCCTACGGACAATTTATGGAATTTGAAACGGTTACTCTGGTACCCTATGAGAGAGAGGCCATTCTTACGGAAATGCTTACCAAAAAAGAATTGGACTGGCTCAATGCTTACCATAAAAAGGTCTATGAAACGATCGGACCTATGCTGAACGAGGAAGAAAAGGCCTGGCTGAAAGAAGCTGCGGCTCCTCTTAACTAACGCATATTTTGCATAATGACTTGTCTGAAAATAAAAATATCACCTATAAAAAACAGGACTTTGCAGGTTCTGTTTTTTTGCCTAAAACTCCTTGGAATAGAGATGTTTTTTTCACAGATTCATGCATTGACATAGGTGGAAAAAGAGCCTTATAATGTAATTAGTTCGGACACGAACTGTTGGGGACACGAACTAATTCAGTGAGGTGAGTAAATGGAAAAAAAGGAGTCAAAGCAGAAAAGTCCCAAGGATACAGAAGATGCGGGAAGGATCATTAACATCGTTTCCCATCAGCTGAAAAGGACGATTTTTTTCTACACCTGGAAGGATTGTGGGCTGACTACCATGCAGAACCGTATATTGCATTATATCCTTATGAAGTCTTTGGAACGGCCGGTATATCAGAAAGATATAGAGAAGGAGTTCCGGATCAGTAAGTCCACAGTCACAGAGGTCCTCCAGCTTATGGAAAAGAACGGCTTCATCACCAGAGAGTCTTCCAAAAAAGACGGCAGGATGAAGCGGCTGCTCCCCACTCAGAAGGCCCTGACGATCCGTCAGGAAGTTATGGAAAATATCCGCACTGTGGAGAATAAGCTGAAAGCGGGGATCCGGGAGGAGGACTACAGGACCTGTCTCAAGGTTTTGAAGAAGATGTCCGAAAATCTATCAAAAGAAGAGAACAATATGAAAGGAAGGGAAGAAATGTATGAATAGGAAACTGCTTCAATCTGTACGGGAATACAAGAAGGAATCTATTATGACGCCGATTCTCGTAATCTTTGAAGTTTTTATGGAAGTGCTGATTCCGCTTCTCATGGCCAGGATCATTGATGTAGGTATTGCCAACGGAGATATGGGATACATACTGAGTATCGGTGTGGTTCTGGTTATTATGGCTATGGTATCCCTGTTTTTCGGTGCAATGGCAGGAAGGACAGGAGCGATCGCTTCCTCAGGATATGCCAAGAACCTGCGGCATGATATTTTCTATAAAATACAGGAATTTTCATTTAAAAACATTGACCACTTTTCAACTTCCAGTCTGGTTACCAGGCTGACAACGGATATTACCAACATCCAGATGGCGTATATGATGACCATCCGAATGCTGGTCAGAGCGCCTATCATGATCATCTTATCTCTGGTCATGACGCTGACGATCAATGCAGATATTGCTCTTATGCTGCTGATCACTGTGCCGATCCTGGGCGGGGCTCTGATCTTTATTGCAAAGAAAGCCCATCCTCATTTTATCCAGGTATTTGACGAATATGATGTTCTGAATAATACGGTTCAGGAAAATGTTAATGCGGCCAGAGTAGTAAAGGCTTATGTAAGAGCAGAACATGAGGACGAAAAGTTCCATAAAATATCCGGGATTGTCTATAAACTGTTTACTGCTGCAGAGAAGATCGTAGCCTGGAACAACCCGGTGATGATGTTTACCATGTATCTGGTAGTTCTTTGCATGGTTTATATCGGCGGACGCAGCATTGTCTTCGGAGCCATGGAAACCGGAGAGCTTACCAGCGTTATCGTTTATGCTATTCAGATCTTAAGTTCTCTTATGATCGTGTCTTTCGTTTTTGTACTGATCATGATCGCAGAAGCTTCTACAGACCGTATCACAGAGGTACTTAACGAAGTGCCGGAAATGGCAGATAAGGCAGACGCCAAAACAGAGGTTTCAAACGGAGATATTGATTTTGAAAATGTAGATTTCAGCTATGCAGGAGAAGGAGGTAATCTTTCTCTGAAGAATATCAATCTCCATATTAAATCCGGACAGATGGTAGGAATCATCGGAGGTACCGGAAGTGCCAAGTCAACACTTGTACAGATGATCCCCAGACTTTATGATGTTACCAAAGGTGCGGTAAAAGTAGGGGGCATAGACGTAAGAGATTACAAGCTGGAGTCTCTTCGTGATCAGGTATCTGTGGTACTGCAGAAAAATGTGCTCTTTACAGGTTCTATCTATGATAATATCCGCTGGGGTGATGAGAATGCCACAGATGAGGAAGTACAGAGAGTCTGTCGCCTGGCTCAGGCAGACAGTTTTGTTCAGGAATTTCCGGACAAATATGATACGATGATCGTAGAAGGCGGAAATAACGTTTCCGGAGGCCAGAAGCAAAGATTGTGTATTGCCAGGGCGTTACTGAAAAAACCTAAAGTCCTGATCCTGGATGACTCTACCAGTGCGGTAGATACCAAGACCGATGCTATGATCCGGAAAGCTTTCCGGGAAGAAATTCCGGATACAACAAAGATCATCATTGCCCAGAGAATTTCTTCGGTGGAAGACGCAGATCTGATCATTGTAATGGATGACGGAAAGATCAATGGCATGGGAACATCTGAAGAGCTTCTGAAGACAAATGCTATTTATCAGGAAATCTATCAGTCACAGGTTAAGGGAGGTGAAGAGAATGAGTAAGACAAACGATAAACCAAAGGTAAGCGCAGGGACCATTAAAACAGCAGGCAGGCTGATGAAATACGTGACAGGTCCTTATAAAGTACAGTTTATCATTGTGTTGATCTGTATACTTATGACTTCTGTTTCCACGATAGCAGTATCCCTGTCACTGAGATTTCTGCTGGACGACTTTATCCTGCCTCTGGTAGGGCAGCAGGATCCGAATTTCAGCGAGCTGTATAAGGCAATGGCTGTACTGGCATGTATTTTTATCCTGGGCGTTATTGCAAGTTTTGTCTACAACCGGATGATGGTTATTATCGGACAGGGCGTCCTGAAAAAAGTAAGAGACGAGATGTTTGAACATATGCAGACCCTTCCCATCCGGTATTTTGACCAGAATACCAACGGATCTATCATGAGTCTTTATACTAACGATACCGATACTCTGAGACAGATGATCAACCAGTCTATCCCTCAGGTGCTGATGTCCAGCTTTACTATTGTGGTAACCTTTATTTCCATGGTAGTTTTAAGCCCTATCCTTACAGTGCTGGCAGTGCTGGTGATCCTGCTGATGATCGTGGTAGCCAGATTTGTAGGAGGCAACAGCGGCAAGTACTTTATCCGTCAGCAGATCGACCTGGCAGATGTGACCGGATATGTGGAAGAGCACATGAACGGTCAGAGAGTCATCAAAGTCTTCAATCATGAGAGAAAGACGGAACAGGAATTTGATAAGTTGAACGAGCGTCTTTTTGAAAGCGCTTCTTCCGCTCATACCTTTGCAAGTATGATGGGACCGATCATCGGTAATATGGGAAACCTGCAGTTCGTGCTCACAGCCATCTTCGGCGGGGTTCTCTCCGTAGCCGGGATCGGCGGCATCACTTTGGGCATTATGGCTTCTTATCTTCAGTTTACCAGAAGTTTTACACAGCCGTTTATGCAGATTGCCCAGCAGTTTAACTCTATCATCATGGCTCTGGCAGGTGCAGAGCGTATCTTCCATATGATCGATGAGGAGCCGGAGGTAGACGACGGATATGTAACTCTTGTAAATGCCAGAAAGAATGCCGACGGAAGCCTTACTGAATGTAAGGAGCGTACAGGAGTATGGGCCTGGAAGCATCCTCATCAGGCTGACGGCAGCGTAACTTATACAGAATTAAAAGGTGACGTTAGATTCTTTGATATGTCTTTCGGATATACCGATGATCATATGGTACTCCATGATCTGACCCTTTACGCAAAGCCGGGGCAGAAGGTTGCCTTCGTAGGTTCTACCGGTGCAGGTAAAACCACGATTACAAACCTGATCAACCGTTTCTATGATGTGCAGGACGGTAAGATCCGCTACGACGGAATCAACATCAACAAGATCAAGAAGGCAGATCTCCGTCATTCTCTGGGAATCGTACTTCAGGATACCCACTTGTTTACCGGAACCATTATGGAAAACATCCGGTACGGAAAGCTGGATGCCACGGACGAAGAAGTCTATGCTGCAGCCAGACTGGCCCATGCGGATCAGTTCATCAATATGCTTCCAAAGGGATATGATACGGTACTTACCGGTGACGGTGAAGAACTGTCTCAGGGACAGCGTCAGCTGCTGGCTATTGCCAGAGCCGCCATCGCAGACCCGCCGGTATTGATTCTGGACGAGGCAACTTCCAGCATCGATACCCGTACAGAGCGTATCGTGCAGCAGGGTATGGATAACCTGATGAAGGGACGTACCGTATTCGTTATTGCACACAGACTGTCCACTATCCGGAATAGTGATGCCATCATGGTTCTGGAACACGGACGGATCATCGAGAGAGGTACCCATAAAGAGCTGCTGGCTATGAAGGGAACCTACTATCAGTTGTATACTGGAAAACTGGAACTGTCATAGTTATTTATAGACGGGATGGAAGCCCCCTGTGTTTTCTTGCTCAGTCTGCGCTGGTTTGATTCTGAGGTCTCAAACCATGCTCGACAAATTCGCAGAAAACACAGGGGGCTTTCTGCGTGTATAGAAAATGTGAGGTGGAGTCAGGGCTGGTTTGAGGAAATTTTGCTGGAATTGGAATGGGTTATGGGATATACTTAGGGGAAAGAGGTGAGTGCATGAAGTTTAAACCTTTGCCTATTGGCGTAGATGATTTTGAAAAGATCAGAGAACAGGGATATTATTATGTAGATAAGACATTGCTGATTAAAGAACTTCTGGAAGATACTTATACTTCGGGGGATGCCCTGAAGGTCGCAAATACAGATGGACAGTTTTGCTGTTTTAAATGGAAACGGGTCTTCGATATGGAAAGGAAACGGCAGTATAAAAGCAGAGCTGGAAAAATGCCTTGGAATGTGATCTGCCTGAAAAGAGAAGGATGAAACGGAAAAGACAGATGAGGAGAACTACCATGACGGGAAGATTTCGAAACTGGCTGGATGATCGCCTTAACAATCTAAAGATCAAAAAAAAATTGTTTTTGCTGTATTTTTACTGTATGATACTTCCATTGGTATTGACGGATGCAGTGATCATCGGATTGATCGTCAAAAGAGAATATGATACGAAACAGGAAACAAGCAGAGGCATCGTCAGCGCTGTGAAATATAGTTTAAACAGCGCTGCAGAGGAGACAGTCATGCTTTCCAAGAATATTTACTTTAACAAGTATATCAATGAGTTTCTGAATACAGAATTTCAATCGACGCTGGATTATTATAATCAGTATCAGGAACTGCTGAAAGACTCTCTTTTTGACAGCTTGCTGGGAACCAGCAATTCCATCATCCGGATGTATGCAGATAACGATACCATCGTTAACGGCGGACGCTTCTGGCGTATGGAATCTGTGGAAGAGGAAAAATGGTATCGGGATTTTATGGATTCCGGACAGAACATGCAGATGTATTTTTACTATGAGGATGCAGGGCCGACCAACCCAAGTCCGGTGAAAAAGCTGTCTTTTGTACGGAAACTGGATCGATATAAGCGGGATAAGTACAATAAACTCCTGAGAATAGATCTGGATTATAATGCCATCAACCAGGGAATGACAATGGCGAATTATGGAGGTGATGTGTACGTCTGCTCCGAAACGGGACAGATTCTGCTATCCAATACCGGATTGGGCAACAGCAGTCAGAATTATTCTTATATCAGCAGCGTGGGGTATAGAAGCGGGGAATATACGGAAAGAATGGCGTTTTACGGACAGGAACTGACTATCTATGTGATGCCTTACAGCAGCGGTGTGGGAGAGGTTATGATTAAAAGCTTTCCGATCCTGGTACTGATGCTTCTGATCAATGTATTGTTTCCATGGATTTTTATGAATGCGCTTCGGAGAAATTTTGTAGAACGTATCGGTTTTCTGAGCCGGATTTTCAATTACAGCGTGGAAGGACGTCTGGAAGAGATTAAAAATATCCATGGAACGGATGAAATCGCCTCTCTTATGCGTAATTACAATATTATGGCCCAAAAGACGAATTCTCTGATTGAAACAGTCTATAAGAGCAGGCTGAAACAGCAGGAGATGAATATTGCAAGACAGAAAGCGGAACTGCTGGCCCTCCATGGACAGATAAATCCTCATTTCCTTTTTAACATACTGGAGAATATCCGGATGCGCAGCGTATTGAAACAAGAGTATGAGACGGCAGATATGATCGAGCAGCTTGCAGTGATGGAACGGCAGTATGTAGAATGGGGAACCGATATGGTAACTATAGGAGAAGAAAAGAAATTTGTAGAAGCTTATCTGAGATTGCAGAAATATCGTTTTGGAGACCGCCTTTCCTATTCCATAGAAATCCAGGAGGAATGTGCAGGCTATAAAATTCCGAAACTTTCTCTTGTGACTTTCGCAGAAAATTCCTGTGTACACGGGATTGAAGATAAGGCGGCGAAATGCTGGATTTTTGTGAAAGCATATCGGCAGGAAGAAAAGCTTTACTTGGAAGTGGAAGATACAGGAAGCGGTATGCCGGAGTCCTATCTCTATTATCTGCGTGAGAGAATGGAAAACGCAAATATTGAGATGCTTCGGGAAAAAGGAAGAGTAGGTGTGATCAACGCATGCCTGAGGCTGAAGATGCAGACAGATGGGAATATTCATTTTTCACTGGAAAGCGAGAAAATGGTGGGAACCATTGTGACAATATCAGCGCCTGTGAAATATTTTAGGGAGGGGGATAAAGATGCTGAAGGTACTGTTAGTAGATGATGAGCCTTTTATCGCACAGGGGCTTTCTGTGCTGATAGACTGGGAAAAGTGGGGATATGAAATTGCAGGAATGGTTTATAATGGAAAAGAAGCTCTGGATTTTCTGAAAACCAATGAAGTAGATCTGATCCTGGCAGATGTTAAGATGCCGGTGATGGATGGTATCACGCTTTTGAAAAAAATCAGAGAAGAGAGTGTGTCGGAGGCATTTTTTGTGATCGTCAGCGGCTATGGAGAGTTTTCCTATGCTCAGCAGGCAATCAAATATAAATGTACAGATTATATTTTAAAGCCGGTGCAGAAAGAACAGCTTTCGGAACTTCTGGAGAGGGTGAACCAGCTGTATAACAAAAGAGAGAATGAGAGATCTCAGGAAGAAAAAATGAAACAGGCATATTTTGCACGGTATATGCAGTCCATTTTATTGGGAAGGGGAGACAGGGAAGCCGTAGAGTACATATCCCAGAAAGTAGAAGCGCCTGAAGGGCTTCGCTATGTCTGCCTGGCATTGGAAAGCGGAGAAAAGATTATGGAACCGCAGACCATCAGGTGTGCGCAGAAAGCTGTTTATGCCAGATGCAGACAATACCTGGGAGATGCAGACGGCTATTTTGTTTTTATGGATCTGGCAGGAAGAGAAGAGTGGTTTGATATTGGGATACTCTATGATGTACATTTAGCCGAAAAAGCAAATATGACAGAAGAGAGATTCCTGAGAACACTTCTGGATAATGTGAGAGATGGTATTGAGATATCGGTCACAGCTTATGTAGGTGATAAGGTAGAAAAAGTAGAAGACATTTACCGTTCTTTTCATACAGCGATCATGGCTCTCAGCTTTCAGAATTTTGATGCATCTGAGCGTATCCGGTATTATTCAGAAAGAAAAACAGAGGAAAGCGGCAAGATCATAAGTGAAGAGATCATAGAAGAATTGCTGAAAGCAGTAGAAGAAAACCACCGGGATAAAATAAAGAGTATTGTAGAGCGGGTCTTCTATGAAATAAACGGTGCAGATATGGAACCGGGAATGATACGTATCAATATGAATTATCTCCTTGTACGGCTGACCCATTTGGGACTGGCCCAGGATGACAGTGTAGATCAAAACGAGATTATTTCTTATATTAGGGAGAATGCTTTTGATACCAGAATGGTTCGGGGAAGCCGGGAAAATTTTGAAACCTTTATGCTGGAATATGCAGATTATCTTTGTGAACTCCGAAAAAATACACCTGGAAGTGTGCTGGCGAAAGTTGAGAAAGAAATCCGGGAGAATTATCACGAGAATATTACCTTAAAGGAATTGAGTAAAAAATATTATGTAAATAGCGCCTATCTAGGCCAGATGTTTCGAAAGCAATACGGGATTCCATTTAAAGAATATCTGAACAATTACCGGATTGAAAAAGCGGCAGAATATCTTCTGCGGACGGATAACAAGATTTATGCAGTAGCAGAACAGGTGGGATACCGGGATCTGGATTATTTTATTAACCGTTTTATTTCTATAAAAGGCTGTACACCTACAAGTTATAGGAAAAAAAATCGGAATCATGCATAATCAACAAGAGATAAAAGACAGGATATGGTTTGGAAAAAGAACTAAACTTTGTCCTGTCTTTTTTCTATTTTTGTCAGGTTGTAACAAAAAGAAGAAATAGATAGAATAATAATATCAAAATTGAAGGAGGAAGCGAGATGAAGAAAAAGCAGATGCTGGCAGCTCTTATGGGAGTTGCAATGCTCTCCACGCTTTTAGCTGGCTGTGGCGGCGGGGACAAAGAGGGCAGTTCTGAGGAGGGAGGAGTAAAAGAATTTACAGCCTTTTTTGCAGTTCCCGGAACGGAGATAAATGATGACAATGAGATTCAACAGAAAATTGCAGAAATTACTGGTGCAAAGTGCAAGGAAACCTGGCTGACCGGACAGACGGCAGAAGAGGCTGTGGGAACTATGATCGCCGGGGGAGAATATCCGGATTTTATTGACGGTGGAGACGGTATGGCACAGCTATATGATGCAGGCGCATTGGTAGCTTTAGATGATTATATTGACGATTATCCGAATATCAAGGAATACTTGACTGATCAGGAATGGGATAAGCTTCGTCAGGAGGACGGGCATATTTATTGGATCAATCAGTTCCAGAACATTTACGGAGAGGAAAAGGCGACGACTCATAATGACGAAGCGTTCTGGATCCAGACCAGAGTCCTGGAGTGGGCTGGCTATCCGGAAGTAAAGACTATGGATCAGTATTTTGATCTGATCGAAGCCTATCAGGAAGCAAATCCGACCATGGAAGATGGTACTGAGAATATTCCATATACCATACTTTGTGAGGACTGGAGATATTTCTGTCTGGAGAATGCACCTCAGTTCCTGGACGGTTATCCAAATGACGGATCAGTTATCGTAGATCCTGAGGAATTAAAGGTGATCGATTATAATACGACACCTACGGCAGTGAAATACTTCCAGAAGCTGAATGAAGAATATCATAAAGGCATTGTAGATCCGGAATCCTTTACACAGACCTATGATGAGTATATCGCAAAACTTTCCACAGGACGTGTACTGGGCATGATCGACCAGTGGTGGAACTTTGCCTATAATGTAAATGATTCCTTAAAGCAGCAGGGACTGGACGAGCAGGGCTGCGATTATGTTCCTCTTCCAATCACTATTGAGGAAGGGATCCAGAATAAGTGGCACTGCTCCGGCAGTGTGTTGAATGAGGCCAGCGGTCTTGCAATCACAACAAGCTGTGAGGATGTGGAGGGTGCCCTTCAGTTTATTAACGACCTTCTGAGCCAGGAGGTTCATGATCTGCGTTACTGGGGTGTAGAAGGAGAAGATTACGAGGTAGATGAAAACGGACTTTTCTACCGGACAGAAGAACAGAGACTTGAGGCATCTGATACTGCTTATAAGGCATCGCACCTGTGTACATATTCCTATTTTCCACAGTATGCAGGAACCAGCAGGGACGGTATTAACGCTATGCAGCCACAGTATCAGCCTACAGAATTTTTCGATGGATTAAGCGATGATGTAAAAAAATGCTTTGAAGCCTATGGCGCAGAAACCTACGTGGATATGCTGGGGACCAGCGAGGCACCGGGCCCATGGTATCCGATGTATTCTTATTCCAATAATATGACTACCAGTACTCCTGGAGGTATGGCGCTGACAAAAATGGGAGAAATCAAGCATGAATATCTTCCAAAAGTTGTTATGGCAGAAGATTTTGATGCAGCCTGGGATGAATATATGGAGGCATATGAAAGCTGTGATCCCCAGGCATTCTTAGATGAGATGCAGGAGGAATTAGACAGAAGAATGGAAGAGGCTGCGAAGTATCAGTAAAGTGTAAAATTCTGAAAGAAATGGGCAGATGTCAGAGAAAGAAAAACAGGGCATCTGCCTGTTTTATAGAAAAGGAGTGAGATTATGGCTTCTATGGCGAAAAGGAGAAGAAGAGAAAATGTAGCGGAACCGACACCGAAGATTACATGGAAGGAGATCAAGAGGCAGAAGGTTCTGATCTTCTGGGCATTGATCATCGTGATCTATGGGATTATTTTTTATTACCTTCCACTGGGCGGCTGGGTGATGGCCTTTGAGGATTACAAACCTAAGGACGGGCTATTCCACTCCGCTTTTGTGGGACTTGCAAATTTTAAACAGCTGTTTTCTGATGTGACCTTTGTCCGGGTTATCAGAAATACTCTGGCAATGGGTGTGATCAACCTGGCGGCAACCTTTATCATGGCGATTGTATTTGCTATTCTTTTAAACGAGGTACAGTCAAAAGGAGGTAAGAAAGTCGTTCAGACAATTTCCTACTTACCCCATTTCCTTTCCTGGATCATTGTAACAGGTATTCTGCATGATGCGCTGTCAGGATCTGGTATTATTAATGAACTCTTGGTAGGATTGCATCTGATTGATGAACCCATAAATTTCTTTGCTCATACAAAATATTTCTGGCCTATTGTAGCGTTTGCCAATGTGTGGAAAGAGACTGGCTGGAATGCGATTATTTATCTGGCGGCTATCACATCTATTGATCCATCTCTCTATGAAGCGGCCAGTATGGACGGTGCCGGCCGCTGGGCCAAGATTAAACATGTAACTTTACCGGGTATTAAGCCTACAATCATTATCCTGCTTCTTATGAATGTGGGAAATGTATTAAATGCGGGCTTCGAGATCCAGTATCTGCTTGGAAATGGTTTGGTACAGAGTGTATCCCAGACGATTGACATTTATGTGCTGAAATGGGGCATCAGTCAGGGAGATTATGCGATCGGTACTGCCGCAGGTATTTTCAAGAGCTTTGTAAGTATTGTTCTGATCGTCATTGCTAATCAGATTGCGAAGCGTAATGGCGAAGAGAGGCTGTTTTAGGAGGTGCCGAAAATGAAAGAAGTAAAACAGAAAAAATCGAAAGCCCAGAAATCTGTGCCAGATAAGATTTTTGTTGTATTAAATACGCTGTTTATGATCGCATTTGTGGTCATTACCTTATATCCAGTGCTGAATACATTGGCTATTTCCCTGAATGATGGTACAGATGCTCTCCGGGGAGGCATCTATCTGCTGCCGAGAAAATTTACACTGAAGAACTATACTACAGTTCTTCAGAAAAATAATCTGCTTACCGGCGCTTATATAACGGTACTGCGAACCATATTCGGAACGGTTACAGCATTGTTTGCAAATGCAATTCTGGCCTTTATTGTCAGTAGAAAGCGCTTCCTATTTAAACGATCTTTATCTCTGTTCTGGGTTATCACCATGTATGTGAACGGCGGTATGATTCCGGTATTCTTGCTGTATAAGAATCTGGGACTTACCAATAGTTTTTGGGTTTATGTGATCCCAGGAATGGTAAGTGCTTTTAACATGCTGGTTATCCGTACTTATATGGCAGGGATCCCAGACAGTCTGGAGGAATCTGCCCAGCTGGACGGTGCGGGATATATGACGATTTTTCTGAAGATCATATCTCCGCTGTGTAAACCGGTATATGCTACAGTAGCCCTGTTTGTGGCGGTAGGACAGTGGAACTCCTGGTTCGATGCCATGCTGTACAACCGTATGAGCCCTGAATTTACAACCCTTCAGTATGAACTGATGAAACTGCTGTCTTCTGTGACAAACCAGGGAAGTTCTGCTGAGGCAATGAAAAATGCTATTGGAAGTGTTACGCCTACATCAGTCCGTGCGGCAGCAACGATTCTGACTATGCTGCCAATTATCTGTCTGTATCCATTCCTTCAGAGATATTTTGTGACAGGCCTGACTATTGGCGGGGTAAAAGAATAAGCAGTAAGTCTATAATAAACTGCTGCGTTAAGCTGATATTGAGAACAGACAGATTCTTTGTCATGCTTAATGCGGCAGTTTTATATTACTCTGGATCAGGAGGAGTATCCGGAAAAACAGAAAGGAGATAAAGAAAAGTGGAAGGAGCATTTTATACAGGAAAATATCGGAATTTTTTTGAAGAACAGGGATATGACAGGCAGGAGATCGACAGCCGCCTTGAGAAAATCTTCCAAACAATATTTTATGGGCCAGATGACGAAAGGTTCTATCATGAATCAGGATCTGATATGGGATACCTGGAGGACACAGGAAATCATGATGTGCGTACGGAAGGAATGTCTTATGGCATGATGGTCTGTGTTCAGATGAATAAACAGAAAGAGTTTGACAGGTTATGGAAATGGGTATGCACTTATATGCGGATACAGGAAGGACCAGGAAAAAATTATTTTATATGGTCTTGCGGTACAGATGGAACGCCTAATGCTGATGGTCCGGCGCCAGATGGGGAAGAATTTTTTGCAATGGCTCTTTTTTTTGCTGCTCATCGGTGGGGCGACAGGGAAGGGATTTTTGATTACAGCGGGGAAGCCAGGAAAATACTTCGGGAATGTATCCATAAGGGAGAACCGGGACATTCTGGTGAGCCTATGTGGAACCGGGACAACAAGCTGATTAAGTTTATTCCCGGTGTGGAATTTACAGACCCTTCTTATCATCTACCCCATTTCTATGAATTGTTTGCTTTGTGGGCAGATGAAAAAGACAGAATATTTTGGCGGGAAGCAGCGGGAAACAGCCGGGTATTTCTCCATCTGGCCTGCAATCCGGACACAGGACTCTCGGCGGAATACGCAGAATACGATGGCACACCCCATACGGGTACAGAAGTTCAGTTTGGACGTCATGACTGGTATTATAGTGACGCATACCGCACTATGGCTAATATCGGCCTGGATGCACTTTGGTTTCACCGAGATCCATGGCAGAAAGAAATCGCAGGAAGACTGCAGGAATTTTACTGTGTGAAAGAAAAAGACAGTTGGGACGGAGTTTTTCTTATAGACGGGACAAAACTTAAGGAAAAGGCACTACATCCGGTAGCTGTTATTGCAGCAAATGCACAGGCCTCTCTGGCAGCGGACGGCCCTTATTCAGGCGAATGTATAAAAAAATTTTGGAATACCCCGCTTAGAAAAGGGAGCCGGCGTTATTATGATAATTTCCTATATATATTTGCATGGCTGGCATTAAGCGGGAATTACAGAATCTGGAAATAAGGTGCAGACCAGGCACTAATTATATGAGAAAAGAGTGAAAAGGACGGGATCATGAGAAATGGAAGGACCTAAAGCACCGAAAGATCCGGAGAAGAAACTGCCGGGATTTTATATTGTACGTGAGAAGGAGATTTTTGCTACAGAGCAGCCGGATAAAAGAGGGGGGCATTTTTTATACGAAAATGATGGAAGACTAATTAACAGCGCCCAGATTTCTGGAAATATTACAGATGAGAGAATACTGGAAGCATTGAAAACAGCAGAAGGATTCCGTAATCTGGTAAAGTGTATCGGTATCTGCGTAGAAGCAGGGAGAGCCTGTAAAGAACTGGAATTTGTTTTTCAGATGTATGGGAAAAAGGATATCTATGGCGGCGGAACTCTTATAACAGGAAGGATACCAGCAGACGGAGTGGAGCATTGGATTTCCCTGTCTGGTATTTCCTGGAGCGAGGATGACAAGGAGCCGGGGCAGATTCAGTTTTATTTTGATATACCGGAACAGACGGCTGTTGTCAGTGTTAAACTTTATGTGGGAGAGGAATGGAAAATACCAGATCAGGGAGAGGAAGATGCAGTGGATCTTTCCGGAAAAGCAGCGGAGAATATGATCGCTCATTCCCTCTTATCTCTGGGAAATCCTTATCGTTTGAAACGAGTCATAGAAAAAGCAAAGAGGGGAGAGACGGTTACACTGGCTTATCTGGGTGGCTCTATCACGCAGGGAGCAGGAGCTGTACCTGTTCACACAGAATGTTATGCAAGGAAATCCTGTGAAGCATTTGCGGAAAAATTCGGGACTGGAGATAATGTACGATATATAAAAGCCGGGGTTGGAGGAACACCTTCGGAACTTGGTATGATACGGTTTGAACGTGATGTTTTAAGAAATGGAGAACAGCCGGATCTGGTAGTGGTAGAATTTGCAGTAAATGATGAAGGCGATGAGACAAAAGGTATCTGTTTTGAAAGTCTTGTGAGAAAGATCCTCGGGCTACCGTGGAATCCAGCAGTGGTACTTTTGTTTTCTGTATTTGCCAATGACTGGAACCTTCAGACCCGGCTTGCGCCAGTGGGGGAACGTTACGGGCTGCCGATGGTCAGCGTATTAGATGCGGTATCGCCACAATTTTCTCTTAAAAGAGAAGAAGGCCGGGTGATTTCAAAAAACCAGTATTTTTATGATATGTTCCATCCTACAAATCTGGGACATACGATCATGGCAAAATGTCTGGGATATCTTTTTAACAAAGTGAATGAAGAGGGATATGGACAAGAAGACACAGATGGAAGCCTTCTGGAAAGAGAACCGGTCTATGGAAAGGACTTTGAAACAGTAAGGCTTTTAGATAAAAAGGAACTTTGCCAAAAGGCCAGGATTTCAGAAGGGAGCTTTTGCGGTACAGATCAGAAACTGCAGGAGGTTGAAATTGACATGGATATATATGGGACTCCACAGTTTCCTTATAACTGGCAGTATACCGGCCAGGCAGAAGAGACAGAGGCTTTCACACTGAAAATCTTATGCCGCGCATTGCTTTTGATTTTTAAAGATGAAGGAGAAACCGATACAGGCAAAGCGGATGTTTTTGTAGACGGCCATTATAAAATGACAGCAGATCCTAGGATAAATGGCTGGATACATTGCAATGCTGTAATCCTCTTTTCTGAGACGGAGAGCCGGGAACATATAGTAGAAATTTTACCAGCGCCGGGGGAAGAAAAGAAAAAATTTACAATTCTTGGATTTGGCTATGTATTATGATAGGAGAATGACAATGACAAAAGCAAAAAATCCTGTGTTGAGAGGATTCTATCCAGATCCTTCCATATGCAGAGTAGAAAATGACTTTTATTTAGTAAATTCCAGCTTTGCTTATTTTCCAGGAGTTATGGTTTTATGCTGCCGGCAGGTAAACACCCCGGTCCTTTTATGAATCCGGGGAAAACTCTGCCATTTTCCGGAACTGAGAAGGAGTACAGTTATGTATTTCTTTAAATGCCCGGTTAAAAGAGGAAAGATTGGAAAATCCGGACCGCATGGCAATCTCCAAGATAGAAAGAGAGGAATTTTCCAGTAGCTCTGTGGCCTTTGAAATACGCAGAGACGCAATATATTCCGGAAAGGACATCTGATAATATTCTTTAAAGATACGGGAAAAGTGATATTTGCTGAAACCGGCAAATGCATCCGTCTCTTCCATAGTGAGCTTTCGGGTACAGTGTTCACATATATAGTCCGTAACTGCATCAAATTTTTGGTCATCGGCTTTTTGTCTGGAGGTTTTCTGGGCATAAAGCTGATTTTTTATAAGAAGGTTGTGATTTCCGATGATAATAAAAAAATGCAGAAGAATTTCATACATATGAAGTTCTTTGAAAGGAAAATCTCTAGTGCTGATGTCCAGGAGCTTTAGGAGCAGGGGCAAAGGATTTTCTTCAAACAGAGAATCTTCCGTATGCAGGACAGAAAATCCGTATAAGAGCTGGCGATAGCGGAGCAATAATCTCTACAAAATTGTGCCAATGGGTGGGGAAAGAAGTATAAAAATCCCCATAAGAAATATTAATAGTCATATTATGACCGAAAAGCCAGGGATCAGAAAGATCCGATTTAATCATGAGACTCTCCTTTGCTATTGGAAATATTGAATAGAACCGCAGAAAATGTAACTATAATATAGCAAAAATTGCGGTGGAAAAACAGAGGATTTTATAAAGAAAATGTGGATTGTCAGGTAAAACTTCTGAATTATGGACTGGAACCGCTTTTTGATGGGGCTGAAGGATTTTTTTGGAGAGCTTTTAAGATGCTTATGGTTAAGAATGAAAAAGATAAAGCAAAAAAACATTGATAAAAAGCAAAAATCCAATAGAGCATTATTTATAAGAATGTTATATTGAAGATAACAAAAAAAACGGTACCGCAGAAATTTTGGGATAGACGAATCGGGGAGGAATTATGGATAGGTTAGAGCATAGAAAAGGGAAGGCAGTCCTGCATTTTCAGGACAGGGAAGGAAAACCTCTCGCAGGAAAAGCTGTGGAGGTCAGACAGAAAAAACAGGAATTTTTATTTGGCTGCAACGCCTTTGATACGTTAGAATTGTGCAGAGAAAACCTGGACGGCCAAAGAAGGAAAATCTTGCAGGAAAGAATGGAATTGTGGCTGGATCTTTTTAATTTTGCTACTCTCCCTTTTTACTGGGGACAGTATGAGCCAGAAGAGGGAAAAACCAATCAGCAGAATTTAATGGCGGCGGCACAGTTTTTGAAAAAGAAGGGCATCACTATCAAAGGCCATCCGCTTTGCTGGCATACCCAGACAGCCTCCTGGCTTCTGAATCTTAGCAATGAAGAAATCCTGGAGCGGCAGCTTATGCGGATTCGCCGCGATGTTGGCGCATTTAAGGGAACGATTGACGCTTGGGACGTAATAAATGAAGTAGTGATCATGCCGGTATTTGACAAATATGATAATGGGATCACCAGGATATGCAAAGACATGGGAAGGATCAAATTGGTCAAAAGGGTCTTTGAAGAAGCCAGAAAAAGTAATCCGGGGGCAATGCTGGTTATTAATGATTTTAATACCAGCCAGGCTTATGAGATATTGATAGAGGGCTGTCTTGAGGCGGGAGTTCCTATTTCGACTATCGGTATCCAATCCCATCAACATCAGGGGTATTGGGGAATAGAGAAGATACAGGAGGTTCTGGAGAGATTCTCTCACTTCGGACTGCCTTTGCACTTTACAGAAAACACCCTGATCTCGGGACATCTCATGCCTTCGGAAATCGAGGATCTCAATGACTATCAGATTCCTTACTGGCCTACTACCCCTGAGGGAGAAGAACGCCAGGCCAGAGAAGCGGTGGAGATGTACACGGTGCTTTTTGAATCCCCCTATGTCCAGGCGATCACAACCTGGGATTTCGACGACGATAATAAATGGCTGGGAGCTCCCTGCGGGCTGATCCGCAAGGACAATTCCCAGAAACCTGCCTATGTGGAATTAAAGAAAAAGATCAAGGAGGAGTGGATGACTTCCCTGAGTCTGGTCACAGACCCCCGGGGAAATTTGGAATTTACCGGATTTGCAGGAGAGTATGAAATCTCCTGTCTGGGAGAAACCAAAGAAATTTCGCTGAAAAGGACGCCAAAGGAAAATTATCAGGAAATGGTAATGGGGTAAAGCCGGCGCTTTTTATAAATACAGGGCTTGCCTGAGAAAGGAGAAAACACTATGCTGGGACTTATTACAGGCGCAAACCGGGGGCTTGGACTGGAACTGGTCCGGCTTGGGCTGGCACAGGGAGATTCTATACTCGCTGCATGCAGGAATACTGACGGAGAACAGATGACAGAACTTCTGACTTTGAAGACAGACTATCCGGAATTTTTGGAAATCCTGCAGATGGATGTGACAAAAGAAGAGGAAGTGAAAGAGGCGGCAGATAAGGTACGGAAAAAATATGGACATATAGATTTTCTGATTAATAAAGCCGGCGTGCTTTTTGAAAAAATGAAGATGCCGGGAGACTGTATCAGAGATCTGGATATTGATATGCTGAGAAGAAATTTGGAAGTAAATGTAGTAGGAACAGCTTTGGTGTGTAAATACTTTATAGAACAGCTATATCGGTCGGTATGTCCCTGTATCATGAATATTACTTCAGAAGCTGCGCATTTAAGCCCAAAGGGATATAATTATCCGGCCTATTCTATGTCCAAATATGCGGCGAATATGTATACCCAAAAATTAAGGAACTTTTTGGAAGAAGAGAGAAAAGAATTGCATATGCGCATCTATATGATACATCCCGGACGTATGGATACTGCCATGGGGAAAGAAAATGCCGGAGGCTGTAAAGAGATGTGAAGAATTTGGTATGACCTTAGAACAGAAGGGCGAGTATGGAGATGCGTCTGGAAGATATGTTTATATGAATGCGTATAAGGATCTGAAATGTATTATTGAACTTCTGGAAAGTGACAAATAAGAAAAGGCGGTAGATGATATGAAACTTGGACTATCCAGTCCTCTGGAACATAAAACACCGGAAGAATGGGCGGAAAATATGCAAAAAATCGGTTGCCAGGCAGTGAATTTTCCTGTGGATTACACTGCTCCTAAAGAGGTAATCCAAGCCTATGAACAGGCAGCAAAAGACCAGGGACTTGTGATTGCAGAAGTGGGAGCCTGGTGTAACCCGATCTCACCGGATCCGGAGATAAGAGAAAACGCACGGATAAGGTGCAGGGGGCAGCTTAGATTAGCAGACAGGTTGGGGGCCTGTTGCTGTGTTACTGTTTCCGGCTCAAAAGGTGCTAGATGGGATGGAGCATACAAAGAAAATCTGACTAAAGAAACCTGGAAGGATATGGTAAAGAGTATCCAGAACATCATAGATGAAGCAGATCCTCAGAATACTTTTTATACTATAGAACCAATGCCCTGGATGTATCCTATGGGACCAGATGAATATGTAAAGCTTATAGAGGATGTAGACAGAAAACATTTTGCAGTACATATGGATGTGTTTAACTGGATTATTTCCCCTGAAAGGTATTTCTATCATGAAGAATTTATGGAAGAATGCTTTGAAAAGCTGGGAAAATATATCAAGAGCTGCCATCTGAAAGATGTACTGCTGCGTCAGGAGTTTACCCTGCAGCTTCAGGAAACTGCCTGTGGAAAAGGCGGGATCAATCTGAAAAAGTATAAAGAATTGATCGATAGCGTGAACCCTGATATGCCGGTAATCCTGGAACATCTTGGAAGCGATCAGGAATATCTGGACAGCCTGAAGTTCATAAAAGAATACTATCAATAGAAAAATTATTTTAAAAAATACTGTATCTGATTTATAGAGACCGGATACAGTATTTTTATTACTATAAGCCTTTTGGACTGCCTTGCAGAACAAAAGCCATGCAGTCGGGAAGCATAGTAGAAAATATACCAGAAGCCCTTAGAAACCTGTCAGAACAGATTCTGCAGACGCCGCTCTGCCATATCCCAGTTGATCACGTGAAACCAGTCGTCAATATAAGCGGCACGAACATTATAGTGTTTCAGATAATAAGCATGTTCCCATACATCAAGATTCAAAAGAGGACATTCTCCTTGGTCCAGAGGCGTATCCTGATTTGCAGTCTGTGTGATCATCAGTTTCCCCCGGCAATGTACCAGCCAGACATAGCCGGATCCAAAGACTGACAGGGCGGATTTTTTGAAACATTTTTTGAAATTTTCAAAACAGCCAAAATTTTTATTGATAAGCCTGGAGAAATAAACGCTGGGTAAAAGGCCGGCCTTATCCGTCATTCCTTCAAAAAAGAACCGATGGTTGTAAATGCCGCCGCTGTTATTCTTAAAGGAAACCCGGATATCAGAGGGAAGCCCGGACCAGCAGTACAGGATTTTTTCCAGAGACCAGTTTTGATAAGGGGGATTTTCTTTCATTAAGGAATTCAGATTGTCAATATAGGTCTGGAGATGTCGGTTATGGTGGAGAAACATGGTTTTTTCATCGATAAAGGGTTCAAGGGCATCATAATCGTAGGGGAGGGGCGTGTTTACAAAAGGAAAATAATGATTCATGGGAGACTCCTTGTGATGGAAAAACTTTATATACATTATAGTATCCCTCCGGGATGAAATTGGTGAAAAGTTGAATCTGCGATTTATATGAAAAATCTCTTGAAATAGGATATATAAAGGCATATAATATACTACAGAATAAAAAGAAATTCTTCGGGGCAGGGTGCGATTCCCTACCGGCGGTAACAGTCCGCGACCCGTATTTTACGGCTGAACCGGTGCGATTCCGGTACCGACAGTATAGTCTGGATGAGAGAAGAAATGATAATATTTCATTGTGGCTTTCATGGAGGATACCCCGAATAGGGTGTCCTCTTTTTATGCGATACGTCCGACAAGCGGCGGGCTTTGTCTGAAGCTGTCCGCAGTATCCCAGCGGATAGGGAAGGGCTATTTCCTATCCGATCAGCAGGCCATATGAAGAAGAATTTCCTTTTATGAAAATCATGTAAAGGAGATAATGAAAATGAACAATGAAGCAGCAGTAAACAGAAAAATAAGGACACAGAACCGGTCAAAACTGAGGACTACCGTGCAGATCGGCATGCTTGGAGCAATTGCCTTAGTCCTGATGTTTTTTGAATTTCCGATCCCTTTTATCGCACCGCCTTTTATCAAAATGGATTTCTCTGAGATTCCGGTGCTGGTGGGAACTTTTGCAATGGGACCTTTAGCAGGTGTGCTTATCGAACTCCTTAAGAACCTGCTGAATCTGGTGATCCATGGAACCACCACTATGGGAGTGGGAGAACTGTCTAACTTTATTATCGGCTGTGCCTTTGTAGTTCCGGCAGGCCTGTTTTACAGAAAGAAAAAGACAAGAGTCAATGCATTGAAAGGAATGGCAGCAGGTACTTTGCTGATGGCGGCTATGGGCTGTCTGACCAATGCTTTTATTATGTTCCCGTTATACAGCACTCTTATGGGGATTCCCATGGACAGCTTTATTGCCATGGGAACAGCAATCCATCCGGCCATTGACAATATGGTCTCATTTGTTATACTTTGTATGGTACCTTTTAATCTGTTAAAAGGTATCGTGATTTCATTTATTACCCTGCTTCTCTATAAGAGACTGCGGGTACTGTTAAAAGGAGAATAAGGATGGCAAAGATCAACGGCATTACCCAGAAAACCCAGAATCCCTTTGTAAACCTCTATGAACTGGACAGAGAATCTAAGACCGGGAAAAAAGGGAAATATTATGTGGCTTCCAGGGCAAAAAATCAGGAAGAGCTGAAGCTCAGAACAAGAAAAAATACCCCTGACGGAGTGATCATTTACAGCCTTTATGGGGAGAAGCAGGACCGGGTAGTGCTGGTGCGCCAGTATCGATACAGTATTGACGACTATATTTATGAATTTCCGGCAGGCCTGGTAGAGCCGGAGGAAAATTTTAAAGAAGCCGGGATCCGTGAGATGAAAGAGGAGACAGGGCTTACCTTTACTCCCATTGAAGTGGATCCCGCCTATGAGAAGCCTGCTTTTACTACCATCGGCCTTACCGATGAGTCCTGCGCCATTGTGTTTGGAAAGGCGGAGGGCAGGATATCCAGAGAATTTCAGGAAGATACCGAAGAGATTGAAGTCGTTCTGGCAGACAGAGAGGAAGTCAGGAGAATTTTAAAAGAAGAAAATATTGCCATCATGTGTTCTTACATGCTGATGCATTTCCTTCATGATGAGACCCCTTTTGACTTCCTGAACGAACTATAAAAACAGAAGAATCCGACCGTCCGGTATACTGCTGCAAAAGAGCAGAAAGGCAGCCAAATGAACATAAATGTTCGCCTGACTCTCTAATTTGTGGTATACTTAGAAAAAGTCGGAAAGAGGGAGGCTATGTCTGAACGACAGCGGCCTCTTTTTAAATCGACAGAAAAGGGAGAGAACCACAGGCTTCATGAAATTAAAAAAATATGTGAAAAGTATACTGGTATTTTTTATAACGCTGACAGGTATCGTCCTGGGAATTTTTCTGGGTATACGTTTCCTGCAGTTTTTCATGCCTTTTGTTATCGGCTGGGTCATCGCTATGATTGCCAATCCCCTTGTCAGGATCCTGGAGCGGCGGCTGAAAGTGGCTAGAAAGCATACTTCCATGCTGATCATTATTGGGGTTCTTGCTCTGGTGATAGCGGCGATCTATTTCCTGGGAGTAAGGATAGGGCAAGAGACCAGAGCCTTTTTGGACCAGGCGCCGGAAATGTATGCCGATTTCAGGGAAGACTTTCAGAGCGCAGGAAGGAACCTGGAGAGTATCATCAGCGAACTTCCGGAGAATATACAGGAAAGCCTGAAAGAAGTGCAGCAGGATATAGGAGATATTACCGGACAGGCTGTTGGAAGACTCAGCCAGCTGACGGTAGATAAGGCGGGGTCTTTCGCCCGAAATATCCCAAGCATACTCATATCCATTATTTTCAGTATTTTGTCTGCTTATTTTTTCATCGCAGACAGAGACAGGATCCTGGAATTCGGACGGGCCCATACCCCTCAGATCATCCAGGAAAAATGGCGGATGATGGCAGAAAGCTTTAAAACGGTATTTGGCGGATATTTTAAGGCACAGTTTAAGATCATGGCCGTTATCGGAGTGATCCTTTTCATAGGAATGCTTATACTGAGAGTAAGATTTGCTATTCTGGTGGCTATCCTGGTAGCTTTTCTGGATATGCTTCCTTTCCTGGGAACAGGAACAGTTCTGATTCCATGGGCAGTGTTTAAGCTGGTGTCCGGAGATATCCGTTATGCTCTGGGGCTGGTGATCCTATATCTGACTACCCAGCTGGTGCGCCGTATCATAGAGCCAAAGCTGGTAGGAGATTCCATCGGCATGAACCCTCTGGTCACTTTGATCTTTATGTATATCGGATACCGGATCGGCGGCGTTATCGGAATGATCCTGGCTGTGCCTGTAGGGGCCATTGTCCTGAATTTCTACAAGGCAGGGACCTTTGATGGTGTGCTCAATGGCCTGAAAGAGGCAGGGAGAGACTTGTTTCAATGGATGTATAGTGATAAGCCCTCATAGAAATAAGATTTTCAGGAACATTCCGGACAGAATAAAGAACCCGAATAAAAGCAGGAGCATAGTAAAGATCCAGGTAAAAAAAGTGTATACAGGCTGGTGTTTCCATTTCTCATGAAGGTGGCTCTTCGTCTCCCAGACTTCCCACAGGCAGAGCACAACTCCATGGTAAAGGGCAAAAAGCAGGCTGGAAGGGGTGATTCCGTAGAATACGCCTAATACACCCATAGTCAGAAGATATCCCAGACATTTTTGCAGAAGCGGGCAGGAAAACTGCCTGCTTTTTTTGAACCTTTTCAAAAGGGGACAGAAGATAAATTCCTTCAGCCAGTCAGTAAAAGTGATCTGCCATCTGTCCCAGAACTGCCGGATAGTGACGCTGAGAAAGGGTTTCTGAAAGTTGGTCTTTAATTCTGTGCCCAGAAGACAGGAGCACCCGGCAGCGATTCTTGAAAAACCAGCCAGATAGAAAAAAAGACGGGCTCCGTAAAAGCAGGCATAGAGGAGAATCTGACAGAACACAGGGGATTCCTGTATCCGGGATTCCAGGCTTTGAAGGGGCAGCGAAAGAATATGGGCGATAAAAAGAAGATAAAGGATCCCCCAGAAAAGTTCTTTCAGCCCTCTGACAAGAAGGCGGCGGTATGCTGGGACAGATGGTATATGGACCCAGGTTTGGTGAAACTGTCTGCTGCTGTTTAAAGGCCCCAGGAAAAGACTGGGAAAGAAAAGAAGATATCCGGCACATTCCCCTGCAGGATATTCCTGTATCCGGCCTTTATATATATGTGCAAGGACCTGGATGGTCTTCAGGAAAAAACAGGCCGTTGCTGCATATAGGGGAAGATGTTTTCCCTGGATAAGAACAAAATTTTTCAGGATCATGGGAAAAAGGGAGAGCAGAAGAAAGAGGGGAAAGCCCCAGGTGCTGAAAAACTGCTTTTCCCTCCACAATATAGCGGTTTTAATCAGCAGTATGGACCAGAGAAAGGAACCAAGAAGATAAAAAAGCTGCAGGGGCCTGGAGCCGAAGACGATGAGCAGGATCAGAAAAGAGCCGGAAAGCCCGTAAAAATTCAGGCTTCTCTGCTGAAAGCCCAGAAGCACTGCCGGCAGCAGTATAAAAATAAGTGTAATGGCATAAGGCAGATATTGGATCAGATACAAAGTATAGTCCCCCTCTTAGTAAGTTTCTAATTGTAGCTATTTAAACATGGATACATTAAAGATTCTTCCATGGAATCCGAAAGAAATTCTTAATTTTTGCATAAAAAGAACCGGAAACTGAAATTTTTCAGCTTCCGGTTCTTGAAAAGTCAGGAACAGATCTTTAAGATTCTCTCCGGGTGGTACCTCCATAACAATAAGTGACAGGAAGAAGAGAAAGAGTAGGAACTACCGTGCCCTGTCTTTTCTTCAGCAGTGTCTCCACACAAAGCCTGGCCAGTTCCTCTATAGGCTGACACATGGAGGAGACGAAAAGGGAACCTTCGTCAATACCGTATTTACGTATTCCGTCAAAGCCCAGAATCTGTACGTCTTCCGGAATCCGGAATCCCCGTTCCTTTAAGATCTTCATGACCAGATATGCATGACGGTCCGTATTTGCAAAGACACCGTCAAAGGTTAAGGCGCCATGGGAGTCGGTATGTTCCTGAATGAAGTTCTCCAGGGCCCTTCTTTCCTCTATGGCATCTATCTGATCCAGATAATCGGGCTGGATCCCCAGTTCCTGGCAGGCGCTGAGATATCCCTCCATTCTTTTATCTGCTTCACCTGGAAATTTCGAGCGAAAACGAATAAATACCGGGTGATGACAGCCCAGTTCCAACAGCTTCTTTGTGCCGGCATAGCCGCCCTGGAAGTTATCGGAGGCGATCATGGGCACATCATGGTTTTCAAAGTAGCGGTCAAAGGAGACAAGAGGGATCCTGGCGGGTATGGCGTTGCTCACGTCGGTATATGTCAGAGCGATGATTCCGTCCGTTTTACTTTGAGAGGCCAGATTCAGATAGCCGATTTCTTTTTCCGGTATGCCGTTGGCACAGCAGAGGATCAATTTATAGCCATGCTCATAAAGGTTTTTTTCTACATATTGGGTAAATGCTGCAAAAAAAGGATTTATAGTGTCCGGAACAATGAGGGTAATCAGCTTCGTCTCCTGGGTTTTCAGTCCTCTGGCATAAGTATTTACCTCATATCCCAGTTCTTTAATAGCCTTTTCTACTTTTTTTCTGTTTTTTTCTCCTACGGTTATATGGTTGATCACTTTAGAAACTGTTCCCAGGGATACGCCGGCCCGGGCGGCAACATCTTTCATAGTAGGTGTGTGAGAAGGGGTCAAGATTCATCTCCTCCTTTTCTATAATAAATGTATTATAATAAGCTGATTTTAGTATACGCTATTATATGAAACGTTACAACATGAAAAATAGACAAAAAATAAGTATAAAAACTGTAAATATGTACTGAATATCTAAAAAATGACGAAAAAGTATTGACTTAAAAAGGGAGAAAGAATATAGTTAAATCACAAAAAATGAAACGTTTCAAGTTGCAAAAAAACAAAGGAGCAGGAAAAGAAAGGAGAGCTTTTTATGAAGGCACAGATTTATAGAAAGCCGCAGCAGACATTTTGGGAAAAGATATCAGGAAAACTGAAATATGTAAAGAAAAACTGGCAGTTATATCTGATCTTCTTATTACCGGCGCTGCTGCTTACGATTATTTTTAAATACCTGCCTATGGGCGGAGTATTGATCGCATTTGAAGATTACAATGTTATCGACGGCGTTTTAGGCAGCCCCTGGGTAGGACTGGAATATTTCCGGAGATTCTTATCTTCCCCGGATTTTATGAGCTATCTGATGAACACCCTGAAGCTGAGTGTATATGGGCTCTTGTGGGGATTCCCCGTACCGATCATCCTGGCGCTTCTTCTGAACAGGATCCGGAGAAAGGGGATACAGAAGAAGATCCAGCTTTTGATCTATGCGCCGAATTTTATTTCTGTTATCGTTCTTTGCGGTATGGTAAGAATGTTCCTTTCTCCGGTGGGGCCTATTAACCAGGTGCTGGGAATTGACACCAACTGGATGACAATGCCATCCGCTTTTAGAACCATTTACATTGCCAGTGGTATCTGGCAGGCAGCAGGATGGTCCTCTATTATGTATACAGCAGCGTTATCCAATGCCAGCAAGGATCTGGAAGAGGCAGCCATTGTAGACGGTGCCAATATCCTTCAGCAGATCTGGTATGTGGAACTGCCGGCAATCAAAAATATTATCGTGATCCAGTTTATCCTTCAGGCCGGAAACATTATGAGTATCGGATTTGAAAAGGCCTATGCACTGCAGACAGATATGAACCTTCCTGCTTCTGAGATTCTTTCTACCTATGTATATCGTATCGGTTTGTTAAACGGAGATTACGGATATTCAACCGCTGTGGGACTTTTTAACTCAGTGATCAACGTAATTCTGCTGATTATTGTAAACTTTGTTGTGTCCAGGCTTAATGAAGGCGAAGGACTGTAGGAGGGGAGAAAATGGAAAACCGTATTAAAATTAAACTGGGAACCTCGGATAAGGTAATCCTGGGTATAGGCTATACTTTGCTGGGAGTGTTTGTTCTGGCAATTGCGATTCCTCTTGTATATGTAGTGATTGCTTCCTTTATGGATCCCAATGTACTGAATAACCAGGGGATCAGTTTTAACTTTAAAGACTGGACCATAGACGCTTACCGCCGTGTTCTGGAAAATGACATGATCTGGAGAGGCTTTGCCAATTCTCTTTTTTACTCAGCGGCATTTACTTTGATCTCTGTATTTATTACTCTGCTGGCTGCTTATCCCATGTCAAAGAAGGAATTCGTAGGAAGAGGATTTTTCAATGTGATCTTTGTTATCACCATGTTCTTTAACGGCGGTATGATCCCTACCTTTATCCTGATCAATCAGCTGCACATGGTAAATACCATATGGGCAATCCTTCTCCCGGGAGCAGTAAACGTATGGAACCTGATCCTGGCCAGGACTTATTATCAGTCCACGCCGAAGGAGCTGAGAGAGGCATCCGCTATTGACGGCGCCAATGAGATCCAGCATTTCTTTAAAATATTAATGCCGGTGTGCAAACCGATCATCGCTGTACTGGCCCTGTATTCCTTTGTGGGAATGTGGAACAGTTACTTTGATGCAATGATCTACTTAAATGACGCTAATCTTCAGCCTCTTCAGCTGGTGCTCCGTTCTATCCTGGTACAGAACACACCTCAGCCGGGTATGATCGCAGATATCCAGAGTACCGCAGAAATGGCAAAGGTTGCAGAACTTTTGAAATATGCTACTATTGTAGTATCCAGCCTTCCGCTGCTGGTTATGTATCCTTTCTTCCAGAAGTATTTTGACAGCGGTATTATGGTTGGCTCTGTAAAAGGTTGATGGAGGGATAGGATATGATGAATAAGAAAATAAGAAAATTAGCGGCATTATGTGTTTCCGCAGTTTCTGTACTTTCTCTGGCAGGCTGTGGAGGCGGCGGCCACCAGGCCGCTGATGTGGATCCGGATACGCCGGTAAGCCAGGTGGCTTTTCCCCTGGAAGAACAGGCTGAGCTTTCCTTTATTACCAGTGCGCCGGCTACCAGCACCCAGGATCCCAATGAGAGAATGATCTTTAAAAGGCTGGAAGAACAGACAAATGTGCATATAGACTGGACCTGCTTTGTGGCAGATCAGTTTGCAGATAAAAAGAACCTGGCACTGGCCCAGTTTGGAAATCTTCCTGACGGACTTTTTAATGCCGGCATGAGTGATTATGATCTGCTTCGCTATGCGAAACAGGGAATCATCATTCCTCTGGAAAATCTTATCGATAAATATATGCCGAACCTCCAGGCGGTTTTTGAAAAATACCCGGAATACCGGACTATGTGTACCGCTCCCGACGGACACATCTATTCCTTCCCCTGGATCGAACAGCTGGGGGAAGGAAAGGAAGCCATTCAGGCTATCGGAGATATCCCATATATCAACAAGAAATGGATGGACTGCCTGGGGCTGGATATCCCTACTACCGTAGATGAACTGGAACAGGTGCTCATCGCTTTCAGGGATAATGCAGATAAGATCCAGGAAGAATGCGGAGTAGAGGGCGATGTGATCCCTATGTCCTTTATCATTAATAACGGCGACCAGGATCCGGCCATCCTGATCAACGGCTTTGGAGAAGGATATGGAGATACTGCAGACCATTTTGCAGTGACGGACGAAGGCGAAGTGATCTATACAGCCGTGCAGGAAGGCTATAAAGAAGGAATTGCATGGCTTCATAAACTGGTAGAGGAAGATCTGGTGGATCCGGAAGCCTTTACTCAGGAATGGTCTACCTACGTTGCAAAAGGTAAAAATCACAGATATGGCCTTTGCTTTACCTGGGATATCGCAAACATTGATAACTATGACGATTATGTAATGCTTCCGGCGCTTGCAGGCCCTGACGGACTGGTGAACATTACCAGACAGAATAACAGTGAGACCAGCGGTTTTGACAGAGGCCGGTGTGTACTTACCACCAGCTGCAGGGATACCGCACTGGCGGCAGCCTGGATCGATCAGATGTATGCGCCTCTCCAGTCTGTGCAGAACAACTGGGGAACCTACGGTGAAGAGGGGAAACCCAATATCTTTGAAATGAGCATAAATTCTGAGGGCGGAGAAATGTTAAAACATGAAGATCTGGGAGACAACTCTCCGGTAGAAGTCCGGGAATCCCAGTCTGTAAACGGCCCTCTGGCAGTACTGAACGATTATTATGATGTGTATGTGACTCAGCCGGACGATGCAAAATGGCGTCTTGATAATATGCATGAAACCTATCTGGAAGACATGCACAGCCAGTATGTGTATCCAAATGTATTTATGAGTATTGACGACACGAATAAAGTATCTCAGTATGATACAGATATTAAGAAATATGCAGAACAGAAAAAAGCCGACTGGATCCTGAACGGCGGCATTGAGGAAGAATGGGACAGCTATCTGGAAAAGATGGAAGACTATGGTCTTTCAGATTACCTGGCTATCAAGCAGAAGTATTTTGACCAGTATCAGGAGTCTCTGACCCAGGAAAATACAGCAGCCACCCAGGATACTCAGTCCTGAAAAGAATCTAGTGCCATATAGGAGGAAAAGCAGAATATGAGTATGGAAGGCAGAACAGAAGTCAGCGAAGCTTTAAAAAAGGCAAGAGCATATGCGCAGAAAAATATAACAGAAGAAGTAAACCGGCAGAAACCGTCTTTCCATGTATGCGCACCCATCGGGTGGATCAATGATCCCAACGGATTTTCTGTTTATAAAGGAGAATACCATCTTTTTTATCAGTACTATCCTTATGCAAAGGCCTGGGGGCCTATGCACTGGGGACATAGTGTGTCGAAAGATCTGGTCAGCTGGAAAGACCTTCCGGCGGCTCTGGCCCCTGATAAAGATTATGATCATGCAGGCTGCTTTTCCGGCAGTGCTCTGGAATACCAGGGTCAGCATGTATTGTTATATACGGGCGTGGAAGAAAAAGAGACAGAAAATGGTAAAGAGATCCGCCAGACCCAGTGCCTGGCTATAGGAGACGGAGTGGACTATCAGAAAACAGAAGACAATCCGGTGATCTATCCTGATGGGCTTCCCCAGGGAAGCAGCCTGGAGGATTTCCGGGATCCCAAGATCTGGCAGGAGGGAGATACTTTCTATGCGGTTATGGGAAGCAGGAGCAGTGACGGCAGCGGCCAGATACCGGTATATACGTCACGGAATCTGCGAAACTGGAGCCTGGTAAGCATTTTGGATAAATGTGAAAACCGATATGGAAAAATGTGGGAGTGCCCGGACTTTTTCTTTCTTGACGACAAAGCTGTCCTCCTGACCTCCCCTCAGGATATGGAAGCGGAAGGCCTGGAATTCCACAGCGGAAACGGCACTCTCTGTATCATAGGAAACTGCAGCCGGAAAGATTTTATCCTTCACCGGGAGGCGGTACAGGCAATTGATTATGGGCTGGACTTTTATGCCCCTCAGACCACTCTTACTCCAGATGGCAGAAGAGTTATGATTGCCTGGCTCCAGTCCTGGGACAACTATCTTTCTCCGGAGCATTTAGCCTGGGGAGGCATGATGACCATACCCAGAGAACTTCAGATAAAAGGGGGAAGATTGTACCAGAACCCTATTCGGGAACTGGAGCAGTATCGCAGAGAAAAAATACAATATGACGGTGTGAAAATCCGGGAAAAACAGTCTCTGGAAGGAATCAAAGGACGGCAGATAGACCTTGCCCTGGAGATCAGAGGAGAAGCGTATGACAAGTTCAGAATCTATCTGGCTATGGATGAAAAACATCATACAGATGTGATCTATGACAGAAGAGAAGGTATCCTTACTTTTGACAGAAGGTATTCCGGAGACAGGAGAGACCGGATACATACCAGGGAAATGACAGTAGAGGAAAAAGATGGAAAGCTGAAGCTGCGGATCCTGGTAGATAAGTATTCTGTGGAGATCTTTGTCAATGACGGAGAGAAAGCCATGTCCTCTTTGACCTACACAGGACTGGAAGCAGAAGGTATCGCATTTGAGGCCAGAGGAGAAGGGGAAGTTTCCGTCTGCCAGTACAATATGGAAAAATCAGAGAAATAATTGCTATAATGAAGAAAGATCTCCGATAAAGCTTGCGAAAACAGGAAAAAAAAACTATAATTTATGACAATAATATGAATCAAGGAGCTAAGATTATGAGTGAAAAATTTGATGTGATCGCACTTGGAGAATTGCTGATTGATTTTACGGAAAATGGTGTCAGCGGTCAGGGAAATCCTATTTTTGAGGCCAATCCCGGAGGAGCGCCCTGTAATGTTCTTGCAATGCTGAATAAATTGGGAAAGAAAACTTCCTTCCTGGGAGTTGTGGGAAAAGATCAGTTCGGTGTTTCTTTAAGAGCAGCTCTGGAAGAACAGAATATTGATACTAGCCATCTGTATGAGGATCCGGAGGTACATACTACCCTGGCCTTTGTTCATACTTTTGAAGACGGAGACCGGGATTTCGCTTTCTACAGAAACCCTGGAGCCGATATGATGTTAAATGAAGATCAGATCGATGAGGAGTATATCGCCTCTGCCAGAGCCTTCCACTACGGAACTTTGTCTATGACCCACGAGGGCGTAAGAAATGCCACCAGAAAAGCCGTTGATGTTGCAAAAAAGGCAGGACTTCTCATCTCCTTTGACCCAAATCTCCGTCCTCCTCTTTGGAAGACCATGGAAGAAGCAAAGGAGCAGATCAGCTATGGATTATCTCAGTGTGATCTTCTGAAAATTTCTGAAGAAGAGCTGGAATTTATGACCGGTACAAAAGATATTAAAGAAGGCGCCCATATACTGCTGGAAAAATATCCGAACCTGAAGCTTATGAATGTGACTATGGGAAAGGAAGGGAGCATGGCTTTCCATGAGGGAAAGGAAGTGTTCCAGGCACCTTTTATCCAGGAAAAAACCATAGAAACCACAGGAGCGGGAGATACTTTCGGCGCCTGTGCCCTGAACTATGTGCTGGAGCATGGGATCCAGGGGCTGACAGAGGAAAATCTTCAGGAAATGCTCCGGTTTGCCAATGGAGCTTCTTCTATCGTGACCACCAAAAAAGGTGCCCTGCGGGTAATGCCTGAGAGAGCAGAGGTTGAAGCATTTATTAACAAGTAAAACCAACTAAAATTGTTAAGTATATCTAAAATGGAGAAAAATAGTCTTCGTTAAATTGTGTAAAGAATACAAAAAATATTGGTAAAAAAATCACAAACTTCAAAATATTCGTTGACAACTGCCAGTGATTGTGATAAATTAAAGCCAGGGTAAGAAATAGAGCTTACCAAAAAACAAGATTCTGATTACTGACGGATAAATGTGGAGTACCACAGGGGAATCAGAATTATAATGAAAGCCGACCGTCTGGGCAGCATTTGCGAGTAACAAATGTTGCCCTTTTTTCAACCGTAAAAGAGTTGAAAAAGGGGCGAGAGAAATCATTATTTTTTAAGGAGGATGTTGAACTATGGGATTCAAATCAGACATCGAAATCGCACAGGAATGTGTCATGGAGCCAATCACAAAGATTGCAGAGAAAGCAGGTATTGATGAAAAATATCTGGAACAGTACGGAAAGTACAAAGCAAAGATCGACTACAACTTACTGAACGAATCCGACGCTCCAAATGGAAAACTGATTCTTGTTACAGCC
>CASEXH010000014.1 GCA_949291945.1 uncultured Bacillota bacterium | reverse complement strand
TCAGCCTGCAAACAGATTGCACTATGTCTGTTTCCGGGAAGCCTCAAGAGTGCAGAAAACACATTATTTTGCAATCGGAAAACAAATGCTGGATATGATCGTATTAAACCAGCTGCAGACACAATGCCAGCTTGCCAGACTGCTTTCCTCCTGGCTTCGCTCCCCTGATGGAAAACAGAAATCCTGTCAACAGATCGAAGCATACCAGGAAACCTTAAATAAGTCGAAATTACAATATGATAATTTAAGGGAAGAAAGAACCGCCCTTTTTGAGAACCATGCAGAATATATCATTAATGAAGAAGACTATACAGAGGCACTGTCGCTTCTGAGAGCCAAACTGCAGCAAGCATCCGAACAGATGGAGAAAGCTGCTAAACAGCTCTCTACTATACAGACAGCCATGACAGCATCCAATCCGTGGCTGAAATTATTTACAGCGATTCCTTATCCAGATGAGATGAATGCCTCTCTTGTGCAGAAAACTATAGACCGTATTCTCGTCCGCTCTGAAGACGATGCGGAAGTTGTATTTCTCCACCAGGAATTTTTCTCACTGTTATGGAAGGCATACAAGGAGACGCTTGCAACATCATAAACACAACCGAAGACCCGAGAAAGGAGACAAACACATGACAACTCTCAGAAATCCTGAACCAGCAGAGCACACTGCAGAGACTGTTTCGCCAAAGCCAGTAAAGGCTTACCACGCCGTACTCTATGCACGGCGTAAATTTAAGGATCAAGTACAGCCGGATGAATTCGATCCTACGACAGTCTCACAGATTATCGCCATAAAAGCCCACCTGCAGGATCTGCCGGATGTGACCACCGAGAGGATCTACATGGACTGTCAGAAAATGGATTCACATCAATCTCTGCCACAGTTACAACAGCTCCTTCTCGATATAGAAAACGGTAAGTATAACTGTATCGTAATATACAGTCTTGACACATTTGGAAAAAACAAGGCAGAAACAGAATACTATATGCTGTGCCAGTTCCCTTTACTGGAACTTCGCATTATTTCCATCCAGGACAACTATGACAGCAACAGATCCGAACCGGAAACCGGCTCTTTTTTCCGGTTAGAAGAAATTCTCCGGGGGAACATGCGCTCTGATCACGCCTACAGCGAAACGGTCACAGAAACGGAGACAGATAAAGGCCGGTGGGTTTTCAGCAAACGGAAAATTCCCTACGGGTACAATTTCAACCAGGACAGCGAGTCACACATGGATATTGATCCGGAGACAGCGCAGTATGTCCGGTTTATATTTGAAGAATATGCATCCGGAACAAGCCCGGGACGGATCGCTAAAAAGCTGACGGCTATGAATGCTCCCACACCTTCTATGCGAAAATCCCAACTCGGAACCAATTATAAAAAAATGTCTCCAAGTAACAGCTGGACGTTTGGAAGTGTCTCAATCATTTTGCGCAACCGGATGTATACCGGCGATTACATTTGCGGCAGAGAGAATGCCTTCCTCCATCCTGACCGAGAAGATACAACCATGTATTGGAACAGTGAGGAACAAATTATCCCACACCACCATGAACCGCTTGTTCCCCGTGAGATATTCGATAAAGTACAGCAACTGCAAGAACAAAAGCGCAGACGATTGATAGAAAAAGATGGAGCGCCCCATGATCTGCCGGAATACTCTTCTACACCGTTCCGTAATCATTTGTTTTGCGGACACTGCGGCCGCATCATGCATTTTTATCATTGTGTTAATGTCCGCCATCATTATGCCGTGTATATTTGTTCCAGCCGCAAAAAGAACCTTAAAAATGCCTGCAGCTATACTCCTATCCGGCTGAGCGAGATCCTTCCCGCAGTAAAACAAGCTCTTTCGGAAGAACGCAGGCTTGCCCTTAAAATATATGAACTGATGAAGGACGGAAAAAACAGTGAAATCTATCAACAGCTGGAAAAATATTTTCAGGACAGAATTAATACACTCACAGAAACTGGTAAAAAGAACTCTGCCGGCCTTCCGGTTCTTAAAGAAAGAACCGACCAACAACAGCTGGAACCGGCAGAGGCGATCAAAGAAAAGAAAGCTTTCCACCGGGCATTTAAAGTAACCAATCCCTGGCTTATGCTGTATACCCAGCTTGATGAAAATTTTGAAATCACGCTGGACATTGCCCGGAAATACATTTATCGCATTTATCTTTACGCTGATGCCCCACTGGAATTTCAGCCAATAAAACAAGAAGCAAAAAGCAACCTGCTTAATTACCTCAACCTGATTAAAAGCGGCGATTCCGATTTTTAGGAGGCACCTCTATGGCAAGAATCAGCAGACACAATAAGCAGCTGGAACAGACAGGAAGGGAATCCTATATTCTCCCGGAATCTGTTGACACCGTAAATCATACTGCCATTTATGCAAGGCTTTCCCTGTGTGACAATGTCCATCATATAAATGAGGACAGCATAGAATCCCAGCTCCGCCTGTTGAGAAACTATGTTTCCCAGCATCCGGAACTTCACCTGGCAGAAGAGTATGTGGATCGTGGCTGGACAGGCATGAATTTTCAGCGTCCTGCCTTTCTTCGGATGATCGAGGATATCCAGGCAGGCAAGATCAACTGCATTGTGGTCAAAGATCTCTCCAGGTTTGGCAGGAACTACTGGGAGACCGGTTATTTTCTGGAAGTACTGCTTCCTCACCTAAACATACGCTTTATCGCTGTCGCTGACCGATTTGACAGCATGACATCTGATCCCGGCGCTCTCTCCATCATTTTGAAGAATATTTTAAATGATTACTACTCACGGGATCTTTCCCGGCGTTTTTCTGACAGCTACGATCTGCGAAAAGCAAAGGGCGTTTTCCGGAAGGGGCAGCCATATGGATATATATACGATCCCGACCGACCAAAGCACCTGACCTTTGATCCGGAACTCAGCTATTATGTACGGATGTTATTCACCTGGGCTTTGGAAGAAATTCCAAGCGCTACGATTGCGAAGCGGCTAAGAGAAATGAACGCACCCGTCCCTGCACCTATGGAATTCCGATATAACAGACCGGATAAAAGGAACTCCCGGCTCTGGAACCGCTACCAAGTAGACTTCATCCTGAAAAACCGCACTTATACCGGTGATTTTGTCTGCGGCAAAAGTTATACCAGAAAGTGCGATCCCTTCAACTACCGTCCGGAAATCCCGGAAAATGAGTGGATCGTGGTTCCAAACAGCCACCCGGGATATATCACTTACGAAGAATATACCCGCATTAATCTGCGCCTAAAAGCAGTTACAAAAAGGCACAAGCAGCAGACGCAAAAAAATGCCCTCCTGGATGAAGCAAATCCCAACTCCTATAAGGGCAAACTTCTATGTCCTGTCTGCGGAAGAGTCATGTGCTCCAGCTTTCAAACCGGCTCTTCTGCTCCGGACAGGAAATATATATGCTTCAATGAAACTCACAAGAATCACGGTCCGCATTATACAAATATCCGAAAGACAATGTTGGATATCATCGTCCTCAATCAATTGCAGGAACAATTTCAGCTGGCAGAACTTCTTTCCAACTGGCTCCGCTCCCCGAAAGGCAAGCAACAAGCGGACAGGTATGTGGAAAAATGCCAGGACGCTTTAAATCAGACTTCCCGGCAAGCCGATATACTGAAAGCAGAGCAGGCAAGCCTGTTCGAACACTATGCAGATAATATTATCAATGAATCGGAGTATGCCGAAACCATGTCGCTTCTGAAGGAAAAGCTCAATCATGCAGCCAACAAGCTGGAAAAATCAGCTCAAAAACTCAATACCTTGAAGCTTGCTTTGACCATGGAAAATCCGTGGCTCAAGTTATTTACTTCCCTTCCATATCCGGATGAAGTGACTGCAGACATTGTGCAAAAGACAGTTGATAAGATCATTGTCCATTCCAAAGAAGATGTGGAAACACATTTTCTTTATCAGGAGCATTTCACACTGTTATGGCGTTTATATAAGGAGACCGACAAATGAATCAAAAGAATCATTCTCACGTTATTGCTGCGTATCTGCGCTTATCTCAAGCAGACGAAGATCTTGACAGCAAAATGGAAAGCAACAGCATTTCGAATCAGCGAAAGCTCATTAAACACTATCTGCTCTCCCATCCAGATCTTTCCGACATGGAATATACAGAATATATTGACGACGGCTATACCGGCGTCAACACGGCAAGACCTTCCCTGCAGATGATGCTGCACAAAGTCAGATCCGGTGAAATCCAGTGTATCATCGTAAAAGATATGTCCCGCCTCTCCAGAGACTACCTTACGCTCGGAGATTACGTAGAACAATTCTTTCCCATGCAAGGAGTCCGCTTCATTGCGATCAATGACGGCTATGACAGTAAAGAACAATCTGCTTATCTGCAGTCTATGAGTATTGCTCTGCAGGGACTGTTCTATGATTATTATAGTAAAGATTTATCGAAGAAACGAAGTCTATCCAATATAGAAAGAATGAAGAACGGATTTCTTCCCCAAAACGCTCCTTTCGGGTATCGCACTGACCGGAAAAAACAGCAATATGAACTCGATCCGGAGGCTGCCGTTATTGTCCGATTGATTTTTGATCTGGTTCTGGCTGAATACGGCCTGACGGAGATCGTAAACCTGCTGAACGATTCCCACATCCCTACGCCCAATACATACAACAAACGCCACCCTGAACTTCGAAAGCCTGTCATCCCCAGCACCAAGCCGCAACCAGTCTGGAGAAAGCTGCAGATCAGCAGGATCGTCCATAATCCTGTCTATAAAGGAACCCTGATAACGCATAAGTCCTATACCAGTTTGTCAGAGCATAAACGGAACTGTTCCGTTCCCCAGGAACAGCAAATCGTCCGTGATAACGCCCACACACCGATCATTTCAAATGAAGATTTTGAAAAAGCTGGTCAATTAGTCCGGCTCCGTCCAAACTGGAAAGGTCCCTGGGTAAACGGCAGGAACCAGACCATAGACTATGTCCTGGTGGGCACCTTGCGGTGCGGTCACTGCGGGTTTTATATGTTCTATATAAAAGAGAAACTGGGCGTAAGATGTACCAACCATTACCTGCAGCACACCAACTGCACCAATGATACTTATTCGCTCCCTGTTCTGGAAGACTATGTATTTTACGAATTAAGAGCTATATTCACGCAGATCCTCTTTGAAAAGGCACAACAAGAAGAAGCTGTCCGGCAGGCAAAGAGGCAGCTAAAAGACTGCCAGCGGCAAATCCTCACCTTGAAACGTCAGCTGGAGTCTGTGATTCAGGCGAAACGGAAACTCTTTGAAGCCTTTTCCTCCGGGGAAATTTTGCAAACAGACTTTTCTTCCCGCAAAGATGTTTTGACACACTCCTCGGATGAAATCCAGGCTAAGATCACCGATCAGGAGAAAGTAGAAGCTGCGTTTTACTCTGTCGCTGTCAATCCAGAAATACTGGTGCTCGCAGAAAAAGCAGAATATTATCTGTCGAAAGGCGCTCTCACTCGGGATATGGTTACTGACTATGTAAAAGAAGTGAAAATATATGGAGCGGATGATTACCGCATCACATGGAAGTATCCGGAATTGTTTGAGGAAATGCGGACGAAGGCAAACAGGATGGGGACTGGACCCTCTCAATCCGATACGTTGATAATAACTGCTTCAGTATGAATGAAATACAGCCCCAAGATCCGACCTGGGGCTGCTTTATTTTGTCTTTTATTTTTGTTCAATAATCGGTATCTTATACTTATCTGCGACATTTCGAATGCCCTCTTCAAACCATACATTATCGGAAATATTCTTTCCAAGATATACCGTGCTGGGTCTTATAAAATCATAGAGTTTCCCATTTTCAGTCTCTGGTATGGTAGTTCTCTCACATAATACCCGCCATTCCGACTCACTGGAATAAGGAACCTTATTTTTTGTCAGACAAGAGAGAATATATTTATCCCTCATCCGTTCTTCTGGCGCTTCCTCGGCATATTCTTCCGGGCCGAACTGGATATCTTTCAACTTATTTCGGTCTTCTACATACCAGATCGGGAAGAAGCGAAGATCCTCTTTACTAATTGCCGTTAGTACATCTTCAACATCATATTCTAAACAAATCCCCGTGTTATTCTCTGCGTAATTTTCCCACATAAAATTGTTCATTTTATCTGTAATACAGGCAACCAAGCACATATTCCGAACCTTATCCTGCATCCGAATATATTTTGGATTGCTTTTTAGCTGCTCAGCTACCTGCTCATATAATTCCGGGCTGAAAAGACGTGAAAATCTTCTATACTTTTCTTCGCTCCGTATTTTCACATCATATTCTACAAGTGCCTCTAAATCATCAATCCATTTACAGTCTCCAGTGTCTTCATATATTTTAGGACGACACAAATAAATCTGAGCATTTTTAATCGCATCAATCTCGTGTTGTCTGGCAGGTCTGAATCTATAAAATTTCATTGTCTTATTTCTATCAAGCAGCTGTACCATATAGCTAACACCACGATCAATATCATTGTCCCTATAAGCGCTTAACGCAGCCTGCTCTCTGATAAAAAGTTCTTTTCTTGTCATATGTACTCCTTCCCCCCGATATGACATACTTCTTGATTTTATTATATTGACTCTTTTTTAGACTGTTAAGGAAAATATACTGTTTTAACAGCACCAGCCACAAGAACGGCTACTATAATTAGTAAAACAATATTAGCAATAAGCAGATAATAGAAAAACGCATCTCTTGAGCCTCTTTCCCTCTTAACTTGAATTTCCTCCCTCCCATGTTCAAATCTCCAATAATCACGATTAGGAGCTAAAATACTTGTTGTGGCAAAAAAATAGTCTCCATAATATTTCTTTAACTGCTTATTCATAAAGCGATCTGTAATATCTTTAATCAACTTAACAATATCATAGAGACTCATTAAATTTCCAGCGACATCAAGTACTTGCAATATTGCAGTAAACAGAATTTCGATACTTCCTTCAAACGTCTCTACATATTCGATTTTTTTCACGAAAAGAGAATCATATTTTTTTAGCTCTTTCTCTAATTCAGTATTTATAATTTCTATAACTCCATCAGCAATATCTTTATATGACACTTTAATATTGTTATTCAGATTATAGGAGTGTCCCGGCTTTAATGTATACCGTTCACCTTCTCCTTCTTTATACTTAAAGTCAATATGCAAAGAATACACTGCTTTTATTTCTTTCATCTTTTTTTCTTTCATTGTACGTCTCCCTCGAATAGCATCAATTAATTTTTGCATCGCTTCATAAACAGCATTTGTATTTGAGACCTTATTTTTTAATTAAGAGATAGAATTTGAAATGCTGCGTTCTTCAAAGAATCAGCTGAATCTAAAAAGATATTGAGAACCTCATTTCCCTCTTTTGTATCAAAGTCATCTGGAACATCTTCAAACATATCAAAGATGTGTTCCTGCCTTTTCTCCGGTGATGGATGATCATAATATATAACACTTTTTCCTATACCAGCCCGATACTCGTCCAACAAAGAAAAATACTCAAAAAGCATGACAGGAGACAAATATATATTCTCATAATAAACTCTGATTTCTTCCGGCATATTCCCTTCTTTTTGCTCTTTGATCATATGCAATAAGACCCGATAACCAAAAGTATCTGCATCGTATTCCTCCTGAATCGCTTCCTTCTCACCTTCTGTTATAAGGTGATACAACTCATGTCCGATCGTAAAGCTCCACGCTGTCCAGAAGCAATCCATTGCCAGATCCACAATATTTCGGGGAAGTGTTATCATTTCAAGAATATCCTGCAGATTATGAACACCTATTGCCCGTTCCTTGCCTTGTATCTTCAAAAGATTAAGAAAATTATTTACACATCTCTCTGCGTTTTTTTCACTACTGTCATAGGCATAAGAAAAAACCGTCAAGAAAAACGATAGTGTCGTATAAGTCAGCAATTCGTCCACAAAAATCACTCTATCGTTCTCCGCCATTACTGCAGAAGCGTTCATTTGCCTGGCATACAATGTGACATACTCCATATCCAGCTTTATATTCTCCATTTTCAGGATATGCTCTATAATTGTGTTTTCAACGAACTGTGGATTTCGAAAATAGCGATCAACAACTTCCATCTCATACGGGTTACTATGCTGCTTTTGTGCTGTTCTAATAAAATCTCTAATCAGTGCTTCATCTCTCTGATGCTCTCTTGATTGAAACAACGTATGATAAAGGTTTGAAATTTTATTCTTCATTGTCACCTCTCTGTTCTGTTTCACTCCATTCAGAAAGCAGTGCCTGGGCTGCCGCATCAACCAATTTGTCCACCTGCTGTTCTGTCAAAGGGCAATCCATTTTCAATGAGAATTTTTTTCCGTTACATGTCAGTTCAAATCTTGTTTCAGATTCCTTCTTCTTTTTCTTGGAAATTAAAAGTACGATTTTTGCAGCTACAAATTTGATTGCATCATATGCTGCACTATATCCAATATTCTGAGCCAGATCTATTAGTACCAATACTACTTCTGCCGGCAGAAAACTGTCTGTTTCAGTTGAACTAAAATATATCCCGTCAGCAGACTCATTTAATAAGCGCACTTCATCTTTGCCAATCAAAGCGCTGTCTATCAGTACAGAACACTTCATCTCGTATCCCCCCTAATTTCTTTACATATTATTCCACGGTGAATAGGATGGCTTTGTCTTCGAATGTGCTTTTGTCATTACATTCTCTGCTTCTTCCTTTGAAGCATACAAACGATTTTCTCTGACTTTAATTCCCCCACCGCTGTCTTTAAAACGGATAAGATAAAATCCACCGGCAAATTTGACAATCGTTATTTCCCGAATAATATGATTTGATTCAATTAGATAGGCCGTATCACCTGCTTTGAATTTTGCTGCCACACCATCACCTCCAGCTTCTGTTCTATAATGTTTTATTATAACGTAGATCTTCGATTGTGTGAACTTTATTTCTTTTATCTCTCGTTTTATTGACTTTTGTTCAAATGAACTTCTGTCCATAAAGAACATATGTGATAGATTTAAACAAAACCCATAAAAATAAGCCCCGGATCTCTCCAAGGCTAAACTTCACTATCTCTGCTCTTTGTTATTTGTAAGAAGCTGTATCAGCTGACTGATGGTTTCCTTTTCTTCTGCCGTTAGTGTTACCCACCGATTAAATAATTCCTTTAGTTCTGGTGTGATTATTCCGGAGGGCTTTGAGCCACCTGTCCGGATTTTGAGAGCCACCATTCCGGGAATTGGAAGCCAGTCAAAATTCAGGATTTTGCTCTTGGTAGATTACTTACTGAGACACTACTTGTAAAGGCGGCTAACGCCCCGCTATGGCGGCTCCGGCCTTGACAAGCAGTGCCTCAGTAAGTCCAGAGTGAACAAGCAAAATCAAAGTGGCTCTGTAGCACCGGAACTATGGCTCTTACTTTACTGGACAGGCGGCTCCGCCGCACCGTAATAATCATCTGGTGTCAATTCTACCAGATCGCCCTCCGAAAAGAATTGTGACAATGTAATTTCAAAGTCCTTGCAGATTACTTCCAGTGTTGCAACCGAATGCATAGTATTTGCGGCGGAAGATCTTCGCTAATGTAGAGTCTGAGAGACTGCACTTCTTTAAAAGTTTTTATTCTATTCAGCCACGTTCTTGAAAAAGCTAACGCAGTCTCAGATCTACATCCATTTTACCACCGCCTTTCCAGAACTTATTTTATCGTTCAAGATGACGATATTATACGCAATAGTTGTAATGTGTATTATTTTTAATCTTTACAGAGTACACTTCTATCAGAATTCTTACCTCTAATGATTCTGTAAATATTTATTTCGCTGGATATTTTTTGGCATTTTTAATAAGTTTATTCATAATCATCTGAGTCATATCTATACCGCAAGCATTGGCCAAATCAATACTATATATCAGAACATCTGCCAGCTCCTCTTTTATACGTTCCATCATTTCAAGAGATGGTTCACTGTTCTTATCAGTCCATTGGAAGATTTCCAACAGTTCCGATGCTTCTATATTAATACTTATAATCAGATCCTTTGCATTATGATACGACTTCCACCTCCGCTCTTCATTAAACAGATCAATAAATTCACGAATTTTGCAAAGAGGTAAATTATCATCTGATAATGCTGTTGTAGCTGCAAGCTTCATAAAAAGTTCATTCAAAACCTCTTCTTTCCCTTTTCCATCAATATCTATCACAATGTCTGCAGCGGAAAAAAGACCTTCCAAATCACCTTCAGCACGATGTGTAGAATCAAATGCTTCAGCTCCACGAAGTGAGATATGTTCCTTCAGGGTATCATCATTAGCACGAAGAATAATCTCGTAAACTGGTGCAGGCCAACATATCATTTTTATAGCATTCAAAAAATTAATATGGCGAACTCCATCAATTACAAAAGGCAATTCTTTCTTTCGTCCAATATATTTTACCGTTTGAGAAGCAAATTTAATCCAACCATTTTCAATATAATTTGCTCCAAGATCTTGCAATTGTTCTCTTGTTGGTGTTGTATTGCCTTGTTTCTTTAACTCAGCTTTTAAGAAATCACTTACCGAACCATGTATAGCACCAATTTCATTTGCTAACATTTTACCAATAGTTGTTTTGCCACTTCCAATTTTCCCAGAAATGCAATATACTGGTGCTTGTATTATCTTTGAAGTAGCTGGTACTTCCTCGCCTCTTATAACCTCCCTCGAAACTAACTTTTTATCATCGTGGCCGGACTGAGGTAACTCCAACCAAGATTGACGATTCTTAAATTTAATTACAAACGGATCAAAACTCAACAGGTGTGTTATCGGAATCAAAGTGGCATATCTGCTTTTTGATTTTCTTTCCCACCAATCATCTTCTATACACAGACGATCATTGAAATCTCTTTTTATTTGTTCTACTTCAGAAAGAGACTCTATCTCCTTTGAGATTACTTCACCAGCCTCAAAAACAGATTCAAAACCGCCTCCAGACCGTTTAAGTATTATAATATCGCCAGGAAACACTCTTTTCCATGGTACAATTTTATTTTGTGAGAATCGAGATTCAATGGTCTTTTCCCCTTTCATAATCTTTGTAATATAAGGTTCAACCATAACAGCCACATGAATATGGCTACTAGGAAGAACTTCAATTTTTGAGATCCAATACTGATTCCCAGATGCCTTTATTCGATTAATTAATTGTGTCAGAAGTATTTCTTTATCAATCATATTGCAATCCTCCATGATGAACCATATTCTTCTGCTTCAAGATATATTATTTTTTGAAGCTTACATTGAATTTTCTCGAGTTGCGCCAATTCTTCTCTATTAGGAATTATATAACCATTTTCCACAATCACTTCAAAGATATCTCTATCAATATTATGAAGGATCATTTTTAAAACAGCCATATTATTACACCAGAAAACACGATTGCCACTGGTCCAAACATTAATATTTTTCTTTCCACCAAAACTTCTTTTCACAGATGGATAAATATCATCCCTAAAAATACGTTCTAATTCAATATTGTAATTATCAATCTTGCTTTCACATAATCTGTATTTAATGCGGATATTGTTTACACATACTTCATCCCATTCAGGTTCATTAATATTAAAGTCACATGTACTTGTGTTAATAATATTATACACCTTCTCTGCGATAAGGAGATCTCCCATTCTCCAATTTTCTGGATTACAACAGATTCCATTTGCCTTTAAAACATTCTGTTCGTATGGTGGGGTATGATAAGTTACTACACCAGTAAAATAATGCTTTTTAACAAAGCCATAATCTTTCTTGAGCACCTCCAACAGTAAAGAAGTTTCACTTTCTGTCTTCGCTTTGGTAAACTTTGGAGGCATAATACACATAATTCGAGTATTCAAGCCACTCATCATAGCAGCTCTATCGAAAAATAACTGGTAATAGTTTAAGTACCATGGTGGATCCATCACAACAACATCTGCATGAATTGAACGAAGTTCTGTGCAGGATCCGTTTAAATTACAGTTAATGCATAATGCACGATTAGAGTCAATTCCAATAGAGTGCTTATCCGCATTAATGTCCACCAGTACCAGCTTTGAGCGCAAAAAAGATTTATTATAGCAGTACCTAAATAATGTCGGTGTTCCAAGAAAAACTATCACTGCATTTTCCTTTTTTATGTTTCTTCTGATAGAATTAGCCATATACTCAAGTCCCTGACGACTAAATCTCCAGTCATAATCCAGAATATGAGGAACCGGAAGTACATCTGGCATATCTTCAAAACCGTGAATATTTGTTTTTGATGCCGATTCCATCATTCTAATATATTTCGATTTCCGAATCTTGTTTGCGCTATATAATCTCTTAATAGATTTCTGAAGGTCAATCGGATGAATACCATGATTGTTCTTCATAATCATATAAAAGTCATCGTAATCATCCATTAAATCTAATACTATCTCATCCATCTGACTTGTAAACCGTGAAATATTATTAACTATCATGGTAACCTCCTTCCCTATAATACCAAGCCTTCGAGACTCTAATATGTATTGTCTGAAATTCTACGAGCAAGCTGTTCTTCAGAGTAGCGCTTTGAAAGTTCAGTTTTCCATGCTGTAATAGCACGTGTCTGATTTTCAAGTGCTATTCTATAGCGATCATTTAATCTCGAACCAGTTGGCGTGAAGATAAAAATCTTAAGCGGTACTGTCCTTAATGGCAGAATTGGATGAATACTTTGCAAACGATCTACAAATTTCCCCATTTTTTCTTCAATACCATCATAGGTATCAGAGGTTAATGTTACATATCCATAAATATCCAATCCCATATCAACATATCTTTCAAATCGTTCAAACTGTTTTTCATATACGTTTTCCGGGAGTTTAGTATTGAAAGCAAATGAATGAGCATCGAAACCTTTAAAACAACCAACTTTACCGAAATTTCTGTATGATGCCATATAGCTTGTCTCCTCCTTAGAAAGGCACTCAAAAGCATAATCAGTAGTCAATGTGTCGTCCGTCCACAGATAGACTTTATTTTGGAGTTCATTTCTTTCGAGAGCTTTCATTGTGTCCAGAATCCATTCCGGTGCCAATTCTGGATTCCCTCCAGACAAATCAATTACTCTAATGCCAGTATCTGATTTCTTATACAATTCAATCATCTGTTCGGCTGTAAACCATTTCGCATTAACAATTTTCCCATGCTTCAATTCATCTGGTACAAAGCAATACCAGCAATGAACATTACATGATGCGAGTTGAAACACTTGTGCCTCGAGCATATCGGTATAAGGGATTCCCAATGCCTTGCATGCTGGATCATTTGGTAACGGATCCTCTACCCATTTTTCAACGTTACGTCTAAAATGATGGACACGCCCATAACCATCACAATTAGAAGGGACCGACATATCTACTTCCTGTGTGCTTCCTGCAATTCTCGACAACAAAAACTGCCTTGTTTCAGGTTTATAAATTGATACACGGTAATTATTAAAATTTTCTTTAAATTTAATATTTTCCATTTTTTCTTCTCCTTCCTTTACTCTAGTTTCTATTGCCTGTATATTCTCATTTTTAACTCTTTGCTTATCCATAATAGTTTCCTCCTTTTTCTTATATCTTTTTTTAGCAGATATACACCAGGATTATAAGAGATGATTAAAGGAACTTTTTATTATTCAAGATGATGTAAATTCCACTAAAATCCACTATTTTTATAATGATTTTGACACATTTTTATTTCTATGTGATATACTCTCTATATGAAACAATTGTTTATCTTATGGAGAATTAGTTATGAAAATCACAAAAGAACTTCTTCTTTCTATCATTTTGAATTTTTTCAATGTAAAGAAAGAAATATCATTTTATGAGTTAGAAAAGAAAACTGGTAAAGATATAAAATCACTGCAAGCATGGTCTACTCAAAAGACTCGACGTGTGCAACCCAGAAATTTTAATGCTGTTGTAACTGCTTTGCAAAGCGAAATCTCCTTACATTTCGATGATTTTTCCGAATACACGTTATCCGTACTGGAAAATAGTGGTTTTGTCAGGGAATATATACAAGAAATATTTGATGATACTAAACCGATTCAAAACATAATAGATCAGTTACTACTACTCGATTTTTCTGAAGAATATTATTTGCAAGATCGAATTGGTACAGAGAAAATTATTCAAAAGGCCAAAATATTGCTTTCTCCCTTTAGAGAGTATTTTCAAGTCAGTGACCAAGTTATCAATGACAATGAAAATGGCTTAGATCCAGCTTATGCTCCTTTGATATATAGCTCTGAATATACATCACAGCCACTTCATGGGGTTAAGCAACTTAACTATTTAATTTTAAAATTTCCCAATGCATATCATGTTGCTATCGTGTTATCAAATTATACTATAGATTATTCGGATACTAGTAAGCTCAGCTATTTTTCATATATGATAGATCGATTAAAAAGTTCAAACAATCTGAATATGATTCTTTTCATTACCGATATAAAAAAGAGAGCAATTTCGTTTTCAGTTCAATCAGCATTAATGGAAAAGCACAATCTCTTTTTTGAATTTATAACACGTAAAACATTAGATCAAATTTCGATTCAGGGATTACAACTTCAGCAGGAAGATGCTGAAAAATATGCTCAAATTATTGATTGTCACAAATATTCACAGCTGATTTTCGAGAGACTGATGTCTTATCTGTCCGTGATAAGTGATGAAATTATCTTTTCTCCTTATCGTGATAAACTACATAAGGAACTCGAACGAGCAAAAGATGACAAAATAGCTGAAAAAGCCTTGAACGAAATACTGATTTCATTTAATGAACGTACAAATAAACGAAACTTTGAACATTATGCAAAACACATCTTACTCAAAGACATCTGCCAGTATTCGTATTTATCAAGACACACTATTTATTACGAACGAATACAGGTTGAGCAAGAGATAAATAAAATCTTAGCTTCAAAGGAAGAAAAACTTCCTCTTGTGGTTGAAATATGTGCTCAAAATTCGCTTACAACACTTAATATTATCGAACATTGCGAAAAAGTTATTTTATTTACTGCCTCGCAAAATGCTTACTATATTATGAATACGTTAGAAGCAAAATCTAAGCACCGACTTCTTCCTGAAAATGTGTCATTGCGCTTATGTCATTTGAATCCAGAATATATGATGCACCAGTATCCAGAAGAGCTTAATGGAAAAGTTAATCTACTTGTCATAGGATATGGTGCAGGAAGTCAAATCAACGATTTGACTCGTTTTATCCGGTATGCTTATAACTGGTTATCAGAAGACGGAATCCTGTTTATATCCGTGTATAATAAAGATGCTATCGTTCTGAACAAGCATTATGTTCACGACCAACGTTTTGAGGTCTTTCCTACATATATTGCTGATTACTGGACCCATACGACCAGTGAGCAGAATTCTATGCTGAAAAGACTAAAGGCGTATTCTCCTGAAAACTTTATGGCAGCTTTCCTGCCATTTTTCGATCAAAGTACAATGACCCTATCCACTTACCCATATATCTCTGCTCTGGTTGATCCCGGTGAATACTCACGAGAAATATTGGATGAGATTCGTGAAGCAGATAAATTGTATGCAAAAAAGGGTTCTCATGGACAATTAATAAATTTGATTACTTATAAAAAGATTTACCAAGATATTCCCTCTGATCGGTCTATGGTACTAGATTATCTTCAGGGCAAGAGAATTCCTTTTGATTCCATTACCCATATGCTCTCACCTGATTCAAAGAGCTTACGTCGGAGTCTTCAAGCAAATAATATTTCAGTAGCTAATTCTACTCTTCTAAAAACTGTTATTTTACAGAATAAAGATCGAAAAGAGAGTGGACATACTTGGATTTATGCCGTTCTACCATATGATAAGCGGGTGGTATTCGATCATGCCAGATTTGAACTAGTGCCTGAGTCATCTGTTGTAAGAAGATTCTATCAGGGAACTATATCCCCGCTTACTGCAATAACTGCTTTAAAAAGAGACCCAGACCGCAAAGAACAGATTTATCTACTTAATGTAGATCGCATCAATACCGAATATGTAATAATGGGCGGTGGCTCCAATTCTACAAGTGTCCGCATCAAAACCAAAGATTTCTTCAGCTATATTATTGATGCAGAAAATATTTCAAAAGCAAATATTATTGAATAATGGAATAAAGAGCATAGCACTCATCTGAAACTCCTCAGACAGTTGCTGTGCTCTATTTGTTTATCAGTTCAAAAAATAACTTTCTTTTTAAGTATGCAATAAATGAATATAATGTGTTTAAAAAAGGGGTTCTACAAAATGTGTATTACAATTTGTTCAGGAATCAGAGATATGCGAAATATGCTGACCGATATCAGAGTAAGACTAATGTAAAATAGAGCGTACATATTGTAAGAATGGTTTTCATGAAACCCTTATTACCTTTCTACCAAAACAAGGTCCTTTCGTATACTTCCTAATTACAATACTTTTCATGTTGTCCGTAAGTGCACACTAAGAAGTAACAAAGTTTCCTCTTTTTAGCGACGGAACTTGGATCTACAAGATTCATTTTATCAAAGTAAAATGACCTTTACGATTACTAAGCCTTAAAACGATATAAAGTAGAAGGGATATTCTGCCTTTCGCTGCACCTTGACAGCTAAATAATCAGTACCTCAAACAAAACATCTGCAGGGAGCCGAAGCAGCTTGTCGCCGTGACTATCCGAACTGAAAGATCACAACCGCCACCAATAGGATCATAAGCGTCTTCTGAGTCAGGATACAGCGATCAAACAGTGGGCTAAACGGGAACCGGCATTTTCCGGAGCGATAATCTGCAGATGATAATGATACTTCCGTGAGAACCGAGAGCGGCGGCTTTGCACACCGAACCTGTATAGGCTATGACACCTTTGCCAGAGGGACTTGAGGTATGCCCCAGATCCAGGGCGTGAGACAATTTGGATCAAAATCGGCTGGAACGCCTGCCTGGGAGGGCTGATACCGTGCGGAATAATAGGGACAAAAATGCTCTTTTCCCGCAAAATCAGGGACAAATCCATAACATAACGTTACTGAAAATGGTCGTTCTATGTCGAAAACACCCATAAAAATGGGAAAAACCAACGCTCACACAAGAGCGCTGGCTATAAAAAAATTTTTTTGTACTTTACTTGACACACGGCTAATAAGATCATCCTGGTTCCAGAGGGCAGGTCTGGGACCTACTACAGCCAGCTTCCCTGCTGCAATGTTCCACAGCTGGGGCAGCTCATCCAGAGAAGTCTTCCGCAGGAATTTTCCTACTTTAGTTATGTACTGTTCCGGATTTTCCAGAAGATGGGTAGGACAGTCATGGGGGGTATCCAGTTTCATAGAGCGAAATTTATACATCTGGAAATATTCATCCTTATGTCCTACCCTCTTCTGCTTAAAGATCACCGGAGCTGTAATTCCATCCTCGATTTTAATGGCACAGGCAATAACCAGAAAAACCGGAGAAAGAACCACACTTCCTATACAGCCCAGAACCACATCTGCAGTGCTTTTCGCCTTTAAATATCTTTCCTGCTTAACCGTCAGCTTATAATAATCAGAACTTTCACACATGTTTTTTTCTTTCATTTTCTTTTCATTCCTTTAAATATTTATCTCTTCCTTTTTAGGATTCTGCTCCGTCCTTCCTTTTGTATTCCGGAACAATCTCCTTTATACACTCCCGTATATCTGTATCTGCCTCGTATGCATGTCTGATTATATCATCAATTTTTTCTTTTGTTTCTTCCACGTCCAGGGGCCCCATCTGTACTACGAAGATCCTCTTGTTGTCTGTCTCTACCAGATTTTTTTCATCAATGAGCAGTTCCTCGTAGAGCTTTTCTCCCGGACGCAGTCCTGTAAATTCAATTTTGATATCCTGTCCCGGTACATATCCGGAAAGACGGATCATCTTTTTAGCCAGATCCAGGATCTTCACCGGTTCTCCCATGTCCAGGATGAAGATTTCTCCTCCTTTGGCGTATGCCCCGCACAGAAGCACCAGGTTTACCGCCTCAGGTATGGTCATAAAGTAACGGATGATTTCCGGGTCTGTTACGGTCACAGGACCGCCCTTTTCAATCTGTTTCCGGAACAGCGGGATCACACTGCCGTTGCTTCCCAGCACATTTCCGAACCGGACTGCAGCGTATTCTGTCTTGGAGAACTGGGCGAAGACCTGTATAATGATCTCACAGATTCTTTTGGAAGCTCCCATTACATTGGTGGGACGCACTGCCTTGTCCGTGGAGATCAGTACCATTTTCTTCACATGATATTTATCTGCGGCTTCTGCCACGTTATAGGTTCCCAGCACGTTGTTCTTAATAGCCTCGTTAGGGCTGTCCTCCATGAGGGGTACATGCTTGTGGGCCGCTGCATGGTATACAATATCCGGTCTGTATTGTTCAAAGATCTCCTGGATCCTCTTTTTCTCTCTCACTGAGGCGATCAGTGTTACCAGGTCCAGATCCGGATAATTCCGCTTCAGTTCCATCTGTATATCGTAGGCGTTGTTTTCATAAATATCTACAATGATCAGCTGTTTCGGATTGTGAAGGGCCACCTGCCGGCAGATCTCGCTGCCTATGGAGCCGCCTCCTCCCGTTACCAGGATCACTTTGTTTTCTATGTATTCCGCAACCTCATTCATTTTCAGCTGCACCGGCTCTCTTCCCAGAAGATCCTCGATCTTTACCTCCTGGAGCATACCCAGGCTGATCTCGTCATTGACCATCTGGTAAATGCCCGGCAGGATCTTGATCTTGCAGGCAGTCTCCTGACAGATATCCAGCAGCTTTTTCCTCTCCTCTTCTGAGAGAGTGGGAATGGCGATAATAATTTCCTCAATGCCGTATTTTTTTGCTATCTCCGGAATGTCTTCTTTCTTTCCTACAATGGGAATTCCCTGAAGATAGGTGCCCTGCTTCTGATCATCGTCGTCTATAATACAGGGTACCACCGCATTAAGGTGTTTGCTGTTCTTGATTTCCCGGATAATGGTATATCCTGCTGCTCCGGCTCCCACTACCATTGTTACCTTAGGATTGATTTTGGCAGCGGTTCTGTAATTGCTCCACATGATCCGGATAAACCGATAGGCAAATCTTGGTATAATTATACATCCCGCCAGGAGCATGGTGTAAATAAATATGTAACTTCTGGGCACTGGCAGATCCAGAATCTTCATTCCTGCAAACTGGGCCAATGAAGACAGGATTACTGCGCATACCGTATTCTTCAGTTCCACAACGCTGGCAAATCTCCACAGGCTGGTATATAATCTGAAGATAAAGTTGATGATTACCGTACATACAATATTGATCGGCATATATTCCACAACTGACTGCCAGAAAACCGGTTCAATATTAAGCAGCCCAAAGTCAAACCTCAGCCACAGGGCACCTACCATGGAGCAGGCAATTAAGATAATATCCAGTAAAAAAAGAGCAGTCCCCTTGATGACCGCATCTCTGTTTTTACGTAATCGATTAAAGTTTTTTCCCATAAACAGTCCTCTATTTTTTACTTATCTGATGATACCATTATAGTATATCATACTTTCCTCGATAGGTATATCCATAATCTCCTATGAAATTATTACAAATATTACATATTTTGGACATTTTATTCTATTGTGCAAACACTTCGGATTTTTTTACAGTGTACAAGAAAAGGAAGAAATCATGCCATTTTTACTGACAATTCTTTCTTCCTTTTCTCTTATATAATATGCAGCATATTTAAAATCATCAGCACTAAAACTATGGGAGCAGAAATGCTGCTGAGAATAAATAAACCAAATTTTACTTTTTCCAGCTTCTGGAACTTAATATATTGTCCTTTCACCTTTTCGCTGTAATCATAGAGGACCTGGGTGGCCTCTTCAACTTTCACAAGCTCTTCATCACAGGATTTCTTGATATTGCCCTCAATAGAATCTGACAGAGCTTTCACAAGGCGTCGGATCTCATCATCGATACGTGAACTGAGAGAATCGCTGTTATTCTGTATGGACTGGGCAAGACCTGTAAGGGTCTTAATATGCCCTGCCAGCATTTTATCATGTTCATTGATCAGCTGCTGAATAATCTCTTCATATTCCTCATAATGTTCTTTATAATTATTCATTTGAAGAACCAGCTCTGCTGATTCTGCCTTTGCCAACGCCAGTTCGCTGTCTGCTTTTCTCAGTTCAGCTATGTAGCGCAGATATTTGCTTTCATTAATCATAGAAACTGTCTTCTCCTTATCCGGAGCTTCTGTGTGCTGTATCCTCTGGTCTCTCTTTATGGTTTCTATTTTTTTCTCTTCCGGCGTTTCTTCTTCCACCGGTATTTCCTGTTCCTGGGGAATTTCCTTCAAATTGGACGCATCTTCTGTTCCAATTTCCCTTCCGGCAATACCGTCTATGCTATCGCCGACTAACTGATCGTCCAGCTGCTTTTCCAGCTGACGGCTCAGATCTAATGTGTTGTTTCCAATGGTATATGGAACAGTATCTCCAAAATCTGCCATTTAAATTCTCCTTTTACACATTTACTATTATTCTTAAACCCAGTTATTTTAACTTATACTCATTATATACTTTTTTTGACAGATTTCAACAAATTATTTCTTAATTTCCATATTTTTACAATAACCGGTCATGTTTTGTAATAATTTGTCAATACTTTCCTGGCCTTTAATATCCTGTTTTGACGTTTATTCTTTTATTTCTTTCATCCTTTCGCATCCGCCGCTGATCCTAAAGTAACGCTGATTTCCTGTTCCTGATAGCTTCCGCCCTGGATTCCCAGATAGGAAGCCTGGCTTTCCTCTACTTTTTCTCTGGTCGGAAGGTTCATCAGATCCTGAAGGCTTTCCTCTGCCTTATCAATGGGGATGGCAAATCCGATGTTATCTACGGAAGATCCGTCAGAAGTTGCTGAGGTCTTTGCCTCATTGATTCCTATAAGTTCTCCCTTCATATTTAAAAGAGCTCCGCCGCTGTTGCCAGGGTTAATGGCTGCATCTGTCTGAATCGTCTGTGACGGAATTGTGAAAAAAATTTATTGATTTTGTGTCCTGAATTTTGAATAATAATCCCTTCCTCAATCGTATTAATAGTGAAACAGTAAATGATCAATACTCTTGGAGGTGTTTTTATGAAGAAATTTGTGAAAGGATTAATTATCGGAACAGCAGTTGTGGTATTGGGAGCAACAGCAGTATTTGCCGCAGGCACAGGAAGCAGCACAGGAGGCAGCATAGGAAACGGCACAAACAACGGAGCAGTCCAGGGAAGTTCTTCCTCCGCTGCTGCAGCAGAAAACATAGGCAGCGCCTGTCCCTGGTGCCAGGAGGACGGGCACTGCTATCAGGACCTGGACAATGACGGCGTATGCGACTATTATAATACTTATACGGGAGAAAATATTTCCGGTCACCACAGACAGGAAAATGCTCATCACGGCTTTCAGAACGGACATCACAATTCCGGACAGAGCTGCTCTTCCGGATATCACGGCTTCTGCCATTAAATGCTGAGGGGAAATTTTATCACGGTTAAGAAGGATGGAAAAAGGAAATGCGAAGTGAGGAAGAGGCCTCCAGGGTTATAGACCTGTATGGAGATACGGTAAAAAGGATCTGTATGATTCATCTGAAAAATTACGCAGACACAGAGGATATTTTCCAGACTGTCTTTTTAAAGTATGTCCTGAAAGCCCCGGATTTTGACTCTCCCAACCATGAAAAAGCCTGGATCATACGGGTAACCATAAATGCCTGCACAGATCTGCTGAAAAGCTTCTTCCGGAGCAGGACTCTTCCTCTTGACAGTCTGAAGGAAAAGCCCGGGGCCCCCGCCCCTGATTACAGTGATGTACTGGAAGCGGTCCTTGCCCTTCCCCCAAAATACAAGGATGTGATTTATCTGTATTATTATGAGGAATATTCTGCCGAAGAAATCGGCCGGATCCTCCGAAAGAACAAAAATACCGTCTATACCCTGCTGAACCGGGGGAGACAGCTGCTCAGATCCAGCCTGGAGGAGGTGGGAGAAAATGGATGAAAAAGAAAAACTGAAGGCTGCTTTAGATCAGATCCACGCAGAAGAATCTTTAAAGACCTCCGCAAAAAAATATCTTTTTGAAAAGGTATATTTTAAAGAAAAGAAACGCCACTCTCCTCTCCGGAAATTTGCCGCAGCTGCGGTCTGCTCTCTGGCGGTCTTTATCGGAGGAGGATCCTGGCTGTACTTTACGCCTACGGCTTTTATCAGTGTAGATGTAAACCCTTCTCTGGAGCTGGGGATCAACCGTTTTGACCGGATCGTTTCTGTGACCGGATACAATGAAGACGGCCGGGCCCTGGCCCAGAATCTTCATATTAAATATATGGATTATACTGACGCCCTGGAGGCCCTTATGGAAGATCAGAATATGGAGGTTTACCTGGCTGATAATGCAGATGTTGTTCTGACCGTTGCGGGAGACAATGCTGCCAAAAGCAGCGAGATCCTGGACAATGTGGAATCCTGTATGTCTGAGCACCAGAATGTGTACTGCCACTCAGGGGATTCCGAAGAAGTCCATCATGCCCATGACGCCGGACTCTCCTTTGGAAAGTATCAGGCCTGGCAGGTCCTTCAGGATCTGAACCCTGATATTACACTGGAAGAAGTCCAGGATATGACTATGTCAGAAATCCGGGACCTGATCTGGAAATATTCCCAGGAAAAATTTCAGGACGAGGACCAGTCTGCAGACGCTGAAAATATACAGGGATCCCAGGATCCTGATACCAGCCAGGGATCTGCGGAAGACTCCCCGGACAGCACAGCGAAATCCTTTGATGATGGTGATGATCTATCGGAAAGCATCCGGCAGGGTCATCATGGTCACCAGCATCATGGCTATGGTACAGATGATTGAGTAAAGATAAAACCGCTTGAAAATTTCAAAAAATGTGCATAAATCCCCCCTTGTCAAAAGGGGGGATTTATAGTATCATAGAAAGGCAGTAAATCAAACATATGTCCTGTTAGTTTAACGGATAAAACAAGCGCCTCCTAAGAACATGTCTATCAAAGGCAAAAGGATATTTTTAAATTTGATGTCCGGTTCGAATGGAGTTACGGATTTGACGGATTTCTAACGTCAGGCATATGTAACATTTTCACGCAAATTGCTTTCACGAGGCGAAAAATCCATTAGATAAATGACCGTTTTTCTAATGAATTTCCCTCTGAAAAATAATCGTCAACTTGAACGAAATGCGAAAAACCGCATAAAATCAAGGAAATTTCATAGTTGTCTCTGTAGCTCAGTAGGATAGAGCGTCCGCCTCCTAAGCGGAAGGCCGTGAGTTCGAATCTCGCCAGGGACGCCAGCGCATTATCGCAGAAGATTTTTTACCGAAATCTTCTGCGTTTTTTCTAACAAAAATCAGACCCCGTTGACAAATTTCCAAAATGATTGGGACTGAGGATGTTGCGGTCAGTCGGATGGGGGATATGACCGTTTTTGAACCCGAGGATCCGGTGGCTGGATTCATCTTCTACCCTGGCGGCAAGGTAGAGTATACGGCGTATTCTCCGCTGATGCTTGCATTGGCAGAGCAGGATATCCTCTGTGTGCTTCTTGAAATGCCTTTTAATCTTGCAGTTCTTGATAGTTCGGCAGCAGAGGGCATTCCGGAACAGTATCTGGAAATCGACTGCTGGTATATTGGCGGTCATTCGCTCGGCGGCAGCATGGCTGCAAGCTATGCCGCAGAACATACAGAAGACTATGCCGGACTTGTGCTCCTGGCAGCATATTCTACGGCAGAAATAACGAATATGGATGTTATTTCACTGTATGGCTCAGAAGATGGTGTCCTCAATCGGGAAAAATATCTGGATTACCGTGGCAATCTTCCCAAAAGCACAGAGGAGATTATAATTGAGGTTGGCAATCATGCCGGATTTGGAAGTTATGGTTTCCAGGATGGAGATGATGAGAGTTTGATTTCCGGCGAAGATCAGGTGGAAATTACGGCAGATGCTTTGGCTAATTTCATTAGTCGTATAGGTAATAGAAGAATTAAGAATTGAAATTCCGAGGTTCCAGGAGGAGCTGTTAATGGATAAGGATACGCACCAGTATGATGACATCATCAACATGTCCAGACCAATATCAAAGAATCATAAACCTATGCCACTTTATGATCGTGCGGCTCAGTTTGCTCCTTTTGCGGCTCTTACCGGACATGATGCAGCTATAAAAGAAACTGCCTGATTGACCGAGCAGATGATCGAAAATGCAGAGCGAAATGTAAATGTAGATGAATAATGTAATAAGATTATTAATTCAAGATAATTGTGAAGTGAGGTATAGCAAAGATGGAAAGAGACCCGTTTAAAGAATATTTGAAAGAGTCAGAACCGGATAAAGCCGGAAGAAGCTATGCTTGGAGTACTGCAATCGGACTTCAGGCTGTGGACGGTTTGAAGCCTTCAAAGTATTTGATAGATACCGCTATTCAAAACATTGAAGGAAAAATTACAATAAAGGAAGCGCAGAGCCTTATTGACAGTTACTATAAGGAACGACCTGTGCAACAATCGGATGAGGAGCGCACAGAGGAAGCAGATAAGGTATCTTCTCGTATTGCTGAGATCCTTTCCGAAACAGCCTTTTCCTTCTCACCGAACGAATATATCTCCATCCATCGCAAACTCTTTCAGGGGATTTATAAGCATGCCGGGAAGATCAGAGACTACAACATCACAAAGAAAGAATGGGTGCTTGACGGTGCAACCGTCATGTATGGCAGCGCTTCGGAGCTTAGAGCCACGCTTGAATACGATTTCTTTCAGGAAAAAGATTTTAGCTACAGAGGTCTCTCGATGGATGAAATCATCCACCACCTTGCTGTGTTCGTTTCCAGACTATGGCAAATTCATATTTTCGGTGAAGGTAATACAAGAACAACAGCGGTATTCTTTATCAAGTATCTTAGAACACTTGGTTTTTCCGCAACAAATGATATTTTTGCCGAAAATGCCTGGTACTTCAGGAACGCACTTGTCCGTGCGAATTATACCAACCTGCAAAAAGGTATCCATGAAACAACAGAGTATCTTGAAGTCTTTCTCAGAAATCTACTATTAAACGAGAAAAATGAGCTTCATAACCGAGATTTGCATATAAGTGGACTTTTGACCTCTGAAAAAGTGGATATTGAAAGTAAAAAAGTGGACATTCAGAGTGAAAAAGTGGACATTGAAAGTGCGCTTTCAGTAAAAGGGAAAGACTTTTCTCTTAAAACAGCAATCCATGTTCGCAGATTATTTGAAAAATTCGGGTATGATAAGGTATTCGGTAGAAGTGCTGTGATGGAAGTAACCGATCTAAAAAAATCCGGCGCATCAAAACTCTTATCCAATTTAGTGCAGGCGGATATCATTGAGCCAGTATCCGGATATGGAAAAGGCAAATATCAATTTAAAAAATCCTAACCCTTGCCTCTTTAGCTGATAAGATGACATTATCTGCAGCTTTAAAGATGAGAAACAGTTCCCGCTTTTTTCGTTGTCTTTCTGTACCCTCAGTATACAAGGGGCCCTTGTACACTGAAGATAATAAAAGAATATGGAATAAGAAAGCTGGCTTGCCCAGCAAGAAAGGATAGTTTACATAACTCATGAAACTCTCTCTGCTTCCAACCTTAAAAAACTATAAAAAAGAATACCTGCCAAGGGACCTGTTTTCCGGAATTATTATCGCAGCAGTGTCTATTCCCATCTCTATGGGATACGCCCAGATCGCAGGTCTCCCGGCAGTTTACGGCCTGTATGGTTCCCTGCTGCCTATCCTGTTTTTCTCCCTGTTTTCTACTTCCAGGCAGTTTATCTTCGGGGTGGACGCCGCTCCTGCTGCAATCGTAGGGGCTGCCCTTTCCACCCTGGGCATTTCATTTGAAAGCAGCGCCGCCATGGAGTATGTTCCGGCCATTGCTCTCTTTGCAGGTCTCTGGCTTCTGCTGTTTTACTTTCTCCACGCAGACCGGATCGTGGACTTTATCTCCACCCCGGTTATGGGAGGATTTATCAGCGGCATTGCAGTGACCATTATCCTTATGCAGATTCCCAAACTGCTGGGAAGTCCTGCAGGAACCGGAGAACTGCCGGAGCTTCTTCACCATCTGGCAGAAGCTCTTGCTCATATCAGCTGGCCCTCCCTATTTCTGGGCCTTTTATCTCTGGCTGTGCTGCTCCTTGGAAAAAGATTCATCCCCAGGTTTCCTATGGCTATAGCGGTTATGGCCGCCGGAGTAGTCCTTACTGGTATTTTCCACGTTCAGGATTACGGGGTGGCTCTTCTGGATCAGGTTGAACCCGGTCTTCCAGGGCTTTTTCTTCCGGATTTTACCCGGGTAGACCTCACCCAGGCTGCCGGCCGGGGGCTGATGGTGGCCGTAGTCATTATGTCAGAATCCCTTTTGGGAGCCAATAATTTTGCCGCCAAAAACGATTATCCCCTTAATGACCGGCAGGAAATCCTGGCCTATGCGGCGGCTAATCTGGCCTCGGGAGCTGTAGGCTGCTGTCCGGTAAACGGCAGTATTTCCAGGACCTCCATGAATGACCAGTACGGCGGGAAGACCCAGGCCGTATCTCTGACAGCAGGCATTGTCATGGGTGCCATCCTTCTGGGGGCTACCGGCTTTATCGGATTCCTCCCTGTTCCGGTGCTGACCTCCATTGTGATCTCCGCTCTGATGAGTGTTGTAGAAGGACACCTGGCTGTACGGCTGTTCAAAGTCAGCAGACAGGAATTTTTTATTTTCGTGGCTGCCGGAGCCGCTGTTCTGCTTTTGGGGACTATCTACGGCGTAGTGGTGGGAATCCTTCTTTCCTTTGCGGCTGTGATCCTGAAAGCCACAAATCCGCCTCGGTATTTTCAGGGAATGGTTCCTGAAAAAGAAGATTTTTATGATCTGGGGAAAAACCGTTTTGCCTATCCGGTAAAGAATATACTGATCTACCGGTTCAGTGAGAATCTTTTCTTTGCCAATATTAAAATCCTCCAGGATGATATTGAAAGTAATCTTCAGGAAGACACGAAAGCCGTGATCCTCAACGCAGGAGCTGTCAACAGTCTGGATATCACTGCGGCAGACGGACTGGAAAGACTGGCAGAAAGTCTGAAAAAGAAGGGGATCCGCTTCTATATCACGGAGCATGGAGAAAATATAAATGAACAGATGCGCAGTCTTGGTATCGGAGGACTGATCAAAGAAGGAATGGTACGGAGAACTATCGTATCTGCTCTTCATGATCTGGGGTTGAAAGAGCCCTTCCCTCTGGATATCCCGGAAAAGGATATGGAAATACTTCACAAAAAGCACTTTTATTCCCTTACTCCGGAAGAAGAAAATTCACTGGAGGAATTTGCCTGGGTATTCGGCGCAGATGCGGTAAAAGAAATGGAGAAACAAGTAAAATATATCGTAGAACAGATCCACGGCATTTCCGATCTTGAAAAACTTTCAGAAGCTGGTCTGGAAGAAAAGCTGGATTTCTGGCACTCTCTGGGTCCTCTTGATGAGGATGAACTTCTCCGGAGACTGGAGCTTCATATTGATGATCTTCCCCCTCAGGTAAGGGAGAAAAGCACTCTTGTACTGAGCCTCATCGAGAGAAGGCGGCGCATCCTCCGAGCCAGACTTTTAAAAGAGCATCCCAATGTACGGGAACATCTGGAACAGAAGCAGGAAATCCTGGAACGGCGTCTTGAAAAACAGAATCCCGAAGGCCTTCGGAAACTCCACAGACTGGAAAAAGACTTTCACGGAAAAGAAACCTAAATCCGATACCCCGCCCTTTAGGGCGCCAGATTTACGGCGCTTCAAGGGGCGGGGTATCGGGCTTCTACGGCAGCTCCTGTTTTTTCGCTGCTTTTCGGTAGTTGGCCGGACTGCAGCCTACGCATTTTTTAAACTGCCGGTTAAAGTTTGAAAGATTGTTATAGCCGCAGTCTGCTGCGATTTCTGAAATACTTCTGTCGGTTTTATTCAGTTCCAGACAGGCCGCCCGGATCCGCAGCTGTATCAGATGTTCCACTGCACTAATCCCTGTTGTCCTCTTAAAACACGCCATAAAGTAGCTTTTGCTCAGGCTGCAGCAGTCTGCCAGCTGCTCTATGGTAATATTTTCTTCATAGTGGGCCTCCATATAAACCAGGGAAGGCCTGATCAGGTCCCTGTCCCTGTGAGCCGGTTCCAAAACGGCAAAGGCATCTCTCTCCAGAAGATACAGCAGACGGAAAAGGCTGCTTTTCAGCATCAGATCTTCCTGCCCTTTATTTTCCTTTGCGCAGTCAAAAATCTGAAAGATACACTCCAGAAATTCTGTATATCCTTCTGTTGTTCCGGTAATATAATTGGGAATCTTTATCTCGCCCTCTACCAGAGGATAAATACATTCTACTTACTGTACATCGGTCGTTATTCCCGGTTCCCAGAAGAGAGGGATGAAAAACAAAAGCATCATATCTCAGGTGATACCCTCTTTCCGGGTATGCAGCATGGAGAACATTGGGCGGTATCACTAGAATATCTCCCTGGGACACTGTATACATCTCTCCGTTCAGATAAATCCGTCCCTTTCCTTCCCAGATATAGTTTAATTCAAACTCCTCATGCCAATGAATAGGCACATGGGTAAAAAGTTCCGGCATGGGACATTCATAAAGGCAGAAGGGCACCAGCACCGTACCATGTTTTCTGTTTTCTTTGCTTTTCATAATATCTGATTCTTTTTTCATAAAAGTATTATAGTATCAGATCTCCATAGGATTCAAGTAGAAAAAACTTTCGGTCTGTCTTATGATTTCAGCAGAAAGACCAACTACACCAAAAGCATAGCAGAAAGGCAGGAAAATACTATGAAGTTTTTAATCGACAACAGCGCACTGGTTTTTTATCACAATGGAGAAATGACCCGGATCGAAGCCTGGGGAGCAGATTCTTTCCGTGTCCGGTCCACCATGCTTCGGAATTTTTCCGGAAATGACTGGGCTTTGACAGAAAAGATTCCCCATTCCGAAGCTCAGGTGTCCATAGAGGAAGAAGATCACTGGGTAGGAGACGGAACCATTGATAAAAAAGAGATCGCTTCCATTACTAACGGAAGACTCAAAGCCGTTGTAAATTTTGCAGGTATCATTACCTTCTATAAGGATGATCAAAGAATACTGCGGGAGTATTTTCGTATGTATGACGGCACCTTATCCAGAGAAAGCCGATGTCTGAAGGTGATCAACCGGGAATGGAAAGGTATCATCGGAGGTACAGAGTATTCCTTAAACCTGAAATTTGAAAGTAATGACGGGGAGAAGATTTTCGGAATGGGGCAGTATCAGCAGCCTTACCTGGATTTAAAGGGGTGTACCCTGGAGCTGGCCCAGAGAAATTCCCAGATTTCTGTTCCCTTTGCTCTGTCTTCCCTGGGATACGGCTTTCTCTGGAATAATCCTGCAGTAGGACAGGTGACCTTTGGCAAGAATTATACAGAATGGACCGCCAAAGCTACAAAAGAAATGGATTACTGGATCACTGCAGGGGATACGCCTAAAGAAATCTTAAAAAACTATACCGGAGTTACCGGGCATGCGGACATGTTTCCGGAAGATCTGATGGGATTATGGCAGTGTAAACTCCGCTACCGCACCCAGGACGAAGTCCTTACTGTAGCCCGTCAGTACCGGAAAGAGGGCATCCAGATCGATCAGATCGTCATCGACTTCTTCCACTGGACCCTGCAGGGCGACTGGAAATTTGACAAAAAATACTGGCCGGATCCCAAAGCTATGGTAGAAGAACTTCATTCTATGGGAATCAAAGTGATCGTTTCCATCTGGCCTTCTGTAGACAGAAAAAGCGAAAACTTCGGACCTATGATGGAAAGAGGTCTGCTGATCCGTACAGAGCGGGGCGCCGCCCAGACTTACGACTATCAGGGAGACTGTGTGGAGATTGATCCCTTTAATCCGGAAACCAGAAAGTATGTGTGGGAAATCTGCAAAAAGAATTATTACGATCTGGGGATTGATGGATTCTGGCTGGATAATTCTGAACCGGATTACGGCGTATATGATTTTGAAAATTACCGTTACTGCGACGGTCCTGCGCTGGAGATCAGCAATCAGTATCCCCAGATGTACAGCCGGATCTTCTACGACGAGATGAGCAAAGCGGGAAAAGGGCCGGTAGTGAATCTGCTGCGCTGTGCCTGGGCAGGCTCTCAGAAATATGGAAATGTGGTCTGGTCCGGAGATGTGCCCAGTACCTTTGAGGCTTTTACAGACCAGCTCCAGTGCGGCCTGAACATGGGTATTGCCGGTATTCCCTGGTGGACCACAGATATCGGCGGCTTCATGACAGATGATGTAAATGATCCTGATTTCCGCCAGTTATTGATCCGCTGGTATCAGTTTGCAGTCTATTCTCCTGTTCTGCGCATGCACGGAGACAGAGGCCCCTATAACATTCCTCCACTGGATGACAGAGACTGGGGCGGCGGCTATCTCCATACCGGCCAGCCCAATGAATTATGGAGTTACGGAGAAGAGAATTATGCCATCATGAAGAAGTATTATGATATCCGCATCTCCATGCATAATTATATCAAGAAGCTTTATGAAGAAGCTCATACCAATGGCTCTCCTCTCCTGCGGACCATGTTCTATGAATTCCCGGAAGATGAAAAATGCTGGGAGCTTCAGGATCAGTATATGTTCGGAGACAAATATCTGGTGGCCCCGATCCTTCACTTAAACCAGTTTGAGCGGGAGGTTTACCTTCCTGCCGGAAAGTGGAAGCTGACTTCTACAGGGGAAATTTGTCAGGGTGGCTGCAAGGTAAAGGTTTCTGCGCCTATAGAATATATGCCTGTATTTGAAAAGCTTTAAAACCATAGAGAGCTGCCACATGAAACATAATGTCAGGAATATTTATATAATCTTGATTAATGGGGCAGCTCTCTATATTTTTCTATTCTGTTTTAGGACCCGGAATACATCCCGGCATGGTATAACTCCATGGTTTCTTCTGGAAACTTAAGGTTGCTCCGCCGGTTACATCAACAGTCTCTCCCACCATATAGTTGGACATATCTGTACACATGGCAAATACAGCAATAGCCACTTCATCAGGGTTCATAGCTGTAGGGGTATCTTTTGCCAGGGCCATCTGCTCCTGTATAAGCTCTTTTCCATAATAAGCAGCGGCTTTTCCCGTATTTGTCAGAGCACCCTCAGACACCATACCTCCCGGCGCTACACAGTTCACTGTGATTCCATATTGTCTCAGTTCCTTTGCCACTCCCATAGTCATGCTGGCAATGGCTCCTTTCGCCGCATTATAATGGCTCATCATACCGATACCGTTTACATCGCTGGAATGCCGGGCTGCAGAAGAAGTAAATATAATCTTCCCTTTTATCTTATTGCGCACCATAGAGCGGGCTGCTGCCTGGGCCATGAAATATTCTCCTTTTAAATCTGTATTCATAACCTTGTCATATTCTTCCTCCGGCATATCCAAAAATGAAAACATGCTCCATGTCGCTGCATTGGCTACCAGAATGTCTACTTTTCCATAAGTCTTTTCCGTAAATTCTACAGTTTTATAACAGTCGGAAACCTTTGTCACGTCTGTCTGGCACCAGGTAACCTCTCTTCCTCTGCTGCGGAATTCTTCCTCTGCCTTTTTTCCCTTTTTTTCATTGCGGGAAGCAATCACAACCTTCACTCCCGCCTCGCTTAAACGATTGACCACATTATATCCCAGTCCGGAAGCTCCTCCTGTAACGATGGCGGATTTCCCCTTCATATTGTTGATGAAAATATCGCTTAAGCTCTGGACATTGGAGACATTTCCCGCAGCCATATTTGCGATCATTTCCGGTGTAATCTGCATCTGTTTTTCTTTCTCCATAAGATTCTCCTTTCTCTCCATACACTGAAAATTTGGTGTTTTATTTTGCCCTTTCTTCTTTTATAATAAAAAATATACTAAAATTTAAGTTTATACCTGCCATACTGTAAAGAGGAGACTATCAGTAATGAATTCTGAAACAAATGACATCACCTATGCCTTTCCTAAACTGGAACATGTAGACCCTTCTGTCTATATCGATGCCTATAATCTGATCCTGGAATGCAGTCAGGCCCACAGTCCCAGAAGTTTTGCCATTAAGCTGCTGGATCTGATGTCTAAAATGTGTTCCTATGATGAGGCTATGGTATTTTTCCTGGATGTAAACAGAAAAATCTCCGGAAAGTACGCCATACATATCCAGGATAAGTGGCTTGACGAATACATGAACTACTATCTGACCCAGATTGGGTTTCCCGACGAGTTCAATATTTACCAGGATATCCGGGAAAGCACCCGCAGTCAGAACTTTTCCAAGATCATTAACTGGTCAGAAGTACCTGATTCTGAATTTCTCACAAATTATATCAAAGCCAGAAAGCTGAAATACTCCTGGGGCTTCTGCTTTTTTGATCTGAACGGCACCTACCGGGCTGTTTTTTCCCTGGACCGGACCCGGAATGAATTTTTTTCACAAATCGAACAGGACCGGCTGAATCTGGCCCTGCCTATCCTCAATAACATGTACCGGAACTTTTTCTATCAGGGAACAGATTTTGATTCTCATGAGAGCCGGTCCGGCTGGAGCAAATACAAGTTTACCAAACGGGAAACCGAGATTGTAAATCTTCTCTGTCAGGGTATGAGTATCCAGAATATCAGCTCTGCCCTGTATATTTCCAAAAACACTACTTATAAACACATTTCCCATATTTACGAAAAGGCCCATGTTTCCACACAGCAGGAATTACTTTTTAAGATTATGAGCCAGCCCAAAAACTAATGGATAAAAAGAACCGGATCGGCCTCCCCCTTCCGGTTCTTTTTATCAGGCGGGAAGGGTTTCCCCGCCTGAACTTGCTCTTTCTTTTTCGCTGCTTATTTTAGAAGTTATCCATCATGGTGTTGAATTTTTCCAGTTCCTCCGGATCCATATGGTAGCCGTTCTTTTCCTCCGGATAAGCACCGGTGCGGACGTCATTTGCCCATGCAGCGTAGGCCTGGCACAGGAACGGCATCAGCTGGGCGTAAACCTTTGCGTGGGAAGCGGGTTTCGGCATCATGCCGAAGGTATCCATATCCACCATTTCGGAACCGTCACATGGGGCTCCTGCTGCAATGGAAACTACCGGTACTCTCAGTTTCTTGGCAATGGCTTCTGAAACTTCCATAGGGGTCAGTTCAATGGTCATACCGCCCATACCGTTTTCCTGATATTCATATCCCCATTTGAAGATACGGAAGGCGTCCTCTGCAGTACGGCCAACCTTTTTATATCCCGTGGCATTGGTCTGCCAGCCTGAAATAGCACCGATGTGTCCGTAAGTAGGCACATAATTATCAGACATAAACTTCAGAACATCATTGGTAACTCCCATAGGAAGCATAGAGTCTGCTCCGTCAAATACCCATTCAGCGCCCCAGCGGACTGCCATTGATTTATCTGCATAAGTAGCGGTAGGCATATACCAGTTAATATGGATAATGCTGGTATACTCACGATATTTTTGGATCGTCAGAGAACCGGTACGAAGTTCATCCTCCAGCCGGGTAGAGCTTCTCAGGCTCAGTAAGGAAGGGGTACGAAGAATATCGCAGTCTGCCAGTTCTGCAGCCATACCGAAAACAGGGCCAAGTTCAGCCGGACACATCTGTACGATCTTTTCTCCATTATCTTTTTTCTTCTGGAGAAAAGCCAGGGATTTCCTGCCATAAATTCTGAAATACGCTTAACACAAGGAGGCTTTCCACATGAATATTACAGATGATATGGACACCTGGCTTGGCTTGATGGCCGGCGTAGATGTCCTGGCTGACTCTATTAAATATACACTGGGACCCAAGGGACGGAATGTTGCCATGCACCAGAAGGCCGGTCTGAGAGGAGCCGACTATTCCGATGCTCCCCAGCCGGGGGCTCACATACTGATCACAAATGATGGAGCCACAATAGCCCAAAGCCTGGACCTGAACGATCCTCTGAAAAATATGGGGGTTCAGCTGCTGAGAGAAGCTGCGTCAAAAACCAACGATTCTGCAGGCGACGGTACCAGCACCACTGCCCTGCTGACCCAGGTCCTCCTCCATGAGGCCTTCCACGCCGCCGCCGCCGGGGCCTGTCCCCTGGCAGTTCGCAGAGGCATGAAAAAAGCCGCAGATATTGTCCTTGAGGAGCTTAAGAAAATGGCAGTTCCTGTAAAAACTTCTCAGGATATTGCAAAAGCCGCCTCCATATCCTGTCAGGACGAAGAGCTGGGCCGTATGATCAGCGAAGCTTTTTCTGCCGTGGGACTGGAAGGAGTTATTAATGTAGACGAGTCTCAAAGAGCAGAAACCACTCTGGAAATCCAGGAAGGAATCGTCTTTGACAGGGGCTATACAGACCCTGTCATGTGCACAGATAAAGAACAGCAGATTGCAGAACTGCAGGATCCCTATATTCTCCTGTGCGACAATACTTTTACCGATCCCCAGGACCTGATCCCCTATCTGATCCTGGCTGCAGAGGACGGACATCCCTGCCTGATCATCTCAGAAGGTGTCAAGGAAAAAGCACTGGGGCTCATTATGCAGAACCGGATTGAGGGAGATATGGATATTGTCTGTGTCAATGCCCCGGAATATGGGGAGGGAAGGCGCTGGCGTATGGAAGATCTTGCCCTTCAGACCGGGGGGGTTTATATCGCCAGTGAACTGGGCTTTAATATCAGAAAAGTAACCCGGGAAATGCTGGGCACTGCCCATTACGTTAAGGTAACCGGAAAGCAGACTATGATTACAGGCCCCGGAGGCGAACCCGGACAGATACAGAAACGTATTCAGGAACTGCGGTATCTTTCTGAACATACAGATTATGAATTTAATCGAAACCGTTATAAAGAGCGTCTGGCTAAATTTGTTTCCGGAGTGGCATATATCCATGTAGGCGGACAGACAGAACCGGAAATCTGGGAACGGAAAATGCGGGTGGAAGACGGTGTCTGCGCCGCCCGTTCCTCCTGTGAGGAAGGAATCCTTCCCGGAGGCGGCATTGCGCTGCTGAACATCGCCCCTAAAGTAAAAGCCGCTGGAGATACGTTAACAGGGGATGAACGTTTTGGCTTTTTGTCTGTATATCAGGCTCTGAAGGCTCCCGCCCGCCAGATCCTGGATAATGCAGGATTGGACGGCGCCTTCATAACGGAAAAGCTTCTGGAGAAAGAGCCGGGAACCGGATATGATATCAATGCAGAAAAATATACGGATATGACGGCCGCCGGTATTATGGATTCTGCCAAGGTGACCCGCCTGGCCTTTGAGAACGCTTTATCCGCAGCCGGTACTATCGCTACCGCAGCAGCCGGTATTGCCGGCAGGAAAAAATCAGAGGGAGGTTCGGACTGATGAATAAAGAAGAGCAGATCCGCCGCTTTATAATGGATTATCCTATAGAAGTACCTGAGCAGGCTCTTGAAAATGAACTGAACTATATACGTCTGGAAATGCGGCACCGGATGCGTTATGACACTCTTACCGGAGGCCCTCATCACTTTAACGCTGATAGGGAGCTGGAACAGATGGAGGATGAACTCCGTCAGGCTGCTTACTATGAGGCGAAATATGATCTGGTGATCAAGGATATCATGGACCGTGAAAATTTCTCCGTAACCCGCCGGGAACTGGAAGAAGAAGCCGCTGCCATGGCCGAAAGACAGAACAGTACGGTAGAGATGGTATACCGCTTTTTCGGAGAGGATCTTGCCATGCTGGAAAAAGACCTGAAACGCAGGAAAGCAGAACAATGGATCTGTGAAAAAAGCCGGTAAAAACCTTCAGGGAATGATTGCCGTTCTCCTCTAAACATGGTATATTAATATTATCGGTTGTGATTATTTCACAAAAAAACCATAAAGAAAATAGTAGGAGTGGTAAAAATGTATCAGGAAGAGTACAAGCGTTGGTTAAACGCAGATCTGGAGGATGCGGATTTAAACCCGGAATTATCCCGGATCGAAGGAAATGATGATGAGATCAAAGAACGTTTCGCAGTGGCACTGAAGTTTGGTACAGCCGGACTTCGTGGCGTATTAGGCGCAGGAACAAACCGTATGAATATCTATGTAGTGCGCCAGGCTACACAGGGCCTTGCCAACTGGGTAAAGACTCAGGGCGGCACACAGACTGTTGCCATCAGCTATGACAGCCGTCTGAAAAGTGACGTATTCGCTAAAAACGCAGCCGGAGTACTGGCAGCAAACGGCATTAAGGTAAGGATCTATGATGCACTAATGCCTGTACCGGCCCTTTCTTTCGCCACAAGGTATTACAACTGCAACGCAGGTATCATGGTAACGGCTTCCCATAACCCTGCAAAATACAACGGTTACAAAGCTTACGGTCCTGACGGATGCCAGATGACCGATGATGCAGCCGCTATTGTATATGAAGAAATCCAGAAAACAGACGTCCTTACAGGAGCAAAATATATGTCCTTTGCTCAGGGTGTTGAGGAAGGATTTATCCGTTTCGTAGGAGACGACTGTAAGAAAGCCCTTTATGAAGCTATCGAGTCCAGACAGGTCCGCCCGGGTCTTTGCAAGACAGCCGGCCTGAAACTGGTATACAGCCCGTTGAATGGTTCCGGCCTGGTTCCTGTAACCCAGGTATTAAAGGATATCGGCATCACAGATGTTACCATTGTTCCTGATCAGGAATATCCAAACGGCTACTTTACCACCTGCAGCTATCCGAATCCTGAAATTTTTGAAGCTTTGGAGCAGGGCCTGAACCTGGCAAAAGAAACCGGTGCTGACCTGATGCTGGCAACCGACCCGGATGCAGACCGTGTAGGTATCGCCATGAAGTGCCCGGACGGTTCCTATGAACTGGTAAGCGGAAATGAAGTAGGCGTACTCCTTCTGGACTATATCTGCGCAGGACGCATTGAGAAAGGCACTATGCCTGAAAAAGCCGTGGCCGTAAAATCTATCGTTTCCACTCCCCTGGCAGATGCAGTAGCTGAACATTACGGTGTGGAACTTAGAAGCGTACTTACAGGCTTTAAGTGGATCGGCGATCAGATCGCACAGCTGGAGGCTGCCGGAGAAGTTGACCGTTTCATCTTCGGATTCGAGGAAAGCTACGGATACCTGGCAGGTCCTTATGTTCGTGACAAAGATGCCATCATCGGCTCTATGCTGATCTGTGAGATGGCAGCTTACTACAGAAGCATCGGAAGTTCTCTGAAGCAGAGAATGGAAGAGATCTACGCTCAGTACGGCCGTTACCTGAATAAAATCGACAGCTTTGAATTCCCGGGATTAAGCGGTATGGACAAGATGGCCGGAATCATGGAAGGACTGAGAAAGAATCCTCCAGCAGAGATTGCCGGATACAAGGTTGCAAGCGTCACCGACTATACAAAACCGGAAGAAACCGGACTTCCTTCCGCCAATGTTCTCATCTACAAGCTGGAGAACAAAGAAACCGTTATCGTTCGTCCTTCAGGAACAGAGCCAAAAATCAAAGTATACTATACGACCCTTGGCAAAGACCTTGCAGAAGCTCAGGCAGAAAAAGACAAACTCTCTGAAGCAATGAAACCTATCATGGCGTAAAAACAGATAAAACCATAATGCTTTTAAACAATAGGCAGGTATATCCTGGAAACTGCCTATTGTCATGAATAACAGGCGGTTCGCAAAGGGGACCGTCTGTTATTCTGTTCATCAGAAAATTTCAAATCAGGGGAAGCCGAATAGCTGCGGCAGTATATTCTTCCTTAGCTCTACAGCCTAAAATTCAAATATCCCGATTTCGACCGTATAATTTGTCTCCTCTCTACGGCAGAAATTCGAATATCTCGATTCCTACCGTATAATTCGCCTCCTCTCTACGGCAGAAATTACGAATATCCGGATTTCGACCGTACAATTCACCTCTACTCTACGGCATAAAATCCAAATATCCTAATTCCGACCGTATAATTCGTCTCCTCCCTACGGTATAAAATCCAAATATCCCGATTCCTGCCGTATAATTCGTCTCCTCTCTACGGCATAAAATCCAAATATCCCGATTCCTGCCGTACAATCCAACTCCTCTATACGGCAGAAAGTAAGGAAATGGAAATCTCTGCGGTACTGTTTAGAGAATTTCTTCTCCTCCTCAATGTTATTATAACCTTTCCTGTCTTATTTCCACTCTTGACATTTTTCCCGGATGTGTATATCATAAAGTCCGGTTAAATTACATAAGATTGATAACAAGGGGAGCTTGTGCCACAGGCTGAGAGGAAGTTGTAAGCTTCGACCCATAACCTGATTTGGATAATGCCAACGTAGGGATTTTGACTTTACTGCAGCCCTTTTGTTTTCGATCTTGGAAACAGGAGGGATTTTTTATGTTTCAATTTCTTGTTAATGCAGAAGGAGGACTGACTACCGCCGGATATGTGCTCTGCGTTGTTGCAGGGATCCTTCTTTTCGTGGCGGCTCTTATCTTTGCAGGCAGGATTTCAGAAAAGAAAAAGATGGGAACCAGGCAGCTTGTATTCTGTGCCATGGCTATGGCTCTGGCATTTATTACCTCTTATCTGAAGCTGTTCAATATGCCCTGGGGCGGAAGCGTGACTCTGTGCAGCATGCTTTTTATTGTTCTTATAGCAAACTGGTATGGTCCAAAGACCGGCATTCTGGTAGGACTGGCCTACGGTATCCTGCAGTTTATCCAGGAACCCTATGTGCTTTCCCTTTTCCAGGTATGCTGCGACTATATCCTGGCCTTTGCCGCTCTGGGCGTAGCAGGGTTCTTTGCAAAGAGCAAACACGGCCTGCTGAAAGGCTACATAGCTGCCGTCACCGCCAGAGGCGCCTTTCATGCCCTGGGCGGTTATCTCTACTGGATGGACTATATGCCGGATAATTTTCCAAAGGCACTTACCAGTGTATATCCCATTGTATATAACTACAGCTACCTGGTCGCAGAGGGAATCATAACTGTGATCATCATCTCCATCCCTGCAGTGTCCAAGGCACTGAACCGGGTAAAACAGACAGCTCTGCAATAAAGTCTGAGAGGAGTCTGGAACCTTTCTCTATGAGAAAGGTTCCAGACTCCTCTCTAAAATTCCGTTCATATAAGCAATAATAATCCCATAATTGGTCATAGGCACGCCCTGGTCCCCGGCACAGCTTAAGCGGTATTTCATCTCCCTTTCATTAAGCATACAGCCGCCGCAGTGGACGATGAGGCTGTACTCTCCCAGTTCATCAGGAAACTCTGTCCCTGAGGTAAAAGAAAATTTCAGATCTTTCCCCGTATATTTCCGGATCCATGCAGGAAGCTTCTCTGTGCCGATATCTCCGCACTGCCGGTGATGGGTACAGCCTTCACTGATCAAAATCTTATCCCCGTCTTTCAGTTTTTTCAGAACCCTGGCTCCTTCCACCACTGTCTCCAGATTTCCTTTATATCTGGCAAAGAGAATGGAAAAAGATGTCAGAAGGATCTCTTTTGGTGTATCTCTGGAAACTCTTCCAAATACCTGGCTGTCGGTAATGACCAGCCTTGGCTTCTTCCCAAGACTCTCCAAAGTTTCCTGTATCCTGTCTTCCTTTATGACCACAGACACTGCATCGGCGTCCAGAATATCCCGGATGGTCTGCTGCTGGGGAAGGATCAGTCTTCCTTTAGGGGCAGCCTTATCAATGGGCACCACCAGCACCACAAAGTCTCCCGGTGACAGCAAGTCCCCCACGATCTTCTTCTGGTTTTCCTCTGTACTGGCCAGAACAGCCAGCCGTTCTTTCAGTTCATGGATCCCCGTCCCCTCTCTGGCGCTTACCCAGAGAAAGTCCTTGCCTTCCTGATACCCTTCCGGCAGTCCGGAAATGGTCTGACAGACCTCTTCTTGTGTAAGTGTATCCCTCTTATTCAGCACCAGGATACTGGGTATGTTTTTCTTTCGGATCCTTTCCAGAAGAGCCTGATCCTCCCTGCTGATTCCTGCTTTTCCATCTATGACCAACACAGCCGCATCCGTCTTATTCAGCACCTGATAGCTTTTCTTTACCCTGAGGCTGCCCAGTTCTCCCTCATCGTCAATGCCGGGAGTATCCATCATCACCACCGGTCCCAGAGGCAGCAGCTCCATAGACTTATACACCGGATCTGTGGTAGTTCCCTTTACATCAGATACCACCGCCAGATCCTGTCCGGTAACCTTGTTCATCACACTGGATTTTCCCGCATTTCTCTTTCCGAAAAAACCGATATGTACCCGCTCTGCTGCAGGCGTCTGATTCATTCCCATGTAAAACCTCCTGTCTGTGTCAGAACCGGAAATCTCTGTTTCCTTTCTCAATCTCAATAAGTCGTTCCTGTACGATTTCCCTGGTACGCTCTCTGGGGATCTCCTTGATCTGCTCCTGGATCAGCTTCAGGCCTTTCTCTACCGTATCAGGAGAAGCATAATCCATAAGATATTCTTTAAGAGTCATTAAAGCATTGGGAAGACAGCAGTTCTGAATCTGTCCGGATTTACAAAGGGACATGAATCTGTCTCCGGTCCTTCCCTCCCTGTAACAGGCGGTGCAGAAACTGGGCACATATCCCATTCCCATAAGCCAGTTCACCACTTCATCCAGAGTACGGTTGTCGCTGACCTCAAACTGCTCAGAAGATTCTTCTTCCGGTTCCGGCTCTGCATAGCCTCCCACACTGGTCCTGGAACCTCCGGAAATCTGGGAAATGCCCAGGTGAAGGACTCTCTCTCTGCATTTCTGGTTCTCTCTGGTAGAGATGATCATGCCGGTATAAGGCACGGCAATGCGGATACAGGCAACGATCTTGGCAAAAGTATCATCATCAATACCATTGTCAAAGGTATCCGGGTCAATGTCATCTGCCCTCTTAACTCTTGGCACACTGATAGTATGAGGACCTACTCCATATACCGCCTCCAGGTGCTCTGCGTGCATCAGAAGTCCGGCGAATTCATAGCGGTACATTTCCAGTCCGAAAAGCACGCCGCAGCCTACGTCGTCAATACCGCCCTCCATAGCCCGGTCCATAGCTTCTGTATGATAGTTATAATCATGCTTTGGTCCTGTGGGATGAAGTTTCAGATAGCTTTCCTTATGGTAGGTCTCCTGGAACAGGATATAGGTTCCGATCCCCGCCTCTTTCAGCTTTCTGTAATTCTCCACAGTGGTAGCCGCTATATTTACGTTTACCCGGCGGATAGCGCCGTTCTTATGTTTAATACTGTAGATGGTCTTAATACTTTCCAGCACGTATTCGATAGGATTATTCACCGGGTCCTCTCCTGTCTCCAGGGCCAGTCTCTTATGGCCCATATCCTGAAGAGCGATAACCTCCTGGCGGATTTCCTCCTGGGTCAGCTTCTTTCTGGGGATATGTTTGTTCTTGGCGTGATATGGACAGTAAACACAGCCGTTTACACAGTAATTAGACAGATACAAAGGGGCAAAAAGCACGATCCGGTTTCCGTAGAAATCCTTCTTGATCTGCTCTGCCAGGGCATAGATCTCCTGATTCTTATCCTCCAGATCACAGTCCAGGAGAACTGCCGCTTCTCTGTGGCTTAAACCCTTTCTCAGTCTGGCCTTGTCCAGGATCTGATCGATCAGTTCCCGGTTATGCTTATTTTTCTCTGCATATTCCAGCGTTTCCATGATCTCCTCATGGTTAATAAAATCATCTGCACATTTTGATCTTGGATCATACATATTTTTTATTCCTCCTCCGTTTTCCTGCAATATTGCTTATTTTATTTCGTGTCTTTCCTCAGAAAATCTCCCCTGTCCACCACTACGTTATAGCCTATTGCTTTCATAGATTCCCTGAGGGTGTCCAGACATTCTGCCGCTTCCTTTCCTGTATGGATCTTATTGTCATACAGGAGATATTTTTCCCGGACATTTTCCGGTGACAGATTGGGCATGACCACATTGGCCCCTGCCAGTACCCCCATTTCTCTTCCCATAGGGTCGATGGTCCCCAGGGCTGTTGTGGCAGGAAGCAGCACTCTGGGAAGCAGCAGCCGGATCAGACTTAGAAGATAGAGAGTCAGTTCCAGTCCTCCCTGAGGCTCCCCTTTAAAAGGAGTATCATGATGAGGGATAAAGGGACCGATTCCCACCATTTCCGGCTGCAGCCTTTCCAGAAATTCCATATCCTCTATGAGAGTCTCTGTTGTCTGTCCCGGGGATCCCACCATGATCCCTGCTCCGGTCTGGTACCCCAGATCTTTCAGAATCTCCAGACAGCGTATCCTGTGTGAAAGGGAAAGTTCCGTCGGGTGGAGCTTCCGGTAATGGTCTTCATCTGCTGTTTCATGCCGCAGAAGATACCGATCCGCTCCGGCTTCTTTAAAAAAGGCATAACTTTCTTTTTCCTTTTCCCCTATGGATAAGGTAATAGCACAGTGTGGAAATTCCTTTTTGATGGCCCTTATGATCTCTGCCACTCTCTCATCCTCAAAGTAGGGATCCTCTCCCCCCTGAAGGACAAAAGTTCTGAATCCCAGTTCATACCCTGCCCGGCAGCATTCTAAAATCTGCTCTCTGGTCAGACGGTACCGGGAGGCGTTTTTGTTGCTTCTGCGGATTCCGCAATAATAGCAGTCATTTTTACAGTAATTGGTAAATTCAATGAGTCCCCGGATAAAGATCCGCTTTCCATAGATCCGGTCCCTCAGATCCGAGGCCCGTTTTGCCAGTTCCGTCCTCCGCTCTTTGCTGCGGCCTTCCAGGAGAATTCTCCACTGTTCTTTCGTTAAATGCCGGCCTTGGGAAAGTGCTTCGGCACAGTTCCAAAATTCTTTGTCGCTGATCTTATTTTCCATTATTCAGGTCCCTTCCTGTTTGTTTTTTCCCTGGAATATATGGCTTTAGAACTGACTCCCGGAAGTCTTCCCAGCTTCCCTGCCAAAGCACTGATAATATCCGCCGGGGCGTCCAGGACAACGCTGATAATATTTACCTGTCTTTCTCTGTAGGGAATTCCCATGCGGCCGATAATATATTCCCCATATTGGTGCAGCAGAGAATTGACCGGTTCTGCTTTTTCTCTGTCTTCAATAATGATACCGATAACGGCAATCCTGGAATCGGTTTTCTCCATATCTCTCCTCCTTTCTATGCCTGAAATAGAAAAAGGACCCGAAAGGGTCCTCTTTTATCTGTTTACACTATTTTTCTGTATACAAAATCCAGGCTGTGTCACTTTCTTTCGTCTTTCCATCAGATTCTCTTCCGGTCAGTTTTTCTCTATGAACGCTTTGCTGGCAGGAAAAGCTGACAGCTCAGGCATTTTCTATTATTTTACCCTGCCTTCAAAGGTTCGTCAAGAAGTTTTCCCTATCCTTTCCACCGTCTGTTCCTGTCTCACTTTCGCATTTTCCAGATCCTGAAAATCTCCCAGATCTTCCAGACGGATGTGGGAGGCGTCCAGCCGGGCCTGGGGAGCCTCCTGCTGCCCTCTTATGGTAGCCGGTATCTCACCATTCAACTGTTTTCGCACACTTTCTGCTCTCAGCATACATACCTGCTCCAGAGTATCTGCGGCCAGCCTGTGATCTTCATAAGAGCAGAAAGCCGTAGGATCCTTCTCCACATAAGGTGCTATCATTTCCCGGGTCCGGGCAAGGAGACTCTGAAATCTTCCTGACTCAAAATACTGCGAAACAAACTGATCAAAATATTTCCGATAACTTTGAAAATATTCTTCTATTTTCATCAGATTATGATAAAGAGGACGGTTCATCATCACCGATCCCTCTGCAGGCGTATGAATAGGGTAATTAATCAGCACTTCCGGATCTTTGATGGGATCTGTCATTCCCAGAGCGTAAGTTCCGAAAGCCAGGTTATAATCCCAGGGAAGGATGGACAAAATCCCATCTTCCTCGTAAAGATAATAGTTATGACCTGTATATCCCAGATAACTGTCCCAGTTCATCACAAAAACCTGTACTGTAAAATACCTGAGCACTTCCTCTATGTTTACCGCCTTTTCCAGGTCCTCACCTGTGGAAAGTATCCGAAGAGCCTGTATCACCCGTTCCTTATCCCCCTGGGTGATGTCCACCTTGGCATTGTCAAATATATTCGGATAGCTCTCCGGGTCATCGTCTATATACTTAAGAGCCACATCGGCATTCTCTGCATCCAGCCGTTTATAATCCGGCTTATACAGTCTTCCGTAGTCATTGCCGAAATTTCTCCTGGCAAAGGCCTCCTCCGGCTCCTCTACAGCCAGATACAGTCCCCAGTCTTCCCCGTTTACCGTAACCCAGACATAGCTGCGCAAAGGTGCGGGAACCCCCATAAATTCCATCATATCATAGGCAATCCAGGTCTTCATATAACTGTTGTCCTGAAAAGATGCGTCCAGAGACAGCTTATCCAGACCATAGTATTTTCCTCCCTGATTGAAATGGTCGAATTCCAGCTTCAGACTATATCTGGACAACCCGTATTCTTCAGTAAGACTCAGGGAATTATTTCCCTTGGCCCTGAGTCCCACCTGATGAAATTCCTCTCCATCTATCACTGCTGTACAGGAAACATATGTCTCCTCTTCTGCATTTTCCAGGAACTCTTCCCAGTCTTCTATCTGTATATCCAGACTATGCACCCTTCTTTCATCAAAAAGCCGGGAAATATATCCGGGATTTTCGCTGGCCTTCGGGATTCCCAAATCGTCCCCATTCATAAAGATCAGGGTAAGAAGGACAGCTCCAAGAGCTGCAAGAATGCAGACAGCATCTATATATTTGTATTTTACCATGTATTACCCCATATAATCTCCGTTATAGGAAACAAGAACGCAGTGGGTGACGCCTTCCATAGCCGCCAGTTCATTTACAAACTGGCTGCCGTCTTCCTTTAGCCTTACCTCATAGTTCAGTTCTATATGCCCTGCTTCCACACTTTTACTTTTCAGATTCATCCTCCGCACCTGGGCAGCCACAAAAGCCTCTGCCTGCTTTTCCGTCTCCCCGCTGCCGCAGTGGAGTACCAGAATGTAAGGACTGTCCATAGTCTTCCTGTTTGAAAAGACCAGGATCACTGCTCCGATAAAAATACTCCCGAAAACAGCCAGAGGAAGCAGTCCTGCTGCCAGGATAATCCCAAGAGCAATACTCCAGAAGAGAAATGCAATATCCAAAGGCTCCTTTATGGCTGTCCGGAAACGGACAATGGACAGTGCGCCTACCATACCAAGGGACAGCACCACATTACTGACCACTGTCATGATAAGGATTGTGGTGATCAGCGCCAGGGCGATCAGGGTGGTGCCGAAACTGGCAGAATACATAACGCTGCTGCAGCTTTTCTTGTATACAAAGAAGATAAACAAGCCCATGAGAAATGCCAGAACCAGGGCTATGGCCATATCAAGAACCGAGATTCCCGTAATATTTTCCAGAAAATTTGATTTAAAGATATCCTGAAAAGTCATAATAAAACACTCCCCTCTCTCCCGGATCAGTCAAACCGCCGGCAAAGGGCATATTTCGAGCAGGCCCCTGCCTGGCGTCCCGGTACCTGTACAGCCATGCGCACCAGCTCCGGCAAAAATTCATCATACTTTACTTCCAGCACGCTGGAAGAATCCATAGCCTTAATTCCTTTAATCTCTGTATTCAAAAAATCTATGCTGCCCAGACCTGTATAAAGATTTCTGTCTAAAGTGATCCTTACATTTCCCGGAGCATAGACAAAAGCCTCCCGGTCGTAGCAGACAATGGTCTTTGGCCTAAGTCCTTTCCCCCGGATCTTGCTGTACAATTCTATCAGCAGCGGATCTGCAGATTTCAGAAGAAATTCATAGTCTCCCCTTAGGATCTTCTCTGCCTGATCCTGTATAAGAGACGCACTCCTCTTTCCGCAAAGTCCTTTTCTCTTAAACTTTTTTTCCAGCCGTATAAAAGAAGTATCTGTTCCGTAATACCTCAGTCTGAATTTTTCTCTGTTGTCCACTCCGTCCAGCTTTTCTTTGTAGGCGCTGTCATAAGGTGTGTCAAAATAAAGACTTGTGATTCTGTAGCTTCCCCCGGGGCCTGCATATTTATCATGAGGAAACAATTTTCTAAGCCTCTGGGAAAGCACCAGATCTTCACCGGGGCTGATCTGGTGCTTAAACTCATGCCGCAGGGTTACTTCTTTTAAAGATTTAATCATCATAGCCGCTGTTGCCGTCATCAAGGTCATCCTGGTCATCATAGCCGCTGTTGCCATCGTCATTATCTGTATCCTGATAATCGGTTACTCCGTCATTATCCGGACCATAATCTGTATCACTATAATCGGTTACCCCGTCATTTCCCGGACCGTAATCTGTATCCTCTGTCTGGGTTTCCGGCTCATTGTAGTCGGTCACACCGTCATTATTTGGTCCATAGTCGGTGTTGCCATAGTCCGTCACTCCATCATTGTCAGGGCCATAGTCTGTATCGCTGTAATCAGTGACCCCGTCATTCCCCGGGCCGTAATCTGTGTCCTCTACTGCCTGGCCTGCTACATGATGTTCTCCCTTTAATACTTTTCCGGTTACCGCATGGACATCATACTCATATTCGCTGCCTCCGGCTGTGAACTCCAGCTCATAGATAGCAATGCCGTCGTCAAAATCGAATTCTTTATCTTCAAATACTGCATCTGCAGCATTGACATTAGCCTGTGCCAGTGCGATTTCTTTTGCTTTATCCAAGGTTATATAAGGAGAGGGTTCTCCTCCCTTTGCATAGCTGTCATCATAATCATCGTCATCTATGGTTACGATATCAGATGTCAGCTCCAGGCCCGCTACTGCTTCCTGTGTATCTCTGCTGATAGTTTCCAAGAAATCATCAGCCGGCAGGACTGATCCCGGTTCCATCTGGATTACGATATTCTTCTTGTTGCCATCTATTTCATCAATAAAATATCCGGCTTCATTGATCCTGTTGATTAGTTCCTCCAACACTGTGCTGCAGTCTTTCCCCTGGTAGTCCTGATATGCAGAAACAATTCCTTCACCGTCAGCATTGTTCCCTGTAACAGCGGTTACTTTTCCTTCTTTGTCATACTCAATACTGATCTCCGGATTTACACTTAAGGTAATTATCCCTTTATCTGCAAGAGCCTCTCCCTGGGAAGCTTCTGCCTCTGCTTTAATTTCTGTTTCCTGAATCTGGCCGTTTTCCTGACTGCCGCATCCGGTTGTAAAAACCGCTGCTGTAAAGGTAAGGGATGTAAATGCTGCTAATAAAACTTTTCTCATTTTCATAATAGATGCTCCTTTCATTTTGCCATTTCTTTCTGGCTTTTTGTTTTTCCTTGTATTCATAGAATACGGAGAGACTTTTTTTAAATCGGGGTATCTTTAAAAAATTTTTTATTTTTTATCAGTCATCCTCTTCTTCGTAACCGCTGTCTCCATAATCACTGGAATCTTCGTAGTCAGAATCCCCCTCTGTTGTCTGAGGAGCCTGAGGTTCAGGCTGGCTGTAACCGGCCTCCCCGTCACTGTCGGTTCCATAATCTGTATCCTCATAAGCAGCAGTTCCCTGAGACTGGGAAGGCTGGGTATTGGAAGAATCATTCTGGGTCTGGGTACTGGAATCCGGTGTTTCCGCCTGGACAGCCGGTGTTTCTTCCTGGGCAGCCGCCGGTGTCTGTTCCTGTCCGGTTTCTGCTGCCGGCTGGCTTTGGACTTCTTCCTCTCTAGCAGGAGTTTCTGTGGAAGAAGTCTCCCTGTCTCCTGTGTGATAATCAACGATCTCAATGGTAATAGAAAGTCTGTTTTTCAGATGCTGCTTCACTTCTGTCTCCAGTTCCTCTCCATACTCCTGGAGAAGGGCTTCCTCTGGAGTATCAATAGAAAAGGACACCTGTCCTCCTTCAGACAAAAATCCCATTTCAATAGCTCGGTCTATAAGCTCATCTGTAACCGTTACCTTATCCTTTCCTTTACCATCATAGCCATCCAGAAGAATTTCTCCGTCCTGATTTGTTCCTTTAAGTTCCAATACTTCCCCCAGTCTGTTCAGACTCATCCGGATTTCAGGATTAATGGTGAGATAGATGGAAGAATAAGACATAAGATGATTCTGATAGTAATTAATTCCAAAGACCAGAAGGAATCCTGCTGCTATAACTGCCGCTCCTCCGGCAGCCCATCTTACCGGACGAAATCTTTTCTCCGGTTTTTCCTTCATAAGAACAGGATCATAAACCCTCTGTCCCACCTGATAATGAAGGTTTGCAGCTTTCAGAAAACGACCTTCTTCATCCAGAAGGATCGCATAGCTGGAGTGGCATTCCATAACAATATAACTCATCTTTCTGTCACTCCTTTCATAACCTGTTTTATATGACCTCTGATGATCTCATATCCGTTTGTATGGATCAGCAGAAGGGCTACCATATATTTTCTGTGGCGCTCCATAGTTTTTCTCTCTACGCCGCTTCCTTTACACAGTTTTGTACCGGGGAGCCGTTTTGTCCGCAGCAGTTCTTCCAGAATCTCCGGATGCTCCTTTGCGTAATTGAGAGCCTTTCTGCAGGCCCCAAGAGTCCGCTCCTGCTTAGGACAATTTTCTGCCACATCCGTAAGGGAAACGCCAAAGTCTTTCATCTGGGCTGTAAGTTCTTCTATCTCTTTTCTTGTGGCCTCTCTGACCGTCATTTCCTCACTGTGATCTTTTCCGTCAGATAAAGACTCTCCCAGGGACTTATCTTCCTCTTCTCCAAGAGGAGTTTCCAGAGAAATGGCCTTTCTGTGTCTCTGTTCCTTGCGATGATAGTCTATAAGCCTGCTCCCTATGAGCATAGAGGCGTATTTCAAAAAACCGCCTCTGGCAGGAGAATAGCCGCAGATCGCTTCATGAAAGGCGATCATGGCTATACTCAGTTCATCATCCTGTCCCTCTGTCACAGGACGCCGGAGAAATTTTGCAGTTTCTGCTTTTATAAAGGGCATATATGTGCGAATCAGTTCGTCCGCCTCCTGCATATCTTCCCTGGCGGACTTGACCTGTCGGATAAAATCCCGCTCTTCCTTCATACTACAGTTTCCTCCTGTTTATAGATTACGTACTTATTTTTGTAAAACCGGGGTAATATACTTAAAATCAGAAGATTTTTGCTAATCCTATCATTCTAATGTAAAATCTAATGTACGCTTTTTGTAAAATTTATTTAAAATTCTTTTTTGTCCGGCAAAAAAACAGCTGCCGGATTTCATCTATGCCCTGAACGGGCACATTTTTGAAATCCGGCAGCTGTTAATTCTTCAGACTGCTTAAATACAATCAATATTCAAAATCCACATTCCCCTGAAGCCATACGATCCCTTTAAACCGTCTTCCCCTCAGAGGTTCTCCCAGAAGGTCATTTTCATTGATACACACATCCATCTCAATATCATTGCAGCAGATACGCATCTCATAGATACTGTCTCCTGTAAGGACGTTCTGTATCTTGGTACAATCCAGGATTTCTCCCATAATATTGTACAGGTCGCATTCCATTCCATAGGGCATGAAATAACTGTCTACAATGCTGTATACATCCTCATTTTCCACTCTCTGAGAGATCATAGAGTAAGTATCCATATCCTCAATGGTCAGACTCTCCATGGCCTCCTCATCACCATTTTGGGCCGCTGCCATCAGTCTTCCCCTGTTAATGGTCTTTTCCTCTGCCTCAGCAGTCTCCTCTGCTTTTTTCAGAACAGGGAGGAGAATCGTTCCTTTTCTGGCAAGACCGGAAAGGGTCACACTGTGTACCCCTCCTGAATAATGGCCTTTTGCCCGCTGAGTAAGGTATTCCCCTGCATTCTGGAGATAAAAGATGATGGTCACTCCAATACGCATATCGTCACAGGCTCCCGCATAGGATTCCTTTCCCGCATGCTTTTCTATAACCACTTCTTCTTCCATGCTGATCCCAGTTCCCCGGAAAAAAGGGAAATAATATTCCATCTGGAAATGGTCTTCTTCATCATATTCCCCGCAGACTGTAATACCGAAATCGCAGCCGTACAGCTTGGATAATTCAGTAAACAGATGATTGCTTCTGTCTTCTACAACAGTATTTTCATCATAATTCTGGATGACATCCTGTAATATCGCATCCAGCTCTTTTTTTTCGGATACGTCCGAAAACCCGATTGCTTTCAAATAACTGTGCAATGAGTAACCTCCGCTTATTTCTTGGGCTTAATAACTTCAGCCCCTCCCATGTAAGGTCTGAGAGCCTCCGGGATCTTCACAGAACCGTCGGCCTGGAGATTATTCTCCAGAAAAGCGATCAGCATTCTGGGAGGTGCTACAACTGTATTGTTCAGCGTGTGAGCAAGATATTTTCCATCTTTTCCGTTTACACGGATCTGAAGTCTTCTGGCCTGAGCGTCTCCCAGGTTGGAGCAGCTTCCTACCTCAAAATATTTCTTCTGCCTTGGGGACCAGGCTTCCACGTCTACGGATTTCACCTTCAGATCTGCCAGATCTCCGGAACAGCACTCTAAAGTTCTTACCGGAATGTCCATAGAGCGGAAAAGATCTACGGTATTCTGCCATAATTTATCAAACCACATCGGGCTTTCCTCCGGCTTGCAGACCACGATCATCTCCTGTTTTTCAAACTGATGGATCCTGTAAACGCCTCTTTCCTCGATACCATGAGCGCCTTTTTCCTTTCTGAAACAAGGCGAATAACTGGTAAGGGTTTTAGGAAGCTCCTCTTCCGGAATAATCGTATCAATGAATTTTCCTATCATGGAATGTTCGCTGGTTCCAATGAGATATAAGTCCTCACCTTCAATCTTATACATCATAGCATCCATTTCAGCAAAGCTCATAACTCCTGTTACCACATTGCTGCGGATCATAAAAGGCGGAACACAGTAAGTAAATCCTCTATTGATCATAAAATCTCTTGCATAAGAGATTACTGCAGAATGTAATCTGGCAATATCTCCCATAAGGTAATAAAATCCGTTTCCGGCTACCTTTCTGGCACTGTCCAGATCCAGTCCGTCAAAGCTTTCCATAATATCAGCATGATAGGGAATCTCAAAATCAGGAACTACCGGCTCTCCATATCTCTGAACCTCTACATTCTCGCTGTCGTCTTTTCCAATAGGAACAGAAGGATCTATAATATTTGGAATTGTCATCATGATCTTTTTGATCTTCTCTTCTACTTCCTTTTCCTCAGCAGAAAGAGCTTCTACTCTCTGGGCATTGGCAGTTACTTTTTTCTTGGCTTCCTCGGCCTCTTCCTTTTTGCCATCCTTCATCAGACCGCCGATCATCTTGGAAATCTTATTTCTCTCTGCTCTGAGACCTTCTACCTCCTGTTTAATCTCACGGTTTCTTTTGTCCAGTTCAATCACTTCATCTACAAGAGGAAGTTTGCTATCCTGGAATTTATTTCTGATATTCTGTTTTACAACTTCCGGGTTTTCTCTGACAAATCGAATGTCTAACATTTTTCATATCTCCTTATCGGTTTACATAATTTTTAAATATCAAATTCACTTTCTTCAATTCCAAAGTTTACTGCTCTTTTCAGCGCTTCAATTTCTTCTTCGCTTAACATAATATAGGATTCCCCATTTACGATCTCTTTAATATACAAAAAACAATTTTCCCTGCTGTGTATTGCGTTAAGCAGAAATCCTGTATTATCTTTATCCAGCAATGCAAGGACAAAACTCAATTTTCCTCCCATATCCTCAAAAGCATCATACTTGACGATACCGTATTTATGCAGGGAACTGTTGTAAAGTTTCTCTATTTTCTGGATGTTCTCGCTGTTGATTTCACCGTTGCTTGCCAGCTTCTCGATCATATCAAATTTTCTTTTAAACAGCTTTTCCAGTGACTGTCCGTCTTTCCCCTTCATAAAGATCTTGTATTTTTTATTCAGTCTGCTTAATCCCAGAGAAAGATTAAATATGCAGACCAAAAGTATAATCACCAGGATCAGAAGGGAAAGAAGCAAAATTCCCGAGTAATTCTGCAGTGCCTCTAAAAAATTATTCATATGTATTCTGACCCCTTTATTTTATCTGATAGACTCCAAAAGTTCCACGATCCGTTCCAGTTCTTCCTGAGAATAATAGGCAATCTCAATTCTTCCCTTATCCTTACTCCTGCGGCGGATTGCTACTTTAGATCCTATGATTCCCTTGATTTTTTCTTCCAGCTGTTCATAAACAAGATCCTGAGCCCGGTCTTTCTCCTTTTCTTTTTCCTTCTCCTGAGGATTCAGGATTTCTTTGACCAGTTTTTCTGTTTCTCTTACACTGAGCTTTTCATCAAAGACCTTCACTGCTGCAGAATGCTGCAGTTCCTTATCTTCAATAGCCAGAAGTGCTCTGGCATGCCCTGTGGTAAGCATTTCATCTATAAGCATCTGCTGGACACGTTCATCCAATTTCAGAAGTCTCATAGAGTTAGTCACTGCTGTCCTGCTCTTAGATACTCTTTCAGCAATTGTATCTTGTTTCAGATGGAATTCTTCCATCAGACGTTTATATGCTGCTGCTTCCTCTATAGGATTCAAATTTTCCCTTTGAATATTTTCAATAAGGGAAATTTCCACAGCCTCTTGATCGGAAAAATCCTTTACCATTACAGGAATATCTTTTACACCTGCCAATTTCGATGCTCTCCAGCGTCTTTCACCGGCAATGATTTCATAGTAGTCATCTTTCTTCTGTACCAGCAGGGGCTGCAGCACACCAAACTGTTTTATAGACTCTGCCAGCTCCAGCAAAGCATCTTCATCAAATTGTTTTCTGGGCTGTTTTCGACTGGGTTCCACCTGGGCGATCTTGACCATAATAACGTTATCCTTTGGATCTCTGTCAACCTCTTTTGCCACAGGTCTTTCTATCTTTTTTTCCTCTTGTCTGGATTTTGAACTGTCACTGATCATAGCGTCCAGACCTCTTCCCAGTCCTCTTCCTAAGCCACCCTTTTTCGCTGTCATTCTTCATCCTCCCTATGTAAAACTTCTTCTGCAAGAAGGCGGTAGCTTTCCGCTCCTACAGACCGGGTATCATACAGATTAATAGGCATACCGTAACTGGGCGCCTCTGCCAGTCTGACATTTCTCGGAATAATTGTCTTATAGATAGATTGATTCAGATTAGCCTTTACATTTTCCACCACCTGAAGAGAAAGATTTGTTCTGGCATCATACATAGTAAAGACAACGCCTTCGATGATCAGATTCGGATTCAGCCTTTCTTTTACCAATTCAATAGTATGTATAAGCTGTGTCAGGCCTTCCAGTGCATAATACTCACACTGTATGGGAACCAATACGGAATCAGCAGTGGTCATAGCATTAATTGTCAGAATATTAAGGGATGGCGGACAATCCATAATAATAAAGTCATAGTCATCCTTAATTGTGTCTATCTGATTTTTAAGAAGGAATTCTCTTCCTTCAATTCCAACCAGTTCTATTTCGGCACCGGCCAGATTCACATTGGAAGGTATCAGCGAAAGATTATCATAGACATTCTCAATTATACAGTCTTTTAACTCACTTTCTCCTACCAGTAGTTCATAAAGAGTATTTTCTGTTTCATTTTTGTCAATTCCAACCCCGCTGGTAGCATTTCCCTGCGGATCGATGTCTATCAGCAGGACTTTTTGATTCTGTTCTGCTAGACATGCAGAAAGATTAATAGCTGTGGTTGATTTACCTACGCCGCCCTTTTGATTAGCAATTGCAATAATTCTTCCCACTTATATTTCCCCTTAATGTAATAAAAAGTAATTCTATCCAACTTTCAAAATTATTATAGCACCTTTCTATATGCATTTCTATAAAAATGTTTCACGTGAAACATTTTTTATGTTTTAATGAAAAAAGTATATCATTTCCTATTTTTCTTGTTCATGTTTTTTATGTTTCACGTGAAACATTATATTGAGTCACAAGAATCTTCCAGGTTATTTTTCTTGTATATTTTATCACTATGTTTTATAATATAATACGTAAATCTCAACTTAACACTCCTTCAATAATGCGGTTTCTACTATAAAGGGCTCTATTCTAAATTATAAATAGGTTCTTGAAAAAAAACATTAAAAATAGGAGTTTTAGTATTAATCCAAGTAAAATATCCCGATACAAGCATAGAGGACATCAAACTGGCATCAATGCAAGATCGGATTATTAGATCCTTACGGCAGATCTAAGTTTCACTTCGATCGGGTGCCCGCAGGAATAAAGGGGAGGTATATATCAGAATGAAAAAGAATAAACATAAACTGGTTACTCTTGGCATTTTATTTACCGCTGCAACAGGTGTTATTTATCTTATAAACCGGTTAATTTTCGCCTCTGCTGCTTTGAAAGATTTATTAAAATCATCTGCAAATAATTATTACAACTGGAGATTCGGTAAAATTTATTATAAGAAGAAAGGCAGCGGTTCACCCATCTTACTGGTCCATGATCTAACTGTATATAGTTCAGCCTACGAGTGGAAAAATATTATAGATAAGCTGGCAAAATCTCATACAGTATATGCAATTGATCTTTTAGGCTGCGGTCGCTCTGAAAAGCCAAGGATTACATATACAAACTATTTATATGTTCAGCTTATCTCCGATTTTATTAAAAATATCATTCATGAAAAAACAGATATTGTAGCCAGCGGATATTCAGGATCTTTTTCCATACTTGCATGCCATAATGAGTCTTCTCTCTTTGGAAAGATCTTTTTAGTAAATCCACCAGAGTTAACCACTCTTAATAAAATTCCTGGAAAGAAAAGTAAGCTTTATAAATTCCTTCTGGAACTTCCTGTTTTTGGAACTTTAGTCTACAATATGATCACCTGTCAGAGTAATATCCAATTACTTTTTACAGAAAAATATTTATATAATCCATTTGATGTTACTGCTGAAATGATAGATACTTATTATGAGGCTGCTCATAAAGGCTTCAGTAATTCAAAATTTCTTCTTTCCAGTATTATAGGATGCTATACAAATAACAGTATCAATCATGCTCTTAGAGAAACGAATCAGAGTATTATATTGATCATCGGGGAGGAAGAAGAAAATGGTAAAGATATTCAAAATGCTTATACCAGCATGAATTCTTCCATTGAAACTTGTTATATAGAAAAAACAAAACATCTTCCTCATTTAGAAGCTGCCAATAGATTTGTAGAATTGATGAACATATATTTATAACTCAAGGAGGTTAAGTAAATATACATATTCATTTGGCGGCCATTGGTTCACTTTTAATAGAATCGAAAAGGGATGCTGGTTAGTTTTCCAGCATCCCTTTTTCTATTCTGATTTTTAGATAACTTTTGATTTAAAATGTTTCACGTGAAACATTATCATTCTATCTCTTCCATTGCGGTGTCAAATGCATCCAGGAATTCTCTCACATCCATCTTATTTACTAATGAATGATTTCCTTTGGAATCTATAACAAGATAGAAGTTCGTATCATAAGAATAATAGTCTACCGTGACATTTATCCCTCCTTCCTTGTAGAAATTTATAGATATATCCGATTCGCCAGAGGGTTGTGCATTTTCGTCCTGGCTTTGCCATGTCATAGCTGTTATCAAATTATAAAAATTGTTAAAGTCGGTAGTATCTATTTCTTTGTCATTGATCAGATATCTTGTCTCTTCTGTAGTTTCCCCGTCTTCATCTTCGCTTTCAACTTCTACGGTCTCTTTAGACGCTACATAAGTCTCACCGTTTCTTGTGAATGTCACCGTATCAAGATCAGCAAAAGAATAGTCTGCCACTTTCGTACTAAGGAAATCCTCTTTTTGTACGTCAGTAATACCCTGGATTGAAGATAATCCTATTGTATAAATACAGGTATCATCTTGAAGTTTTCCATAATAATAATTTCCGTCCTCGGTCTGATCACCAAGCAGCATAACCATTTGCTTATCCACAGTTACTGTAGAATCTTCCTCTGTATCTTCAAATGTATCTTCTGTACTTTCCTCTGTACTATCATCACTGGTTTCGGTATCTTCGGAACTTGAATCCTCAGCTTCCTCCTCTACCTGATAGTCCACAGTAATCACTGTAGGATTATCAAGTCCATAAGCTTCCAGATTACTCAGATCATAGGTCATATAGTCTGTCCAGGCCAGTGCGGAGAAATTGCTGGTATAAGTAGATACTAAGGAGCTATCCGCCGGAACTGTGCTTCCGTCTGTGTCAGCGAAAGTCCATCCTGTTTCAGAGGTGCTGTCCTGATAAAGTCTTGCAGTTCCCTCTGATTTTTGGATTGTTACACTGGTTATTGTGCTTCCTGTAATACTGGGAATATCCTCTTTTTCAGCAATATCGCTTAAATCAAACTGTAAATTAGTTTTTAAACTGGTATCCACCAGATAGATTTTGCTTGTGTCGTCATTCAGACTCATATAACAGCCAGATACCGCATCATTTGTGGTTCCCAGAGCTAACTTTGTTGTTTCTCCCTCTGTATCTGTCACTGTAGCAGTCACTTCAGGATCTTCTAACCCATAATCACTGAGATTTTCCGGATTTTCAATAGTTCTGGAGGAAGATATGGAAGTCAGGCTGGATACTTTATCTAATATAGCAGACTCGCTTAAAGGAAAGTTTGCATCCTGAACATAGCTCCATGTATCATCTCCATGAGAGAAGTCAAAGGTATTCTCCCCTGAAACGATCTGAATATTGCTTATATCTTCCGCATCAATTTCAAAAACAGTTTCTGTAGTATCCTCTTCTTCCGTATTTTCTTCATCTAAATTCAAATATCTGAGTAAGAAATACGCTCCCAGTAAAAGAAGTAATATAACTATTCCAATAATTAAACCTTTCTTATTCTTCATATTACTGTTTTCTCCTCTTCATCCAGATTCCGAAGCCGACAAGCAGAATACAAACCGGTATTACAGCAGTTACAAAGATGCTCCAGAAACTTACATCAGCTGCGGAAATCGTAAGAGTGGAAGTGTCCAGACTCTTGCTTGCAATGGAAATTGTATTTGTATCCTCTTCCTCTGACTGACATAACCAGGATAAGGAGGAAGATAAGAGTTCATAATTAGTTCCTGATACGTAACTGTTAATGGTATCGTCAAATATGCTGCTTGAAGCAAAGTAAACAATCTGGGTCTGTGCGTCATCTCCAACATCTTCGGTAATAGAGACGCCAAGATCAAAAGGACCATCTATATCCGAGCTTTCTTTTTCCATGGTCTGCATGTTTTCCAGATCTGTTTTGGAATAAGCACTGTCAGATGTTGTAAGGATACTCTCTATATTAAGAGAATCTCTTATATTGTCCATAGTTTCAATTCCCTGGGCAAGTGCCAGAAGTACATATCTGCTTCCTGAAGACAAGCCTGAGGTAACATCATTACTTTCAATATTCGGCAGGAGATAATAAGGATTCTGGGAAATATAATGAGAGGTATCTCCTTCCATTACGACACCATCCACCGTCTGCACCCCGTAATTTTGTAAAACAGATGTAAAGTTAGGCATCTCCTGATCTGTATAATCTGAGACGATCAGCGCCTTTCCTCCGTTTTCCAGATAGGCAATGATCTTATTTGCTTCGTCCTCAGACAAGTCTGTAGCCGGGGCAAAGATAAACAGACAAGAAGCATCATCCGGTACTGCATCCTCAGTAAGCAGATTCAGGGACTGGATCTCAATATTTGCTTTCTGAATAGTTTCTGTCATGGTAGTGCTCATAGAAGCTTCATCATGACCTTCCAGAGTATACAGAATCGGCATGTTATCTGAAATCACATAATTAATAGCACTGGTAAGCTGTCCTTCTCCGTCAAATGCCGTTGTCTCCTGGGTATATGTCTGATAATTAATACTCGTCTCATACATGTCACTGTAATCAACAACCCTGCTTTTATCTCCGCAGACAACAATGATACTGTTATTACTTACAGAATCAGATGTGTATTGCTGGGTAAAAGTAGGATAGACAGCAGGATCCCTCTGCTCTACGGTTATATGATCCGTTCTTTCCTCATATCTCTCTAAAAGTCTCTGTATATCAGAACTTTCCGTTCCGTCCTGGGCAATAAAGTATAATTCCACATCCTTATCCAGATTATCCAGAATCTCCTTTGTCTGGTCTCCGATAGTATACAATTTTTCACTGCTGAGATCGATTTCTCTAATACTGGAAGGCAGCTCCTGAATAACAAGGTTCATTACTACAACAATAGCAATAACAATGGCTGTTACACCAATACTGTAAGATCCATGTCTCAGGATTTTTTTATTTTTCCGCCTTTTTTCTTTAATATTACTAATAAAATTCTTAATATTTACTTTCTTTTTTAAATTCTTAATACTGAATTTTCTTTTTGACTGTTTCATTTCTGCATCTCCTTTCCGCTTTTAGCTCCAACGCCGTTTTTGTATGCACTGAATGGTAAGAAACACAAAAATGCAGATAACCGACAGCATATAAATAATTCCGGAAACATCCAAAATTCCGCCTACAAAGCTGTCGTAATGGTTTGCGATCGAGAGAAGATCCAGAAAGTTCTGTATCAGTCCTTCATAAAGGGAGGATCTTACAATAAATAACACCACATTTACAATGATCAATACAGCTCCGAGAACCGAGGATAAGATCATATCCTTTGTCATCTGATAAACGATCAGGGCGATCAATACAGAGATTACCAGGAACGTTATAAAAGATGCAGTGGAAGTACTGGAAAAGAAAGTGGAAATCCCGTCCATTACATAGCTGCAGAACAAAGCGCCAAAGGTGATCACTGCTGCAATGATCTGACTTTCTGTTATAGAGGAAAGAAAAAGTCCTACAGCAATCTGTGCGCACCCCAAAAGAAAAAATCCAAAAACAGCTATATAAGTAGTAGTATAAGAAACCGTTCCGTATCTGCCCATAATAATAGGATAAAATCCAGCAATCATAACAGGTATCAGATATATGGTTATCATGCTGAGATATTTTCCCATCACAATTTTCCAGACCGAAACAGGAGCTGTAAGCAGCAGCTGATCCGTCTTATTTTTCTTTTCCTCTGAAAGTATCCGCATAGTCAGTATGGGAGTGATGATCAGAAAGAGAAAGGTGACTGCGCTAAGGGTAGAGCCAAAATCCGGGCTTGCATACTGCAGATTATAAGCGGTAAAATAAATTCCCAGGATCAGCAAAATAAAAGCGATAAATACGTATCCAATCATGGAAGTAAGGTAACTTCTCAATTCTTTTTTATATACTGCCAGCATAATTATTCTTCTCCCTCCTCTTCTTTTTCGTCTTCAAAAATTTCCGATCCTGTAAGACGTCCTGTCTGGTTTCTGTCGTCTGTAAGTTTCAGGAAAACTTCTTCCAGAGACATATTGGAAGACTGCATTTTCAAAATAGGACACTTTGCCTCTGCAAGGGCAAAGAAAATATTTTCTCTCATATCCACGTCCCCGGAAATCTTTACAGTAAAGTCGCACGCACCTGGCACAATAGAATTATGGTAAACCACATCTTCTATATTTTCTACCAGATCCAGAGCTTTTCTGATCTCTCCTTCTTTTCCTTTCACAGTTATTTCCAGAGAATTTGCACCGGACATCACACGGCTGAGATTTTCCGGAGAATCGCTGGCCACTAATTTTCCCTTATCAATGATCAGCACATAATCACAGACTGCACTGACCTCTGACAGGATATGAGAACTTAAGATCACTGTATGATTCTTCCCCAGGCTCTTGATCAGGTCCCTGATCTCTATGATCTGCTTAGGATCCAGTCCCACAGTGGGCTCATCCAGGATAATAATCTCCGGATATCCAAGAAGAGCCTGAGCAAGTCCTACCCTTTGTTTATATCCTTTTGACAGATTTTTGATCAGTCTGTTCTTCACATTCTGGATTTTTGTAGTTGACATAACTCCATTAATGTTTCCCTGTCTTTTCTCTTTGGGGATTCCTTTCAGCTCTGCCGCAAATTCCAGATACTCCTTTGCAGTCATATCCTGGTACAAAGGCGGCAGTTCCGGAAGATATCCGATCTTCTTCTTTGCCGCCTCGGGCTCCTCCAGAATATTGTGCCCATCAATAAGAATATCCCCTTCCGTCGATGCAATATATCCGGTGATCATGTTCATGGTCGTAGTTTTTCCGGCGCCGTTTGGGCCGAGAAAACCGTAAATCTTTCCCTTTTCTACGGTAAAATTCAGGTGATCCACGGCCACATGATCTCCGTACTTTTTCACAAGATTCCTTACTTCAATCAAGATACTCCCTCCTTGTTAAGCTTTTTGACTGTTCTATTTTATGGTAAAAATGTGATAAAAATTAGATTAGAATGTGATTTTTCTGTGAAACAAAAGACTTGTGGCCTGAGAAAAACGGATGGGAACTGCTGGGAGGATTTTGTAAAAAACCAGAAGGGGGCTGCTTTCTTGCTCAGTCTGCGCAGAGCTGCCCCCTTCTGGTTTTCTTGTAAACGGTGAAGCAGTTCCCTGGTTTACTTTATAGGGGAAGTTTTTGCTTCACAGTTGTAAGTTTGTGTGATTTATATGTATTGTTTACATAATTCGTTTACATAACTTTTTCAGCAGACAGGATTTAAGATCTGCATTGCAGTCGTTATGCATGAGGAATATCTGTGTGTTCGCTGATTTCTCTGTTAATGGTACACAGGTCTTCTGTGGACAGGTCGTGGAGGTTTTGGTGGCCGGTGATACGGGCGAACATTTTCAGTTCTTTCAGAGATGTATTGAGGAAATTTCCTACTCTCCTGGCTCCGGCTTCGCCTTTTAGTCTGGCTATCAGCTCCGGATCCTGGGTGGCTATCCCTACAGGGCACATGCCCGTGCCGCAGATCCGGTACTGCTGGCATCCCAGAGCCATCAGGGCCGCTGACGCAATAGCCACTGCATCAGCTCCCATAGCGATGGCTTTTGCAAAATCTGAGGATACACGAAGGCCTCCGGTGATGATCAGGCTGATGTCAGAGCCTATGCTGTCCAGATATTTTCTGGCTCTGTGAAGGGCGTATATGGTAGGCACACTGGCTGAATCCCGGAGCATCAGAGGGGAAGATCCTGTGGCTCCTCCTCTTCCGTCTATGGTGATAAAATCAGGTTCTGCATATACGCAGAAGGCCAGATCTTTTTCAATCCTTCCTGCTGCGATCTTTACCCCTACAGGACGGCCTTCTGAAGCCATTTTTAGCTGGGCTACAAGGCTTTTTAAATCCTCTTTGGTATTTATTCCGGGAAACCTGGATGGGGCCGTTATTTCCTGTCCTACAGGCTTGTTCCGGACTTTTGCAATCTCCTGGGTGACCTTTTCCCCGGGAAGATGGCCTCCCATTCCCGGCTTGGTGCCCTGACCGATCTTAATCTCGATGGCGTCTGCATTTCTCAGATTTTCCGGAGTAACGCTGTAAAGATTTCCCACATACTCAAATATGTACTTATCTGCTGCCGCCATCTCTTCCGGAAGGATCCCTCCTTCACCGGAACTCATGGCGCTTTTACCCAGGGCAGATCCCTTTGCCAGGGCGATCTTCGCCTCTCTTGACAGGGCGCCGAAAGACATATGAGAAATATACACAGGATTTTCCAGGATCAGAGGCTTCTTCGCATGCTTTCCGATCACAGTAGTTGTTTCCACCTCGGCATGCTCCTCTAAAGGCATGGGATCCAGCTGTGCTCCCAGGATCAGGATATCATCCCAGGAAGGCATAGGCAGCCTGGTTCCCATGGCAGCATGAATACTTTTCCCCGTAACTGCCATTTCATGGATTTCCTTCATATACCTGCAGCTTTCATCTTCTCTTGAAAACTCCCTGGGATATTCCAGGCTTTCCTCTTTTTTCTCTTCTCGTTTGATCTTCCGGATCTCCTCATAAATTGAGAAAGCAGAGGCCGGCTGATGACAGACCGGACATTCCTTCAGCTCTGAAAAAGGAATTCTCTGTTCCTCCTCGTCAAAAACATACCCGCATACATTACATTTGTACTTTGCCATAAAAATACCCTCCTATTTTTCTATTTAAAGCACTGTTATACTTCAGGAATATTGATATATTTTATGCGAATTTGTCGAGCACAGCTTTGAGACCATAGGCTCAAAGCAGCGCAGACTGAGCAATAAAATATATCAATATTCTCTGCTGTTACTTTGCCGATCCAAGAGGTTCCTTTGCCGGGGTTCCCGGCTTTCTAGGATATTTTTTCGGTGTATCCTTCACCTTTTTTATCACCACCAGGGTCCGCTCCATATCAGTATTGCAAAGGTGAAAGCTCTCTGTCTTTGCCAGCTTTCCTCCCAGGACAGATATAGCTGTTTTCCCTTCTTTGATCTCTTCTTCTGCCTGTCCTGCCTTATAAGAAACAAAAAATCCCCCTTTTCTTACATAAGGCATACAATATTCACACAGCGCTGCCAGACGAGAAACCGCCCTGGATACGGCAAGATCATATTTTTCCCTGTACTCCGGCTTTTTTCCCCCTTCTTCCGCTCTTAAGTGAACTGTGCTGATCTTCTCCAGCCCCAGTTCTCCTATGACCTCATTTAAGAAATTCAGCCTTTTATTCAGAGAATCCAGAAGGGTTACCTTCAGATGAGGAAAGGCGATCTTCAGAGGGATTCCCGGAAATCCTGCTCCTGTCCCTACATCGATACAGGAATGAATTTTTCCCATATCCAGGGTTCCGGCTATAGACAGGCTGTCTGCAAAATGCTTCAGAAGCACCTGGTCAAATTCTGTGATAGCCGTCAGGTTCATTACCTCATTCCACTGGACCAGCAGCTCGTAGTACCTGATAAACTGTTCTTCCTGTCTGTCCGTCAGCGTAATGCCGTATTCCCGGACCCCTTCTCTTAAAATGGACAAATCATAACTCATTCTTACTCTCCTTTGCCTGCTGTTCTTCTGTATGTTTCCATATATACCAGAAGCACGGATATATCTGCCGGAGAAACTCCTGCGATCCTGGAAGCCTGTCCTATGGAAACCGGCCTAAACTGCTCCAGTTTTTGTCTGGCCTCTATGCGAAGACCGCTGATCCGGCTGTAGTCCAGATCCTGGGGAAGTTTTTTCTTTTCCAGTTTCTTAAAGCTTTCTACCTGCTTTTCCTGTCTTTTTATATAGCCCTCATACTTGATGTTAATGTTTACCTGATCCCGGACGTCCTGAGGAAGTTGGGGACGGTTTTTATCCAGCGGAGCCACAATATCATAGGACAGCTCCGGCCTTCTTATCAGATCTGCCAGAGAAATACCGTTCTTCAGCAGAGTGCTTCCATATTCTTTTAAAAGCTCCTGAACTTCCCGGGAAGCCCCTACATGAACATGTTCCATCCTCTCTTTTTCTTCCTGTATTTTCTCTTTTTTCCAAAGCACATACTCATATTGTTCTCTAGTCACCAGGCCCACTTTATATCCTTTTTCTCTCAGGCGGAGATCTGCATTGTCCTGCCGGAGAAGGAGTCTGTACTCTGCCCGGCTGGTCATCATACGGTAAGGCTCATGGTTTTCTTTTGTCACAAGGTCATCGATCAGCACTCCGATATAAGACTCCGAACGGTCCAGGACCAGCATTTCTTTTCCCAGTACCTCCATAGCCGCATTAATCCCTGCTACCAGTCCCTGAGCAGCCGCTTCCTCATAACCGGAGCTTCCATTAAACTGCCCCCCTGAGAAAAGGCCTTTGATCTTCTTAAATTCCAGGGTAGGATAAAGCTGATTGGCATTAATGCAGTCATATTCTATGGCATAGGCGTTCCGGACGATCCTGGCGTTTTCCAGTCCCTTTACAGAACGGTACATTTCATACTGAACATCTTCCGGAAGGGAACTGGACATGCCGCCGATATACATCTCGTTGGTATACCGTCCCTCCGGTTCAATAAATACCTGGTGCCGGTTCTTATCCGCAAATTTTACCACCTTATCCTCAATAGAAGGACAATAGCGGGGACCTGTTCCCTCAATCATACCGGAAAATAAGGGAGAGCGGTCCAGATTTTCCCGGATGATCTCATGGGTCTTCTCATTGGTATAAGTAAGCCAGCAGGATATCTGATCGATCTGCACATCTTCCGGGTCTGTGGAGAAAGAAAAAGGCACCACTCTTTCATCACCAAACTGCTCTTCCATCCTGGAAAAATCAATGCTTCTTTTATCAATACGGGCAGGGGTTCCGGTCTTAAACCGATACATCTCAATTCCCAGCTTTTTAAGGGAATCTGTAAGATAATTTGCCGCCTGAAGGCCGTTAGGGCCCGTATAATTGCTCACATCTCCATAGATACATCTGGCCTTTAAGTAGGTACCTGTACACAGTACCACCGCTTTTGTATAATAGGCAGCCCCCGAATAGGTCTTAACCCCTTTCATGACCCCGTCTTCTGCTATAAGCTCTGTTACTTCAGCCTGACGGATGGTAAGATGATCCGTATTTTCCAGAGTCTTTCTCATCTCTTCTGTATAAGCATGTTTATCCGCCTGGGCTCTCAGAGAATGGACTGCCGGTCCTTTAGACACATTCAGCATCTTAGACTGTATAAAGGTCTTATCAATATTTTTTCCCATTTCTCCCCCCAAGGCGTCCACCTCTCTTACCAGATGTCCCTTGGAACTGCCGCCTATATTGGGATTACAGGGCATAAGAGCAATACTGTCCACACTGACTGTGAACATGATTGTCTCCAACCCCAGCCGGGCGCAGGCCAAAGCCGCCTCGCAGCCTGCATGTCCTGCTCCAACCACAGCAATGTCATAACTTTCTTCCAGTACCTTCATTTTCCCTGAATCCTTTCTCTCTTATTTTCCGGTGCAGAATTTTGAAAAAATCTCATTTACCAGATCCTCTCCCACCGCTTCTCCGATGATGCTTCCAAGAGATTCGTAAGCGTTCATCAGATCAATGGAGAAGAAATCCTCAGGCATCTGCATCTCAATACTGTTTTCCACCATTTCCAGGCTCTTTCTGGCCTCCTCCAAAGCCGCCTTATGACGGGCATTGGTAATATAGATCTCGTCGTTAAAAGCCAGTTCTCCCTGAAAAAACAATTCCTTAATCTGATCTTCCATAAGGTCAATGCCCTGCTCCTCCTTTGCAGACACAGAAACAATAGGATGGGAAGTGATCTCCTTTAATTCCTTCTCTGTCACTACCTGTTCCAGGTCTGCTTTATTTAGGATCACAATAGTCTTTTTATCTTTTAAAAGCTCCATAATCTCTCTGTCATTCTCATCCAGAGGAATAGAGGAATCCACCACAAAAAGGACCAGATCCGCATCTTTTGCAGAATCAATAGCCTTTTTAACACCGATCTTTTCCACAACATCCTCTGTATCCCGGATCCCTGCAGTATCTATGATCCGTAAGGATATTCCATGGAGAAGTATGGTCTCTTCCAGGATATCTCTGGTTGTTCCCGCTATATCTGTAACAATGGCCCTTTCTTCTCCCAGAAGGGTATTTAAAAGAGAGGATTTTCCGGCATTGGGTTTCCCGACGATCACGGTTTTTATTCCCTCTTTTACCAGCTTTCCTTCTTTTACGCTGAGGAGAAGCCTGTCTATCTTCTCCTCCTGCTTCTTAACTTCTTTATACAGTGTTTCCCCGTATCCGTCAATACTAATATGTTCCGGATCATCCAGAGCAGACTCAATATAAGCAATCTGATAGATGATCGCCTCCCGTATTTCCCGGATGGCTTTCTGGACATTTCCTTTCAACTGGCTTACAGAACTTTTCAGGGCATATTCATTTTTTGCATTGATCACATCAATCACCGCTTCCGCCTGGGAAAGATCGATCCTGCCGTTTAGGAAAGCCCTTTTGGTAAACTCTCCAGGCTGGGCCGGTCTGGCTCCGTATTTGATCACCGTATCCAAAATCTTTCTCATGGCAAGGACGCCTCCGTGGCAATCAATCTCCACTGTATCTTCTCCTGTATAGCTTCTGGGGCCGTCCATAACCATTACCAGAACCTCATCTATAGTCTCCTCCCCATCCTGGATAAACCCATAATTGATCGTATGAGAAGGCACTTGACGGATATTTTTTTTTCCTCCCTTGGAACGATAAATCTTACTGGTTATCTCCCTGCTTTCAGGGCCGCTGATCCTGATGATTCCGATTCCCGAAGCCGACAGAGCTGTAGCGATCGCTGCTATGGTCTCAGCCATATTCTCTTCTCCTTTCCCTTTGACAGTCCGAAGGACTTTCTTATAGAATAAAAAGGTGAAAGCGCAGAAGAATCTCTCTTATTCACGCTTTCACCTAGAATAATTCATTATTTGTTATCTGTTTTTCAGTTTTACTACCACATGACGATAAGGTTCATTTCCCTCGCTGCAGGTCTCCACATAGCGGTTTCCCTGAAGGGCAGAATGAATAATCCTTCTCTCATAAGGATTCATAGGTTCCAGAGATATAGGTCTTCTGGTCTTTCTTACCTTATAGGCAATGCTTCTGGCCAGGTTTTCCAGAGTTTCTTTTCTCCGTTTTCTATAATCCTCTGTATCCAGTTTTACCCGGATATAGCCTTGTCTTCCTTTATTAACAACCAGGCTGGTGAGATACTGGAGAGAATCCAGGGTCTGTCCTCTTTTTCCGATAAGGATCCCCATATCTTCTCCTTCAAAGTCTATGTTCAGGTTTCCTTCTTCGTTCTTGTATTCCATCTTGATCTGGACCTGAAGCTCCATAGCTTTGAATACACCTGTAAGGAATTTTTCCGCCTCTTCCTTAATCTGAGAAATCTCTTCCTCAGTTCTAATAAGAACCTTTCTTTCTTCTCTGGGCTTCTCCTCGGACTTTTTCTCAGCTGAAACAGCTTCCTGCGGTTTTTCCTGAACTTTTACCGGAGTTTCCTTCCTGGTCTCTTTTCTGTTTTCTTTTTTATATTCCCTCTTCTGCTCTTTTTTCTCTTCTTTAGCAGCCAGGGGTTTTTCTGTTTTCTTTTCTTCTTTTTTGGCCGGGGCTGATTTCTTTACCGGTTTGGCAGTTTCTTCCGGGAAAATCTCTTCTGCTTCTTTCTTTGCAGCCCTGATGATAGCCGGCTTTGCTCCGAAACCGAAAAAGCCTGCTTTTCCCTGAGACACTACCTGGATCTCCAGGTTTTCGCTGGAAGTTTCATACTCAATACTGGCCTTTGTAATGGCCTCATCCACGGTCTTTGCAGAGAATTCTCTGAATTCCATTCCTCTTCCCCCTTACCTTCTACTTCTTCTTTCTCTTGTTTTCCTCGTCAAATGCGGCTACCATATTGGCCTTTGAAGCCAGACTACCCGGTTTTGTCTTCGGAACTTTATATTCATATCCGGAGGTTTCTTTCACTGACCCGCTTTTCTCTGCCATGGTCTTTCTTTTTGGTTCTTCAATATTCCGGACATTCATTCTGGCCTGCTGGCTGATATTCTGAGAGGTAACACCTCTTTTTGCCATTTTCTTTTCTCTTTTTTCCTTGTTCTTCTGTATAAAAGCATCCATATCCATACGATCGATATGTCTGTTGATCACAAGCTGCTGGATCGTACGCACCAGAGCACCGATGATCCAGTAGATACCGATACCAAACGGGAATGTAAAACAGATAAACGCAGTAAACAGCGGCATAAAGAGGTTCATACTCTTCATTGTGGCTTCCATCTGTGACTGATTTCCGCTTCCGTTATTATTTGAAGCAGTTGTCGGCATCAGCTTCATATTGATCATCTGAGTAGCCCATGCCAGAACCGGCACAAGCACAGCAGCCACGATCATCAGATACTGATGGGAAGACCATCCTGCCTTGATCAAAGCCCATGGAGTATCTGCAATATTCAGTCCAAGGAAATTCTGCATAGGTTGAAGTGTCTGCGCAGTCTTATCCAGTACATCGGCAAAACCTTGAAATTGGTCTAAACCGGCCAGTCTGTCCCACTGAGATGGCGACAAACTATACAGAAAGTCAATAACCTGATCGGCGCTGCCTTCCTGTCCCTGTACCCAGCTGTAGGTTCTGATAGAATTATCTGTTATGAACTGACCGATAATATCTGAGTATCCGCTGACGCTGGTAATCTGTGTTACCGCATCACTGAATACTTCTTTGATCCCGCCGATATATCCGGGAATTTTTATGATAACCTGATACAATGCAAAGAAGATAGGCATCTGAATCAGCAGCTGAAGGCAGCTTCCTGTAGGGGAAACACCGTACTTCTCGTATACAGCCATTGTTTCTTCCTGCATTTTCATCTGTGAGGTCTGATCTTTTTTGTTCTTATATTTTTTCTGTATTTTCTGAAGCTCCGGCTGCATCACCGCATTCATTTTTGAAAACTTCTGCTGTTTAATCTGCAGAGGAGTCATTAAAGCATAGATAATAATGGTAAATATAATAATACACAGACCTAAATTATGAACTCCGATGCTGTAAATGCCGTCCATAAGCCAGCCAAGGACTTCCGCTACCCAGTTTACGATCGGCATCGTACTTTTTGTCAGTAATATACCCAAAACAGTATCCTCCTTATTATCTTGTCTCCCTTGTCCTACGGCACCGGATCATACCCGCCCTTTGAAAAAGGATTGCACCTTAAAATTCTCCATGCAGCCAGAAGGCTTCCTTTCAGGGCGCCATATTTTTCAATCGCTTCCAAACCATACTGAGAACATGTGGGTATATACGGACAACATGTACTCTTCAGCGGGGACAAATATTTCTGATAGAACTTAATCATTTTGATCAATATTGTTTTCATTCTCTTCACTTCTCAAAATCTTGTGGAGCTTTCCCAGATGCAGCAGTGCGCTCTCCAAAGAACGGAACCCCTGTTCCTTCCCGCTCACTCTAACAATTACAATTATGTCGTATCCGCAGGCAAATTTCTCTTCATTCAAACGATAACTTTCTCTGATCAATCGTGTCAGATGATGTCTCACAACACTGTTTCCAACTTTTTTGCTTACGGATATTCCGATTCTATTGCGATTCAACTGGTTCTTTAATACATACATAACTAAATACCGATTTGCGTAAGATGTTCCATTTTTATAAACCAGTTGGAAATCCCAGTTTTTTTTCAACGATTCCGAATATTTCATACTCTAACCTTTAACAGCTTGCGTAAAGAGAAGAAAAGACCACATGTCTGCGGTCTTAAGCTGATAATCTTTTTCTTCCTTTTGCTCTTCTGGCAGCTAACACTTTTCTACCGCCCTTACTGCTCATTCTAGCTCTGAATCCATGAACTTTGGATCTCTGTCTTTTCTTAGGCTGAAATGTCATTTTCATAATCAAGGCACCTCCCTTATATTAATGGACGTTCCACCGAATCTTGAACGTCTCCCCTAGTTATGCATGATAGAAAACATCATTTCAATTATATTCACAATCCCTTATTTCGTCAAGTATTTCTTACTAAAAATTTATCCACATTTGTCCACATAATAATGTGGGTAACTTTTTGAGTTCACCAGTTATCCGCATTTCCTATCCACATATCTCTTCACAATTTCAGGTTTACGTAAATTTATCCACAAATTGTGGATAAGATGTGGATAAGTTCTTCAATATATACACATTTATTCCCTATATTTTTTCAAAAATCCTTATTTTTCAATACTTTTTTACATGTGGATACTGTTTTTGACATTATACACATTTTTCACATTTACTTTTTTCCACAGGTTTACAAATAATATTTATCACCATTATCCACACCTTTTTATCCACATAGTCACTTATACACATTCTCTAATTTTCACCTGGCTTTTTTACACCTGTTCCTTCCTATATAATATATTACTTCCTTGATATCCACTTTTCCACATTTCTTTTTTCCTTTTCTGCTTCCGGTTTCTTGAATTTTTCATTGATTAATACCGTTTTTTATTATAATATATAGATAATAATACTTTTTTTTACCGATGATTGAATGATGTAATCAGTCAATCATATATTTTTGTGTGTGAAAAGAGGCATAAAATACTTGTTAGGAGAATGAAAATGCACGTTATACAGGAAAAATGGCCGGAAATTTTAAATATGGTAAGGACGGAGCATGATTTATCTCCCATTGCTTTTACTACATGGCTGGAACCTCTCCAGGTATATAAAGTTGAGGGAAATACGGTCACGATCATTGTTCCAAGCGGCACTATCGGGGTAGATTATATCAATAAGAGATATCTTCTCCCTCTTCAGGTAGCTATTGTGGAAGCCACAGGAAAAAATTATGAGATTTCTCTCATTCTTCCTGAAGATGTTCAGGAAGAAATTCCAGAAACAATCAAAGAGGAAGACTCTGCCCTCAGTGAAAATATTGTAAAAGCAGGACTTAATCCACGTTATACCTTTGATACTTTTGTAGTAGGCAGCAACAACAAAATGGCCCATGCAGCTTCTCTTGCCGTGGCGGAATCCCCGGGGGAAGCTTACAATCCCCTTTTTATCTATGGAGGTGTTGGATTAGGTAAGACTCACCTTATGCATTCCATTGCCCATTTTGTCCTGCAGAAGAATCCCAGCGCTAAGGTACTTTATGTTACCAGCGAAACTTTTACCAATGAACTGATTGATTCCATCCGAAACGGTAATAATTCGACCATGTCCAAGTTCCGGGAAAAATACCGGGATATCGATGTGCTTTTGATCGACGACATCCAGTTCATTATCGGAAAGGAGTCCACACAGGAAGAATTTTTCCATACTTTTAATGCTCTTCACGGAGCGAAGAAGCAGATCGTCATATCCTCAGATAAACCTCCCAAAGATATGGAAATCCTGGAGGACCGACTTCGTTCCCGGTTTGAATGGGGACTGATCGTGGATATCTCCTCCCCGGACTATGAGACCCGAATGGCGATCCTGCGGAAAAAAGAAGAACTGGACGGTTATTCCATTGATAATGAAGTTATTGAATATATTGCCAGAAATGTAAAATCCAATATTCGTGAACTGGAAGGCTCTTTAAATAAGATCATGGCCTACGCAAATCTGGAAAAAAGCGAGATAAATCTGGCCCTTGCAGAAAAAGTTTTAAAGGATATCATCTCGCCCAATGAGAAACGGGTGATTACGCCTGAGCTGATCACCAATATCGTGGCCGATCATTTTGATCTGACTCCTGCTGATATTATAGGAAACAGAAGAAACAGTCAGATTGCATTCCCCAGACAGATCGTCATGTATCTCTGCCGTCATATGACGGACTCTACTTTGAAGATCATAGGCCAGTATCTGGGAGGCCGGGATCATACTACTATTATGAACGGGATCAATAAAATAGAAGCTGAACTGGAGACTTCAGAATCCACCCGTGAAGTAATCGACATCCTGAGGAAGAAAATCAATCCTTCCAAGCAATAATTTGTCCACATCCGAAAGTGCATAGTATGTGAATTTCATGTGGAAAGTTAAAGTTCTCGGAAAAGCCGGATTTTTATCCACACCTTTATCAACCGGGTTTTCACATGAACTTCCAGCTTCACCCACAAAGTTATCCATACGCCGAAAGCCGTATTTTTCACGGGTTTCAGTACTTATACACATATTCACAGCCCCTACGGCGGCTACTGCGGATTATTTTATCTTTTTATTTTTATATTATACACTCCACCACAGAAAGGAAGTTATTCACATTATGAAATTATTCTGTTCCAAAGCTGAACTTCAAAAAAGTGTAAATATCGTTATGAAAGCCGTTCCGGCTAAGACCACCATGCCTATCCTGGAATGTATTCTTATCGATGCTTCCACCAATGACATTAAGTTCACTTCTAATGATATGGAATTGGGTATTGAAACCCGTGTTCAGGGTATGGTATTGGAAAAAGGGATCATTGCCCTGGACGCTAAGATTTTCTCTGAAATTGTCCGGAAACTTCCTGACAGTGATGTTACAATAGAAACAGATGAAAGATTAAATACGACCATAACCTGTGAAAAAGCTAAATTTAATATTCCCGGTAAATCAGGAGAAGACTTTGCTTATCTTCCTCTGATTGAAAAGAATGAATGTATACGGGTTTCACAGTTTACATTAAAAGAAATTATCCGTCAGACGATTTTTTCCATTGCTTTAAATGAAAATAACAAATTAATGACCGGCGAACTCTTCCAGATTGAAGATAATCGTCTCAGAGTGATTTCTCTGGACGGACATCGCATCTCTATCCGTCGTGTTCCTTTAAAAGAACAATGTGAAGACCGGAAAGTCATCGTTCCCGGCAAGACCTTAAATGAAATCAGCAAGATCCTGTCAGGAGAACTGGAAGATATGGTTGATATCTATCTTTCTTCCAATCATATCCTTTTTGAGTTTGACGATACCACTGTAGTTTCACGTCTCATCGAAGGAGAATATTTCAAGATCGATCAGATGCTTTCCAGTGATTATGAAACAAAAGTAAAAATCAACAAAAAAGAATTTTTAGACTGTATCGACAGAGCTACTCTTCTTGTAAAAGAAGGAGATAAGAAACCTATCATTATCAATATTGAAGATGGACAAATGGAACTGAGCATAGATTCTCAGATCGGTTCCATGAAAGAAGATATTGATATTGAAAAAGAGGGCAAAGATATTATGATCGGCTTTAATCCTAAGTTCCTCATCGATGCTCTGAAAGTCATTGATGACGAGGAAATCAGTATTTATCTTATGAATCCTAAAGCCCCGTGCTTTATCCGGGATGATGCCCAGCAATATATTTATCTGATCCTGCCGGTAAATTTTAACGCTGTAGGAAGATAAGTGCGGGTTTTAAGATCTTTCAGACAGAAAATTTATGAAAAACAGTCCTTATGGGACAGATTAAGAAGGGAAAAAAATGGAAATTATCAAGTTAAGAGAGGAATATATTAAGCTTGGTCAGGCGCTGAAAGCCGCAAATCTGGTGGAAGACGGAGTAGAAGCCAAATATGCGATTCAGGATGGAGAGGTAAAGGTCAATCAGGAAACGGAGACCAGGAGAGGCCGGAAGCTCTATGACGGGGATGTGATTTCCTATAATGGAGAGGAGATCCGGATCGAGAAATGATCCCGGAAGAAATCAGGTGACCTATGTATATCGAATCCATAGAGCTGAAAGATTACAGGAATTACGAGACCTTGTCCCTTAGTTTCGACAAGGGAACCAATATTTTCTATGGGGATAACGCCCAGGGAAAGACAAATATCCTGGAAGCTGTTTATCTCTGCGGAACTACCAAATCCCACAGAGGAAGCAAGGATAGGGAAATGATCCGGTTTGACGCTGAAGAGTCCCATATCCGTATGTTTGTAAAAAAAGAGGGGATTTCCCGGAAAATTGATATGCACCTGAAGAAAAATAAAGCCAAGGGCATTGCTATTGACGGGATTCCCATACGAAAAGCTGGAGAACTTTTCGGAATCCTGAACCTTGTATTTTTTTCCCCGGAGGATTTAAATATTATTAAAAATGGACCTGGGGAGCGGAGAAGATTTCTTGATCTGGAATTATGTCAACTTAATAAACTGTATCTTTCAGATCTTTCCAACTATAATCACATTTTGAACCAGAGAAACAAACTGCTGAAGGATCTGGCCTTTCAGCCTTCTCTTATGAGCACTCTGGAAGTATGGGATGAACAACTGGTCCATTACGGAAATTCTGTGATCCGCAGCAGACGGGAGTTTATAGAAGAGATGAACGGGATCATTAGGGAGATACACAGCAATATCACCGGAGGAAAGGAAGAAATCCAGCTGCTCTATGAGCCCAATATTTTAGAAGAGGATTTTCTTTCTGCCCTTGCCCGGAATCAGGAAAGAGACTGTCGTTTTAAAATGACTTCCACAGGTCCTCACAGAGATGACATGGGAGTGAAGATCAACGGCATGGATATCAGAAAGTATGGTTCTCAGGGACAGCAGCGGACGGCTGCCCTGTCTCTGAAACTTTCAGAAATATATATAGTGAAAAAAAGAATAAAGGATATGCCGGTGCTGCTCTTAGATGATGTATTATCCGAGTTGGATTCCAGCCGGCAGAATTATCTTTTAAACAGTATCAGTCAGGTGCAGACCATGATCACCTGCACAGGACTGGATGATTTTATCGACAAAAGATTTCATATCAATAAAATATTCAAGGTAGTTGACGGGAAAGTGTACTGTCCTTCTTAAAAGTTTACATAAGTTCTATTGACAGACGCCTATCATTCCCGGCACAGGCCGGTTCACAGGAGGAATTACATGAGTACAGAAATTAATACAGAGTACGGTGCTGACCAGATTCAGATTCTGGAAGGACTGGAAGCAGTAAGAAAAAGACCTGGTATGTATATCGGCAGTACTTCAGCCAGAGGTCTTCATCACCTGGTTTACGAGATCGTGGACAATTCGGTAGATGAAGCGCTGGCCGGTTTTTGTGATACCATAGAGGTATCGGTGAATGAAGACAATTCCATCACGGTTGTAGATAACGGAAGAGGTATTCCTGTAGGGATCAATCACAAAGCCGGAATTCCGGCAGTGGAAGTGGTCTTTACGGTGCTTCATGCAGGGGGAAAATTCGGCGGAGGCGGATACAAAGTATCCGGAGGTCTTCACGGAGTGGGCGCTTCTGTAGTAAATGCCCTTTCCACCTGGCTGGAAGTTCGGATCTGTCATGAGGGAAAAGTCTACCAGCAGCGGTATGAAAGAGGCAAGGCAATGTACAGCCTGAAAGTTGTGGGAGACTGTGACCCGGAGAAAACAGGAACTATGGTATCTTTCCATCCAGATCCGGAAATCTTTGAGGAGACAGTATTTGATTTCAATACCTTAAAGCACCGTTTCAGGGAAATTGCCTTCCTTACCAAGGGACTGAAGATCATTGCCAGAGATAAAAGAGAAGAGGAGCCGAAGGAGGTTGTCTTCCACTATGAAGGCGGAATCCGGGAATTTGTTCAGTATCTGAACAGGAGTACCACACCTCTTTACGAAGATATTCTTTATTTTGAAGGAATCAAGGATGGAGTCATGGTGGAAGTGGCCATGCAGCACAATGATGCCTATACAGAAAATACTTATGGATTTGTAAATAATATCACTACTCCTGAGGGCGGCACCCATATTATGGGGTTTCGAAATGCTCTTACAAAAACTTTTAATGATTATGCCAGAAAAAATAAGCTGTTAAAGGATAATGAGCAGAATCTGTCCGGAGAAGATATCCGAGAAGGACTGACGGCTATTATCAGTGTGAAGATCGAAGATCCTCAGTTTGAAGGCCAGACGAAACAGAAATTGGGAAACAGTGAAGCAAGAGGGGCTGTTGACAGTGTTGTGAGCAGTCAGTTGGAAATCTATCTGGAACAGAATCCGGCAGTTGCCAAGATTATTGTAGAGAAATCTATTTTGTCTCAGAGAGCCAGAGATGCTGCAAGAAAAGCCAGGGAGCTGACCAGGAGAAAATCTGCCCTGGACGGAATGTCTCTGCCCGGCAAACTGGCGGACTGTGTAGATAAGGATCCAAGCAAGTGTGAGATCTATATTGTAGAGGGAGATTCTGCAGGAGGATCTGCCAAAACTGCCAGAAGCAGGGCAACCCAGGCCATTCTTCCTTTGAGAGGAAAAATTTTAAATGTAGAGAAGGCAAGGCTGGACAAAATCTATGCCAATGCAGAGATCAAAGCTATGATCACGGCTTTCGGTACAGGAATCCACGAAGATTTCGATATTACAAAATTGAGATATCACAAGATTATTATTATGACGGATGCAGATGTGGACGGTGCCCATATCGCAACCCTTCTTCTTACATTTTTGTATAGGTTTATGCCGGAATTAATCAAACAGGGATATGTGTATCTGGCAAAACCACCTTTATTTAAGCTGGAGAAGAATCGGAAAATTTATTATGCCTATACGGAACAGGAACAGGCGGATATCCTCCAGGAGATTGGTCTGGAGGGATGCTCTATCCAGCGTTATAAAGGTTTGGGAGAGATGGATGCAGATCAGCTTTGGGAAACAACCATGGACCCGGAGAGAAGAATTCTTATGCGGGTTGTAATGGACGAAGATTCTACTTCTGAACTTGACCTGACCTTTACCACTTTGATGGGGGATAAGGTAGAGCCCAGAAGAGAATTTATCGAAGAGAACGCCAAATATGTAAAGAATCTGGACATTTAAGAAATCCGGATCTAAAGGAGAAACCAGATGGAAGATAATATTTTTGACAAAGTCCAGGAAGTGGACCTGCAGAAGAAAATGGAGGAATCCTACATTGAATATGCCATGAGCGTTATTGCCTCCAGGGCCCTTCCGGATGTAAGAGATGGTTTAAAACCGGTACAGAGAAGAATTCTGTATTCCATGATCGAGTTGAATAATGGTCCTGATAAGCCCCATAGAAAATGTGCCCGTATCGTAGGTGATACCATGGGTAAATATCATCCCCATGGAGATAGTTCTATATATGGAGCACTGGTAAATATGGCTCAGGACTGGTCTACCAGATATCCTCTGGTAGACGGACATGGAAACTTTGGTTCTGTGGACGGCGACGGCGCTGCTGCTATGCGTTATACAGAAGCAAGATTAAGCAAGATTTCCATGGAAATGCTTGCAGATATTAATAAGAATACGATAGATTTTGTTCCGAACTTTGACGGTACGGAGAAAGAACCTACGGTGCTGCCTTCCAGATATCCCAATCTTCTGGCAAACGGTACTTCCGGTATTGCGGTGGGTATGGCTACCAATATACCACCTCACAATCTGAGAGAGATCATCAATGCTGTTGTGAAGATCATTGACAATCAGATCGAGGAAAACAGAGAGACGACCATTGAAGAGATTCTTTCTATCGTGAAAGGACCTGATTTCCCTACAGGCGCCACAATCCTGGGAACCAGGGGAATTGAGGAAGCATATCGGACAGGACGAGGCAAGATCCGGGTGCGGGCTGTGACAGATATTGAGACCATGCCAAATGGAAAGACACAGATTATAGTCACAGAACTGCCTTATATGGTTAATAAAGCAAGGCTTATCGAGAAGATCGCAGAGCTGGTAAGAGATAAAAAAGTGGAAGGAATCACAGCCATCAATGACCACTCCAACAGGGAAGGTATGCGTATCTGTATTGAACTGAAAAGAGATGCCAATGCTAATGTGATCCTGAATCAGCTTTATAAACATACACAGCTTCAGGATACTTTCGGTGTGATCATGCTGGCTTTGGTGGGCAATACTCCTAAAGTCATGAGTCTTCTGGAAATGCTGAACCATTATCTGAACCATCAGGAAGATGTGGTCACCAGAAGAACCCAGTATGATTTGAATAAGGCGGAAGCCAGAGCCCATATTGTTTCCGGTTTACTGAAAGCCCTGGATGTGATCGATCAGGTGATCCAGATCATCAGGAATTCAAAAACAAGGCAGGAAGCTAAGGATACTTTAATCGAGACCTTTGGCTTTACAGATGTGCAGGCTCAGGAAATTGTTAATATGCGTCTGTATCAGCTCACCGGAATGGAGAGAGAACGCCTTCAGAACGAATTTAATGATCTGGAAGTAAAGATCAGAGAACTGAAAGCGATCCTGTCTGACAGAAATCTGCTTCTTCGGGTGATCAGGGAGGAAATTCTGGCTATTGCAGAAAAATACGGAGATGACAGAAGGACTTCCATTGGCTATGACGAATATGATATTTCTATGGAAGATCTGATCCCGAAAGAAAATACAGTGATAGCCATGACAAAACTGGGCTACATAAAGAGAATGACCGTGGACAATTTCCGCAGCCAGAACAGAGGCGGAAAGGGAATTAAAGGCATGTCCACCATAGAGGATGATTATATTGAAGAGCTGCTGATGACCACAACTCATCATTATCTCATGTTCTTTACAAGTACAGGAAGGGTGTATCGGATAAAGGCTTATGAGATTCCGGAGGCCAGCAGAACAGCCAGGGGAACAGCCATTATCAATCTGCTCCAGCTTCAGCCTGAAGAGAAGATCACAGCAGTGATCCCTATCAATGAGTTTAAGAAGGGGAATTTCCTCTTTATGGCAACAAAGTACGGACTTGTAAAGAAAACACCTATTGAGGATTATGCAAATGTGAGAAAGACAGGCCTTGCGGCTATTGCACTGAGAGAAGATGATGAACTTATTGAAGTTAAATTCACAGATAATAAGAAAGATATTATACTGGTGACAAAATTCGGACAGTGTATCCGCTTTAAAGAGACGGATGTAAGAGTTACCGGCAGGGTTTCCATGGGTGTAAGAGGTATTAACCTGATGGAAGAAGATGAAGTGATCGGCATGCAGCTTACCTGCCAGGGCGATTATCTTCTGATAGTATCAGAAAAAGGTCTTGGAAAGCGTACTTCTGTAGGAGAATTTACCCGTCAGAACCGGGGCGGAAAAGGCGTTAAATGCTATAAGATCACAGAGAAAACAGGAAATGTGATCGGCGTGAAAGCTGTAAACAGTGAAAACGAAATCATGCTGATCACCACAGAGGGAATTATTATCCGTCTGGAATGTAAAGATATTTCCATTCTGGGAAGGATTACATCAGGAGTAAAACTCATGGATCTGAAGGATGATATTACAGTGGCAAGTATTGCAAAAGTAAGAGATAAAGACGAAGAGGGAATACAGGAAGCAGATGCTTCTGACAGAGGAGAGGAATAAATTCATTTCATGACAGTGATAAAAAAAGGGGTTATATTTATTTTAGCTGTCTCTGCATGTATGTTTATCCTGGCCGGCTGCGGCGGGAATGGAGTAAATAATAAATCTCCGGAAGCTGTGGTAAGATCTTTGATCCGTTCTTATCAGGAGCAGGATCTCCAGAACATAAAAGAATGTTATGGTCTGGCAGAAGATGAGGAGGTACAGGAAGAACTCCAGAAGGAAATTGATTATAATATCAGACTTTTTAAAGCTTATAAAGCAAAGAGCATAGACTTTGAAAAGGCGGATTCTCTTGGAAAAAGCGGAGACAGTCAATTGATCTATGTTTTATTTAACTATGAACCGGAAAATGGAGAAAAGAATCAAAAATGTCCGGTATTGTCTTTCTATTTTGTAAATGAAAGTGAAAAAAGATATTTTGTGGTTCCTGCAAAAGACGTGACAGGAGAAATGAGCCAATATTCCAGGGCCGCATATGAGAAATTTATGGGAACAAATACCTATAAAAAATATAAGAAGGATTTTGAAAATTTTCAGGAAGAAAATCCATCTTATAAAGAAGAGCTGGACAATCGTTTCAGCCAGTCAGCGAATGAAACATAAAAATTGCTGAGTAAGGTTCTTCTTTTTGACAAAAGATCCATCAGGCAGCCGTCAATGTGTATTATGCTCTCTTTGTGCGCTGCCTGGAAAAATGAACGAAGAAAGTGAGTAGAGAAAAGTGAAGAGAATCCTATTAATGGTGGCATATAATATTCTTTTTGTTCCTTACTATTGGTGTAAATTATGTTATTATGCCAGCCATGTAGAAAAATATACAGAAGAAGAGAGATATAAATTACTCAGATTTATAGATAACCGGGCTATCAAAGGCGGACGGATCAAAATTGACGTTCATGGACAGGAGAATATACCAAAAGAAAAGGGATTTATGTTTTTCCCAAATCATCAGGGACTATTTGACGTATTGGCAATTATACAGGCCTGCCCTACGCCCTTTTCTGTAGTTATGAAAAAAGAGATCCAGAATATACCATTTCTGAAACAGGTATTTGCCTGTATGAAGGCTTATGCCATTGACAGAGAAGACGTAAAACAGTCTATGCAGGTAATCATTCAGGTGACAAAGGAAGTAAAGTCAGGAAGAAACTATCTGATCTTTGCAGAGGGAACCAGAACAAAAGATCCCAATAATGTTCACGAATTTAAAGGGGGAAGCTTTAAGCCTGCAGTTAAGGCAAAGTGTCCCATTGTACCTGTAGCTCTTATTGATTCTTATAAATCCTTTGATACAAAGTCCATTGAAAAGCTGACAGTGCAGGTCCATTTTCTGAAACCGCTTTTATATGATGAATATAAAGATATGAAAACGGTGGAGATTGCCCAGGAAGTAAAGTCAAGAATAGAGAAGGTCATCAAAGAAAACGAAAGATAAAGTTATACGCCTGCAAGTTCGTATTAACAGAAAACACCCTCCGTGCAGAAGAGAGGTTTGTCTCTTCCTATACGGAGGGTATTTCATTATGTCAGGAATAATTTAGATTCACTGCTTCGCTGGCAGTGATTTATTCGTTTATGGATCAGCGTTCTACGTCTTGCGATAGAGAAAAACTTCTGCAAGCAAGGCTGCATGAGTTTCTCTCTATTAAAAATCATATGGCTAAATAGATACTATAAAGTAAAAAGTAAAAAAATATAAAAAAGTAGTTGACAAATTTTAAGAAATAGAGGTATAATACATATTGCTCATGCAGAGCAAAAAAATTGAATTATCTCGTATGATTCAGGCAATGGAGAAATACTCAAGTGGCTGAAGAGGCGCCCCTGCTAAGGGTGTAGACGGTTCACGCCGTGCGAGGGTTCAAATCCCTCTTTCTCCGCTGACAGTTTTAAAGAAAAAATCAAAAAAGTTCTTGACAAAGAATGAAGCTTATGATAATCTATTAAAGCTGTCGAAAAGAGCTAGAAAAACTTGAAAGAAAAAAATTCAAGAAAATGAAAAAAGTTCTTGACAAGCCAGAAGAGATATGATAATCTAATATGGCTGTCGCAAGACAGGGACCTTGATAACTGAACAGTGAAACACATGAACTGAAAATTCTTTTACATTCATTTTTAAAAACGGTT